>JAGBVI010000023.1 GCA_017630395.1 Paludibacteraceae bacterium
TTTATTTCGAGCATATTTGAGAGAGATTTTTAAATCTATTTTTAATCTTCTTTTGCAGAAAATAGTGGACTATTATCAAAAAAGGAGAATAAAAATAGGTTTAAGGTGAGTACTATAAATTCACCGTTTAAAATTTAAAAAGTGTAAATCGCAGATTGATAAACTTTTCGGTACTTTTTGATTTATTTTGGCAAATTGCTGCTTGTCAGTCGGTCACAGTGCTTGCACTGCTTCCTCCTTTCGCACAGCAATTTACTCGAAATAAATTCAAAAATTCCTCGAAATGAATTTATAGAAGCCACCTAAAAGAATCTCAAAGATGCCGAAAATAAGAGAGTGAAACTCTAATTTTTTTTTAATAAAATTTATACAGCTTCTAAGCTTACTTTTTGAAAATGGCAAATCTTTTTCTTGGTTTGGGTTCTAATTTGGGTGATAAGAGAAAGAACATCACTTCGGCAACGATGATTATTGCATCGTTGTTGGGGGATGTTCGTCTTCTCTCTTCTTTTTATGAAACTGAACCTTGGGGCTTTGTCTCGGACAATCGTTTTGTGAACGCCGTGATTATGGTCGAAACCTCTATCGAACCTCAAAAATGTTTGGAGATGGTGAAGGCTATCGAGCGAGAGATGGGACGCTCCTATAAGCAAAAAGAGGGGTACGAAGATAGAATCATTGACATTGATATTCTTTTGTATGATGATTGTGTTCTCTCTACTCCAAATCTAACGATTCCGCATCCGCTGATTCCTCAGCGTGATTTTGTTTTGTTGCCGATGGCTGAGATTGCTCCTCACTTAATTCATCCTACTGAGAAGTGTTCTTTTCAGGAACTTTTGAATCGTTGGAAGGCTTCTTCTATTTCCGGAGATTAACCCTTTGATTTCTTTCTTATCCTAAAATTATTTTATCTTGTTGTAAGCCATTTTTTTATCTCTTCCGGCTTTTTATTTCTCTTTCGGGCATACGCGATTAGTTGGTCTTCTTCTATTTCTCCAACTATAAAGTAGTAAGATTGTGGGTGGGCAATGTAGAGTCCGCAAATAGAGGAGTTGGGATACATGGCTCCATTTTCTGTTAGGGTAATTCCTATCTCTTTTAGCTTCACGAAGTTATCAATGTCAAAAAGTAGAGACAAGTCAGGGAGTGATGGATAGCCAAATGCCGGACGTATTCCCGTTTTGTTGCTCTTGTCATACCTCCAGTATTTCTCACGCACTTCTTGATGTAGCCATTCAGCCAATGCTTCTGCCAATCGGTCTGCAATTGTTTGTATGAGTAGTGATTGGTAGGAATCTTCTTTCACTTCTTTGCACCACTCTTTTGCTCCTACGATTGTGCAGGCAAAGATTCCAATATAATCTTTTTGTGGCGAAATAAAATCGCATAGCGATGCACATTGTTGATTCCGTTCTCCATAATGTTGTTGGCGAAGTGTGGGTAGGTAGAGTAGCTCTTCGTCCTCTTCGCTTAATAGTTGTATTCCATCTATTTCTCCTCGGGCTGCCGAAAAATAGAGTAGAGCATTCCCTTTCAATCGCTTATTTTCTATTGCTTCTTTTAGGGTTTTTAGTGCATCAGTGTAGAGGTTTAAAGCCTCTTGTGCTTTGATTTTTTCCTCCTCCGTAAATTGGGCTAACCAGGCTGTCCTACACTTCTGACATCCGCAACACTCTTTGAGTCCGTCATAATGACCGGTGATTTTCCATGCCTTAAAAAAGTATTTCCAGTCAATCCATTGGGCGACTTCCATGAGATCAAGATTCTCTAATATTATCTTGCCCTGTTGTGTAGGTTTTTGCGGAATATAACTCATTTTTGTCGAAATAAATCCCATGTAAGGTGCATTTTATCGAGCAGACCCTACATGGGATGTAAATTACTGCCTTAAGGCGATATGTTAAGCCTCTTTTGCGTGTTTCTCTTTAAGAGTTGTTGTTATCTTATCCATTTGTGTTTGAGAGAGAGGGTAGAGGGTCATTAAGCCCGCAGCAACAACAACGATGATAGCCGGAATCCAGCTCATTAATTGGATGATACCCGGCACCGCTTCTTGGATAGCAACAGAATCCTGACCATCGTATCCATAGACTTTCAAAACCCAACCGATGATTGCTCCGGCAATTCCTCCTCCTAATTTGGTTGCGAAAGAGCCTGCAGAGTAGATCAATCCGGTGGCGCGTCTTCCATTGACGTATTCAGAATAGTCGGCTGTATCTCCCAACATCGTAAAGAATAATGTTGGTAAAATTGCGGCAAAACATTCAGAAATAGAACCGATTGCAAAAATACCAAAGATGTCTTGAGGTCCGCAGAATGCCAAAAAAGAGTTGATAATACCTGTGGCAAGTAGTGCTATGATAAAGAGGTTTTTCTTTCCGAAGCGGTTGCTTAGCGGTGCTGTGATGGCTGCTCCTATGATAGAGGCTATCATCAAGGCTACCATGTAACTACTTGCTAATATTTGGTCGTGGATATAGTGGGTGAAATAGATAACTATTATTCCTTGTTTGGTGTTATTGTAAATATTGAACAACAGACCAACAAACAGGATAATCACCCATGGTTTATTTTTGAAAAGATCTATCAATTCGGTTTTTAAATTGCTCTCTTGTGTGGCAGGTGGAGTTACTCGTTCCCTTGTCCCATAGAAGGTGATGAATAAGCAAATAACCAATACGATGGATAGGTAATAGATGGCTTTGCTATATCCCTGACTTTGGTCGATAATGGTAATTTTGGAAGCATCCAACTCTTTTTCTCCTTCTACAATAAATGAGTAAGGTTTGTTGGCCTCCATTTGGAAGCTTTTTCCAACTGTTGCAATATCCTCTTTCCCATTAATAATAGTGTCATTTCCAAAGATGAAAGTGGCAACATTATCTTTAGTCTTGATATTTACGTTTTTCACATCATTGGGTGTCGATACCACCACTTCGTAGCGTGTTGGTGAGTCCAATGGCTTAACATCTATGCTGGGATTGATGTTTCCAAAATAGGCAACCAATAGTAGTAAAGACCCCTGCACCACCATACCTCCGGCAAAGGCACCAATCATTCTGAAAGAGCCAATGCTGGTTCTCTCTTTATCGTCATCTGTCATTACAGCCATTAATGCGCCGTATGGTATATTATTGGCTGTGTAGATGAGTGTGAAGAGAATGTAGGTTACGTATGCGTAAACAATTTTCCATTGCATGGACCAATCCGGATTGGTGAAAAGGAGGGATAGAATAACGCCTAAGGGAATGGCTGTCCACAAAATCCACGGACGGAATTTTCCGTATTTTGAGTGGGTTCTATCACCGATGATTCCCATCGCTATGTCACTAACTCCATCTCCAAAACGGGCTACCATCATCAACATTCCAACGGTAGCAGGTGACAGACCAAATACATCTGTATAAAAGATGATTAAAAACGCAGCAACTCCTCTCCATGCTATATTGGCAGAGGCGTCTCCTAATGCATACGCAAATTTTTCCTTAAATGATAATTTCTCAGTCATTTTACTTGTTTTCTGTTATTTTACAAAGGTAGTTAAAATTTTTCGTATCTCTCCCTCTTCTCGAATATTGTTGAGCGGAATTAATTCCCAGCTCATTGAACTGCTCATCTTTTCGTTGGGTTTTAATGTTTGAAAAGGGGAGTGATACTCCAATTCCAACAATGATTTCTTTCTCTCTTGATGAACAAAGTTGTACAATTCGATTTCACTTTGTTCGGGGTGAATTGTTTCTGCATCGTGGTGTGTATATTGCAGCACAAACAATTCCTCTCCGCAGACTGTTGCAATTAGCGGATGATTGCTTCGTATGAATGCTTTGCCGGTACACTCCTCGTAGTTGGGGTCTTTATCCAATGGCGTAAACGAAAAGAACCCCTCTTCTGTTTTGTATCGTGGTCTTCCTTGGTAGGGGTGAGATGGTTCGCTCAGGGTAACCTCGTCCGGAGAGTTTATCGGGGCAAAGTTTAAGTTATGTCCGTTCACTCGTGTTACAAACCAAATATCCCATTCCACTGCTGTAGTGCGAATATTTTTAATCGTAGCGGTGAAATGTAGTTTCCCTGTCGTGTCAATTTCTATCTCTTTGGTGATGACAATTCCGCTTATGGGAGACTTTTCACTCTCTATGATAATCTTATTATTCTGCTGTTCCAGAATGGTATAATTGCCAAAACTGATATAGGGGTCGGGGGGCCAAAAGAGGGTGGAATGACGTTTGTTTTCGTTTAAATCTTGTTGTTTCCACCATAAACTTTGTGGACCTACCCATACTTCGTGTCCGTTGTAAGCTTTAAAATCTAATTTTTCAGGAGTGGGTGTAATCCTTTCTTCCGGTGTTTCTTCCCATAGAGTAGGGTCACTTTCCAATACATTTTCACCATCTATACGACCGAAAAAGATGATCCTACCTCCAACGTCTGTCAGTATATCTGCTTTTATTGTGCCATTTGTTATACTTACTATTCCCATGTTCTTTTATTAATTAACCGGAGTAATTCTGATTTTTTTTGCAAAGGTAATCAATGTTAGTTAAATTCAAAATTTTGTTTGGAGTGTTGGATGATTATTTTCGTCCAAAGGGTGGTGATTTTTTCTTAAAGGAGGTTTGTAGTGTACACTAAACAAGAACGGGGAATATTCGTCTCGAATGCTCCCCGTTACCATCATTTATAAAATTCGTCTAATATTTAATAAATCTAAAATTTTCATCTCTTGTAACTACGATGTATGCACCGTTTACCCATTGAGAGGTGTTAATTGTTACCTCTTCTTCTGACGAGGTGTAGATGCATACCCCTTGCATATCATAGATGTAAAAGGGATTCTTCTCTTTATTTATGATTTGCAAAGATTGTTCTTCTGCTGAGTATTGAATACTTTGATTATCACTCTTGTCGTCTTCTATGGATGTTGAAGCGCACTTTGTTAACGTTGGCATAGCAGCCTCTGTTTTCCATGTGTCAATAATTTTCTTACCCCAATCACAACTTAAACCGGTCCAGCTTTGAGAGCCATTCCAATTTTTGATGGTTATGTTATCATACGAAGCAAGTGTCGGATTAGCAGATGGGTCTTTAACCATGTCAAGATACTCTACAGGAGACCCATTTCCGTACCAAGACCAAGCCAACCAGCTCACTTTTTTCTCTTGGCAGTAAGATAGTATCAAATCTTCATCCACATCTCCATCGCTATGATACCATCCAAATTCTCCGATACATAGAGCCAAATTTTGGTTGATTACGCCATCAATATTAGATTTTACCTTATTGGTATTTCCTGCACCTCCATACATGTGAATAGAGAATATCAAATTGTTTTCAGGGTCGGAATCCAATACTTCCAATCCATGAGAGTGAATGGTAGCAGCTCCTTGTCCATATCCTCCTGCATCCACCATGATGCAGTGGCGAAGACCGGCATCACGAATGATCTTTATTGCCTCTTTGTATCCATCGCGCCATACTGTTGAGGCTGCATCATTATGCCACTCGTTTGCAATATTAATGATGATGTATGATTCTGTTCCTTTCAAAGATTCTGCCATGTTGGCAAAATATTTTGCAGCATCTTTCAAGTCTGCGATATCATTACTTCCGGTTTCATCGTGTACCTCAAGGATAGTAAGCATTCCATATTCTTTACATTTATTAGCAAATGCCATTACCTTGTCTGCAGGGTCTGCTGCTTTCCCATAAGCTTTCCCATCTGTCAGTACTACACGCACTGTGTTGGCTCCTGCATTAGCTACTGCTTCCAGTTGGGAGTAAGCATTTGATTCATACCAAGTATATGCTAAGTTTACACCTCTCATGACAAACTCATTGCCACAGCGGTCTAACAATTTTGCTCCATCAACTTTGAATCCATCTACATCAGACACTGTGAATTCGTAAGATGGTGCATTCTCATCTTTCTCAATTCGCACGTAGTCCACTACTGCCCAAGTCCAATTAGGTGTCAAAGAAACCACATTGTCTCCAGCATTGAAATTAAAGGTTCCCACTAATGTTTCTCCCTTTTCATCAACAGATTCTGTCACCCCGTTTTCGCCCAAGTTTGCTATTCCGCTGATACCATTTACAGCGCACGAGATTTGTTTGTAGCCATAAACAGTGTTATAGCCAACATATACCTTATATCCGCCGGCAGATTCCGTTTTTACATTGATATTAACGTAGTCTGTATTATTAGCCAAGTTCAATGCTCCAGTTCCGGAAAAATTGCTAACAGATACGGAAGTTGCTTCGTAATCCGATGAACACTCAACTTCATATATTCCTTTTGCTGCATTTTCAGAGCAGATAGGATCCTCATATTCGGTGTATGTTCCCCAACCCGGCATCTCATCCAATGTTATAATGCGTTCGTCTGCCATTGTCGCTTTCCATACTTCTTCGGATGTTTGAGAAACATATCCTCCGTTCCAAGTTTCGTACCAAGGCATCCACCAAGACCATACTGCATTGTCTTTTTCCATATTGTCCGGAGTGACAATCGGTCCGTTTTCTGTTAATGCAATGATTTTGTTTGTTCCCATCTCAGAAACAATTTTATTGTATGAGTTGACGTTAGAGTTATAGTCAAAAGCACTATTATAAATATCAACACCTATGATATCTACATACTCATCACCCGGATACCAAGAACCATTAAGAGCTTTGTAGTCATATCCAATTGCAGGGTCACGTTCTATGTTCCACACCCATACAAGATTTTTTAGTCCGTTGGTATTCACCATTCTATCGTACACTAATGCGTACAATGCTTTGTAGGCTTCAGCCCCTTTAGAACCCCACCAAAACCAACCTCCGGCTGCTTCGTGTATCGGACGCCAAATTGCAGCAATTCCTTGTGTTTGCAAGCGTTGGAAGTGTTTTGATATTTTGTCGATATCTGCTACCAATAGTTTGTACGTCTCTGAAGAGGTATCCCAATTGGTTGTGCCGGATAGGAATCCTTTGGTGAAATCAAAGTTAGTATCTTTGGTGTAGAAAACGGAGTCTTTCCCCACTTTCCAATGCCAAGTAAAAGCAGGAATTCCGCCTTCTTTCCATAACTCTTCCGCAATTTTTATTGAGTTTTCTGTGTAACTCATAAACCAACTTTCGTCTGATTGGTGACCTGTTGCCATCAAAAGGTCTAATCCAACCAAAGCCGGATATTTGTCACTCTTTTCATAAACTGCTTTTACATCAGGCTGGCTTTTCAAACTTCCGGTCATATCGCCTGTTTGAATACCTGAAATCGTCTTACTTCCGTAATTCTCTTTTAAGAAATTGTATAATTTTACAGCTCCCTCTGTAGCATCTTTTGTAACTAAGTTGCTACTAACTGCTCCATACGACACTGTTAGTGTTAGTAGGAATGAACATACTAATGATAAAATTCGTTTATTCATGATCTTAATCTTTTTATCCACCTCTTTTATTTGTTTCGCTGCATGGTTAAAATGTATATACATTATGCTATTTGTAGTTTCTGTCAAATACAAGTGGTTATTATACGACTACAGTTGCAAAATTAGTATAAATACATAGATAATAATAATACTATTTTTGCAATTTTTTATAATAATTGCTTCCTTTTCTCATTTGATAGTGATTTTTTTGAATCGATCGCGATGATTTTGATGTGCATATTGTTTAGAGTGGTTCTATTGTAGTTGAATTTTATAATTTTCTGTTTGTCAGTTAGTCATGCTACTTGCACCGCTCTTATGTATGAGTAGGATGTGGAAATAGAATACAAAAATTCCGCAAAATGAATTTATAGAATCCTCCTTAGTAAATTAAAACTTTTCACTCCTAATTTATGGAATATGCTTTATAGTAGGTTGGAATTTTTATTGGTATAACTTTGTTTGAACTCTTTGGGTGTACAATTCCTGTATTTTTTGAATAAGCGATTGAAGTTGGAGAGATTATTAAATCCACAAGCGTATGATATCTCGGATATGGATTGATTGGTTTCAAGAAGCAGGCGTGCAGCATGTCCTAATCGTATGGAGATGATATAGTCTGATAAACTTTTCCCTGTTCTTTGTTTAAAGAATCTGCTGAATGCAGTGGTATTCATATCCACCATTTGAGCCAAATGCTCTAAGCGTATTTCTTCTTGAAAATGGGTGTTTATGTAATTTTGTATAAGGTGCACTCGTCTGCTATCTGTGTGAATGGCTGCGTTGGAGAATGATTGACTTGCCAATGTTCTTGATTTTTCACAATGTGATAGTTGATAGAGGATTTCCCATAATTTTATTGTAGCATAAAATCCATCCCCCTCTTTAGCTAATTCTAAAAGAAGTGGACGGATTTTTTTTATTGTTTCGAGAGGGAAACACAATCCTTTTTGTGCCCGTTCTATCATCCTTTTTATTGAGAAAAATTGATTTTTTTCCAAAAGTGATTGCGGAATCAAGTCGGATGAAAATTGGATGGTTATCTCATGAATTTTTTTTGATTTACACTCATGTTGTTCCCATACGTGTTCAAGTTCTTTCCCTGTTATCAGCACCAAATCAGAGTCGTTGATTACCTCTGCCGAGTCACCCACAACACGACGAACCCCTGTAACATTTTCGCTGAATGTTAATTCATATTCTTTATGGCAGTGGATAGGAAACGTGAAACTATCTTTCTTGCGTACAGCAATATAGAACGTATCCTTTTCTGATAAAGGTGTTATCTCTGCTATGCTGTTAATGAAATCCATCTCTTTTTATTGTTGCTTTGCCATTCTTTCTTCGTATTTTTTCTTGGCAGTATTCCATCTGTCTGCAAGTTCTGCCATTGCTTTAGCATCTCCAAACCCGTTATCGGCTTTTTCTGATAATCTAAAGTAATCTTGCGCTGATTGGAATTCTTTTATCAATACGTTGTAGATAGCAATGTTGTAATACAATGCAGCTGTTATTTCGGCATTAATTTTTGCCTCCTCGTTGGTTAAATTAGACTCCTTCAAGAGGCTCTCCCATAAGGCAATTACCTCTTTTACATCTTTTTTGAAAGGTTCTGTGTTGAATTCGTCTTTTTCGAGGTACTCGCTTGCAGCCTTGAACTTTAATACAGAGTTGTTGATTTCGCTATAATCGTGTAGGCATTTTTTCTTTTGCTTTACTCCATAGATATCCAATTTAATGGTTACAAGTAATTGGGTTCCGGAAAGTTTCTTTAAATCTGCTGCGATTTCGTTGGCGCCCGTAAGCATGCCAAAACTTTTGGCCATATTGGTGATTTTTGCACGCGCTACTTTTGAATCTGCTATCCATTCAGTCTCTAAGTCGACAGAATTTTCGTATATGCTTTTATAAACCTCTTTCTTGTCCAATATTATCGCGTAATCGAATTTGACACTTTTGCTTACTTGTCCTTGGTATTCTCTGATAATTGTTCCGTCCGGTGCTGTTTTGGGTACAGGTTTCATTGGTTTCCCATTCGGACCTTTCACTATTTTATGTCTGTCATCCAAAATAATGATGTCTGACATTGTTTCTTGAACGTTTGATACTTTGAAAATTAGTTCCGCTTGTTGTGGATTGTTTATAAATTTTACCCCTTTGCTGGAGAAGTTAAATGCTGAGCCTAAATCTGTGGAAAGAGGAGCTTGAACGCTATTCTCGTTAAGAATGGAAAATGTTTTTACTCCTGCGCGAATGTTTAATGTTGGGTAGTCTCTTACGGTCCTAAATCCAAGAGATTCTTTGTCTGGCTTTTGAGCAAACGTTGTTGATGCTACAAGCAATAATGCACTAATTAAAATTGATTTTATTTTCATAACATAATTTTAGGGAGGTCTTATAATTCCTATTTTCTTCGGTGAGCGTCTAACCTCCTTTAGGTGCCTCCGATTCCCTTTCTCTACAAAAGTAATATTTTTTTTGATGACCACGTTGAATTTTGAAATATAAATTTTTTTTATGCGTAAATTTTCTATCTTTGCCTATTGTAACCCTTTATCCTAAGAATGTTATGTACATAAAGTTGATTCAGCCTAAAATGCATAAGCGTGTTATGGATACAGATTTAAAGTTGAGAATATCCCCTCCGTTAGGTTTATATACAATTGCCAATATGTTTAAGGATGCTCATCGTATTTCTGTAGAAAATGAGAATGTTGGAGCGATTGATTTTGATGATAAGCCGGATATTGTTGGTATATCGATTAATGTTGATTCTATCAATAGAGCAAAAGAAATAGCTGCTAAATTTCGTGCGCAAGGTATTCCGGTTGTTGCAGGTGGAATATTGGTAACTACTGCGTTGAAATTTATTTCGGAGGATGCTTTTGATGTTTTTTGTATCGGTCATGCGGAAGGTACGTGGCCACAGATTATTTCGGATTTTCAGTCCGGAACGTTGCAGAAAGTTTATAGGTGCAGACTGGATATTAAACCCGAAGATATAGTCCCTCCGGCCTATGATATTATGAATAGGGCAGAGTATTTGTATTGTAATATCATTCATACAAGTAGGGGGTGTCCTTTTCGATGTGATTTTTGTTACAATAGTTCCCCGGAACGTAAATATGTGAATCGTTGTTTGGATGATGTGCTAACCGAGATTAAAAATTCTCGTTGTAAGCATATCATGTTTATCGATGATAATTTTATTGGGAATCTAAAGTGGACAAGAGAGTTGCTGCAAGAATTGAAGAAAAATAAAATCAAATGGAATGCAGCGGTATCTATTAATGTTGTCAATATTCCCGGACTTTTGGATGAGATGAAAGAGAGTGGCTGTCAAGGTCTGTTTATCGGATTTGAAAGTATCAATCACGGGTCGATAGATAATGTGCATAAGGTTCAGAATAATGTAAAGGATTATGAGTATGCAGTCGAGCAAATTCATAAACGCGGAATCATGATTAATGCGAGTTTTGTTTTTGGTTTGGATAGTGACACCCCGGAAACTTTTGCTGCGACGGTTGACTGGATTGTTAAAAATAAGATAGAGACGGTAACATCTCATATATTAACCCCTTATCCGGGTACTATTACGTATGATGTGATGAACTCTGAGGGGCGAATTTTAACGACTGATTTTAGTTTGTACGACACAGCGCATGTTGTTATGCAACCCAAAAATATGACTCCTGAAGAGTTGTATCAAGGTTACTTATATGTTTACCGTTCTGTGTACAGTTTTAAAAATATCATCCGTCGTATTCCGCGGTCGTATAAGCAAATCCCCGCCTATTTGATGTTTAACTTTTTCTATAGGAAATGGGGCGTTTTCACGGATTGGTTATGTAAAAAAATTACGTATGAACGGATTGGCTTTTGGAGTGAAAAACTCTCAAAGTACATTTAGGCGTCTTTTTTTTATGAAGTTTCGTAATTAAATGTATGTATCGATTGAAAATTCTTTTATATAAATTAGTGTTGTATGGATTGGTTAGAGCGAACAAAGTTATTGAGAGGTGAATTGGCAGTGAAGCGTTACTCTTTAGCTCATGTTTTGATTGTAGGTGTAGGCGGTGTTGGTGCATATGCCGCAGAGATGTTGGTTCGTAGTGGTGTGGGTGAAGTAACTTTGGTGGATGCGGACGTTGTTTCGTTAACTAATTTGAATAGACAGTTGTTGGCATTGCATTCTACGTTGGGAGTGGCCAAGGTGGAGGTGTTAAAGGCTCGTCTCTTGGATATTAATCCGCAATTGAAAGTACATTGTGTGAATGAGTTCCTGAAGGATGAGAGAATTCCTCAATTGTTGGACTCTTCTCGTTTTGATTATGTTGTTGATGCAATTGATACCTTAAGTCCCAAGGTCTTTTTGATTCAAAATGTAATGTCGAGAAATATTCCTTTGATCTCTTCGATGGGAGCCGGAGCAAAATCTGATATTACAAAAATAGCTCTGGCAGATATTTCAAAATCATACAATTGTGCATTGGCTAAAGCAGTTCGTAAGCGTCTTTCAAAAGTAGGTGTCAAAAAAGGGTTTACCGTTGTTTTTAGCTCCGAAATTGCCGATGAAAATGCTGTGGAATTATGTCAAGAGCAGAATAAAGTCTCCAATGTAGGAACAATAGCTTATATGCCTGCTACGTTTGGAAATTTTATCGCTTGTCATGTCTTAAGTCAGTTGGCAAAATCTACTTCTTTATCAAACGATTGATAACCGGTATTGCAGAGAGAGGCAAGTTTCTTTTTATAATTAGTCCGACAAAAAGAAGAATGAATAGACTGTTTTGCAAGTAGTAGCTCCATCCGTTTTGAATAGGGGAGTAGCGATGAAGCAGGAAGAGAATTATTGCAACAGCAGCGTAAAGAGAGATGCTTTTGAAGTCATAGTTTATAGGGAAGTGCTTTTGGCCGATGACGTAAGATAAAAGCATTACGCAGAAATAGCAACATAACGATGCAAAAGCAGACGCCATATATCCATAGTGCGGAACAAATAGTACATTGATGGTGATTGTAATTATCAAACCAATTAATGAAAAGATGGCTCCAAACCATGTTTTGTCTGTTAGTTTATACCAAATGGATAAATTGAAAAATATTCCCTGAAATAGGTAGGATACTAATATAATAGGAACTACCTTAAGTCCTTCCCAGTAGTCGGAGCGAATAAGCGGTTTAAACAAGTCGATAAAAAAGATCATCCCTAAACAAATCAGGAGAGAGAAGATAATGAAAAACTTCATTGCGTCTGCATATTGTTTTTTCTTGTCTTCATTTTTATTTTGCGCAAAAACAAAAGGTTCATACGCATAACGGAAGGCCTGTGTAAAGACCATCATGATCATGGCAATTTTAAAGCAAGCTCCGTAAATTCCTAATTGGGTTTCAGCCTCAATCCGATTCTCTATCAAGAAAGGGAAGATAATTTTATCGATGGTTTGATTCATGATGCCGGCTATCCCTAAGATTAGTAGGGGTAGAGAGTAGGCTAATATTTGTTTCAATAAATCTTTATCTAACTTAAGAGGAACGCAGAAGATCTGAGGGAGTAAAAGAAGAGTTACAAACAGTGTGGAAATTAAGTTCGATACAAAGATGTAGCCAACCCCATAATTAGGGTTGTAGAACCAGTCGATCCATTCGGGAGTCGATTGATGGATTTGTGGACAGATGACCAAGAAAAAAATATTAAACAGAATGTTTACTAAAATCATGGAAACCTTTAGATAGGCAAATTTTATTGCACGATTTTGGTATCTCAAATAGGCAAAAGGTATAGACCCGAAAGCATCTAACGCAACGATTATGGCCAAAAAGGTTATGTATTCCGGATGCTCGTTGTATCCTAAGCAATTGGCAATTTGGGTAGATAATGAGCAACATAATAGAGCAAAAATAGTTGATGTAAAACCAACGCATAGCAGAATAGAGCTATAGACGGTGTTTGCGTTTTTACTCTCTTTGTTGGCAAAACGAAAGAAGCCTGTTTCCATTCCGTAGGTAAGAATAACTAACAAGAGGGCAGTCCATGCATATAAATTGGTCACTACTCCATATTCGGCAGAATTAGTCAGTGTGTAGGTGTAGAGTGGGACCAAGCACCAGTTTAGGAATTTTCCCAAGATACTGCTTATACCGTAGATGGCGGTTTGCTTTGCCAAGTTTTTCATTTCAGCCATATTGTGCTTGAATTTAGAGGGTGAATAATGTTTCAATAAAAAAAGGGAACCAACATTGTTGATTCCCTTGTCGAGGTGAAGGGATTCGAACCCCCGACCCTCTGGTCCCAAACCAGATGCGCTAACCGGACTGCGCTACACCTCGTTTTCAAAAGCGATGCAAATGTCGGGCTTTTTTTTTAATCCTGCAAATATTTTTACACTTTTTTTTAGTTTATTTTTGATGTTGCTCTTTAAGATATTGATAGATAGTACTTTAAAGGTGTAGATTTTTTTACTTTTTTTTAGCTAAAAATGCAGGTTTGCATAATTAAAAAAAATAGTGCAACTTTGTGAGGGGGTGTAAACGTCTTTCTTAGTCCCATTTTTTTTCTTTCGAAAGTATGCAATGAAAGGAATTTGGGAAGAGAAATTTGCCTCAATTGAGTTTAATGAATATTTATTATAAATAGGACAACTTGTTGAAAGTTGTTAATTGATTAAGTTATTATGTTGAAAGATAATCAGTTATATGTTGCACATTCTGACAAGCCACTCTTCTTGGTTCCTAAAATGTCCAACAGACACGGTTTGATTGCAGGTGCAACAGGTACAGGAAAAACTGTTTCATTGCAGGTTTTGGCAGAGTCGTTTAGCGATTTAGGCGTACCTTGTTTTATGGCGGATATGAAGGGGGATTTGTCCGGAATTTATAAGGCAGGAGCATTGACCTCTTTTATAGAGAAAAGGCAAGCGGAATTTGGCGTAACATTTGATTTTCAGTCCTATCCTGCTCGCTTCTTTGATGTGTATGGCAACGAAGGGCATCCTTTGCGAGTGACTGTGCGAGAGTTTGGGGTGATGCTGTTTACAAGGGTTTTGGATCTAAATGAGACGCAAGAGGGGGTTCTGAATGCCGTATTTTGTATTGCTGAAGATGAAAAGATGCCTCTTGTTGATTTAAAAGATTTAAGGGCTATGCTCAATTATGTTGGTCAGCATGCAAAAGAGTACCAGACTGATTATGGAAACATCTCGTCAGCTTCTATTGGTGCCATTCAGCGTGGTCTGTTGTCGTTGGAGGAGCAAGGAGGCGACTATTTCTTTGGTGAGCCGGCCTTTGACGTGGAAAAATTAATTGAGCAAGAGGGTGCAAAGGGTGTGATTAATATCTTGGCTGCTGATAAATTGTATAATTACCCTAAGTTGTATTCTGCATTCTTGATGTGGTTGCTCAACTCTTTGTACTCTAAATTACCGGAGGTTGGAGATATGGATAAACCTAAGTTTATCTTCTTCTTTGATGAGGCGCACTTGTTGTTTGACGATGCTTCTAAGGTCTTGATGGAGCAAATAGAAAAGGTGGTTCGTTTGATTCGGTCTAAAGGGGTAGGAGTCTATTTTATTACGCAAAACCCAATGGATATTCCCGAGAGTGTCTTAGGTCAGTTGGGTAATAAAATCCAACATGCGTTGCGTGCTTTCACGCCGAAAGATCAAAAAGCAGTGAAGAAGATTGCGGAAACTTTCCGTCAAAATGAAAAGTTTGATACAGAATCTACCATCTTGGAGTTGGAGACCGGAGAGGCTCTTATCTCTTTTTTGGATGAAAAGGGGGCTCCTACGATTGTAGAGCGTGCAAAAATGCTTTGTCCGCAAGGGCAAATTGGTCCGCTTACGCCTGAGGAGCGAAGTGAGGCGATAAAAAAATCTCGCCTTTATGGTGTGTATGAGAATAGGGAGGAACGTGAGTCTGCTTCCGAAATTTTGTCTGAGTTGACAGAGAAAGAGCTGGAAGAGAAGGAGGCGGAAAAGCGTAGGGCTGCAGAGGAAAAAGAGGCAAAGAAAATGGCTAAAGAGAGAGAAAAGAGCAGCAAAAAAACATCTCAAAAACAATCGCCGTTTGAGAAAGCGATGACCAAAATGTTGACCTCTTTGGGACGCTCTTTTGGAACGAAGTTAATTAACGCGATTGTCAAAAAAATTAAGTGATTGACTTAAGGGGTAATTTTATGATAGTATTGAGGAGTCTCCGAGGGGATGCTCCTCTTTTTTTGTAAATGTGTATTACCTGTTAGCGGGATTAATTTGGTATAATATTTTAAAAGTCACATATATTGCTGATTTTTTAGTAACTTATATTTGCAATATTTAAGCTATATATTTTAGTAATGTACAACTTATATACAAAGTTGGTAAATTACATTAACGGGAATGTACTGTAAAAAACGAAGTGCAAAAAAATTACCTAACTTTGCGCCCCGAAAAAAAAGATAATAATAACAAAAATGAATAGGAAGAGTATTGGGCTGTTAGCTATGTTGGCATTCTTTTTCTCTTCTTGTAAAGATGAAGCAGAGAATGTGGAAAAGGAGAAAAGTCCCTCCAATTTAGAGCAACTTCACGATTTTATTCTTGAAATGGAGGATCCTCTTCAAGAGAGTGTGGAAAGTGAGAAAGAGAGTATAGGAGATGTCATTGCGGAATTTGATGAGGCAACGATGACCTATTGCAAAAGTGAAAAATAGATCCGGAAAGTATAAGCATGAAGCAACATATACTACTTCTGATTCAGAAGTGAATTTTAAATTTAAGATTTATATACCTGACTAATTACTAAGGATTTAAATAATGAAAAAAGTTAATTTCTTATTCCTTATAGGAATTTTGATGAGTTCTTTGTTCGTAGCTTGTGACAAAGAGGATGTTAAAGAAGATGAGGGTTTGGGTGATGAGCAAACCGAGGTTGAAATTTCGGAACCTAAACAATTGGTTGTTACAAAAGGGATGATGGGTAATCAGTATATTTCCGATTTTAATACGTTTTATAATTTGAAAGAGGGAAAAACATTTTCAGACTCAACGATGGATGCCGATTTTGCTTTTTTATCTTTCAATCAGGAGGTAAAATTTATCTTGACTCGCTCCGGAGAAATTTTAGATTCAACAAAACAGATTTTGGATAAAAAGGGTAAATTTTGCAGTGCAGTGAGCAAAGCAACTAATTTCTATAAACTTCCTAAATCTTTCAGAACGGCTGATTTTGATACGTTAAAGAGTGTGGCGGCATTAGAATCTCTTATAGAAAAAAGTAAGTTATCTACTCTTCCGGTGACTATAGCACAAGGCTATTTTTATTCTGATGAGTATGGCTGGAGCGATGGAACAATGGTGGGGTTGAAAGATGAAGAGGGTAATGTTGGAATCCTTAAAATGGAAGATTTTAATACTACTATTAACGAAGAGGGTATTGAACTTGTATCTATGCGTATCACGGCGAAATATGATAAGCCGGAATAATTTTTGTGCAATACATACCTTTGGATAAAATTCGAGGCAGATTCCATTTTTAGGTAGTCTGCCTCGAAATTTTTATCTGCCTTTGCTTAATCTCTATAATTTAGGATTATTGATGCTATTTAGAAGCTGTTTAAATTTTATTAAAAAAAAAATTAGAGTTTCACTCTCTTATTTTCGGCATCTTTGAGATTCTTTTTAACCTATTTTTATTCTCCTTTTTTGATAATAGTCCACTATTTTCTGCAAAAGAAGAGTAAAA
>JAGBVI010000003.1 GCA_017630395.1 Paludibacteraceae bacterium
AGTTGTTTAAATTTTATTTCGAGCATATTTGAGAGAGATTTTTAAATCTATTTTTAGTCTTCTTTTGCAGAAAATAGTGGACTATTATCAAAAAAGGAGAATAAAAATAGGTTTAAGGTGAGTACTATAAATTCACCGTTTAAAATTTAAAAAGTGTAAATCGCAGGTTGATAAACTTTTCGGTAATTTTTGATTTCTTTCGGCAATTTGCTGCTTGTCAGTCGGTCACAGTGCTCGCACTGCTCCTTCCTTTCGCACGGCAATTTACCCGAAATAAATTCAAAAATTCCTCGAAATGAATTTATAGAACCCACCTAAAAGAATCTCAAAGATGCCGAAAATAAGAGAGAGAAACTCTAATTTTTTTTAAATAAATTTAAACAGCTTCTTAGTGGTTATTAGAAAAGATAGTACTTTAAAATTGATATGCGTAAATAGAATTTACCTTTAATTTATCTTAAAACTCTCTCTATTTCATAAAATCTGTTACCTTTGCAAAAAAAAATGTAAAATGGATAAAATTAGTTATGCGTTGGGCTTATCTATGGCCACAAATTTTAAGGCAACCGGGATTAAAGACCTAAATTTAGAAAAATTTAATAAGGGTATTGCGGATGCGTATCAAGGTTCAAATTTTGAGATGGATTTGGATGAAGCACGTCAATTGATGAACAATTATTTCGCAAAACTTCAGATGGAAGCAGACCAAAAGAATAAGGAGTTCGGCTTGAAATTCTTGGAAGAAAATAAGAAGAAAGAGGGAATTCAAGTTACCAATTCCGGATTGCAATATGAAGTCTTGACAATGGGTGATGGTGAAAAACCTAAAGCAACAAGCACGGTAAGATGTCACTATGAGGGTCGGCTAATAGATGGCTCTGTATTTGATAGCTCATACAGAAGAAATCAACCGGCTGATTTTCCCGTAAACCAAGTAATTCCTGGTTGGACTGAGGCGTTGCAATTGATGCCAGTAGGATCTAAGTGGAGGTTGTTTATCCCTTCAGAATTAGGATATGGTGAGCATGGAGCCGGAGATATGATTGCGCCTAATACTGTGTTGATTTTTGACGTAGAATTGTTATCTATCGTAAAATAAGAAATCAGTATAGGGGGTGTTTGAATTCTATTTTGAGAATTATCTCTAAGCAAACAGATTTGAATTCTTGGAAAGATTTTCAGCCGAATTTTTAAACTAAAGGTGAGTTTTATAAATTCACCGATTATAATAAAAAGAAAATATAAATCAAGGGGCGAACTTTTCGGTACTTTTTCATTTGTTTCGATAACTTGTTGTTTATTAGACGGTCGAACTGCTCTCTTCTTTTGTTCAGCAATTTTAATCGAAATAAATTTAAAAATTCTGCGAAATGAATTTATAGAACCCACCTAAAATTAAAACGATATGAGTAAAAGATTTTTATTTATTTCAGTTTTACTTTCACTTGTTTTATCTGTAGGAGCAAAACCTAAGAAGGTAAAGTTAGCAACAGCCAATGACTCAGCAAGTTATGCTATGGGAATTGAATTTGCAAAAAATATTAGAGATAATGTAAAAAACTTTCCGGGAGGTCCGTTCAATTGGGATTTGTTGTTGAAAGGAATGAATTCTGTATTGACAAATGATACAATGGAATTGTTGATGCCTCAAAGCACAACTGCCGATTATTTCCAAAACTATGCTATCAAAGCAACAGAATTGGAGGCACAAAAGAATAAACAACAGGGAGAACTCTTTTTAGAGAACAATAAGAAGGATTCAAATGTTAAAGTAACTGCTTCAGGTTTGCAATACAAAGTTATAAAAGAGGGTACTGGCATCAAACCAAGTGTAACAGATAAAGTGAAAGTTCACTATCGAGGGACTTTGTTGGATGGAACTGTTTTTGATAGTTCTTATGATAGAGGTCAGCCAATTGAGTTTGACTTGAACAAGGTAATAAAGGGATGGACAGAAGGTTTGCAGTTGATGACTATAGGTTCTAAATACATCTTGTACATACCTTATGATTTGGCATATGGGGCAAGAGGAAACGGCTCTATCAAACCATATTCAACTTTGATATTTGAGGTAGAATTGTTGGATGTTGCCAAACCTGCAGTAAATACAATTCAAGGCTCTAAATTTCAGTTCCCTGAATATCAACGAACAATAAAATAATCTTTATTAAATAAATAACTAAAATGAAAAGAATTAAATTTCAATTATGCGCAGTAGCCATGGCTTCTTTGCTATTGGTTTCTTGTAATCAATCTTCTTATACAGGAGAAAAATCTTTGTCTTCAAGATTAGATTCTGTAAGTTATGCATTAGGTGTGAACCAAGGAGCTATGTTGAACAATGATTTAGGAAGTCTTCCTAAATTATCTGATGATACATCTTCAATCAATAGAGAAATCTTCTTGAATGCATTTTTAAAAGCAATGAACAATGATTCTGTGTCGTTACAAATCTCTAAAGAAGATGCTACAGTTATTTTGCAAAACTATTTTGCAGACCTTCGTCAAGCAGAAATGGATAGAATGAAGGCTAAAGCGATCAATAATAAATTGGCTGAAGATAGCATTCTTTCTGCCAACAGAGCAAAAGAGGGTATACAAGTAACCGAAAGTGGTTTGATGTATAAAGTTATCACTATGGGTACAGGTGCAAAGCCAAAAGCAGAAGATATTGTTAAGGTACATTATGTTGGCAAGTTGGCTGATGGTACTGTTTTTGATAGTTCAATCGAAAGAGGTATGCCGGCAGAATTCCCTGTTGGAGGTGTTATTCCGGGTTGGTCTGAGGCTTTGAAGATGATGCCTGTAGGTTCTAAATGGGAGTTGATTATCCCTTCTGAGTTAGGTTATGGTGAGAGAGGTGCAGGTGAAATGATTGAGCCTAACTCTGTTTTGTTCTTCGACGTAGAACTACTTGATATCGTTAAGAAATAAATGTTAGGATACTTTTAGAGGTATCTTAATGCTGATCTTTTGAAAAGAGGTGTATCAAAATAGATTGATATGCCTCTTTTGTTGTTTTTTGCCTTAAACAGATGAAGCATTATCATTTTAGTTAATTGTTTCACCTATTTTTAATTGAAATCCTCCTTCCCGATGTCATAAATTCTCCTGATAGCTTAGTGCTTGGCAACTATGGATCGAGACCTGAACACCTTTGTATCTTGTTGAGATGTGAGAAATATAGAAGCAATACAGACCATTATTGAAGAGAAAATATTAAAATTTCAATTTTCAAACTATGCAACGTGAAATTTTTATGTTACTTTTGCGTTTAATAATATGAAGCAGTTTAAAATTTATTAGAATGAGAGGATTAAGGCATTTTTTGACTTTGTTTTGTATAACTACAGTTGCAATCTCTTTTTTTTCATGTAATGATGATGAGAATGAAGTTGACATAGATTTAAATCGCGAAGATGCTCGTATCCGGTCGGTTGAGTTCCTAAATTTTGATTTAGGAGACCAAACCATGGTAATTAACGATGTTGAATCTATTATTTTTAATTACGACTCCCTCAGTATGGGTGTTGTAGATACAGCTGTTGTAACCTATATTTATGGTTATACGTCACAGCCGAAAATTCAGTACCTAGAAGATGGAGAATGGAAGAGTTTTACCAATGGACAACGCTTGGATTTATCAGAGCCATTGCAAATCCTTTCAACCTCAGAAGATGGAGTTAATCAGAAACGCTATACATTGGAAATCCGTGTTCATGCCTATGATGTGGCAGCATTTACATGGGAGCAATTGGCTACTATTTCAGACTATTCTTCTTTGGTGTCGCAAAGGGCGATAATGGCTGGAGATGAGTATAGATGGTACTGTGCAAATGAATCGGGACAAAACCTATTGTATCAATCGACTACCGGTTCCGATTGGAGCGTTAAGGAACTTTCTTCGGAAGCGATGGATTGGAGTACGTTGCTTTATGATCAATCCACATTCTATGTAATGGGAATAGACGGGGCTGTTTATTCATCAACGGATGGAATCAGTTTTGCTAAAGCAGAATTTGCCAAACAACTGGAAACACTATTATTTGTTAATAACGGGAAGGTATGGGCTATTGCAGAGGGAAGTGACGGGAAGTCGCTCTTCTCTAAAGGTACTGACGCATCAGAGTTTGAAGAGGTTCACTCTCTACCAAGTAATTTCCCTACAGAAAATCTTATAGCCTTTACGGCCATGTCCGGTCGGACAAGTTTAGCCTATTTGTATGCAGCTGAAGCTGACGGAGGTGTTATTTGGTCTGTGGATGAAAAAGGTAACGTATTTCAACTATTAGCTCCGGGTACAATACCAGCTTTAGTTAATCCGATGCCTTTTGTCTATGACAATACTTTAGGCTTGATTGGCGGTGAGGAGAGAGGTGAAATTTCAAGCAAATGCTACGTCTCTTATAATTCAGGGAAAAGCTGGGAGTTGGATACCCATAAGGATTTGGCTGAGATAGGAAATGGAATTTCACAAGCCGGTCTACTTGTAACTTCCCGAAATGGAGAATTAATGTTGATAGGAGGGAAAAGTGCCAAAGGATACCAAACGACAGTTTGGAAAGGAGTATTGAATAAATTAAATGAAGATGAGTTGATTTATGGAAAGTGATAGAAGTGTACGAAAGATATTTGGAATCGGGGAGACCGTTTTTGATATATTGTTTAGAGACAACCAACCTATAGGGGCAAAACCGGGAGGGTCTGTTTATAATGCGTTGATAACGTTAGGACGTTTAGGTTTAAAACCTGCTTTTATTAGTGAAATTGGAGACGATAAAATAGGACATCTTATTTGTGACTTTCTGAAGGAAAATGAGGTGGAAACAAAGTATATCTACTCTTTTGATAGAGGGAAGACACCGTTAGCATTAGCCTTTTTAGATGAGAAGCAAAATGCAGATTATCTTTTTTACAAAGATTATCCATCTCAGCGTTTGGATTATATTACTCCGAGAATTGATGAGAATGATATAGTTTTGATAGGTTCTTATTTTGCCTTGAATCCGGTACTGAGAGATAAGGTTGTTGAGTTTTTGGAATATGCACAAGCAAGGAAAGCAATTATATATTACGATGTAAATTTCAGGAAGAGTCATATCAACGATGTTCGTTTTTTAATGCCTTCGATCTTAGAAAACTACGAGTTTGCTGACATTGTGAAGGGGTCCGATGAAGATTTTATGAATATCTATGGCGAATCAGACGGATTAAAAGTATATAAAGAGAACATAGAATATTATTCAAAGAATTTTATATACACACAAGGAGAACAAGGTGCAAAACTCTTTTCTAAAGGCGTAGAACTTAATTTTCTTGCAAAATCAATCATTCCTAAAAGTACTATAGGAGCCGGAGATAATTTCAATGCCGGAATTGTTTTTGGATTGTTGAGGGAGAATATAACAAGAGAGGATTTAATAAATGGTTTGTCAGAAGAGCAGTGGTGTAAAATAGTACAAGTAGCCATTGATTTCTCTTCAGAAGTATGTACTACACTTGATAATTATGTCTCAGTTGATTTTGCAAAGAACTATTTGAAGGTGTAGAGTTAAAAGATGAAAACAACAAAAAGTGAGAAAGACTTTTCATTTATTGTAGAATTTTAGGAGTTTGAAATTGTTTAAGCCATTATGTTGGTCTAAATATGTTCAAATTTCAAAACAGTTTCTTATATTTGTCAATACTTTTACAAGTGCGAATGAAGAAGTTTCTTTTTATACTGACTTTTGCAATTCTATCTTTGAATGTATCTGCAAAGATTTCAACGATTTCCGGTCGAGCTCCCTCATATAGTGGAAGTAAATTGGAGTTGAAGAGTTATGTGGATCAAATTTCAAATGTGGAGCGAGTTATGGCTTCGGCGGAGGTGGACTCGTTGGGCAATTTTTCATTTGTTGTGGATTTATCATCGACGATGCAACTCTTTATTCCGGAGGAACTTTTTCGAGGATTCTTGTTTGTTGAACCTGGGAAGAATTATGAAATCAGACTTCCTAAAAAAGAGCCTAGAACACTCAGTCAGAAGTTAGACCCCTACTTTTCTCCTGTGGAGATTTTGTTGGAGATTGTTGGTTTGGAGCAGACAGATTTGAATGCACAGTTGATGCAGTTTGAGGATGCGTTTGATTTTTATACGTTGAAGCACATTCGTTATGGAACAAAGTTAGATTCGATACATGCCTCAATCGCTCAAATGAAAGAGATTTTCCCTGACCTTTATGAGAATGCTTACTCGGCTCGTTTTATAGAATATCGTTTTTTGATGTTGCAAAATATGTCGGCAGAAAGTAGTCAGGATACATTAATTCATCAGTTGAATCGGTTGGGAGTGGAGCAGCACAATCCTGCTTTTTGGGATCTTTTTAACTCGTTATTTGCTGATTTTATCAAACAATCGAGTGGCGACAGAGAGGCCTACTTGACTTTTCAACGAGTTGTGGAGGAGGGGAATGTAAAAATCTATTTTTTGACCATAGCTCGTCGTTATGGAATTACTGATCCGGTGTTGAAAGAGTTGGTGGCGATTAAGTGGATGTATGATTTGTTGAATCAGCACGAGTTTGACCAGTTTAAGGTGTATGACTTTATGCAAAAAATTGGAGCAGGAATTTCTGACTTGCAGAATAGAGAGAGTTTGATATTTGCATTAAATAACTCGCAAGGAAACTTAATTGGGATGCAAGTGCCCGACTTTAAAGCAATAAATGCGAGTGGTAAATCGTGCAATATGAAAGATTATTTTGGGAAGTTTGTCTATTTGAATTTTTGTAATTCGATGCTAAATCAGACTCAAAAAGACTTGGAAGTAATGTTGCGATTTAAAAATGATTATAAAGGTGATTTAGAGATTATTAATATCGGTTTGTATGATGAGCCGGAGCAGATGAAGAAATTATCTCATCGATTTGGAGATAAAATGGAGTTTTGGTCGGTTGAAAACCCTGACGAGTTGAAGAAATTATTCAATATTAAGAGTATTCCGTCTTACTTTTTAATAGATAAAGATGGGAACTTTTTGATGACCAAAGGAGCTGAGCCCAATGATGAGTTACGTATGCTATTACAAAGAATTTTAAAAATTTAGGAGGGAATTCTATGTATGGAGAAATGTTGGATATTGATTTAAGAGAGGAGTTTCAGAAAAAACTTCGAGAGTTGATGTTGGACGAAATCTTGATGGAAGATTTGTCTCGCATCTATCTACCTATGGCCAATTTAATTAATACGGCATTGAATGTAAAGGATCAGACACATATTATCGGTATCAATGGGGCGCAAGGAGCAGGGAAAACCACTTTCAGTAAGTTGTTAAAAGTGGTGTTAGAGCAAAAGTTTGGAATGAAGGTTGTGCAGTTGAGTATTGATGATTTCTATCTAAGCAGAGCAGAGCGTGAAGAGTTGGCAAAGAGTGTTCATCCTTTGCTGATTACTAGAGGTGTACCTGGTACGCATGATGTTAGGATGGCTGAGTCGGTACTCTCTTCATTATCTTCCGCTCAGGAGAGTAGTGTTACCATTATTCCACGTTTTAATAAGGCTATGGATGACCCCTATCCGCAATCTCAATGGGATCGTTTTGTTGGTCGTCCTAATGTGGTGCTTTTTGATGGTTGGTTTATGGGGGCGATAGAGCAGAAAGAGACTGAATTGTTGAGCCCTGTTAACGACTTGGAAAAGCTGGAAGACCCTTATTGCATTTGGAGAAGATATGTAAATAGTCAGTTGAAAGATAATTATAAGTCTTTGTTCGATAAAATCGATCTTTTGGTGATGTTGAAGGTGTCATCGTTTGATAAAGTTTATGAATGGAGATTGTTACAAGAAGAGAAGTTGCGGATTGTAACTGCGAATAAAGAGAATAAACGTGTAATGTCTAAAGATGAGTTGGTGCGATTTATTTCACACTATGAGCGTCTTACGAAGTTTATCTTGAAAGAGATGCCTTCGAGAGCTGATATGTTGTTTAATGTTAGCAATGATCATCGAATTTGTATATGATATGAATTTGTCTAAGTTGAATGGGGTTTTTCGTTTTTTGTCGTTGAAAAGGAGGTTTTTTGCTTTTCCTTGTCGTGGTGTGTCTGCTCAGTTGCCATCAATTTGTTATGCGGTTACAGCGTCAGATGAGGAAGCAGAACTTTCATTGTTGCTGAATCAACTTAGTCGTTATGTAAGAGCTGAAGATGAAATCTTACTTCTCTTGGATTCTTCTTCTGTAACGTCGCAAGTAAGAGCAGTGGTAGATTTCAATAGAGAGAAAATAGACACTCTTATTGAGTTGTCTTTGGAGCAAAATTTTGCCCAATTTAAGAATCATATTATAGCGCACACCGAGAAAGATTATATTTTTCAAATAGATGCAGATGAATTGCTTTCTCCCTACTTGATTGAAAATTTACCCTCCTATTTATGGGCTAATGCTGATGTTGAAATGTTCCGAATAGCGAGAATCAATTTGTTGATAGATGATGATAAACCTTTGATAACTTGGCATGAACTTTCTTCTGTAGATGAAGAGGAATATATCAATTTCCCGGATTATCAATACAGAATTTTTAAAAATAAGACACAAGTTAGATGGATTAGGTCTTTGCACGAAATTTTGAGCGGGTACAAAACATACTCCTATTTGCCAAAGGACAAGGCGTTATGTCTGCTGCATAGCAAACATGCTAGCAAGCACACAAGTAGGTGGTGGAATAAAAAGAAATAGGTCTGAGGTATGGATGTGATTGATAGTATAGAGAATCATCTTTCATTAAAAGATCTTCTCCTTAATGTGAAGTCTGTTTTGTCGAAATCTTTTGCAAGTTCTTATTGGGTTTCTGCCGAAATTAGTGAAATCAGAGAGAATGCTAATGGTCATTGTTATCTCGAATTGATCGAGAAAAATGAAAAATCCCAATCTATTATAGAGGCAAAAATCAGGGCGATTATCTACTCGAATTATTATGGAATGATTAAACCTTTTTTTCTGAAAGAAACAGGTAGTCATTTAAAGGTAGGTATGAAAATCCTCGTAAAAATCACTTTGGTATATAGCGAAATTTATGGACTAAGTTGTTCTATTCTAAGCATAGATCCAACATTCACATTGGGCGATTTGGCCAAGCGACGTATGGTCACTATTCAACAATTGAAGGAAGATGGGATTTGGGATATGAATGCCACTTTATCGCTCGCTATCCCTACTCAGCGCATTGCGGTAATCTCTTCTGCAACTGCCGCCGGATATGGTGATTTTTGCAATCAATTGGAGAATAATAAATATGGATTCTGTTTCCGTTATAAATTGTTTCCTGCCATTATGCAAGGAGATAGGGCGGTATCAAGTATTATATCTGCACTTCATTCCGTTTTCGATGAAATCGATAATTTTGACGTTGTTGTCCTTATAAGAGGAGGGGGAGCTACAACCGATTTATTGGCCTTTGATGATTATGATTTAGCATCAGAAGTGGCACAATTCCCTTTGCCGGTTATTACCGGTATTGGTCATGAGCGTGATGAATCTGTTGTTGATATGGTGGCTCATACTCGATGTAAAACTCCTACTGCAGTAGCTGCTTTTTTGATCGAAACGATGTTGAATTTAGAGACAAAAGTCCTATCGTTAGGACATGAAATTATGTTGAGGTTGAGTAATGTCGCTATTGATTATAATCAGGCATTAGATAAAAAACTGCTTCTGATAAAACAAAATATTGCTCGCAGGTTATCTCAAGAAGAGGTTGCTGTTGACCGTTCTATGCTGAACATTCAATTGCTTGTCAAACAGAAGGTGTCAGATGAGTTGCATAGGTTGGAATTGCGGGAAAATACACTTACCTACCTTTCTCCTCATCGATTGATGTCTATGGGATATAGTTTTGCAACAAAGAATGGTAAGGTGATTCGTTCGTCAAAGGAACTGAAATTCGGCGATGAAATCGAAACGTTTTTTATGGATAATAGTGTAACAAGTATAGTCAAATAACTTAAATGATAGATGATGGCAAAGAAAACGGATATAAAAAGTTATGAAGCTGCAATGGAGGAGTTGGAAGCGATACTTCGTTCATTGGAAAGTAATGAGTTGAAAATTGATGACTTAACAAAAAACGCCAAAAGGGCAACCGAATTGGTGGAATATTGTAAAGATAAATTGCGATCAACTTCGGAAGAGTTGAATAAAATCATGGAGTCTTGATCTCTTGTGACAGACGTTTTTATAGAATCCACCTATAGCAAATCGAAAATTTGTCGATAGAATGGAGTTTTATGCAACTGGTAAATCTTGGCGCTTATACCTGTTTATGTAGTTCTTTATATGGCAATTTTGTTGTTTGTTGTAGAATCTTTTTGAACTATTGAACGAATGGTTTATTTTTGTCTAAAATTTTGAGATATGTACACGAGAGAAGAAATGAAGGAGTTAAAACGAGACTTTTGGTCAGGATTCGATGAATTCTGTGCGCAATTGCCTCGGTTTAAGTATAGAAAGAAAAAGTGGATTCTATACAATACCAAAATTAAAGGTGTTGAGATGAAGTTTGATGCTAACAGAGAAGGAGCTTTTGTTATAATGGAATTTAACCATCCGCGAGAGTCGAAAAGAATGCAGATGATGGAGACTATGGCAAAGTTCAGAAGTATAGTTGACAAACATTTCCCTGACTCAGTATGGGAGTATTCATATCAAAAACCATGTGGAAAATTCGTATCAAGAATATATAAGCAAAAGCCGGGTATAGATTTGCATAGACGGTCGGATTGGCCTGAGTTTTATCCCTTTTTATCGAAGGAAATGAGTTTTTTAGAAAAGGTATTCAGGGATTTGAGGGACTTCTTAGAAGAGGATGCAAATGCAGTAAATGATGAGGTCTGAGAATTATTCATTTGCCTGACGAGGTAAAATTACTATATTTGTGTTCGAAAAGCAGTTTTCAAAATTAATTTGATTCTGTCCAAATTAAAATTTATTTCGGTCAGAAAATTTAGCCATTTCTTTGATTTAGGGGAGTTTAAATTAGAAAATGACAAAATAACAAGATAGGAGTGCGATGGATAGCCAACCGGTTTGTTAAAGAGCTGTAGAGGAGAATTGAAGTTGCAACAGAATTAGTTTATGGAAATAAAAAGTGATAAGTGGGAAGGAAAAACAGGAGGAGGTAAATTTGGTCAAGCCTTCCTTTTGTGGTTTTTGCAAAAGGTCAGTGTCCAAGTCCTTTATCCCATACTTTATTTGGTAATACCCTTTTATCTTCTATTCGCTAAGAAGGGGTACAATGCTATTTACTCCTATTTCAGAGAAAGATATTCATATCCATGGTGGAAATCATTTTATTATACCTATTTGAATCACCTTACCTTTGGGAAAGTAGTTTTGGATAAATTTGCTCTGTTGGCTGGGAATGAGTCTCAATTTACGATAACAATTGAAGGGAGCGAAGAGGTAACCTCTATCTTTGAGTCGGAGAGAGGCTTCATTATGGCCGGAGCGCATATTGGGAATCCGGAGATAGGCGGAATGGGGATTAAGGATAAGAAGAAGATTATCAATGGAATTATTTTTGGTGGCGAGAGTGCTAACTTTCAATCTCAACGAGATAAAGCTTTTGGGAGAGCGAAAATAAATTTAATTCCGGTTACAACCGATATGTCACATATTTTTGCCATTAAAAATGCTATTGAAAATGGAGAGATTGTTATGGTGGCGTGTGACCGAATGATGGGAAGTCAAAAGAGTTACTCTATCCCTTTTTTGGGGGAGGAGGCCAATTTTCCTGCCGGTATGTTTAGGATAGCAGCCCAGTTGCGGTCGAAGATGATGGCCTATTTTGTGATGAAAGAGAAAGGACTTAATTACAGAGTCTTTGTTCGCGAATTGATTTGCCCGAGCGGAGAAGAATCCTCTGCGAAAATCGCAGAAACATTCGCCCGTAATTACGTTAAAGAGTTAGAAAAAATAGTAAAACAGTACCCTGAACAATGGTTTAATTATTATCCGTTCTGGGAAAAGTAGGTAACAATTAAAATTGATATATATGGAATTACAATCACCCCAAAAAGAACTCTATTCGAAAGATAGATTAACTGCATTGCAAGCACAGCGATTGGCAGAAGAGATTGCTTTCGGTCCGGTTGTTTTTCAGGTTTCTCGTTTAATGATTAAATTTGGAATCTTACAATTGCTTGATGAGAATAAGAACGGATTGACAATAGAAGAAATTTCTGAAAAAACAAAAATATCCAAGTATGGAGTTCAATGTTTGTTGGAATCCTCGTTGACGATAGGAACCGTATTGCTAAAAGATAAAAAGTTTTTTATTTCAAAAGCAGGATGGTTTTTACTGAATGATAAAATGGTACGAGTGAATTTAGACTTTAACCATGATGTCAATTATTTGGGTTTGTTTGATTTGGAATCTTCTATTTTGAATGGAAAGCCGGAGGGATTAAAGGTTTTCGGGCAGTGGCCGACAATCTATGAGGGCTTGTCTTCATTGCCGGAAGAGGTTCAAAAAAGTTGGTTTGGTTTCGATCACTATTATTCCAATTGTTCATTCGACCAAGCAATGGAAATTGTTTTCAAGGATGGAGCGACCCAATTGTTGGATGTGGGCGGAAACACAGGGCGATTTGCTACTTGTTGTGTAGGTTTTAGAGATGATATCCATGTTACGATTATGGATTTGCCACAACAATTGGAGTTGATGAAAGAACATACAAAAGAGGTAAAAGGGAACGAGCGAATTCATGGAATTGGAAGAAATTTGTTGGACCCATCGGTGGATTTCCCTACTGGGTTTGAAGTGATTTGGATGAGTCAGTTCTTGGATTGTTTCAGCGAAGAGGAGGTGATAAGTATCTTGTCGAGAGCAGCGAGAGCAATGGATGATAAAACTAAACTATATATTATGGAGACATTTTGGGACAGACAACGTTTCGAGACTGCCTCTTATTGTTTGGCACAAACATCTATTTACTTCACAGCCTTAGCGAATGGAAATAGCAAGATGTATTATTCAGATGATATGATACGTTGCATTCGTGAAGCAGGATTAGAGATTGAGACAATACATGATGGATTAGGTATGGGACATAGTTTGGTAGTATGCAAGAAAGTGAAATAATAGAAATATTACCCATCGACAGATATTTGCCACAGAAACGTCCGTTTTTGATGGTAGATGAGATCCTTTTGGGAGGAGAGAAGGTCTGTAAAACCCATTTAATTATTCGTCAAGAGAATCCATTGTTTCGTGGAGAATCGTTTACGGAAGCAGGATTAATTGAAAATATCGCTCAAACAGCCGCAGCCCACATCGGCTATGTAGAGATTCATATCAGGAAAACCAACTTGATAAGAGTGGGAGTAATTGCAGCAATAAAAAGTTTGGACATATTTCGATTGCCACACAGAGGTGAAGATTTAATAACAACGGTAGAGGAGACTATGAGTGGAGTGATGAATATGTCTATTTACAATGCAGAAATTAAGATTGGAGAAGAGTTGATTGCCAAGGGAGAAATTCGTGTAGCTATTACTCAATAATTTTAGTTCTATTTAGAGGATGATTTATAAAATAAGCGACAATATTATCTCGTCATTGGGATTTTCATCAGAAGAAGTATATCAAAAAGTGAAATCGGGTATTTCACTGGGGAAATTACATGCCGGTGTATTTCCCGGTGTAGAACCCTTTTATTCCTCTTTGTTAAATTGGGAAGCAGTGAACCAAGAAACGGTTAAACTCTTTTCGGACGGTATGAAATATACCCCCTTTGAGAAGATTGCCATACTATCGGCTTCAAAAGCCATTGAATCGGCAAAAATAGATCCGTCAAGTTCATCAGTTCTTTTTGTATTATCTACTACTAAGGGAAATATCGGTTTGTTGGAGGAGAATGGCGGTTATGAAGAAGAGCGTATCCATTTATGGCGTTCTGCGCAACTTATAGGACGTTTTTTTAAGAATCCTAATGAAGTTTTAGTGGTTAGTAATGCTTGTATATCAGGAGTTTCTGCCCAATTATTAGCCATAGAATCTATGCAATTGAAGGGTTATGATTATGCCGTGGTTGTTGGCGCAGATGTGTTGTCCAAATTTGTGATTTCCGGATTTCAATCTTTTAAAGCCCTTTCAAATGAACGTTGCAAGCCATTTGATGCAGAACGAAGAGGGTTGAACTTAGGTGAAGCAGCTGCAACCATTGTATTTCATCGAGGAGAGCCTTCTCAAGGAGATGTGGTTTTCCGAGGTGGAGGAAATCGGAATGATGCCAATCATATTTCAGGACCATCAAGGACAGGAGAGGGACTTTACAATGCTATTCAAAATGCTGTGAAAGAGGTAGATTTAAGCAAGTTAGCCTTTATTAATGCGCATGGAACGGCAACACCCTATAATGATGATATGGAGTCATGGGCAATAGAAAGGTCAGGATTATCCAATGTGCCGGTTAATAGTTTGAAAGGTTATTTCGGACATACTTTGGGAGCTGCCGGTATTTTGGAATGTATAATTTCTGCTCATGCGTTGGCGGATAATACCCTGTTGGGGACAATGGGACATGATACCTTTGGAGTGGCAAAAAATATTACGATAAACAAAGAAACCAAAACTTGTTGCAATCTTATGTTCCTAAAGATTATTTCCGGATTTGGAGGTAGTAATGCAGCTATATGTTTTGAAAAATTAGGATAAAGAATGGAGAAAAAATATATACATTCGGTAGTGAGAATTACCAATAACCAATTGATGCATAATGGAGAACTTTTGTTGACGAGAAGTGCAGAAGATAGCAGTTGGCCGGTGGAGATGTATAGAGGATTACATTTGCAGTATCCTAAATTTTTTAAAATGGATAATCTTTGCAAAGTAGGATTTTTAGCAGCAGAGTTGGCAATGAAGGATGTAGGAGTCTCTCCAGAAACAGAGAAACCGGATTTTTCAGTTTTGTTGCTAAATAGCACCTCTTCATTAGACAATGATATAAGTTACCAGCAGACAATTGCAGATGAAACAAACTATTTCCCAAGTCCGGCTGTTTTTGTCTATACTTTGGCAAATATAGTGACAGGAGAGATTGCTATACGTCATAAAATCAAGGGGGAGACATCATTTTACATTCAAGAAAAATTTTCGCCCGCTACACTTTCTGATGTAGCAGAATTGGGATTTATGCCTCACAAAGGAATTCGAGAGATGCTGATTGGGTGGGTTGATTTTTTAGAAGATAAATGCGATGTTTTACTATTTCGCATATCGGTAAATCCTGAAAATTCGATTTCAGAATGGACAGATGAAGAGGTATCACGTTGGTATGAAGCAGGAGTGCAAAAAAAATAGTTTTATCTTTTGTAAAATATCATTATCTTTGCGAGATATAAATAATTGCATAAAACAAATTTTTAGAATATGGATAGTTTAATTTTAGAGTTGAAAGAGGAGATTATCAAGTCTCTGAACTTAGAAGAAATGACACCGGAAGATATAGATTCTGATGCGCCTCTTTTTGGAGAAGGGTTGGGCTTGGACTCTATTGATGCTTTAGAGTTAATTGTGTTGATGGAGCGTAATTACGGAATTAAATTGGCTAATGCATCAGAAGGGAAATCAATTTTTCAGTCTGTGCGCGTAATGGCAGAATATATTTCCAAGAATCGCACAAAATAAATGGCAAAAAGAGTCGTCATCACAGGAGTGGGCATTGTTTCCGCCATTGGGGTTGGGAAAGAGGCACATTTGCGTGCATTGATGAAGGGAGAAAGTGGTGTAGGAAAGATTAGTTATCTCCAAACAAAACATACTGATATTCCCGTCGGAGAGGTGAAAATGAGCGATGAAGAGATGAAGTTGTTGTTGGGAATAGCTTCAGAAAGTGTGATTACTCGTACTCCTTTGATGGGCAAAATTGCCCTGAAAGAGGCTATGCAAGATTCTGGCATTACGGATGCTTCTCGTGTAGCTTTTATCAATGGTACCACAGTAGGAGGAATGGAGAAGAGTGAGAAGTATTATATGGACTTTTTCGAAGGGAAGAATACCGACTACATAGCGGCGCATGATTGTGGGGCAGGAACAGAGATGATAGCGGAAACTTTCGGTAAGTTCGATTTTGTCACCACTCTTTCAACAGCATGTTCGTCTGCCGTAAATTCGATTATAATGGGAGGAGATTTGATTCGCTCCGGACGTGTTGAGGCTGCTATTGTTGGAGGTGCGGAGTCTTTGAGCAAGTTTCATCTTAATGGTTTTAATACGTTGATGATTTTAGATCGGAAGGTGTGTAATCCTTTCGATGCTCAGCGAAATGGTTTGAATTTGGGCGAGGGAGCTGCCTACATCGTGCTTGAGAGTGAAGAGAGCGCAAAAGCGCGTAACGCCAATATATTATGCGAGTTGAAAGGCTATGGAAATGCTTGTGACGCATTTCATCAAACAGCTTCGTCTCCAACCGGAGAGGGGGCTTACTTAGCCATGAAAAAAGCATTGGAGGATGCCGGACTAAATCCGGAGCAGATAGACTACGTAAATGCTCATGGAACTGGAACCGGGAATAATGATTTGTGCGAAAGTGTCTCCATTCAACGTCTGTTCGGAGAGAAGATTCCACATTTTTCTTCAACAAAATCTTTGACCGGTCATGCTACAAGTGCAGCAGGAGGAATAGAAGCTGTTATCTCTATTTTGGCTTTGTTGAATGATTTTGTGCCGGGTTGTTGCCAATTTCAGTCGCCTATTGAGGAGACCGGTTTAATGCCCGTGAAAGATTGTTTGAAAAATGTTGACTTGCAAAATGTAATGAACAACTCTTTTGGCTTTGGAGGGAACGATTCTTCGTGCATCTTTTCTAAGATAAGATAATTCACAAATCTTATTGGCCTAATTTATGGTGAGTTTTATGGATTCACCATTTAAAATAAAAAAGCATAAATCGTGTGGGGATAAACTCTGGGGTGCTTTTTGATTTATTTCGGTAATTTGCAGTCTTTCAGTTGGTTATGCTGCTTGCACTATTACTTCTTTTATTCTGCTATCTGATCGAAATAAATTCTAAAATTCCACGAAATGAATTTATAACCTCTCCCTATAATTGCTATAACTTTTAATTGACTATTTTGATGAGAATCTTTATCCGATCGGCAGCACAAATATCAATTCAAAACCCCTTATGTGATGAGTGGTTTGAAAATCCTATATCTTATTCACAGATACATAACAGATCTATAGACCCTGATTTTAAAGCTTTTATACCTGTAATGGAGGCTCGTAGGATGGGACGGGTTATGAAAAGGGCGATAGTAACTTCAAAATCTGTTATCCCCGAAGAAAATAGAGCTACATTAGATGCTATTTTAACCGGAACTGGATTAGGGTCTGTGGAGGATACAGAGAAGTTTCTCAATGCCCTTTTGAAGAATGATGAGGAGATGTTACCACCATCCAACTTTATGAATTCTACTCATAATACCATTGGGTCGATAATTGCGTTGAATTTTAAGTGCCATGGATATAATTTGACCTCAGCTCATAGAGGTACCTCTTTTGATACCATCTGTTTTGATGCTTATTTGCAATTTCTCAAAGGAGCAAAGAATATATTGGTAGGAGGGCATGATGAGATGACAGCCGACTATTTTGCCTTGTTCGATCAAATTGGTTTTTGGAAGAAAGAATCCTTTACGGCAGACATACTTAAGGAGAGTTCGACGAAAGGGACATTTGCAGGAGAGACAGCCGTGAGTTTTTGGTTGAGCGCAGAGGATGGAGGCGATTCTTTATGTTCTATCTTAGGTGTCGATCTTCTTTATAAACCTTCGCAACAAAGATTGCAGGAGAGTTTAGATACTATGTTGGCTCAGAATGGATTATCGAAGAACGATATAGATGCCATCGTTTTGAATTGCAATGGAGATGTGGAAAATGATACTATAAGTAGAGAAGTAGCAGAGGCAATTTTGCCGAATGTTCAGCAACTTTATTATAAACATCTTTTTGGAGATTCATTCACGATGTCTGCAATGGGACTATATATTTCTGCAGTTTGTTTACATCGCGGAGAAATCCCCGCTCATTTGATTTATAAAAACGGTGCAGGAAATAAACGTCCTCGTACCCTTCTTTTGCACAATCATTATCAAAACAAGGATCATTCATTTATGCTTCTTTCTGTATGATACGTTTATTGTTGCTTTCGTTGATTCAATCATTCTGTTTGGCATTTGGTCAGATGTTTTTGAAGTTGGCTCTTGCTAAGATGGGCAAGTTTACGTGGAGTGTACAATTCTTTTTGGAGCAATTGACAAATTGGTGGTTTTTATTGGTTGGTATTTCCATGGGTAGTGCTACTCTTTTATGGCTCTATATCTTGAAGAATTATCCGCTATCGGTTGCTTATCCGTTGACCTGCTTGAGTTATGTGTTCGGACTTGTTGCAGCTTTTTTGTTTTTGCACGAATCTATTCCCCTCTCTCGGTGGATTGGAGTTTTGTGTATCGCATTGGGAGTCTATTTTATCATTAAATAATCGGAGGAAATGGAGTTAGAACAGTTGTATCAAATAGGAGCAGTTGTAGAAGAGACGGAGAATTTTGTGGTGGAGGTTGCCTTGTTTCGGGAAAGTGTTATTTTTGATGCTCATTTTCCGGGTAATCCTATTTTGCCGGGAGCATGTATCACAGATATTGTGAAGTGTTGCGCAGAAAAGGTCGTAAATCGATCTTTGGAGATAAAATCAGTTCGGAATCTTAAGTTTTTACAAATTATTCAGCCGGATAATGTTGCGAATTTGAAGATTACTCTTAAAATATCTTCTGCCAATGATGAGTTGGTTTGCAAAGCTATTGTTGCTTCTGATGCTATAGTATTTAGTAAGATGGATTTATATTTGATAAGTTGAAGTTAGATGGAAAAGCGAGAGTGTATCAGCTATTTTAAGGAGAATAAAATTGCCGTTTTAATTCCGACCTATAATAATTCAGGAACCATTGCCCACGTGGTGGAGAGTGTCTTGGATTATTGTGCAGATTTGATTGTAGTGAATGATGGTTCAACGGATGATACACAAAATATCCTAAAGCATTATCCTCAGCTTCATTTGGTGGAATACCTTCCCAATAGAGGGAAAGGCCAAGCTTTGAAAAGTGGATTTGAATGGGCAAGAAATAATGGTTTTAAGTCGGTTATTACCATGGATTCTGATGGTCAGCATTTGGCTTCAGATCTTCCCTTATTTGCCGATGAAAACAGTAAGAATCCCGATTCAATCATCATTGGCAGTCGTTCTTTTGATGCGCCCAATATGCCACAGAAAAATAGCTTTGCCAATCGTTTCTCCAACTTTTGGTTCACCGTTCAGACTGCAATTTCTCTCCCTGATACTCAAACCGGTTTTCGTCTCTATCCTTTAGATGTGATGGGCTCAATGGTTCCCATAAATAAACGTTACGAGGCTGAGTTGGAGTTGTTGGTGCGTTGCGCGTGGAAGAATATTCCAATTGTGAGCAGAGATATAAATGTATATTACCCTCCCAAAGAGGAGCGGGTGAGCCATTTCAGACCCGGCATGGACTTTTTTAGAATCTCTTTGCTGAATACCCTTTTATGTGTTTTAGCAGTGATATATGGCTACCCCTCCATGTTGATTCGGAAATTGTTAGGAATAAAAGGTTGCAAAAAAAATAAGTAATAGCAGAACTCATGAAAGAGCGTCTATATTCGACATATAACTTTTTTTCCAAAAAGCCCCTATTGCTATTGTCTGTTTTGGGATTGACTGTATTGGGTTTGTTGGCAGCACTCTCTTTTGTTGTGTTTGAAGAAGATATAAGCTCTTTTTTACCTGAAAAGGAGAATAATGAGCGAATCAATCATGCCTACAAGCAGATGGGTTCTTCTAATAAAATTATGGTAATGATTTCTGCGAAGGATTCCTCTAATGAGGAGCGTACATCTTTATTGCAGAGAGCAGCAGACGATTTTGTTGAGACTTTGAACGCAAGCGATTCTACCGGACTTACCCAAGAATTTTTTTATAAAGCCGACGAAGAGGAAATTACAGAAATTCCCCGTTTCATCGTGCAAAATATGCCTTACTATTTAGATGAAAATGATTACCAAAGGCTCGACTCTATTCTAACAACAAACGGTGCGATATTATCCATTTTGCAAAACAATGTTTCTATGCTTTATACTCCGGGAGGAAGTATGCTGAAGGAAATTATGGTGGCCGACCCCTTGTTTATTTCAGGAGGAGCATTGTCGAAACTCAGAAGTGTTGAGGCTACAAGTGGTTATCTTCTGAAGGATGGGTATATTTTTGATAAAGCGGGAGAGACTTTAATGCTGACATTGATTTCAGACCGTCCTTCCAGTGAGACTTTGAAAAACAAAGAATGGATCGAACTTATTGATAATACTGCCCAATTAATCGAGCAAAAATACGATGGAGAACTCTCAATAGAGAGTATAGGAGCTGCTATGATATCGTTAGAAAATGCGAATCAAATCAAGAAAGATTCACTCCTCTCTGTAGTGATAGCGGTTGTTTTGATTTTGTTGTTGCTCTTTTTGTTCTACAGAGATTTCCGTTCGCTATTGTTGATCAGTTTTTCTATTGGATTTGGAGCCTTATTCTCTTTAGCCTTATTGGCTGTTTTTAAAGATTCGATTTCGATTATTTCGGTGGGAGTGGGTTCTATTATTGTTGGGATTGCAGTTAATTATCCGTTACATTTTCTGGCACATTACAAAGAGAACGGAAATGTTGGACAAACTATAAAAGAGATTACGGCTCCGTTGGTAATAGGTAATATTACCACTGTTGGAGCATTTTTGAGTTTGCTCTTCATAAGTTCTGATGCGATGCGGGATATGGGACTCTTTGCGGCATTATTGCTCATTGGTACTATCTTGTTTGTCCTTTTGTTTTTACCCCATTTTATCAAAGATAAATTACTAACGAAAAGTGGAAAGCAAAAATTATTTTTCGGAAGGTTGGCTCGAATGAATTTAGACGAGAAACCAGTATTGGTTGTAGTTTTGTTGCTTTTGACGATTCCGCTTTTCTATTTTGGATCGAAGACAGAGTTTGAGACTGATATGCATAAAATTAACTATATGACCGATAATCAAAGGGTTAATTTGCAAAAGTTGATTTCAGAAACAGAAAACGGTTTGCCGAAAGTTTATTGTATTTCAGAAGGAGCTTCGATGGAGGAAGCATTGGTGCAATATGAATCCGTTTCTCCATTGATAGATTCTCTTCAAAAAGAGGGATTCATTGTTAAAAATTCCGGACTATCCATCTTTCTTCCGTCCAAGCAATTGCAAGAAGAGAAGATAGCCATGTGGAATGACTTTTGGGCAGAACGGAAAGATGCCTTTTTATCTAAGTTGTCTCAGTCGCAAAAATCCTGCGGATTCCAATCGGATGCTTTTGCTCTTTTTGAATCCACCCTGCAAAAGAAATTTGAAGTTCAAGAGTTAGATTATTTTCAACCGTTGATAGAGTCTTTCGGTAGAAATTACTTATTGCAAAGCGGCGAAGTTCCAGCCCTATTCTCCATCTTGGAATGTGCTCCTGATAGTGTGAATAAAGTGGTTGAAATAGTTGATTCGTACACCACCGGAGTCTATGCCTTTGACAATAAATCATTTTTGGTGAAGATGATAGAGAATCTATCCGATGATTTCAATTACGTATTATTTATTTGCGCCTTTATTGTATTCATATTTTTAACTCTTTCATTCGGCAGGCTAGAGTTAAGTTTGATGGCTATCATACCACTCTCTATTTCTTGGGTATGGATACTAGGAATCATGGGCATAATGGATCTCCGATTTAATATTGTCAACATCATTTTAGCCACCTTTATTTTCGGACAAGGAGATGATTACACCATATTTGTGACAGAAGGGTTGATGAATGAATATACGCATCGAAAGAAGGTGTTGGCCTCTTATAAGAACTCAATTCTACTTTCAGCACTCATTATGTTCATAGGAATTGGAACGCTTATAGTAGCGAAACACCCTGCTATGCGCTCATTGGCAGAGGTTACAATCATAGGTATGGCTGTTGTGCTGTTGATGGCCTATCTCTTTCCTCCATTGATTTTTAAGTGGCTGACAAGGACTAAGAAAGGGTATCGTTTGATGCCGATTACATTAAATAATCTTTTGGTGACAATTTTTTCGTTCATAGTCTTTATTGTGGGAAGTATCATTCTCACTACTATTGGTTTTTTACTGCTGACAATAGGAGGGAAAAGCGAGAAAAACAAGTTAAAGTTTCATACCTACTTATGCAACACATTCCGTCTATTGGTGAAAGCAATTCCGCTGGTAGATTGCCATTTGCATAATACCACCCATGAAGATTTTTCCAACCCGGGAATCATCATCAGTAATCATCAATCTCATTTGGATTTGATGTACACCTTGATGTTAAACCCCAAAATTATCTGTCTAACCAATAAATGGGTTTGGAATTGTCCCTTTTATGGCAATATCATCCGTTTTGCAGAGTTTTATCCCGTGTCGGAAGGGTTGGATGATAAGTGTGTAACTCTTTTGAAGGGAGCCATAGAAAGGGGTTATTCGATATTAATATTTCCGGAGGGAACCCGCTCCGAAGATTGTTCTATCCTCCATTTCTACCAAGGAGCATTTCATTTAGCCAATGAGTTGAAAGTGGATATAATTCCGGTGTTGCTTCATGGTGTTGGTCATGTTTTCCCTAAAAAAGAGTTTTTACTTCGTAAGGGTAGAGTAGATATTAAAATCCTTCCAAGAATCGGTGCAGATTCTCCTATGAGAAAAGATTTAGGGGCACGCAATGCAGCACAATTGGTGCGTAAGTATTATGCTCAGGAGTATGCCCAAATGTGTCAGGAAATAGAATCAGTTTATTACTATAAAGATTTGGTTTATCATAATTATATCTACAAAGGAGCAGAAATAGCGAAAGAAGCAAAAAAGAATCTAAAGAAAATTGATGAATACGCCTCATTTGTATCATCATTACCGGATGACGGGGAGTATCGAATGGATAATTGCGGTCAAGGGGAGTTGGCTTTATTGTCAGCTCTTGTAAAGAAAAATTTGAAAATCGTAGCTACGGATAGAGATGCGGAAAAAATCTCTATTGCTAAGCATTGCATCTCTGTTCCACCCAATTTGATCTTTGAAGTATCTGAAAATTAATATTAGTAAAGCGATGAGAGGAAGGTTGTTATTGGTATTTATTTTTGTTTCTATAGTGATAAGTGCGCAAGATTTAACCCTAAAATTGTGGGATTATCCGGTGGATGTGAAAGAAAAACATCCGGAATTGTGGGTATTCAAAGCCAAAGAATCAAAAGCCAATGGAATAACGGTGGTGGTTTGTCCCGGAGGAAGTTACCATCATTTAGGCTTAGTCAATGAGGGACGAGAGGTTGCCGATTATTTGGTAGAATTGGGGTATAATGTCTGTGTGTTGCGCTATAGAGTGGGGATGAGGCTTAATCATCATCCTGCCATGATAGAGGATTTACAAAGAGCAGTTCAGATGGTAAGAAGTCAGTCTGAATCGTGGAAAATGAAAAGCGACCATGTCGGTTGTATGGGGTTTTCAGCAGGAGGACATTTAGTGACAATGGCAGCTGTATATTCAGACAATAATTTTTTGGAAGGCCGCAAAGAGTATATCCAAAATATTTCTGTTCGTCCGGATTTTGTTTGTCCTATCTATCCTGTAGTCTCCATGCAAGACAGTTTGGTGCATAAGAAGTCAAGAAAAAACCTCTTGACCAATCGTTCGACAGAAGAAGAGAGGATTGCCCTCTCCATGGAAGAGCAAATAAAGGAAGGACTGCCTCCATTTTTTGTCTTGGCATGCAAAGATGATGATGTGGTGGATTATCGCAATAGTGTAGCTTTGGTGGAAGCATTAAAAGCGAAGAATGTTCCTTGTCATTTTCATCTTTTCGATAGGGGTGGTCATGGCTTTGGTATGTTAAGAACCCGTTCAGAAGAGACCAAAAATTGGGGAATGCTCTTTGACAGTTGGGTGACAGCTCTCCTTAAGCGTTAAGCAAATAGAAAAATCGTAATTTATAGAAGTTGCCTATAATTCGTTATGTATTAATTTATATGCAATTGATCCTGGTGGCGGAGTTGCAGGGTTGTCATGAATATTAAACCATCGAGCATCCGAAAGCTCGTCTGGCTGTATCATTATCTCGCCGCTTTCATATTCTGCAGTAAATGCAAGCATCAATTGAGCCGGAAACGGCCAACTCTGACTCCCTTTGTAGCAGATGTTTTTTACTTTTATGCCGGTCTCTTCCAGTATTTCTCTTTTTACAGCTTGTTCTGCACTCTCTCCGGCCTCCATAAATCCGGCTATACATGCATAAATATCTTGGTTGCGTTGTACGTGTCTGGCAAGCAAAATCTCTTCTCCTTTCTTTACTAAGACAATGACGCAGGGGTCGATTCGGGGGAATATCAATTTTTTGCATTGAGGACACTCTAAGGCACTCAGTGTTGCGTGGGTTGTGAGACCAGAACCGCAGGAAGAGCAAAACCGATTTTCATTTATCCAGCTTACAATAGCTTTGGCACGAGATATTCTGAGGGTCTCTTCCATCTCTTTCTCTGCAAAACAATTTCTAATCGGTTTTAGCATATAATCTTCCGGAAGATTTTCGGTTGATTTTGTTTCCATGGCACAGTAATTGTACTCTTTTTCTTCGATGAATTCGCCTCCATTTAGAATTTCTTTTATCAGACGCAACTCATCAAACTTAAGAGCGTTACCATCTTTTCTTAGTATTATGTCTCTCCTGGCAAATGCGAAACATTCGCCCTCCCATTCGTTCGGATTGAGTATTAAAGCCATTGTTTAAAATTTAGAATTCATTTCGTTTCGACTAATCTCTTTACTATGCTTTGTTATATGCGATTGTAAATATAGTAATAAATGTTTTTATTTTGTGTTTTATATTGCATATATTTGATTGCGATGAATGGGAATGGTGCGAATTGGATATGGGTAAATTTGGTAGGGGCGAATGCGATTCGCCCCTACGGATTTCTATGATTGCATGAAAATGATTGGGCATAACAATATAATTATGCAAACGCACATCATCGTGGCGGATATTGATGGTGTTCAGCCATTCTTGTTCAACCAATTGTCCTATGTCATTTAATTGCATTTTACCTTCAACAACGTTGCCAAACATACATGTTCTGTCAATAGTGCATAGGGTTATGAAATACAAACCCGACTGAGAATAGTCATGCCCCGTCAACCGTATGCTTCGCCTGTGATGAATATCCGGATTATATTTTTTTGTCATCATTCTCTATTTGTAGATTTTATCACCGTAGGGGCGAATCGCATTCGCCCTATTAATGTATTTGTTGCGAATCGCATTCGCCCTATATTTCATTGGGAAATATTTTTGTGTTGAATTCGATTGTGCTGAATTTGATTTGGGCGAATTCATTTGGTGTGAATCGGTTATTATGGCGAATGTTATTTGGGCGAATGCGATTCGCCCCTACGGGGAATATAATTTATCGGATTGCCATTTTGTTGGATTGTTTTCTATATAATTTGATATATGTCTGTATGATGCGTCTGTTCGTATTATATGTTCATAATAATTGCGTTGCCAAATGGAATATCCTAATTGTCGTGAGACCGCACCTTTAAATCCTCTAACTATGGCTCCAACCATTTTGGATGGTGATTTCATTCGTTGGGGCAAATCGTTTTCATTGATATTGCATTCGTTTGTTATTGAGGGCGAATCGGATTGTGACAAATGCGATTGTGATGAATGCGATTGGGGCGAATGCGATTCGCCCCTACGGATTTCTATGATTGCATGAAAATGATTGGGCATAACAATATAATTATGCAAACGCACATCATCGTGGCGGATTTTGATGGTGTTCAGCCATTCTTGTTCAACCAATTGTCCTATGTCATTTAATTGCATTTTGCCATCAACAACGTTGCCAAACATACATATTTTGTTAACAGTGCATAGGGTTATGAAATACAGGCCCGACTGAGAATAGTCATAACCTTTCAATCGTATGCTTCGCCTGTGATGAATATCCGGATTATATTTATTTGCCATCATCCTTTTTTTGTAGATTAATCATAGTAGGGGCGAATCGCATTCGCCCTATTAATGTATTTGTTGCGAATCGCATTCGCCCTGTTTTTTCATTGAGAAATGGATATATATCGCCTTTCCCTGTTTTATATCCGCCCTCCTTATTCTATATATTGATAAGATATTGGGGATCACCGTAAAATTTCGGTGGGAAAGATTTGAAAATATACTATCTTTGTGGTATGGAACAGCGTAAAAAGAAGATAGAAGATCCGTTAAAATTGTTGTTACCAAGTGTAATATACGATTATTTTGAGTTGGTACATG
>JAGBVI010000024.1 GCA_017630395.1 Paludibacteraceae bacterium
ACGCATAGCATCATACATGTATTTATGTGCGTTGCTGTTGAAATCAACATATTTAGGAGAACCATCAAAGTTGTTGTAGTCTGTGAACAAACCAGAAGATGAGTGGCTAGACTTCTTCAAGTGGTCGCGAGTAGCAGTAGCTGCTTTAGCCCACTTATCCTTGTTTGTAGTTGACCAACGAGAGAATAGATCCACAAATGCAGGCAAGTCGTATGATGGGTCAGAGAAGTCTGAACAGTTGTAAGGTTGGAATGTAACCACCATGTGTTGCTCATTGAACAAAGAACCATTGTTACCTTTCCACATAGCTTTCAAGATGTACTGAGCATCTTCCATGTAGTTGTGTTTTCCATCGTTACCCCATCTGTTAGCAGCAAATAGGAGGGACATCATGAAGTACAACTCACCGTCAGGAGCACAGTTTTGGTCTTTTATCTGTCCGTTAGTTCCAACTTGCCAAGCGAAGTAACCGTCCCACTGTCCACCTTTGTGCCACATGTGGTTCTTTGCGAATGACCATAGTTTGTCAAACTCGTCTCTGTGGTTAGTTTGCACGCAAATCATCATACCGTATGACATACCTTCAGAACGAACATCGCTATTACCAGTATCGTAGATGTAAGCCTCGTTACCATTTTCATAGTAAACTTTGCTATTGTCGTTTCCTTTAAAGTAGTGGTTCCACAACTGATCCAATTTTCCTTGAACTTCAGCGTCAGATTTTCCTAAGTAATCTTGGAATACGCGAGGATATACACCTGTGTAGTATGCACCTTTGTAATTAGCCTCAGCACCTGTTCCGCAATCAGGACCGAAGTATGCACCATCTTCAGAGAAGAATGAGCCGTTTGCAGATGCAGATGGTTCAGACGGAGTTGAAGGAGTAGAAGGCTCTTCTTCTTCAGGAGCAGTTCCCTCTTCATAGAACTTGATGTAATCCAAGTTGTTGTAATCAGAAGCGAAAGCCACTTTCAAAATATGTTCTCCGGCAGGGAGTGTCACAGAACCGGTCAACTTAACGTAGGTATCCCAATCCTCACTTCCAGCGCCAGAAACAGAACCAACTTTGTTATCATCAATGAATAGATCGATTTCTATATCCGTGTTACCATTAGAAGCGAAAGCTTCTACATCGTATTTTCCTGCTTTTTCAACATTAACAGTGTAGGTCAACCATTCGCTTGAAGTTGTGTATCCAACAGCGTAACCGCCATTAGCAGAAACAACGTCAACACCATCCTTACGATATTCACCACCTTCGTTGGTGTTGTCACTATCTTTGTACCCGAAACCATTTCCACCTTTATCATAGTTTTCAGCCTCTACAGTACCCGGGATTTTGATAGCACCATCGTATGGACCTTGAGGTTCAGAAGGTTCAGCAGGACCTCCGGCAGCACCGGTTTGCCCGTCCCAAGACATGGTTGCGTATGTATATTCGATAGAACCTTGTCCGCCACCAACTTCACAAAGAATCTTACAGTCGTAGATACCACCCATTTGGATACCCAATCTTTCCCAATTTTTGAAGTGTTCAGTAACGTTGATTGTACCACAAGTTTGGTAAGAAGATCTCTGAGCAAAAACCTGAGTAAAAGTAGTGTTACCTTCGATAGAAGGAGCATTCACTCTTGTTCCCTTTTTAAGAGTATAAGTAACGCCGTCAACTTGGTAAGTTCCAATTGTTTGAGCGTTGTAGTACATACCACCTCCGTTAGGAGTAAATGAGTCATCAACGATATAGTATTCAATCAATGGACTCTTTGTCCAACCATAAATACCGATGTAAGAGTAGCTTCCGCCGCCGTTACCAGATTTCTTGTAGTTGTAAGCGGCAGTGATTTCGCCCAAGTCAGTGTACTTCTTAGTTGCAGCACCGTCGTAGTAGCCCACACGAGCAAGGAAGTCTCCGGAGTTGTTCCAGTCCGCCTTGAAAGCACAGTCAGCGTCGCCGCCAAAGTAAGTCATAGAACCAGAGTTTCCATCACGCCAAATCTCATAGTTATATCCATTACCAATATCCTTGATGCCGTTGCCAGTGACTTTAGTACCACCCGAATAAGAAGTAGTTTTTGAGCAAGGGTCAGTTACAACTGCAGTGCTTCCGCCTGTAGAACCTCCAGTTGTACCTCCAGTAGAGCCACCTGTGCTTCCGCCAGTAGTACCTCCAGTAGAACCGCCTGTGCTTCCGCCAGTGTAACCTTCTTTTGAAATTTCAACAGTAGCGTATGTGAAATCCACATATCCTTGTCCACCTCCGGACTCAGCCAAGATTTGAGCTTCCATAAGTTGACCAAGGCTCAATCCTAACTTTTGCCATTGACGGAAGTGTTCAGAAATACTGATTGTACCGCATTGACGGCGAGTTTTACGAATACTAAAGATTTGAGTAAATGTAGAGTTACCCCATTTAGATGCACCTGTACGAGTACCAGACCATACTTCATATTGGTCTCCATCTACTGTAATTGTTCCTTTGTGGCTACCCATATAAGAACCACCCGGATTACCTCGGTCGTGCAACCAGTCATCTACAATATAATATTCAATTTGTGGATTATCCATCCATCCATAAATTCCGATGTATGAATAGGTTCCACCATCATTTCCACTTTTTTCGTATGCATAGTTGGCAACCAAGTCACCTCCGATATTGTTCCATGCTGGTTTGTTGAATGTTTTTCCAACACGACCAAGGAAGTCTCCTGCGTTGTTCCATTCTGCTCTAAAACAAGCGTCTTTTGGATATAGAGTCAATGAACCTCCATTCCCATCACGCCAAATTTCGTATTGATAACCTGTATTTGTGTTACCTGTTTTGTTTTGATTATTAATAGTTGTACCCCCACTTAACTTTGTTTTTTGAGAGCACGGATCTGTCTGTGCAAATATATTGCCAACAGAAAATAATAGACAAGTAAAAATAGTAGCTATTCTTACGCCTAAGTGCATTTTGATTAATTTCTTTTCCATTTTATTGGTATTTGATGTTGATAAAAGTGTAATTTATACTTATTTAAATAATGGTCTAAATTTTAAACATTTAGCTGACGACTTATTACGATTATGATTAAATCCTCCTTTCTAAAGTGTTTTCTATGGTTTCTATCCTATGTGAAATTGTTACTTCTTTGATAGCAAAATTATTCATCAATTCTATCGTTCTCATAGAGTCCCTCTCAAGTCCGATTTTACGGCATTTTATCAACCTTAATTTAAATTTCCCTCAAAAGCACAATAACAGTTTCGGTGCAAATTTAGTAAATTTGATTTAAAAACAAACTTTTTTATAAAAAAAATAAATTTTAATTGTTTTTTTCTAAATCAAAATGTGTATCTCATAACCCCTATGTTCTTTATTCCATTATTTATACTTTCTGAATTGTAACGTCGAATTTACAGAACTCTCCCTAATTAATATTAAGGAATTGTTATTCCGGTTTAATTTACCTTAGCTCTCATCTGGTTTTTAACTATTCTGTGGGTGTAATCTTGCAAAAATGCTCGGGCATAATCCACCATATCCTTTATTGTTTCATTTTCTATCCCTTTCAGTGGATGTTTTAATTCTTTATCGTTAATAATATCATATACGCAATCAATCTCTTTCCCATCTGATGCAAGACGTACAAGATATTTTGTACCGATTACTTGATATTGATTTAATCTGAAATTTATAGCGTAATTTTTCCGATTCTCGTCAAACATGCTTTCGCCTAATGCAAAGTGTTTTTTGTTATAATTTAAAAGGGATAGTATAGTTGGATTTATATCTATCTGTGACATGACTTTATCTTCTATTCGTTGTGGTGTTATGCTTTTGTCCGGTGTATAAACGATAAAGGGAATTTGGTACATAAAGTAGGGATTCGCATAAATTGAGCCTACTTCAAAGTCTCTGCATCCGTGGTCTGCTGTAATAATAAAAATAGTATTTTTGTACCAAGGTTGTTTTGACGCTTCTCTAAAGAAGTGTCTAATTGAAAGGTCTGCGTATTCTATACTTCTTAGTATTCCGGTTTCTTTGTTTTTGTACTTTTCTAGTTCCCAATTTGATGGAGTCTTAAAGGGAGAGTGACTGGAGATTGTTAGCCACATCGCATAAAAGGGTGTTTTTATAGTTGATAAATCTTGATTGATGTATTCTGCCATTTTATGGTCGTAGATACCCCATGTGCCGTCATAGTCATCATCGTTATTATAATCTATTCTGGTTCTTATTTGAGTAAAGCCGGCTATTCTTGCAAATTCATCTATGTTATAGGAGCCTCTGCTCCCGCCCATGTAGAAGAGGGTTTGATACCCTTCATTTTTGAGTAAATTGGCGTTGGAATCAAATGAATTTCCCATATAGGCTGATTTCATATAGACGAATGGTTCAAATTCCGGAAATCCTCCTGAAATTGCAATATTCCCTCCGTGGGTTTTTCTTCCAATTGCATGCATGTTGGTGCAGACAAGTGATTTTTTAGAAAGTGAGTCTAAGAATGGTGTCAGATGCAATTTATGTTCCCCATCTAACGGGGAAAGATTGTCAATTAGTAGTTGACCGATTCCTTCTAAACATATAATCATTACATTTTTTTTGTAAAATATTGAATGGAGATGATGCTGCTTGGTCATGAATTGAATTTCTTTTTTGTCTCAATTCGGCTTCTGAAAAGAAGTGGAATGGGGTGATAATGTTGTCTTTATCGGAAGAGATGGAGCGTAGTATGCAAAATGGTGTGTTGAGTAGTACATTTACCTCGTTAATGTTTTTTACATATAGTGTTGCATCATTGATTCTTAATGGTCTGCCTTGAGTGATGTTTCCTCTTATTCCAATTGCTATAGCTCCAATTGCTATTAGGAGTATGAGTGTTCGGTATGTGTAACGCAGCCACTTTTTAACTTTATTAAAAATTACATCAGATGGGGTTATTTCTACTCTGTTGTATAGCCAAAATAGGATGATAAGAGTTATTATCCCCAAGAAAAAAGCATGCCAATATTCAATCATATAAGAGAGTAATATATTCCCAATTGCATCATCGTTGAATAGTTCATTTAGTGTTGTGTATCTTAGTCTGGCTCCATTGAATCTGATATAGATAATGTCTCCGAAATTTAAAATAAGTAGAATAGTGTTGGTGAAGAAAAATAGTATATCGCTTATCTTTAAGTAAATTCTATTGCTTGTGAAGTCGAAGGGTAGAAATCTCATAATGATCCACACGAGATTAAAGTAGATCAATGGCAGAATATCGAAACTGATTCCGTGTCCCATTAAGGCAATTAAGTTTTGTGTTGGAATTTCTCCGATAATCTCTTTGTTGCTCAGGTAAAACACAATCCTGCTTAGCCACAAAACAATCAACGGAAGGGATATTTGATAAATGGATGCCCAATATATGTTTGTTTTTATTTTCATGTTTTATCAGTTTTTCAGGCTTGCAAAGGTAGATATTATTGAGGAAACACAAGTGATTTAGGTAATCAAATTTTGCAAAAAAAAGAGGCGCAATCTCTTGCACCTCCTTTAAATCTTTAATTTTGCAATTATTCTTTAACTGCGAATAAAGTTTCTGTAGCTCCGTTTTCTGCTAAAGTGTTGTTTTTAGTTCCACTAGTGATTGTGCAAACTGTTTTGTCTGCTCTGTTAGCACCCAAAAGAACGAAGATAACTTGGTCTGCAGCAGCATCAGCAACAGCTTTCTTTGCTCCGATGATGTTTCCTTCTTCACCTACCATAGCGTAAGAATTTCCTGCATCGCTCAAAGTGATTTCGTGCTTTCTGTCTCCTGTAGCTTTGCAAGTAATTTCGAAAGTTACGCTGTTTTCGCTAACGTTAACATCTGTTACTTTGAATTTACCAGAGTAGTTATCTCCATCAGCATTAACAACTCCGCTAGAGAAATCGAAAGTTTGACCAATGTTCTTTTCTGTAAGATTCAACTCAGGCAATTGTTGATCAGCAACGTTAGTTTCTGATTTTTCGTCAGTAGTTTCACAAGAAGTGAAAGAAAGGGCAGTAGCCAAAGCAGCAAACATAACTGCAACATTAAATAACTTTTTCATTTTTTTTTACTTATTATTAGTTAAACATAAAATTATAATCGTCTTTACTTTCGTATCAACAATGCAAATATAATAAAATTTGTATATCTCCAATATTTTTCGCCGAAAAAAAACGGTGTTTGTCGAAAAAAAGACTTTTTCTATCTACCAATGCCTATTTCCCATCTATCAAACGCTTTTTTATACCATGAAGATGCTAAAATTGGAGAAAAATTGGGCGAAGTATAGTTTTTTTATCTCTTTGTTGAAGGATAAAATTACTCTTCGCTATCATCCTCTTTCATATTGTGGAAGACATTCTGAATGTCGTCGTCCTCTTCCATTTTGTCAAGAAGTTTAATGAAAGTCTCCTTTTGCTCTTCAGAAATCTCTTTTGTATCGTTAGGAGCATAAATAAATTCCACATCTTTGATTTCGATGTTTTTTTCTTCTAAGTATGCTTGAATCTTTGAGTTGGATTCAAACGCACCGTAGATAATGATTTCATTGCTTTCTTCATCAAAGAAAACCTCATCTACATCAAAGTCTATTAGATCTAATTCCAACTCTTCAATATCAAGACCTTCTGCGGCCGCAATCTTGAAAATACATTTATGCTCGAAGATGAAGGATAAACTGCCGGATGTACCTAAACTACCTCCATGTTTATTGAAATAGGAGCGAACATTAGATACAGTACGTGTGTTATTGTCTGTTGCAGCAACAACCAATACGGCAATACCGCCGGGACCATATCCTTCATAGATAATCTCTTTGTAGTCTGCTGTGTCTTTGTCTAAAGCCTTTTTGATAGCTCTTTCTACACTGTCTTTAGGCATACTTTCTGCTTTTGCTTTTTGAAGCAACATACGAAGTCTTGAATTCGATGATGGGTCTGCTCCATTGGCTTTAACGCAGATCGTAATTTCTTTAGAAATGCGGGTAAATGCCTTAGATAATCTGGCATTTCGTGCAAAAATTCTTGCTTTTCTATATTCAAAAGCTCTTCCCATGATTATTTTTTTTTATAAATTTCCTTTTGTGCAAAGATAATATATAAAAATGAGATATAGAAGTCGTTTGGAATTTTTTCGTAATTATTGGTGTTACTCTCTCTCTATTTTTTTGCACTTAATCGTGGACTGTTATCAAAATTTAAAAGATTAATAAGCGGCTCCTATATGTTGCAAAGAAGAGTGAAACTCAAAATCAATTTAAGTGGTTTCTTATACATTAAAATTTGACCTATACGCCAAATTTTAATGATGAATATATGGAGCTCGCATATAGATAAACTAAAAGGGGAGAACAAATCAAAAATGATTTTCTCCCCTTAAATGTATGGGTAATTAAGTACCGATAAGATTACTCAGCAACAACTTCAAAGTTGATTTCAGCAGAAACCTCTTTGTGAAGTTTAACAGTAGCTTTATAAGTACCCAACTCTTTTACGTTATCGTTGATATAGATAACTTTTCTGTCAATCTCAAAACCTTTTTTAGCCAAAGCTTCAGCCAATTGGATATTGTTAACAGAACCAAAGATAGTACCTGTTGCACTAGTTTTAGCTCCGATAGTCAATGAGATACCATTGATCTTAGCAGCCAACTCTTCTGCGTCTGCCTTGATCTTAGCCAATTTATGAGCGCGTTGTTTCAAGTTTTCTGCCAATACTTTTTTTGCCGAAGGAGTTGCTAAAATTGCTTTTCCTTGAGGGATAAGATAGTTACGTCCGTAACCATTTTTTACAGATACTACATCATCCTTATATCCCAAATTTTGAACATCTTCTAATAATATGATTTCCATTATTTAGCCCTCCTTATTTTATTTCATCAAATCGGTTACAAATGGAAGCAAAGCCAAGTGGCGTGCTCTTTTAACTGCTTGAGCGACTTTTCTTTGGTATTTCAAAGAAGTACCAGTAAGTCTGCGAGGTAAAATCTTACCTTGCTCGTTTAAGAATTTCTTCAAAAACTCAGGATCTTTGTAGTCGATATACTTGATACCGCTCTTTTTGAAACGGCAATATTTTTTTCTCTTAACTTCTACTGATGGAGGAGTTAAATATCTGATTTCTGATGAATTTTGTGCTGCCATTTTTTAAGCCTCCTTATTTTTTAAGTTTCTTCTCTTGATTGCATACTCTGCGGCATATTTATCCAACTTAGTTGTTAAAAAGCGGATAACTTTTTCGTCGCGACGGAATTGAGTTTCCAACGTGTTGATTGTTGTTGGCTCTGCTTCAAACTCCAACAAGCAGTAAAAGCCTGTTGACTTTCCTTCGATTGGGTACGCCAATTTGCGAAGCCCCCAGTTCTCCTCGTTTGCGATCTTTGCACCGCAATTTGCAAGGATTCCTTTGAATTTTTCAACCGTTTCCTTCATCTGATTGTCAGACAAAACGGGAGTCAAGATGAAAACGGTTTCGTACTGATTTAACATAATTATTTTAATTTTAAGTTTTTAATAATTCCCAATTTTGGGTCTGCAAAGATAAGGCTAATTTCTGAATTTACAAATAGTTTTTTAATTTTATCTGAAAACATAGCTGAATCCAAAGGATAGTTGCTCTTGAATTTGGATTTTTGCATCCTCATCTTTTGGGGTATTATCAAAACGCATGATTAATGATAGTCGTGTGCTTAAGTATCTGTTAATTATGAATTTACCAACAATTTCCCAGTCTAACTCAATATTTTTGCAATTGTAGGTGCTGAAAAATTCAAAGTCTGAATTAACGACAATCTGACTAGTAAATTTCCAATTTAAACTTGCTTGTAGCATGTAGCCGGGATAGTGTGCACAACTTTTGGTGCTGTCAATTCCTACAGATAGGGGATCGATTCTTTTATCGGGTAAGAAAATAACTTTGTAGGCTACGGGGGCAATTCGTATATTGGTTTTATTTGAGTGTCTGTAGTCGATACCCAAACTGAAGAATAGGCGGGTTGGTGATAGAAATGCTGTAACTACTTCATTGGAATTTGTTCCTTTATAACCTGTGAACATAGAGGTGTTAAAATCAAATCCGGCACTGTAATACCACTTACTGCCACTTTTGATCTGGTAGCCGAATAGGGAGGATATTTTAAATACGTCATTGTTTACGCGAAATGCGCGAATGGAGTCTTCTGTTGTGTTGTAGATTCCGATTTTTAAATCAAAATCATTATCCCACAATATTCTTCTTTTTTTGTAACTTATGTTGTAGTCAAATATTGTCAAGAATGTGGCATTGGCACTTCCTCCTTTGTACCAGTTCTTCGTAACATAGTATTGGGATAATTGTATGGCTAAATTCCCTTTGAATGTCCATGGTGAATACTCCTTCTTTTTCATCATCTGAGATAATTTGCCAAAGCTAGGTTTTGTCTTTTCGGATTCTATACCGGTAATATATATCGAGACATCATCAGCATCAATGTCGGCAATTACCTCTTCTTTGTAGGGGTTAAGTCCGTAATACTCAATTATCTCCGGTCGCTCTATCGAAAGTTTGTAAACACTTTTTCGTTTGATTTTATCTATGAATGATAGTTCGTCGTACTTCTCTTCAAATCTATTTTTTTTCGTCTTTGTTTGTGGTTTGTATGAGAGTTTACTTGGTGTAAAATAGGGAAGAAAATCTTTTGTTCTGATTGAGTCAAACACAATGTATAAGCGTGCTTTTTCGGTATAAGATGAAGTGTCGTTTGGGACCTCGCTATTAGGTGCTTCTTGTGCTGTTACATTCATTATGCAGAGAGTGAATGTATAGAGTAATGACCATATTAGCGATTTAACTTTCATCTTTTTTTTACATAAATTACAATCTTCATCTTTGAATCTACTTTGCTAAATTTGTTTTATTACGATTCTTACATCGTCTCTTAGCTGATAGACCCGATATTAATTTGTTTTCTTATATTTTAACCTTGTTGATAGAAATTACTTCTAGCATTGCTTTGTTTGTTGCAAAGATAGTTTATTTTTCTCAATCTTTTTCTCGGAATCGTTTAATTATGTTGTATGCTACATAAATTCCCATTTCACCGGCTTTACTCAAATCGGCTACTCCTGAATCGTTTTCTCCAATGCGAATTTTGCAAAGTCCTCGGTTGAAGTAGGCTTCTGCAAAATCTTTATTGAGTTCTATGGCTTTATTGTAGTTGGCAATTGCATTGCGATAATCATTGGACATAGCTAATGTGTTCCCCCGATTAAACCATGAGTAAGGGAAATTTGGATTCCTTTGGGTCGATTGCTCGTATTCCTTCACGATTAAGTCGAATTCTAATTGTTCGTTAGACATTAGCAGGTCTTTCTCTTCCGTGTTTTTTTCGTTAAATTCGTGGTTATATTCCCAACGTTTTTTTCTTAAAGTAGCTAAACAATAGTAGTAAAGCCATGTTTGTTTGTTTTCTTCATGATGAATGGCTTTTAAACAATCTTCAATCGCACTATCGTAGTCCGATATGGCATCAAAATGAAGGGCTCTACTAAAATAGAGTGAACTTCTTTCTTGTTGTTCTATTTTCCGTGTTAATTTTTCGATGGCTTGAAAATGTGAATCAAAGTTTATTTTATTGGCTTTGTTCGTTTTCCCTACAAGAAAAATTGGTTGGTCAATTATTTGTTGTTGATACCATAAATCAATGTCATGATAGTAGTGCGTTGGTTTATTAATTTCTGTTTTTTGTGGTGGATAAAATGATAGTTGGATGTCTGATTCTAACTCAATGTGAAAGTTTATATTTTGAACTCGCCCTCTTGATTCGCCTTTGTAGGTGAGTCTTCGTTTTTGTTCTTCTTTGCTTGCTACTGCCAATTTATTGTGTTTATGCAGGTCTGATTCCGTTGATTCTCGTGTAGAACTTTCCTTCGTTTTCCTGGCAATCTCTTCTTTTGTCAAGACTTTTTGTTCAATCAGCATGGCTGTATTGTAATCTTTTTCGGCCCCTTTTTTATCAAATGATTTCTGTTTTGCGTCTGCGCGTAGATAGTATGCAGGGAAAAAATGGGGGTGTTTTTTTAGGATGATATTTAGATCGGAAATTGCTCCATTTGTATCTCCGATTTTATTTTTTAGGATAGCTCGATTGTAGAGGGCAAAATCATTGTCCGGCTCAAATTCTATCACTCGTTCAAAATCTTCAATTGCTCTATTGTCATCGCCAATCTGTGCTCTTAGAATGCCTCGGTTGTAGTACGCTAATACGTTGTTGGGTTCAAGATGAATGACGTGATTGTAGTCTTCCATCGCTCCTCGAATATTATGCAATTGGTACCGAATCAAACCTCTATTGATGTAAAAGTTGGCTTTGTATGGGTCGATTCGTATCGCTTCGTCTATCAATATGTTGGCTTCTTGATAGTTTTCTTTTTCGTATAGTAATGTGGCTTTTGCTCCTATACCATCTGCATAAAATTTATCTAAATCAATGCATTTATTGAAATCTTCTAAGGAATGTAGGGTGTCTTCATCTGCAAAATAGGCGTATCCTCTTCCTAAATAAGCTTCTTTATATCGGGGGTATTTTTCTATGGTTTGTGAATAATAGAGAATGGCATTCTTGTAATCTTTGTTTTGAATTGCTGCTTGTGCTTTGCAGATTAGTAATGCTTTGTTATCAGGCGAAAATTCCAACCCTTTGTCGAAATCTGAAATGGCTTCGTTGTAACGCCCTATATTGATTCTGGCAATTCCTCTACATCGGTAGGCTTCGGTTAAAAAGGGATTTCTACTTAAAGCCTCGCTACAATCTTCTTCGGAACCTAAATAATCTTCTAAACTTATTTTGGCGATAGCTCTGTAGAAATAGGGTTCTGCCATGTGGGGTTTAATGCGTATAACTTGGTTGAAATATTGCATCGCCAACACGTAATCTTCGAAGTAAAGGGCATTCCGACCAATGGCAAGAACTCGATTGGTATTGATTTGTGCTTGCGTGTTGACGGAAACGAAAGTTAGAAGAATTAGGATGTATAATACTTTAATTTTCATTGTGTTAAACTGAATGTTGTGATGACCGGATTGTGGTCTGATGATTCAAATCCTAAATCAATGCAGTTGACCGATTCTATTTGAATATTGGGTGATGCGATGAAAAAATCGAGACAGTTTACTTTGGTTACTCCTTTTTGATAAGTGCATGCTGTCGAACGATTGGTAGGAACTTCCGGGTCAAAGATGATTTTCCAATCCTTACCAAAGGTGCTGTCTGGAATTACTATGGCATTGTCGATGTCGTAGGTTGAATCAAAACTCTCCTTTGGGAAAGTGGTAGGGGAGAGGTTAAAATCTCCTCCTAATAGAACGTAATTCCCTTTGTTGTATTCTTTTTCCATGTATTCTCTCAGAAATTTCAACTCTGCTTTGGGTAGTTGTCCGGTCCCATCAAATGCCGAATTATGAGTGTTGATTAAAATTAGTTTTTTATCATTGGACGTCTTTATTTCGGAAGTTATAAAGCATCGGTCTAACATAAATATCTTTAGAGGCCATGAAAAATTAAACGGGAAGGCATGTCTTTCGCTTTTTATGGATGGTATTTTTGAGAATGTTGCGATTCCGGCTTTAACTTTACCCATAGGCTGAGCAATAGGCATAGGTACGAATAGTACATTATAGTTGGTTGCGTAGGCAGTGTGATACTCGGGCAAATTTTGCTTTAAATACTCCAACTCATTGATGTGGTAGCTTCGTCGTGAATCTATATCCAATTCTTGTAGAAAAATAAAATCGGCATCCTTAAGTGTTTGCAGGGTAGAGCAGATGTCGGCTAAGTTTTTCTCTACCTGCTTTTGAAGAGGTCTTACCATTTTCCCTCCGTCATAGAAAAAATCCATCTCCTTATTCAGTCCTGCATAGCCGATATTCCAAGATAGAATTTTCAATGCTTTTGAGACATCTAAACGAGTAGTTTTAGAGGATAAGGAGATTGTTTCTACCTTCCCCGGTTTATAGTCCATCAAGGTAAAAGTTAGTAAAAATAGAGTCAAAAGGATTCCTATTCCCAAGAGTAGAGTTCCCATTGTAGTACAGACTTTTTTTATTAGAGAACGGCTCATCATTTTATTTATTATAAAGAACTAAATTTTATCTTTTTGAAAATAATTTATCCAAAAAGATTTTTAAAAGCCTCTTCCACCTTTTTTGCAAAAATAATTTCAATTCCGAATTTTGATGGGTCTATATGTTTAAATTCGGGTATTATAATTTTTTTAAATCCCAGTTTTTCGGCTTCTGAAATTCTTTGTTCGATTCTATTTACCGGACGAATTTCTCCGGAAAGACCAATTTCTCCTGTTAAACAACATTTATTATCTATTGCAATATCCATATTAGAAGACAATATGGCGCAGATAATTGAAAGGTCTAGTGCAGGGTCGTTTATGCGAAGTCCTCCGGCTATGTTAAGGTACACGTCTTTTTGGGCCAATTTAAATCCGATGCGTTTTTCCAATACAGCTAATAACATGTTTAGTCGTCTGATATCGAAGCCTGTAGCAGATCGTTGTGGTGTTCCGTAGGCTGCTGTACTGACCAACGATTGTACCTCAATTAAGAAAGGCCTCACACCTTCTATTGCCACTCCAATTGCCGTTCCACTTAGTCCGTCATGGTTGTCGCTTAAAAGTAGTTCTGATGGATTACATACCTCTCGAAGTCCATTTTGGCGCATTTCATAAATCCCCAATTCTGCAGTGCTTCCGAATCGATTTTTTATGGAGCGTAAAATTCTATACATGTAATGTTGGTCGCCTTCAAATTGAAGAACAGTATCAACAATGTGTTCAAGAACTTTGGGCCCGGCTATGTGTCCGTCTTTGTTTATATGACCGATTAGGATGACCGGGACTCCACTCTCTTTCGCGTATTTTAAGATGGCGGCAGAGCATTCTCTCACTTGTGTTACGCTACCGGGTGAGGATTCTGCCATTTCTGTGCTAATAGTTTGAATGGAATCTATGACAACCAAATCAGGTTTTATGTTTTGTATATGCACAAATATTTGCTCAAGGGAGGTCTCGCTAACGATAAAGCAATTCGGATTACTTGAATTAGATAATCTGTCGGCTCTTAATTTTAGTTGCCGGGTACTCTCTTCTCCGGACACGTAGAGAGTTCGTTTGTTTCGAATGTTTAGAACAATTTGTAAGATTAGAGTCGATTTGCCGATTCCGGGTTCTCCTCCAATCAGAGTCAAAGAACCGGGAACAATACCACCTCCTAAAACCCGATTAAATTCTCCATCTCCGGTATCATTTCTTACTTCATCTGAAATTTCAACTTCGTCAATGCAAATGGGCTTGTTTTTTTTTGTTTCGTCGTGTACGAGAAATCCGCTTTTTTGTGAGCTATCTTTACGAACAATTTCTTCAACATATGTATTCCATTCACCGCAAGCTGGACATTTTCCTACCCATTTTGCAGCTTCAGCTCCACAATTTTGACAGACATATACAGATTTATTTTTTGCCATTTTATTCAGATGTTCAAATGTTATTTGTTGGTAATTTCAATGAATTAAGATTATTGTAGTCAGATGTTTATAACGTACCCTGCAGATAGAATAGAGCAACCCCTTCCTCATCATGATAATCCTGTTCCATGCTATAGAACTGACCTTAAAAGAGATTATTTGTAAGAGATTGTCGCTTTATCATTATTGACATCAATCTTTACCGTTTTTCCAAAATAGAGGGCGAGGTTCTCTGTGTCATGACCGATGTTGATACCATAAACCACAGGAATTCCTAAACTCTCTAATTTATCTTTCATAATTTCGTTGATAGGGAGGTCTGACCCTTGAGTCATATTGGTAAAACTTCCAATAATAACACCTTTAAGACAATCTAATTTTCCACTTAATTTAAGGTTAGTCATCATTCTATCAATGTGGTAATTGCTTTCGTTTGTATCCTCAATAAAAAGGATAGCATTTTGTGTGTTAAGGTCAAAAATGGTTCCTCCTAAACTATAAATGATAGATAGATTTCCACCCACTAATCGTCCTTCGCCGCTACCAACTATGCAGTTGGAATTGGTAGAAATCGAGTACGATGACAATTCTCCAAACAATGCTTTTCTAAGCGATTCCACACTGTTGGTGTGTGTTAATTTGTAAGCCATGGGTCCGTGAATGGTTTCAATTCCCATATTGTTGACGGCAGCGTGAATGGCAGTTACATCACTATAACCCACAATCCATTTAGGATTTTTTGTGAATTTATCAAAATCAATGTAAGGAAGAACTTGAGCTGCGCCATATCCTCCTCTTGCAGAAATTAATGCTTTGATATTCGGATTATCTAATAATTTTTGCAGAGCATTAATTCTATCGTGCAGTTCACCGGCATATCGTCCGTTTTGAAGGTATAGGTTTTCTGCCGTAACTACATTCAATCCCCAACTTTCCAACTTTTCTATTCCATTTTTGATCTCACTCTTGGTCACTGCGTTGGAAGCTGCAAATATAGCAACAGTATCCCCTTTTTGTAGGTAGGGAGGACAAATATCTTTTGTAATTTCCTCTTGTTCTGTGATGAAGAATTTTCCATCATAGTAGTACTCGTTGGTGTAATATTCATTGGTGATATACTCATTGGTAATATACTCTTTGTTACAAGAAATCAATGAAAATAGAGCTATAAAACCTGTTAGATGAATAAATTTTAATGTTTTCATATTTGCAAATTTTTAAGGTGGGTTCTATAAATTCATTTCGTGGGATTTTGAATTTATTTCAAGTAAATTGCTGAGTGAAGGGAGGGGCAATGTGAGCACTGAGACCAGCTAACAAACAGCAAGTTGCCGAGATAAATCAAAAAGTGCCGAAAAGTTTATCAACCTACAATTTACACTTTTTAAATTTTAAACGGTGAATTTATAAAACTCACCTTAAGTTGAATTTGGTAAAACTATGAAATAGGTCTGAAAGAGATAAAAGAACATTTGAACTATCTTGATTGTTTAGACTCACAAGATTTCAAAATATCCCAAATATAAATTTCAAATCGTAATCATAAGAGTTACTATTTTCTCTCTACGTTGTTATTTTGATTGCAATTATCGGAAAAAATATTGAAATAGGCAAGAGATTGGAGCTGAACTTTGGTTATTTGACAGATCTCATTCTTCCTTAAGAAAATAGGTCAGAACTATTGTTTTTTAGAATTCTCTTGACTAATTTATAGTTATGGCTAAAAAAAAAATTCATTCCATATTGATATGAATTTAAAAGCATTATCTTTGTGTATGACGATAATTGGAGTAGATACACTTTGATTACTGTTCTTCACCGTTTTACCAAAACTTTAAATAAATCTAATATGGCAAAAGAAAAAAACAGGAAAAAAGATAAGGCGAAAGGAAAAGTAAAAGGAAAAACTTCGTCTATGGGAACATTGACAAAAAAAGAGTTGGTGAAGCGTGTTGTGCATTTTTTTCAGATTAATCCAACTCAAATATCCAATTATAAGCAAGTTGCTTTTGAAGTGGGAGCCAAGTCAACTTCTGAAAAACAGATGTTGATGCAGTTGTTAGATGATTTGGTTTTACAAGAATTTTTGGTAGAGCCTACCCGAGGGAAGTATCGTTTGGATACACGCTCCGGTTCTATTGTAGGAACCTTGGAGCGAAGAGCGGGTGGTAAGGTCTATTTGGTTCCAGAAGATGGAGGCGATGAAGTCTTTATAATGGATAAATACATGAATAAGGCAATTGTCGGAGATCTTGTTAGAGTTCGCTTATTCGCACATAGAAAGGATAAACAACAAGAGGGACAAGTACTTGAAGTTATACAGAGAGGACACGATACATTCGTAGGAAAGATTGAGTCTGTTCAAAATTATGCGTTCTTAATTGTTGATAATAGACTGTTAAATAGTGATATTTTTATTCCAAGTGATAAGTTGAATGGTGCTAAAAATGGAGATAAAGCTATCGTTAAGATTATTGAATGGTCGGAGCGCGACAGAAATCCGGTAGGAGAGGTAATAGACGTTTTGGGAGCGACCGGAGATAATGATGCAGAGATGCATGCCATTTTGGTTGAGTTTGGGTTGCCTTATTCTTATCCGAAGCATATAGAATCATTAGCTGATGAAATTTCGGAAGAGATTCCTTCTGAAGAGATTGAAAGGAGGGTGGATTGCCGAGATATACCAACGTTTACCATAGACCCTGCTGATGCAAAGGACTTTGATGACGCTCTTTCTATTCGGAAAATTGGAGCTGATTTGTGGGAGGTTGGTGTCCATATTGCTGATGTAACCTATTATGTGAAACAAGGAGATACAATTGATGAAGAGGCATTTAAAAGAGCTACTTCTGTCTATTTGGTTGATAGAACAATTCCTATGTTGCCGGAGCGATTGTCTAACCAATTGTGTTCATTGCGTCCTCACGAAGATAAATGTTGCTTTTCTGTCCTCTTTAAAATGGATGCAGCTGCCAATGTAAAAGAGTATCAAATCGTGCATACTCTTATCAATTCCGATCGACGTTTTACTTACGAAGAGGCTCAAACAGTAATCGAGACCGGAGAAGGAGAGATGAAGGAGGAGATTTTGATGCTGAATGAATTGGCAAAAAAATTGCGAGAAAACCGATTTGTAAATGGCGCAATTGCATTTGAACGGACGGAAGTCCGGTTTGAAATAGATGATAAAGGAAAACCATTAAGCGTCTATTTCAAAGAATCTAAAGAGGCAAATAAGTTGATTGAAGAGTTTATGCTATTGGCAAATAGAACGGTTGCAGAGCATATCGGAAAAGTTAAATTAAAGAAGGAGACGGCAAAAACGTTTGTATATCGCGTTCATGACCTACCAGATCCTGAGAAACTGTCTAATTTATCGCAATTTATTTCTCGATTTGGATATAAATTGAAGACGACCGGCAAGCAGACAGAAGTCTCATCTTCAATCAATAGGTTATTGGATCAAGTTCAAGGAAAGCGCGAGCAAAATTTAATAGAGACAATTGCAATTCGTTCTATGTCTAAAGCAATCTATTCGACAGAAAATTTAGGACATTATGGACTGGCATTTGATTTTTATACCCATTTTACCTCCCCAATCCGGAGATATCCGGATATGATGGTACACCGTTTGTTGGATGAATATGCGACAGGTGGACGAAGTGTTGATGCTGTGGCGTATGAAGATCTTTGCAAGCATTGTTCAGATCGAGAACAACTGGCAGCTAATGCAGAAAGAGCCTCAATCAAATATAAGCAAGTGGAGTTTATGAGTGATAAAGTCGGGCAAATTTATGATGGTGTTATTTCGGGTATCCAAGAGTGGGGGATTTATGTAGAATTGGAGGAGAATAAATGTGAAGGAATGATTCCGATGAGAGATTTAGATGACGACTATTACACATTTGATGAAAAAAATTATTGCTTAGTTGGTCGAAGAACTCATAATGTATATCGTTTAGGTGATGAAGTGGAGGTTCGTGTTAAAAAGACCAATTTAGAGAAAAAGCAGATGGATTTTGAGTTGATTGAGAAAAAGTGATAGCTTTTTTGTTATATAAGTTGTTCTTCTAAGTGATAAAAATTTTAAAATAGAAAAAATGAAAAAAATAGGAGTTATTTTGCCGTTTTTACTCTTGATGAGTTGTGGCAATGTTGATAATGATTGGAAAGAGATGGGGTTGTTTGGTAAGGTAAAAAGTGTTACGGAACAACAGTATAAAGCCTTTGAAACCGGTGGTAAGATTTTAAGTGGTGAAGGCTATCGTGAAAATGATTTTGATAAGAGGATTGAGTTTAATAAAGATGGTTGGTATTCTAAAATTTCGCAATTTACGATATTTGGAGAGTTGTTAGACTATACCGTGTTTAAGTATGACAAAGAAAACCTAATGGTAGAGCGAAAGACCTTTAATGATTTCGACTCTGCAGTTGTTATAACGAAAGTGGAGTACGATGAGAAAGGACGTCCAATCAATACTCTTCATCAAGATGGAGAGGGCTATCTCACCAGTCGTGAAGTGATAGAATATAATGATGAAAATTTGATCGAAACGCAGAGTGTTTATAATAAAGATAATATTCTGATTCGTAAAAAACAGCAATATTTAGACCGTCGAGGGTTGCCCAAAGAAACCAAAATTTTTAACGAAAAAAATGAGGTGGTAAATCATCGAAAAGAGATTTTTGGAGATAATCGTTTGTTGGAGCAGTTCACCGTTTTGTCTTCTGGTGGAGATGAAGTTATGTTGGTTAAGTTGTTTTACGACCCTGCAGGAAATGTGGTATCGCAAGAGGCGTTGGATATCGCGGCGATGGAACCCTATCTTCCTGTGACATACCAATATGAATTTGATGAAAAAGGAAATTGGATAAGGCGTATTCAATTTTTAGGAGATGAACCTTTATATGTGGTGCAAAGAGAGATAGAATACTTTTAGTAGATTTTATAGACATATCGTAGATATTTTAAATAAAAAAGTGCGTCAGAATAGAAAGAATCTGACGCACTTTTTTATAGTGATAAGTTGTTATTGGAATAGAATTTTGTGAGTCTCATTGTTGATTGTAACTAAAACGAAAGGTTTATCGATAATTTCAAACATCTCGCAATTGGAAGTTGCTTTGCGAGAAGCTATAGTTTGCCCTTCCGGAGTTAGAATAGTAATAAGACTACCTTCTTGACAAAGTACGATTAAAAGATTGTTTTCTGTATATACATGGCTAAGTGTGTGATTTTGATTATTAAGTTTATGAAGTTTAGGATCATAAACAACGTTTATTACATCATCCAGGCAAAGACCTACAGCGCACCATGCTTCTTTTACAGCCCTGAATTCTACGGAATTTTTACCATATAAGTCTGCGGCAGCTTGCAGTGACCCCCATACAGCATCTTTGTAACTTGATGTGTAATGGATGTAATAGCTTAAATTCCGGTAGGCAATTTCTTCTGCTTTTTCTATGCCGATTCCTTCTACATTGTAGTGATAGCCCCCCTCATTAACTCCGCTACCACCATTGTAAAGGAGGTAGAACCAAGCGTTTTGAACTCCACTATTAGTATGGACTCCGGCATTATCCTCCCATTCATGGGTATTATACCAATATTCTCCCATATAGTATTTGGGTTGTTTGCTGAAAGTATCGGTTTCTATTCCCATATTGCGTAAGAAGGGGGTATTAATACTTATCTCATCCCCCATAAATTGAGGATTTCCGTAACCTGTATAAATTTCAATGGCAGTGGCAAATATGTCGGAGAAAGATTCATTTAGAGCTCCGGATTCTCCATAATAATCGAGTCCGCCATTCCCGTTATGACTGGTGACACCATGAGTAAATTCATGAGCAACTACATCTAATGTCGTAAAAGGAGAATATAGGGGGAGTGAGTCGGGGGTTGATTCATCGCTTCCTTTTCCAAAGTGGAAATAACTTATTGTGGAGAAGGAGTCGAATCCCTCAGAAAAATATGCATTGTCCGTTAAATCAGCACCATAGAGACAGATAGTCTCTCCGTTTTTATTATCAAATCCATACCTTCCGAACCGGTTGAAGTAGTAATCGTATGTTTGTTGAATACCCCAATAGATGTCGTATATCGGATTCTCTTTTACTGTCGTTTTTATTTTGTAGTATTCGTCAAAGTCCATATCTATAGTAGTAATGCCATCGAGAGTTTCTGGAACTCTTGTAGGTGGTAAATAACGTTCGCCGGATTCCCAAACGGCTTCCCCTTTTTCGTATGTGTATGTTGAGTCGTTCCATATTTCTATGCTAAGTTTGCTATAAACAGTAAGAGTTAGTCCTTCCTTAATCCAAATAGTATCATTCCCAAATGAGTAAGTGATACTTTCTCCTGTAAGTGTATCGCTTCTGAACAGAATAGAGTTATTATGATCGGATATGGTGAAATAGGTAGAATCTCCTAAGTCGGTGATCGCATGCCCAAAACCAAAGTCAACAGCTCCTAAATAGCATAATTTAATTTCGGATAAATAGGGCTCTAATCCAAACACTTTTGAATAGGAGGTCATTAATTCATTTTCAATATCGAATCTGTAATTATAACAGATAATATTCCGTTTTCTGTCCATAAGAGAATATTGAGAGGAGTGAGCCAATGCGTCAAAATATTGGTTGGTGCAATCCACCAATTGTTCTCCATAGTACATAGTTTGAACCCAAGCAGATGTGTCGCGGAGAGAGCCAATTTGATTATAGATTTTAGTACTCTTGATTTTCAAAGTGTCACCGGTAATGGCATCGGTATATATTTTTCTATCTCTTTTGGCGTCGATGTTTTCAATTACCGGTCTTAGCTCTTTTTCATTGTTTCTAATAATTGGCAATGCTAATCTTTTTTTATCAGAATGTAACAATTGGGCTTGATAAAAATCGCTTTTATTACTCTTCGTAAATAAAGATGAAAGGTTTCCATTTATCGACAAGACTTTTCCTGCATAAGAGTGTACAATAATAGATTCTTCTAAGATGTTGTATTCTTGATTGAATAAAGTAACAAACGTAGTGTGAGTCATTCCGAGGTGGTCCACCCTTTCATTGTATTTTTTCAGGTGGAAAGCATTTCCTTTTTCAATTTTAAAGTAGTCGAGAATAAAATTCTCCACATTCTCTAAACGAATATTTTTATCTTCTACATTTATGAAGAAATTATTCAGATTACCTTGAGAACTTGCAGAGGCAACCATAAATAAAGATATTATATATAAAATAAACCGTTTCATAAGCAAGCATTTTAAAATGTTAAGGAATAATAATTTTAAATGAGTCATTATTGACCATTACAATCGCTATTTTGAGATTGGGAATAGTAAATGTTTCCAAATCATTTTTAGTAGTTCTTTGTTCAATCAACATACCAATTGGGGTAAAGATTTTTACGATTGAGTTAGGATTGGCTTTAACACAAATTTCCCCATTCTTTGCGTAAACCAATGGTAAATTTGGGTTGATGGTAGGCATCCCATCAGCTATATCAGCAATTCTGTCATCTAAGCAAATACCCACAGCACACCAAGCTTTCAACACAGAGTTAAATTCATCAGAATTTATACCATAGAGGTCTGCTGTAGCCTGTAAAGAGCCCATTGCAGCGTCATGGTAATTAGCAAAAGGCGTGAGGTAGAAATTGAGATTGCGGAAGACGATTTGTTCTCCTTTGTTTAATGTTATTGGGTTAATCTCATATTCGTAGCCAAAATCGTTGGTTCCGGAGACTTTTCCTTCAGAGTTGCAGAGCAGATAAAACCATCTATTTTGCACCCCGCTGTTTGTTCCGAAATCATTGTAGTAAGCATCCCAATTTTTGCCATGGTAGCATTGTGGTTGCAGGGTCCCATCAATTCCATTGCAATCAGCGGCAAGAGAACGTAAACATTTTGCATTAGTGGAAACTTCTTCACCAATTAAATAATCTGAGATGTATTCATTCTCTTTGTATCTATTCATGATGGCAGATGCAAAGATGTCTGCAAAAGATTCGCAAAGAGCACCGGTCTCTCCGTGTGATTTTAGTCCTCTGTGGTTAATAGAAGATACGACTAAATGACTGTATTCGTGCGCTACGATGTCTAAAGAAACTTGAGGGATGGTTACTATTCCTTCTTTTTCGGACAATTCTGTATTCCCAAAACTCATCTCTGCAACATCTATTCCGTTTATATTTGTTATCCCGGAATAGGAGTCGGAGCCATATTCATTGTAGAAGGATCTAATTCTACTATTGTTGTTGTCATATCCTCTGATTCCAAATTGTTCGTAGAAGTAATCGTATGACTTTTGCATTCCCCAAAATATTTCGCAAGAAGGATTACGTTGAGTTCCGGACAAACTAAGGAATATATTGTTTTTAGATTGACTTTCATTTGTTTGAGGTGTATAATAAAGGCTTGTCTCCATATATTTAAGTGGTATTTCCCATGTGTCAGTAACAGAAAGTCTTTTGGAGGGATCAGACTCTATCGCATCAAATTGTATCTTTATTAGAAAACGATCTATATGTCTTAGTTTTTTAAGGCTTATAGCCTCTTCACTTTCGAATGATATTTCTCCCCACCAATAGTCAACTCTTGGTTCATCTAAATAAGCACTATATAATATCGAGTCAGGGTTGGATAGGGGTGAGAGTGTGAATTTTATGGAATAATACCACCATGCTACCTCCTCAGTGATGTTAAAACTCTTTTTTAGAGAATCAATATTTATGGAAATCCAAAATGTTGTACTATCCTGCAAACCTAAGTCTGAAGGATAAATACCGGAGGGTGAATGTAAAAAATTTCTGTAAGTATCTTGCAAAGAGTAGTAATTATTGTTTACTAATTTACACTCCAACACCTCCATTTCCTCATTATCTTTGTATGGGAAGTAATTGACGTAATCAATTTTAGCATTGGAGTTTCCATCAAGAAAATTTCGCATGGAGATTGTTCTAAGCGTATCTCCTGTACTTGCGTCTAAGTAAATTTCTGATTGAGATTTATTATCCAATTGTTTTATAGCAAGTTTAGTCGTAGTTTTTCCCGCATTTTCTATAGGGATATAAACTTTTTCTCCTAAAATTTCTAAGGAACTTCTAGTTTGAGAAGGTCTTTCAAAAGGGAGTAAGTCCTGTTCCATGATTATTCCATTCATGCTTTGAACACTTCCTTTTTTGACGTGAACAAGAACCATACAGCCCACGATTTCAAAATCGTACAAGTACTGCTTATAGGTCAAGTGTTGCATACCAAGTCTGTCCGTTGTGTCATTGATTAATTTAAAATGACTGTTGGGATCAATCTCGAACTCTTGTTGAATTTTTGTAAGTGCCGATTCAGCACTAAGGCATTGTTTAGACAAATTTAAATAAAAATGTCTTTGAGCATTTAGTAAGGATACATTTATACTAAAAACCAACAATGCAAAGATTAATTTTGCGTTGAAATGTTTCATGATACATTGGTTTTAGAATGATAAATTACCCAAATATAGCTAAAAAAAATTTAAAAAACAACTTATTGGGTTCTTTTTTATAACTTCAAGTTAAATTTTGATTATTTCATATCTAGAAAGGCTTCAATAAATTCCATAAAACAAGTGCGTCAGCATCATAGAGAGTCTGGCGCACTTTTTTTGAGAGTAGTTGTTGATACTAGCTAGATTTTATTACATTGGATGAAATATAGACAAGAGTATAATAAAAGTATTTGGAATTACAATTTTAGGATAATAGCCTCTACAGGGCATTCTCTTGCTGCAGTTCTAATTTCATTATAATGTTTTTTGAAATCAGCTTTTGTATTGACTTCTGATTTTTCGTTTACTTTAAAAACTTCTGGGCATACGCTTTCGCAGTTTCCACATGCGATACAATCGTCAGAGATTTTAATTTCTGTTATTTCCATAGTATTATAAATTTTTAGGTTAATATATTGTAATAGAGTTAAGATTAAAAATCACTTTTAATTTGTAGAAGTTGCTTTAATAACGCAGAATTGACATTATTTGTTTTCTGTATAGTGACAACTAATCAAAATCATATAGCTTCCCTGAAATAAAAGGGGGCATCATCAGACGCCCCCTCTCTTAGGTATATATTGAGTTGATCTTACAGATTAGATAAGATTTAACTCTTTCAAAGTTGCAATATTTCCTTTTACAGATTTTGCGCTAGCAGCGAATTTTTCTTTTTCGTCTGCGTTTAATTCCAATTCAACAACCTTTTCGATACCATTTTTGCCCAAGATAACAGGAACACCGATGCAAAGGTCATCTTCACCATATTCACCTTCCAAAAGAACAGAACAAGGGATCATCTTCTTTTGATCGTGGATAATAGCTTCAACAACGTAAGCACCTGCAGCACCTGGAGCATACCATGCAGAAGTACCCAACAATCCGGTCAAAGTAGCACCACCTACCATTGTAGACTTAACCACTTCTTCCAATTTTTCAGCGCTCATAAGTTGAGAAACAGGAACACCTTTGTATGTAGCTAAACGAGCCAATGGAATCATTGTAGTATCTCCGTGACCACCAATTACCATACCCTCAACCTCATTTGCATTGCAATTTAATGCTTGAGACAAGAAATATTTGAAACGAGAACTATCCAAAGCACCACCCATACCAATAACACGATTCTTAGGCAAACCCAAAGATTTAAGTGCTAAATATGTCATTGTATCCATTGGGTTAGAGATACAAACCAAGATAGCATTAGGAGAGTATTTTAAGATGTTTTCTGCAACACCTTTAACGATTCCGGCGTTTACACCAAGCAATTCTTCACGAGTCATACCTGGTTTACGAGGAATACCAGAAGTAATAACAACAACATCTGAATTTGCAGTTTGTGCGTAGTCATTGGTACAACCAATTAAGCGAGAATCAAATCCCAATAATTGAGCTGTTTGCATCATATCCATTGCTTTACCTTCAGAGATACCCTCTTTAATATCAAGCATTACTACTTCGTCTGCTACTTCATTAAAAGCAAGTACATTTGCGCAAGTTGCACCTACGTTTCCTGCGCCTACAACGGTTACTTTAGACATAAATAATTAATTTTTGTTATGTTAAAAATATAGTATTCAATTTTTTGCAAAAATAAGAATTTATTCAAGAATATCTTCCTTTTTATAATAAAATTTTTAGACAATTTTAGGTGTTTAAAATTAAGCAACTTCTTTAAATTACGATTTTTTATTTGAGGCTCATAAATTCAGTTTCGGATGCTTTTGAATTCATTTTACTTATCTTTCCCGTATTCACTTAGTCACTATGCCTGCATCGCTCCATTCTCTTGCGTGTTCTTTTTCTCACCACGGCAAAGCTGAAACAAGTCTCACTTTGCTCTTTTGGCTTAACGAAAAGGTTGAGAATATAATCAACCTTAGCAAAATGTTCTTCAAAATCATCTCGAACTAATTTAGAAGCTGTTTAAATTTCTAATAGGCTCAAAATTAAATTTAAACAACTTCTTATAGAACACTCCTTAGAGACCTTTGTGAAAATCGAATCCAGTAGGATTTTGGAATACATTTAATTCAAAAAAAGGAATGATAGCTAAAATATGGTCGAATAGGTCAGACTGAATCTTCTCATACTCTTCCCAGCGTTTTTCAGTAGAGAAGAAATAGATCTCTACCGGCAACCCTTTTTCTGTAGGGGCTAATTGTCTAATCATGTGAGTTAGTTCGTTGTTGAACGTTGGAATTGTTTTAATGTAAGCCTCCAAATAATTTCTAAAAATGCCAATATTTGTAAATTTTTGAGTATCTGTTTCTGCTGATAAATGTGATGATAGATAATTATTAACGAGTGAATTTTGTTTAAATCGTTCTAACATAGTTTCATCGCAAAATTTTATGCTTGCCATGTCAATAAAAATGGCTCTTTTTATTCGGCGACCAGTACTTTGTTGCATTCCATTCCAATTTTGAAAAGATTCACTTACCAATGTTTGAGGTGGAATTGTAATGATTGTATTGTCGAAATTTTGAATCTTAATTGTGTTAAGGGTAATCTCTTTTACGATACCATCAATATTGTGTTTTGGGGCGGTAATCCAATCTCCAATATTTAGCATTTTATTCCCAGTAAGTTGAAAACTGGATAGTAAGCTAATTAGTGTATCTTTGAATATAAACGATAGAACAGCGGCAGAAGCTCCAATTCCGGTTAATAGCGTGGTAGGAGATTTCCCCATTAAAATACTGAAAGTGATGATAACGGCAATAAATCCCAATGCTAACTTTACTATTTGAACGATGATGTTTATGGCTATTTTAATCCCCTTTTTTTGAATATACCTGTCATAAGCGAAGTCTAATACAGAAAAGATGAAAGATACGATTGTAATTAAAATATATATGCTGCAAGCTTTTCCTACCCAGATAAAAAGAGTCTCTCCTTTTTCAAAAAAGAGTGGTAAGAATATATTAAAGATTAATGCAGGAATCAAACTTGCAAAATTTTCTATTACTTTCTTTTTTAATGGGGTTTCTTCTTGAGGTCTATTGGTTAATTTTGCATGAATATGAAGAAATATTAGAGCAATTTTTTTACAGATAAAATCGGTAATAAAAGCCAATGAAATAATCAAAACTATAATTACGGCTTGATCTTTTGTGTTTATTTGTTCGGAAATTATTCCGAGTGAAACTAAAACATCTTTAATTGATAGCATATATTAAAAATTTAAATTATTGAAAGTAACTTCTCAAAAAAACTCAACCTAACTTATTGGATTTTAATGGATATATTTGGAAGTTGTCTAAATCTTATTTTGAGCCTATTTGAGAGGTGTTTTTAAATTTATTTTATTATCCTTTTGTAGAAAATAGTGAACTATTTAATAATAAAATTTAGACAGTTGCTTAAATACGTTTCCTATGTTTTCGATTAAGGAAGATGCGATTAAACTCTCCATGGAGTGAGTCTCTGCATAGATATCACCTGCTTTCCCATGAATCCATGTTCCTAATATGGCACTATCTTCGCATGTGTACCCTTGAGTCAATAGGGAGGTGATGATTCCTGTCAATACATCTCCGCTGCCGGCAGTTGCCATTCCGGCATTCCCTGTCGGGTTGATGTGTAAAGTCCCATCGGGTAGTGATATGGAGGAATAAGCACCTTTCAAAATTATGACAATACCATATTGTTGGGAGTATTCTATTTGTTTAAGCCATTTTTCGTATTGATTTTGAGTTTTCCCAAACAATCGCTCAAATTCTTTTGGGTGAGGTGTTAAGATGGTTCCCTGCGGTAATAGATTAATCCACTCTTTATTTTGAGCCAATATATTGATTGCATCTGCATCTATAACAAGAGGAGATGTTGTATACTTAAGCAGATTATAAAGAGCGGATGCACTTTTTTCGTCAGTTCCCAATCCAATTCCCACTCCTATTGCATTATATTTTTCCAATTTTGGGATTTCACTAACGACCTCATTGTTTGAATCGATTGAGATCATGGCTTCAGGAAGCGAAATTTGCATGATCTCGTATCCGCATTTTGGAATGTGAGCAGTTACTAATCCACATCCTGTTTTTAGAGTTGCAGTTGAGGCCAACGTAATAGCTCCCATCATCCCATATTTTCCCCCAATCAACAAAGCGTGTCCGTAGGTCCCTTTATGGGAAAATTTTTTTCGAGGACGGATTATTTTTTGAATATCTTTGGTTTCGGTTAGGTGGAAAGATGTGGGTGTCTGTTCTAGCGCTTCGGGGAGCAGACCTATATCTAAAATTTCAAATTGACCGATGTATTGTTCACATTCCGGCTGAAAAAAAGATAACTTTGGGGTTTGGAATGTGAATGTATAATCAGCTTTGATAATTGATTCTAAGTTGTTATGCTTATTATCTTCTCCAAATAAACCGGATGGAATGTCAATTGCATAAACAGATGTTTCACTTTCATTAATTTTTTTGACGATTTGGGCGAACAATCCCTCTAACGGCCTGTTTAATCCTGAACCAAACAATCCATCAATTAAGATGGATTCTTTAGGTATTTTTAATTCATTGATGTCATTTATGACACTCGGTTGAACATTTAAATTTTGTAATTCAGATAGAGCTTCTTGACAATCAGAAGAAATTGAATTACCGGGAATAAAATAGATGATGGGAGTGATTCCCACTTTTTTTATCAATGAAGCCACGACCAATGCGTCACCACCATTGTTTCCACTTCCGGCAACAATACAAATTTGTTTCTCAGAAGAAAGTTTCGGGAGCAGTTTTTCAAAAAATGCTCTGGCCGCACGCTTCATGAGAGGATAAGAGCCGATAGGAGTGTTTTTTATTGTCAGGGCGTCAATCTCTTTAATTTGATACGTTTTGAATATTTTCATCGTTTGGAAAATATAAATTTAAGTCATTGATAAGTCGTAAAGAATCAGTAGAAATAAAATTCCGGTACGTTGATGTGTCCTGAACTACGATTTCGAGACTTTCCGGCGTATTATGCAAGAAAGCTGAGGCATGCCCGGATATTTTCACATTGCTTTCAAGTTTATTGAATTGGCGCTCGGAGATAATTCCATGTTTTAGCATTTTAGACCCAATGAGTTGATAGTAATCATTGAGAATCGGTTTCAAATTCCGATTTTTATCAAAGTACCAAAAGAATTTTTTGGGTCGAGGGATGATGCTGGCCATAAAAATCGCCTCGTTTAGGGTTAATTTGTCGACATCTTTATTAAAATAAAAATGAGAAGCTTGAGCGGCGCCATAAACATGCGGTCCCCATTCTATGATGTTGAGGTACAATTCAAACATTCTTTCTTTGGATATCAATCGTTCGTTTTCGATTATCCAAACGATAAGAGCTTCTTCTAATTTTCTTGAGGCGGTTTTTTCTTTATTAAGCCACAAGTTTTTAATGAGTTGCATTGAGATGGTGCTACCGCCTCTTGCAAATCGTTTTTCTTTGATATTCTTGATAATAGAAGCTCTGATAGCACTTTCAATAAATCCTTTATGGTGAAAAAAGAGTCCGTCTTCAGAAAACATTACTGCGCTTCGAAGAAGCGGTGATATGCTATTAAGTTTTCGAAAATCTATATTCTCTTCACTCATTTCATACTGAATCTCTAGGGAATTATCGCTATTATAAATGTTATACAGCATAGGTCCGTTTGCTTCGCGAAAGTCAGTTGCTCCAAATTTTGTAATATTAAAACTATTAGAGGCTAATTCGGATGAAAACTCCAGACTATCAATATTAGCCATATCAAGTTTAACACGAAGATTGTAGATAAGGTTCCCTTCAGTTTCAATCCCTTTTAGGTTGTTACAAATGCCGGCAGGGATAGAATTAAATAAATTAGCAGATGGGAACGAGTCTGTTCTAAAATGCAATCGAATAAGAGGTTCTTTTTTATTTTGAAGATAAAGATGTGTTTTTCCTTCTATATCATTGATTCTTAAAGAACTAGAACTGTCAATTTCGAAGTACTCATTATCAAACGTAGATTTAAATTTTAATTCTGAAAAATTGATTTGCAATTCTTCCTTAGATAGGCGAGGGTTATGAACAAATAAATTAAACAGAGAGATCTTTCCGGTTGTTACAATAGATTCATCCTCTCTTTGGTTTATAGTTGTTTTGAGGAATAGAGTATCAAATTTCAGAGAAGTATTGATTTTTCTTTTTAAGAAAGGAATTTCGGTTGAAGCATCTCCTAGAGAGTAGAATTTGAAGTTATTTTCTTCGTTCATAGCACCTAAAACTCCTTCAATAATGCAATACTGGTTGTTATTTGTTGAGTGACTGCCCACTTCGTTAATAAAATTCTCTTTTACTAAAATTTGAGAATAAATATTGTTCCCTAAAAAAGTAATTTCAGGCAAATAGAAAATAGTTTTATGTTCATCGTTTCCAAGTGTAATGTTGACCTCAGTAAGCAGAATATCATTGGGGAGATTTGATTTTGGGGTTAATGTTTTTATTAGCACCATAAAACGCTTTATAGTTCTTTGGATTTTTTGAAGAATCGAGTTGTCAATATCGTTCATTGAAGATGCCGATTTTGTTTTTTTTCCAATGTTTATATTAACACCATCAATGCGAACATTTTGTATGCAAAATTCATCCTTGAGAAACGAAATTAAGTCGATTTTTATTTCGGCTTTATTTAGTGAAAATGCAAAAAAATCTTCATTATTTTGTTTTACTTTTAAGTTATTGAGGATTATTGTATTAAGTCCGATTATCTTAAGATTATCATACTCAATATCCAAATCGTATAAATTTTCAACTTCCGTAAGTTTGTCGGTAAATAAAGATTCTGCGATAGAACTACGTTTAGAATATACATACATAGCGATGACACTAACGGTCAAAATCAGTATTCCGATTGTATAGATAAGTTTTTTTTTCATATTTATGAATCTTTTAACCAACTTTGCGGTAAGGTTTTGTTGAAATCTTATTTTTAGAACTAAAATATCTTCAATTGTCAGGCCGGAGACTTTGGCGAATATTTCTACCAGCATTTGTTTATCAAGGAGTCTCGTAGCTATTTCTTTTACCTTTTGTCCTTTGAGTGTTTTACAAAATAAAACTTATTCAGACTCCCTACTTCTGCTATGAAAAATAGTCTGTTAAAAGTTCTATTAAAAATTCTATTGTGAACGTCAACGGGCCTATTCCCAAACGTGAAAGCATCAAATACCATTAATTTCTTCGATGGTTAATCCCGATAATTCAGAGATTGAATTTATATTCATCCCTTTATTGAGCATTTTCCTCGCTATCTCTTTTTGAGTATTTTTTGCCCCTTGTACTCTACCTTCTGCTATACCTTCTGCTACACCTTCAGCTCTACCTTCAGCTCTACCTTCTTCACGCATTTCTTTTCTTAATTTTGCGCTAATTCTTCTTGTAATTTTGGCCGTTTCTTGCTCGATAGCATAATTGAGAGTGTTATGCCAATCTCTATAGTCTTTCAAACTTCTTGAATATTTCATAAATTCAAATTC
>JAGBVI010000025.1 GCA_017630395.1 Paludibacteraceae bacterium
ACCTTGTCTAAGAAGAACTCATATTCATAATTACCGGCAGGTTCTGCAGCAGCCGTCAACAAGACGCTATCGCCCTCGCAAATTTCAGAAGCAGCAGCCGTTAGAGTAACCTTTTCGATAGGACAAGAAGAGCCACATTCAGAAACAGCCTGCGCCATGATTTCATCGTCTGCATGACCCAAAAGTTTTGCGTATGCAACATTGATAATCTTTTCATTACATTCATCCACAGTACCCTTCCATGATACTTTGTATTTCGTACCAAATGGGATAGGGTTGTTGATCCCCTGTTCAAATTTCCAAACAATAGAATCACCTTCCAAAACACCGCCCTCATCCGCAGAAACAAAAGTAACCTCTGCCGGCTTGCGGTCTATAATAGATAGGTCGTAAGCGTAATCGGTGTGGACGTGGATGTTGGAGAATTTATGAGTTCCATACGAATCACCACCTGTGGTATTCCCGTTTTTAAATGCAAGATAACCTTCAGCTTCTGTCAATCCCTCCACTGTGTAAATAACCTTATCAGCTACAGTATCAGAATTAATCCACATTCTCATCAGATCTTTCTGTACATCAATACTCAGAGACATTGGAACACCGCCTTTAAAAATTAATTCTTTTTCAGCTTGAACTACTTTTCCTCCTTCAAAAGTAGTGATAAATAAAATATTTTGACCTATATCCGGTTTTATTTGTATTGTAAGAGGAGATGATGAACCTTCTCTGAAAATTATCTGGAATGTAGAGTAAGTTTGAGGATTAACATCCATTTTAACAAAATAATTTTTTGCTTTGGAGTAATTATATCTTGATGTGCCAGTTTGGTTAGACACGCTTGTTAAAGTACCTCCGGAAACGCTCCAACCAGACAAGTTCCAATCAGACGCATTAGCGGCTGCATCATCAAAAATAGCACCATGAGTCTGTTCGTACTCTATCGTATAGTTGATTTCTTCTCCAACCTCATACGACTCTTTGTCTGCCGTTTTCTTTAATGTTGTTGGAATGATAGGCTTTGGCACTTTTGCACACGTTACTGTTATCGTAGCCGTATCATTAATAGCAGACTCCTTATCTCCCCAAATCCAAGCTTTGTTGATAATTTCTTCATCTGTAGTTTCACAAGTATTGCCAGATGGGAATGTAATGTTTGCTTTGTAAATGATAGAACCCTTTTGTTCAATCATCAATCTGTCAATTGTCCAAACGATGACATCTAAACCGTCTGCTGTTTTTTCTGTAGTCCATGAACCTCCGAACTCTTCCAATGGACATTCATTTACAAACTCGACAAACTCCATTCCTTTAGGCAATGTATCACGAATCACCACATTATAAACGTCACGTCCTGGCTTAGGACCATTTCCTAATACACGTCTCCATGTGTAACCGTCCCACTCTTCGACCAATATTTTATCAACAAACTTTGTAGGAGTTCCACACGAGTGTCTGTCCCAACTTGTTATCTCTTGATCCAAATTATTGGGGTCTGTATGGTCGTTTACAATAGGGAAGTGCAAGTCATTTTGTTCTGCACTTGTCCAGTCTTCGCTATAACTCCAGTCATCCGTCAAATCAAACATCTTTCCACCTTGCGAACAAGACATTCGCATATTCAACAAGAGAGTTGAGCCTCCTCCTTCGTGAACGTGTAGTCCATCGGCTACTCCTGCACTTGCATATTGTTGCAAATGTTGAGTTGGTGCAGCTAATTGGTCTGCGAACTGAACGATAATTCGCTGATTCCACTTTTTACCCGTTACTGGATCTGTACCAGGCACAGTCGTTTCATGAGAGATTATCAAAGACTCTTTCAAACCTCCTTGATAATAGTCGCACGCCATATTCCAACCGATATTGCAATCTGGATCGTCACCCCCTGCAAAACATTGTAAAGCAGGGTCATACATATAATAAGACACACGATAATTGCCATAATCAATGTAAGCTTCATCCGCATCATGGAACAAACGATAGAAAGATACTATCTGGTCTGTGCTTGACGGATTGGCAACCGGCTTATGTCCGTAAGAGAGACGTACGCCTTGCCTTCCTCCATTTATCCAACCAGCCTCTGCTGAGTTCTCAAAATCTATCTTGAACTGAGCGATATTATTAGGATTTATCTGTTTTCTGTCCACTGTTTTTTCCACTTTCAAGGCACGAGCAACAACATCTACGCAATTGCGCTCCATCACACTCGTTATGTTGTTTGGATATTCATCAGAAACCCACCCAAAACCATTGTCACATTTTACACTTGCAGATGTACAATAACGACCTTGCTCAATATCATCATTCAATCTGAGCTTAATAATCATGCTATCTACAGTAGGTTTTATTCCTGTTGCTGTCTGAAATCCCGGAACGACACCTTTTTCCCAAACAATAGAATCACCAACTAATGAACCTTTTGTTGTGCTTACCAACGAGAATCCTTCAGGCACACCAAATTTCACAACTGCTCCATCAGCATCAACAGAGCCGTAGTTTCTAATTGTAACTACAAACTCCACCACATCACCCGCAAAGGCATACGTTTTATCCACTTTATGATAAACTTTCAAGTTAGGTTTTGCTACCATGTTTTCAGGAGCGTGAAAGTTTCCTGACAACACCAACATTCCCAATAACTTAAACCATTCGTGGAAATAATGAGGAGAAGACTCTTCGTACGATTTAAAGTTTTCATCATCCCAAGCCATAACACAATGGCGGAACATCTGTCCCATCAATTCAAAATCTTGAGAGACAATAGCAGCAGGAGAGCCTGACCCATGAATCCAATTCAAAGGAAAACCGTCTCCGATATTTCCTTCCACATCCATCTTATCTCGCAAAGTATAAGGACCCCAAAACTTAAGACCCATGTCCCCAATCGCATTGCAATCATTATTCCATGGGGCAGACTGCGGATTTGCTAAAAATTTGGCATAACGCAAAGCCATATCTTTTTGGTATGAATTTGAGCCAGATATCGCCTCGTGAGTTACCGGATCCCAAGAATATTCAGGATCTCCATGCCATACATAATTAAGTATCGTTCTCCATCCAGCTCTCATATCTTCTGCGAATGGTCCGTTTCCCGAAAACTCAAACTCAGTATCTGAAATCGAAGACACATGACCACAGACAGGAATTGCAGTATTAGAAGATTGATACAATTGTCCCATCAAATAATCAGAAGAAACCTCACACCTTCTCAATTGATTCAACTGCCAATCAGTCCCGTTGTTTTCCTCTAAAAATTTCCTGTATTGATGGAAATATGCAGGAGCCGAATAGTCAAAATATACCATTGTTCCTCCTCCATTCTGGTCTTTCAATCCTTGATAACCATTAGTAGCACCCCAATAAGTCAGTTCTCCCCAAGAGTCACCATTTTTCAAGTAGCCATCCATCCCCACAATACCTGTTACATAAGTAATTTCAGGCAAAGAAGGTGCATAAACAACAGTATCAACAAGGGCTTTTATATATTTCAAAGCTTCCTCTTTATAATTAAGTTCTCCAATTGCAGTTTGCACACCAGATTTTTCACCCCATTGTTTATATGCAATCAACAAAGCCATTGCCACGTCCACATCACCGTCAGCCGCTGAATTTCCATTATACCCAGCACCTATTGCCGTAGGTGCACCAAAACTTCCAGCACCTGACAACCCTTTGGAATAGGCATAGTTCTCATCCGTATATTCTCCATCCAAAAAACGTCTTGTTCCTCTGAAAGCACGGTCATGAGCCCACATATAATACCCATCAAAGAAATCTTTATCACCCATCAGAGCAGCACCTAAAAGATAGTATCCATCACCTTCGACACAAGTACAATGAGTTTCTGCTTCATTTATATCTGGGAATATATAGGGAACGCCGTCCACAGTTTCCCCAAAATATTTACAGTTATTACAAATATGCTTCCACGCATCGCGCATACGTTGTTCCATTTCAGCATGAGTAACACCCGGAGCATTATGACTTGCTAATGATTTTCGATCCGGTCCGTAATCCAAAAACTGCGGAAAAGGGAATGCAGGATTTCCCGAGTTGATATGTACGGGAACGGCAACACTTTTATGAAATGATAACGAAGAAAGCAAAAGAATTGCTATTATTACTAACTTTTTCCTAAAAGAGTAAATCATGGTCTTAACATATTGTGGCTACTTCTATTTGTTGAGGTTGTGCGCTTTATATCTTAAACACGAATCCGTCGCTTAAGAGGATATTTTGTTGCGTTGTTTCTCGGTTGGAGCTTGCGATATTCGCATCGTTAGTTTCCCAATTCAACCGGAAAAAGTCGCTTTAAATCTATCACAACCTAAATTATAGAGTAACCTATTTAATACTAAAATAGTCCTATATCCGAGCAAATGTAATAAAATTCTTTAATATACAACGGGAAAATTTATAATTTTTTAAGTTGAGTTCTATAAATTGACCTTTTTGAATTTTAAAGCATAAATTGTAAAGGGGGAAACTTTTCGGTACTTTTTGATCTTTTTTGGCAACTTCTTAGTCAGTCATATCATTAGCACTGCAATCACTCGAAATAAAATATAAACAACTTCTAAAGATCTCTCCTTTAATTGGCGTTTTGCGGCTCTTTTTTGTTTAGAATTTCATCTATTTTTTCTCCCATGTAAGCGAGTCCGCTATTGGTTGTCTCTTTAGCAATTATGCCAAAAGCCTTGATGGATTCCAACATGGCACGGCGACGAACTTTTATTCCATTCTTTCCTGCCAACCCATCTGCACCCTCTTTGAGGTAGGCGAGAGTGACGTAACCAATTCGCAATGTTAAGAGTGAGTTCAAGGCACCATCAACCAACGAGCCCGGAATCTGACTAAATAATTTCAGTCCGGTTAGAGACATCAGAAAGTCGGTCTCCATCACAGCATTTTCATCTATCCCATCTAAAACAGCTCCTTCAGCTGCCGATTTAGCATAACTTTCAATCGTATTAGATAGGTAATAGCTAAATAGGGCAGTGGCTAAAATTCTAACGTATTGGTTGAAAAGTTGGCGATGAGAAGGACGATAGCCGGAACATTCAATCAAGTCGGAAATCATTCTAAGATTAACGACCATGGATATGGCAGAGTCTAATTTCCCGTTTTGAGAAACAGCGGTTAGCATAAATACCGTTTTTGCCCATTCGTGTATATGCGATTTCACTTTATCGAACCGAAGATCCAACTCCTTTTGAATAATCAATTTGAGGTCGTTTGCATTGTAGTAATTCTCAACTTGATTGCGAATCATTAATTTATGTTTGTCACGGTCTTCCTGAGGTAGATAACAAAGATTATTAGATAATGATTTGGTAAAAGATTTAAGTTCTTTGATGGTTTTATCAGAATCTCCAATGTATTCGTCCACAGATAATTTAGGAAATTGCGAAGTGGAGTGAAGTTTAATTATCGGCCAAAGAACAATCGAAAACAGTCCGAACAGAATGATTGCATAAAATCCCAATTCCACTGAGCGAAGTTGAGTTAATTCGTACAATTTATTACCGATGGATATGACGTTACCCATCAGAATCAGAATAATTAAACTGATAAAAATCAGGATTATGATTATTAAGTTCCGTTTCATGCTAAATAATTATATTTTCCAATTTTACTTGTAAATTTTCCAAAGAGGAGAGAGTTTTGAGTTCCTCATCACTGATGAAGTTTTGCAGTTGATTTTGCAACTCCTCTTTGATTTGTTGTTGGTATAACTTTGCCATTCGTTTAATCTCCTCTTTGAGTAGCATTTTGAGGTTGGTGGTATCCTTTTCATTTTCATCACCATAGAACCAACGTTCCATGTTAGAGATAGAATTTCTGACAGTTTCAGCTTTGTAAGAGTGCCCGATGGTAAAGTCTGTGAACCAATCCCAGTTGGAGGTTTTCATGAAACTTTTTACACTTTCGTCAGAAATATTATTGACAGTTTCGGCAGTGATTTCCGTCAAAGAGACCTCGTTGATTGGCGAATTTAAAGAGGAGTTGATTCGTTCTGTAACCTCTTTTTGTTTGAGACTATAGTGTCGGAAGAGTTTGTCTGTTAGTCGCTCATCAACATTTGCCAAAAAGGAGGTTAAAATTTGTCGCAAGCAAGCCATACACTCTTTGGTGGACATAGATTTGTTGACTCTGCTTTTAGCTTGACTTCTGAAAATAAAACGATTGGCATCACTCGCCACATTATCGATGATTTCTTCAATTTCGGTAGAAGTCAAACCGGTAATTTTATCCAAAGAAGCGAAGGCATTTTCAAACGAATCTTTGTCCTCTTTTCTGTTTTTTAGCGCAGCTTTATTTCTTTTGATTAGCTCGATTAAATCATTCTTAAGTTTTTCAGTTCTATCTAAGCAGCGATCTAATCTGAGTTTACTGATATTCGTTGTAATTTTGTTGTATAATTTCTCTTCTATATTTTCAAAAGCATCGTATTCTTTTTTAAGTTCCTCGTCAAATTCCGGCAAGCAGTTTTCATCTTTGTTGATATAGTCGGTCACCATACCTAAATTTATGCAACTAATATAATCCGGTTCGATGTTAAATCCTTTACTTTTGATTTCGTCATATTCATTTTTACTTTGACGTTCCACATCTTTCAGACGAGTCTCTTTATTTTTCCAAAAATTAGCATCAAAAATATTATGGATAAGGAACACAGGGACAGTACCGTTGTATTCTCTTAACTTTTCCAAATATTCATTAGAAGTGACGTTAAATGCAGAGACAGAGCTATGCACGAAAAGGATAAGATCCACTCTTTTAGAGATGGCATCATATAAAGAGTTAGACAAGTTGACCCTATTTCCATCGAACCCCGGCATATCAGCAATAAAAATTTTTCCGGAGTCGGTGCTTTTCAGTAATTTGCTACCGGTTGTAGAAATAGAGGTGATGATTGAGTTGTCCCCCTTGTTGTAGGAAGGAGTTATGTAGGCATTTATGTTATCATTGTTGAGAGGAAAGACCTCTTTGGTTAAATGTTCTCTTATTTCAGATTCATCTTCGATAATACCTCTTAATTTATCGATTATCAAATCCAAATCTTCTTCCTTTCTATTTTCATCTTTTGCGGTATAGACCTCGATGGAGCACTCTTCATGAGACTCTGCGCAGGAGATGATGGAAGGACGAATGGTACATTCCAATTTGTCGGTCGGACTGACGTAGCGATGAGCAAGCAAGTTAACCAGTGTGGATTTACCCGATTTGACCGGGCCAACAACCAGCATGATAAAGGAACCATTTTTATACTCTTTTGACCTGCGATAGAGTCTTATTAAATTAGATTTAATCTCATCGTTGCCCAAAGCAGCGGAAAACTCTTTAGTTAGAGTTTCCAGCTGTTTAGATATAGATTCCAATTTTTTAGCATTCGTTGTTTCCATACCAAATATCATTTGAAACAAAGGTAATGATTTTTTTTGAATTAGGGATTAGGAATTAGGAATTAGGGATTAGGAATTAAGTTAAAGAACGTAACTTGAAAGATTCTCTTAAATATGCTCGAAATAAAATTTAGACAACATCCAAGAAAATATAGTATCTTTGTCAGAAAATGAAGCTTATGGAAGTAAAAATAGAAAAAACGTGGCAAGAAGTACTGCAAGATGAATTTAACAAGCCTTATTTTGGTTTGCTGACAGATTTCGTGCGAAGGGAGTATCAAACCAAGACAATATATCCACCGGCAAAGTTAATTTTCAATGCGTTTGATTTAACACCCATTAATTCTGTAAAAGTTGTTATAATAGGGCAAGATCCCTATCATGGCGAACATCAAGCGCATGGATTATGTTTTTCTGTGAATGACAATGTTGCGTTTCCCCCCTCATTGGTAAATATTTTCAAGGAGTTGGAGAGAGATTTGTCGTTGCCTTTTCCTAAAAGTGGGAATTTAGAAAGATGGGCAAAACAAGGTGTATTTTTGTTGAATGCCACCTTGACAGTTGAGGCGGGTAAGGCAGGGTCTCATCAAAATAAAGGTTGGGAAGAGTTTACCGATAGGGTAATCAAAGAGTTGTCAGAAAGAAGAGAACACATTGTATTTATGCTATGGGGCTCCTATGCCCAAAAGAAGGGAGCGGTTATAGATACGAAGAAACATTTGGTGTTAAAATCCGTTCACCCTTCACCATTGTCGGCCTACAGAGGGTTTATAGGATGTGGACATTTTGGTTTGGCGAATGAGTATTTGAAGCGAGTAGGGGAGGAACCCATTCAGTGGTAAAGAGTGTGGGGTATAGTCACGAAGCCCGTATCGTACCCTTGCGAATATAATCTACCTAAGCAAAACGCTCTTCAAAGATATCTCGACTTAATTTATTGAAGTTACATTAAGAAGAGTTTTAGAAGCTGTTTAAATTTTATTAAAAAAAAAATTAGAGTTTCACTCTCTTATTTTCGGCATCTTTGAGATTCTTTTTAACCTATTTTTATTCTCCTTTTTTGATAATAGTCCACTATTTTCTGCAAAAGAAGAGTAAAA
>JAGBVI010000026.1 GCA_017630395.1 Paludibacteraceae bacterium
TAGCATCACCACCATCATCAACAATAAGATTAGGACCTAAGCCATTTCCAAAATTGAGAGCCTGCAATGTGCACCACCAATACTCTTCCAACGACTCACCTTTCCAAGCAAAAACAGGAGTACCGGCAGCAGCAATAGCAGCAGCAGCATGGTCTTGCGTAGAATAAATATTACAACTAGCCCAACGAACTTGAGCACCTAATTCAACCAAAGTCTCGATTAAAACAGCCGTCTGAATAGTCATGTGCAACGAGCCTGAGATACGAGCGCCTTTTAGAGGTTTTTGGTCACCATATTTCTCTCTCAAAGCCATCAAACCCGGCATTTCTTGCTCTGCCAATTCAATCTCTTTCCGACCAAAATCAGCCAAAGAGATATCTGCTACCTTATAAGGTAAAGATGAAAACAAATCCATATCCATAATTAAATTGAAAATTTCTGCAAAGATACAATAAAATCATACTTAAACGAATGTCCATTCACTATTTTAGTTTTAAACCCCACATTCAAATTACATTTTCAAAAAAAGAAAGAAGAAAAAGTAAAAACACTCCTTAAAAGATGTGAAAAAGATGAAAAAACAGAAAAAAAAGGAATCTTAGGAAAAAAAATATGGTAAATTCACCTATTATCATTATTTTTGAAAAAAATTTATACAGACATGGAAAAGAGAAATTTTATAAAAAGCTTTATAGCTTTAGTAATATTTGGGATTGGATTTTGCTCATGTGCCTTTGCAGCAAATCCTAAAGAGGACTCTACAGGTAAAGTTATTTACTTGACAAAAGAGGAGTTTAACAAGAAAGTTGTAAATATAGATAACAATTCGTCATGGAAATACTTAGGCGACAAGCCGTGTATATTGGACTTTTATGCCAATTGGTGCGGGCCATGTCGAATGATTTCACCTTACCTAGATGAGTTGGCAAAGGAATATCAAGGACAAATTTACATCTACAAAATTGATGTTGACAAAGAAAAAGAGTTAGGTCGAGCATTTGGAGCATCTAGTATTCCTCTATTGGTATTTATACCTAAGGATGGTCAACCACAAGCAGCTCGCGGAGCTCTACCTAAAGCAGAATTAAAAAATGCAATTGAAACAGTATTATTGAAAAAATAATTATGAAAGGAATTATACTTGCCGGAGGGAGTGCAACACGTTTGTACCCCCTCTCTAAAGCAATATCAAAGCAGATTATGCCGGTTTATGATAAACCGATGATATATTACCCCTTGTCAACGCTGATGTTAGCGGGAATAAGGGAGATTCTAATTATTTCCACCCCCCGCGATTTACCAATGTTTCAACAATTGTTAGGTAATGGCGAAGAGTTAGGAATGAAATTTCAATATAAAGTTCAAGAGCAACCCAATGGCTTAGCACAAGCGTTTGTCTTAGGGGCTGAATTTTTGGGAGGAGAACCTGGTTGTTTGATTTTAGGGGACAATTTATTTCATGGACAAAACTTTTCTTCAATGCTCAAAAAAGCAGCATCGAGAACGGATGGGGCGACTATTTTTGGATACTATGTTAAGGACCCAACTGCATACGGGGTTGCAGAATTTGATGACTCAGGAAAGGTGATTTCATTGGAAGAAAAACCTAAAAATCCAAAATCCAATTATGCAGTACCCGGATTGTATTTCTACGATAAGAGTGTGACGGAAAAAGCGGCCAATCTACAACCCTCTGCACGCGGAGAATATGAAATAACCGATTTAAACAAACTCTATTTAGACGAAGGCAAGTTGCATGTAGAATTATTCGGACGAGGATTTGCATGGTTGGATACAGGGAATTGTGATTCATTATTGGAGGCAAGCAACTTTGTGGAGACAATCCAAAAAAGACAAGGTTACTACATTGCTTGTATCGAAGAGATTGCATGGAGAAACAAATGGATCTCTGATGAAGAATTGGAAATTCTTGGAAAGAAATTAGAAAAAACACAGTACGGACAATATATTTTATCTTTATTGGGGAAATGATATTTACAGAACAAAAAATACCGGGAGTTTGGGTGATAGAACCCAAAGTTTTTGCTGATAGCAGAGGTTACTTTATGGAATCTTTCAAGCAAAACGAATTTGAAAAATTTATTGGGAAAGTAGATTTTATTCAAGATAACGAATCTAAATCTTCATTTGGCGTTTTGCGCGGTTTACACTACCAAAAAGGAGAGTTTTCACAAGCTAAATTGGTGCGTGTAATTAAAGGGAAAGTTTTGGATGTAGCAGTAGATATTCGTAAAAGTTCCCCTACATTTGGTCAATATGTTGCCGTTGAACTTAGCGAAGAAAACAAAAAACAATTATTCATTCCTCGTGGGTTTGCTCACGGATTTGTTGTATTGAGCGATGAGGCCATCTTTACCTACAAAGTGGACAATATTTATGCTCCACAAGCTGATGCAGGAATCATCTATAATGATCCTAAAATCGGAGTGAATTGGATGATTGATTCTAAAGATGTACTTCTTTCCGAAAAAGATACAAAACATCCTACTCTTGAAGAGGCTGAAGTATTTGAGTAGCAATAGGACAATTGAATGATGATGAAAAATATATTAGTAACAGGAGGTAATGGTCAGTTAGGAAATTCCGTTAGAAAAATTGCTAAAAAATACCCGAACTACCAATTTATCTTTACTGATGTACCTGAGGTGGACATCACGGATTTAACTAGTTTAGAGAAACTGATTGAAGAACAAAAAATTGATATTATTATCAATTGTGCAGCATATACCGCTGTAGATAAAGCAGAAAGCGATGAAGTTTTGGCAAGAAAAATAAATGCTGACGGACCTAAAAATTTAGCTATAGCTGCAAAAAAATCAGGAGCTAAATTGGTTCACATCTCTACAGACTATGTTTTCGATGGAAGAAATTGTACTCCTTTGAAAGAAAGTGACAAGACTGCTCCTATTGGCGTATATGGAAAGACTAAACGAGAGGGAGAGATTGCCATCGAAGAGTGCGGTGTAGATGCTATTGTAATCAGAACGGCATGGCTCTACAGCGAGTTTGGGAGTAATTTTGTTAAAACAATGCTTCGCTTAGGAAGAGAAAAAGAGTCATTAGGCGTTATTTATGACCAAATAGGAACTCCTACTTATGCAACAGATTTAGCTATCGCCATAATGGATTTGGTGGAAAAAGGATTTAGTGGCTACACTTTATACCATTATTCCAATGAAGGAGTTATTAGCTGGTACGACTTCACGAAAGCGATTTTTGAAATTGCCGGAATAACAATTCCTTTGAAAGCTATAGAAAGTTTTGAATATCCCACCGCTGCAGAAAGACCACACTATAGCGTGTTGAATAAACGAAAAATCAAGGAAATGGGAATACGTGTGCCTTATTGGAAAGATTCGCTTAAAGTTTGTATGGAACTTATAGAAATGAAGATCAACTAGTTACATTATAAAATAAAAATTACTACTCATAATTGATATAGAAAACGGAACTTTATAAGAGTTCCGTTTTTTTGTTCCGAACGAAAAGCAAACCTCAATCTTCTTTGATAAATTTTGCTACAAAAATTTCATCTCCTCTGATTAACTGCAAAGAATAATTTGTTTGAAAAGGGACTCTACCTGCCATCTGCGACGGTATATCGCTACGATCGTATCCGCTGACATGTCAAAATCGTTGGTCTGCAGGGATACGAGTTTAGGCTCCTTCCCTTTCTTGATGTCCACGTATGTGACGATTCTGGCGATATGGTTGATTCCGTCCTTCCGGAATACCACAACCTGCTCCCGATGTTCCGTTTCCCCCTTCGGGTTCTGGCTCATGCAGTCCACAAGCACCTCATATCTGAGGTTCTTCTTCATTATCACCGCATACAGCATAGTCGCCAAGTGTGTGAAGCCGTCAAAACTCTTCACATACCGTTCTCCACCATATTTTCTACTGATTTCAACAATTTTATCGCGGTCAAGCGATTTTATTAACTGTCCATATATCGGCTGTCCGAAAAAAATGCTATTTTTGCTCATGGTTATTTGGTTGTTTTGCAAATACAAAAATAACCCAAAAGGGCTGAAACCTTTTATGGAATCAGCCCTAATTTTTTTTCTTTTTTAAACTTTTAGCGGACAGTAATAATTTAAATTTTGATTCGTCAAAACATCCATCTACCAACGCAAAGTTATTTTAAGGTAATTATAATAAAAATTATGTAAACTTAACTATGTCGACAATAAAAAATAGATAACTTTGCACTTTAGAAATCATATCAGAGTTCTATATTCCATTTGTAAAAAAAACACAAAATAAATAGTATGAAATTTTATCAAACATCCATCAAAGAAGTAGTAGATTATTTTCAATCTAAAACAAATGAAGGTCTAACACAAGAAGAGACAAACAAGCGATTGGTTCGAGATGGTTACAACGAATTTGAAAAAAGCAAAAAGAAATCCTTTTTGGAGAAATTTATTGCACAATTCAAAAGTTTCATGATAATCGTCCTTATCGTTGCTGCAATTATTTCCGGAGTAACCGGAGTTTTGAACGGAGAAGGAATAACCGATGCCATAATCATTCTATCCATTATAATTGTCAATGCCCTTATTGGTGTATTTCAAGAATCAAAAGCTGAAAAATCATTGGAGGCACTTCAAAAAATGTCTGCCCATAATTGCAAAGTAGTTAGAGATGGGACAGTACGAATAATTGCCTCAAGAGAATTGGTAGTCGGAGATATTGTTGAATTGGAGACCGGAGATGTGGTACCTGCAGATTTGCGGTTAATTGATTCAGCCAATCTGAAGACACAAGAGGCTGCACTAACCGGAGAATCGTTACCGGTAGAAAAGAACATTGAACCAATAGAAAAAGATGTTCTGATAGGAGACATGACAAACATGGTCTTCTCATCTAGTTCGGTTTCGTATGGACGCGGGAAAGGGATTGTTGTGGCAACAGGAGCTCAAACTGAAGTAGGGAAAATTGCCGCAATGTTGCAAAATGTACAAGAGGAAAAAACACCGATGCAAGAACGCCTTGACCAGTTAGGGAAAATTTTAGCAATCGTATGCATTGTTGTTTGCGTTGTAATTTTTGTAGTTGGACTTTTATACGGGAAAGGGTTCATGGAGATGTTTATGACAGCTATCAGTTTAGCTGTTGCAGCAATTCCTGAAGGGTTACCAGCCGTTTCCACTGTTGTATTGTCATTAGGAGTTCAGCGGTTGGCCAAACAACGTGCCATAGTAAAGAATTTACCATCTGTTGAAACATTGGGAAGTACCACGGTAATTTGCTCTGACAAGACAGGTACTTTAACGCAAAATGTAATGACCGTTACCGAACTATTTGCGGATGGACAACCCGGACAACCCGGCATGAAAAGCGAAAGTATTGATGAGATTGTAAAGATAATGGTACTTGCCAACGATGCACAACTTTCTAACGACAATAAATCCATCGGAGATCCAACGGAGACTGCCCTGCTCGACTTAGGAGTTAAATATGGCGTTCACAAAAATGAACTGATAGAAAAATTCAAACGGGTGGCAGAAGTTCCGTTTGACTCTGAACGTAAACGCATGACTACCATCAATCAAATAGCCAATGGTAAATATATGGTTGCAACCAAAGGAGGAGTTGATGAGATTTTGGAATGTTGCACTCATATTGCCGAATATGGAAAGATAAGAGCTATAACAGATGAGGATATCAAAAATATTAAAAACGCCAATCTAACCATGGCTCAACAAGCATTACGAGTATTGGCATCCGCCTCAACCATTTTAGAAAATGTTCCAGACGAGGTGTCTCCAAAAACAGTAGAACATGATTTGGTATTTTTCGGGATGGTGGGAATGATAGATCCCCCTCGCGAAGAGGCAAAAGTAGCTGTTTCACAATGTAAAACAGCCGGAATAAAACCGGTTATGATTACAGGAGACCATAAAATAACTGCAAAAGCAATTGCAAGTGCATTAGGTATATGCGAAGGAAAAGACAATATCATGACCGGAGCTGAGGTTGAGAAGTTAAATGACGATGAATTGGATAAGGTTGTCTCCTCCACCTCTGTTTTTGCTAGAGTTGCTCCAGAACATAAGGTTAGGATTGTCAATTCATACAAACGCAATGGAAATGTTGTTGCCATGACGGGTGATGGTGTAAATGATGCTCCGGCTCTAAAGTTAGCAGACATAGGGGTTGCAATGGGGATTACAGGCACAGACGTATCCAAAGAAGCAGCAGACGTAGTTTTGACAGATGATAACTTTGCTACCATCGTATCAGCTGTACAAGAAGGAAGACGTATCTATGCCAACTTAATCAAATCCATCCAATTTATGTTATCCACCAACATTGGAGAAATTCTTTTACTATTTGTTGCAACCCTTTGTAATATGCCCACCCCATTACTTCCGATACAACTACTGTGGATTAATTTGGTTACAGATAGTTTACCGGCATTAGCACTTAGCGTGGATAAGGCAGAAAAGGATATTATGCAACAAAAACCGATTGACCCACAACAAGGAATATTGACAAAAGAATTTGTATCGAATATTATCTTCCGCTCCATCATTATTGGAGGACTTACCATTGGAGCTTATACCATCGGACTAAATAGTTCAGAAGTGGTTGGAAGAACAATGGCTTTTGCTGTATTGGCCTTCTCGCAAATGTTTATTATTTTCAGTGTACGTTCCGGAAGACATGCGTTTACTCACCAATTATTCACAAACGGATTCTTATGGGGAGCTATAGCTATCGTAATCGGACTTATGCTAATGGTTTTGCTTATACCTGCCCTACAAGAGCTATTTAAGGTGGTCAATTTAACCTCTACACAATGGCTGTTGGTTGCAGGATTCTCTATAGCCTCCTTGGTACTAAGCGAACTTTACAAGTTAATTTACAACTTGATTCACAAAAAGTAAGAAGCTGTTTAAATTTTAGGTATAGAACTAACCTTCAAGGGATAAGACTCAGAATAGGATTATATTAAAAGCAGCATGGGAGAAACAATCTTCCATGCTGTTTTTGTGTGTTCCTCTCTTCAGATATGTTGTTGCGACTAAGAAGCTGTTTAAATTTTATTAAAAAAAATTAGAGTTTCACTCTCTTATTTTCGGCATCTTTGAGATTCTTTTTAACCTATTTTTATTCTCCTTTTTTGATAATAGTCCACTATTTTCTGCAAAAGAAGATTAAAAATAGA
>JAGBVI010000027.1 GCA_017630395.1 Paludibacteraceae bacterium
AACTTACGCATGTGCAATTGGCAAGTGGTGATAGCGCTGTCTGGTCCGTGTGGGTGACCGTTCACATACATAGAGCACATACCGCAGATACCCTCACGGCAGTCGTGGTCGAATGCGATAGGGTCTTTGTGCTCGCTGATGAGTTGCTCGTTGAGGATGTCAATCATCTCCAAGAACGAAGCACCTTGGAAGATGTGTTTGAGTTCGTAGGTCTCGAAGTGACCTTCTGCCTTTGGTCCAGCTTGACGCCAAACTCGAACCTTGATGTCAATGTGTTGATCCATTGTTTTGAAATTTAAAATTGTTTGTATGTTTGTTATTTGTTTAATTTATCCGTCACTTTATCCGTTACTTTATCCGTTACTTTTGGGTTTCAGTTGTCGCATTTTTTGCGATAGTTGGGTTTTGTTTTGTCAGTATGTGCATTTTTTACACTAACTGAATTTCTTTCGTGCCAAATTATTTATACAAATGCTATTGATGCATCTATGAGCGTATCGGGAGCGGCTTGTTCTGGAGCAGAATATATAGCAACATATCCGTTTTCAATAATTAACTCTGTTTCCTTGTCCTTTTGTATATTTATTTCAAATAATCCACATTCAGTATTTGGTATGTCCTTCAGAAAGTATGCGTAGTGTTCATCGTCATAATTCCTATCCAATTGGTTATATGGACAAGTATATTTATAGTTTACGCCATTGTAACTGAACTCTGCTTGGATGTTTATGTTTTCTTGTGTCATTGTCGCAATTTTATTTACCACATTAAATTTTCAGAATAATAGTTTAGTTGAGTAGTTTGTTGTTCTCGTGGGATTAGTTCTAATTTACTAATAGGATTTTCAATGTAACTCAATTTAGGTGTGTTTGCTAAATTACTAACGACTACTAATATATAATCATTTTTATATTCTTTAGCCTTATTATATTCATTCTGAGTTAATCGAATTGTTCAAGTTTAACCGAAACCCCTTTATCTCTGTTAGGAAATATGAATTGTTACACTGTACTTGAAAATCATAACCGTCTCCCCACAAGCGTGCATCTTCTAATATTCCTGTTGTAAATAATGGAATCTTCTGATAATTTTGAATAAAATAGAATTCTGCTTCTTTTCCTGTTTCTTGTAATTGCTTAAAACGAGATTTCTGAGCGGGGGAAATCTGTTCCGTTGTTAATACAATGCTTGAATCTAAATCCTTTATGTACAATTTGACAATATTCGCAAATTCGTGAGCATCCTCATTACCAAACAAACTATCTATAAAAAGTTTAATATGCTCGCGTTGATTACGTTGAAACCAACCACGTCTACCATTATCAAAATAAGGGTCAAAACTATCCATTCGATTTGACACTGCTTTTTCTGTATTGGCTAATCCTATAGAGACAATATATCTTGCGAAAGCAGCTTTTGACGGCTGGTTAAATTCGCGAACGAAGTCATTATCGAATTTGGCTAATCCATAGCCAATTAGATTCATAATTTCAGATATTTGTTCTTCTCTGTTTGTCATTTATAATTGTTTTAGTATAAATTCACTATCGTATATTTTGTGAAAAGTCAAACATTATATGGTACAATACTATTTCCTTTCCGGAGATGTGACTATGCTTTGAAATGTAAGAGTATGAATAACCATTTACGAAATCTTTGTGTGTAAGTTTTTGAATGGCATTTGCATTTACTTCTACATGTTGTGCATTAATATAATTATTATTGATCATGCTATTTATATTGTCAATAATATCAGTTTGAACGCTCACAGATTCCACGACAAAACCAAACATCACATTGCAACTAAAATATGTAGAATAATATCCTGTAACATAACGACAAATTCCATTTTTTATATATTCCGCATTTAAGCCATTTTCTCCTAGTAAATTCTTCGAGCCTAAACGCTTGCATTCTATAATATAGTACGCTTTGGTGCTTTCGTAAGGATTTAATGTTTTAACTTTAATATCTAAAAAACCGCTATTTTCCTGTGGCTCTTTCTCAAAGTGAAAATTTTGTAAACAAGGATGTTTACTTCGATAATCGTCATCGTTCAATTTTTCAAAGAATATATTTCGTATTTGTTCTTCTTTATTACAAACTTTATTGCCACAAGCAATAAAATAACCATAGATATCAACACAACATTCTAAGACAGAGAATAATTCTTGTTGATTAAATGCAGATAAACCAGTAAAAGCAGATGCATTAAGATTTTGTTTCATAATGCTCCTCCTTCTTTTAACATTGCATTAGCAAATTCATTGACATCCAAATGAGCTATTGCTCTATGCCACAATCGCTTTTCATTAGGCTTTACAATATAGAAACCATTTTTTTCAAATCCTCTCAAGTCTTTTTGGACAAATAAATTATGGGTAATATGACCAGAAGAAAGCATAACCCATTTTTTCCACAAACAAGATTGTCTACTTGCATCTATTATTGTTATTCTAGGCTTATCATCAAGTGAATCTATCGACTCGATAGAGAATAACATAGCAACATATAATGGAGTATGATAAATCTTAACATGAAAGACTTGGTGATTACGAGAGAAACTTTGAGCAAATCTATTTACAAAAATATTAGCATAATTTCGCAAAAGTTGTTCTTGATCTTTTAAGTCAATGGGGCGATTCAATAATGCTACAGTTCGATGTTTCATGACAATAGGTATCATAATCGTTGTTGCATAATCTAATAAATCCCTCTCAATAGTATTTAATTTTAATAACTCGCATAATTTCGCATTGATACGTGCTTTATAATCTGCTATATCAATATTTTGTCTTAAAACATTATGTTGAGTTGATAAATAGATACTTTCAATTTCTTGAATTATTGCCGCAATGTCATTAGAAACAAGATATGGAAAACTAAATCTCTCTTGATCATTTACTTGTTGTTCAATCATAATACCTACGGTAGAAGAACTATGCAATATGTAATATGCAAACAGCGACGAATTAATTAGTCCCGCGATATTTCGATACTCTTGTATGGCATTATTCCCATTTATCTTTATTGATGTTATTTTATCTGTAAATAATAATTTTTGAGATGAAATAGAACTAATGGATTCTAAATCTGTGTTAACAGTTTCTTTTGTTAATAGCATTGGTGGGGTATATATCGAAAAATCTATCGTATTCTGAGGTGTACGATAAATATACCCGACAGAAGGGCGAGTCCATTTCTGATGCTCTGGGAATATATAAAATTGTTTTATCTCTTTTGACAAATCTAAAAAATCCCAGCCAATAAGCTCCGTTGTATTTATACTTTTATTCCCATCTTTTCTCTTTAGCCCTTGATGACAAGTCGCTCCTATCTCAGTTAAATGTGCTTGAATACTTTTATGAGATTTGAGTTTTTTTATAAAATTATAATCCAAATAAGAACCATATACCAACACTTTCCACAAGCAATCATCTTCTAGTAGCAAATTTTGTCTAACATATTGGACATCATTACGAGTTAAAGTAAAAACCTTAAACATAGAAAAAAATCTACTAGGTTTTAATGCTATATGCTCAATCAAATGATCCTCTGGAACCACTTCTGTAGCTTTCCGATAAAAGAGCACGCAAGCAGGATTTGTTGCTTTATCATTCGATTTATTAAATACCTCTCTACGTACCGCTGCCAACTCAAATACTTGATCAACATAACAATTTTGTAGTATATGTTGACGAAACTTTTTCGTTTGTAAATTATACAACACCTTACTAGTTAAAATTAATGCAATCTGAGTTTTGTTTGAAGCAAAATCCAAACTTCGTAAGGCAAACGCTTGGGCTATTTCCTTATTCCCAACGAAATTCAATTGTTGCGTTGATCTTAGGTATCGCATATATTGGGGTACAATTGATTTTCCCATATGATCTTTTTGTATGCGACCACGCATCCATGGTGGATTACCTATGATGTAATCAAATTGAATGTGTTGCTCTAACAATCTATTCAAACTGGCATTACTAGTATCGAATGTATCACTACATATTAAATTTGTCCCTAACAAATTAGGGAATTTGAAATTTCCTATATCCGCAGGACTTTGATAATCTAACAAGGTTAAATAAATAGAAAATATTGCTACTTGAACAGCACTCTCGTCTTTGTCAATTCCATAAATATTATGCCTTACAAGATTCTTCAATTTTTTTCGAAAACCGTCTGAATTTCGATCCTCATCGCGAACATTATTTTCTTTTATATATTTATCAATAATTCGACGTAATGATTCTACAAGAAATATACCCGAACCACAAGCAGGATCCAGCACTTTGCAATCATATGAATGTGTCGATTCAAAGTGTTTGCCAATTGTTTGTTGTATTATATAATCCACCAAGAAGGTTGGAGTATAATATGCTCCTTCCTCGTTCTGATTATCTTTCCCGATAAATTTTTCATATACATTGCTAATAAATTCAACAGGAAGGATTGAAAAATCGTATAATTTAAATAATGAGAGTTGTCCTGTCTTGATTTCAACACCTTGCAAAAGCAATATAATTACATTCAATGCCTCTTGTGATATTGTTTCGTAATCATCAGAGGTTATGCGGAACAAATCACCATTGAAGCCTTTTTCGGAATCTTCTAAATACTTTACAAATTGTAGATATTGCTCCTTCTCTTGCAACAACTCGCACAAATCTTCATTCGTCCATAATTTTGGAGTATCTTGAAAATGTAGTTGGACTTTCCTATCAATGAGATAACGAATGAAGATAATCTTTCCGATTAACGCATTTGCTACTTTTTGATTCAGCCCTAAGTCAATTAATTTTTTCTGTACGGAGTCAATATTTTCCAATAATTTGTAATCTACTCTATTTCTATGGCTAATGTCTGCTTTATATTTTTCCCATGTTTTGCCTGTAACCAACTCAAAATAGCTAAAATCATTTAACTTGTCTTCTTTTGCTATTTCGTACAGGTATCCTGTCGTCTTATTAATCGAAAATCCATTGAATATTTCAACTACATCATCAGACACAATAATCGCAATAGGAGATTCGTTAAAATTCCATATAGCTTTATGAAGTGCTTGCTTATCTTGAGGGTTCTTGAAAAATAATATCAAAGGTTTGTTATCGAAACAAAAGAATGCATCTAATTGTTTCAATAAATTGTTCGTTTCTAACAAACGATATATACGACTTGGGAAAGAAACCTTATTCTTCCATTCTGGACCTGACAAACGAATTAGACAGTCATCTGTCAATTCCAACTTTTTGTATAATTCATCTAATGTCATAATCGTATATGTTAAATTTCTGTTGTCTGTTGTTTTGTTAGTTGGGCGATGGTGAAGCCACGGAGGGTTTTGTAGCGTTGCACAGTGGGTTTGTTGGCTGTGGCGCGCTGGTGTTTGTCAAACTCAGTTTGCCAATGTGCTTTGCGAACTGGGTCGGAGAGTTCTGCCTTGACCTGTGCAACTACTTGGGCGAAATTGGCATTCAACTCCTTTTGGTGGGCAGTGATCTTCTTAGGGTCACGGCGTTTGGGATAGTTGCTAATCACCGTTTGACCGTAACGCATAGTGACATACGTCTCGCTGTCGCCAGAAAGTCTGCCACTCACACTGCTAAAAGGTATTTCTAATTTCGCTTTTGCCATCGTTTATTCCTTATATATAATATATTCAGAACATCTGCTGTGGAAAGAACTGATAAGCTCCTTGCGCTAAAGCGCAGAAATCTAAATAAATCTTATTTTCATTAACTCTGATTTTATTGCAATCCGCTAACTCTCGCTTCGCTCAACCGCTAAATCTTCAGTAAATGTCGCGGAAAGCAATATAAAAATGTCATACATATGACGATTCTCTCTCACTTTTCTCTCGCTACTCTCTTCTGTCGTTGCCCCTATTCTATGCTTGCGCTGATTCCTCAGAGTGGGGACTCTTCGGGCGCTGCGCTCGGAGTGCGTTCCGTCGCACTCCTTCACATTGCCGTGTTCGTTGCTAGAAATCACGGCTATCCTCCAATCAACTCGCCTGTCGTTGCCGTCCCGTTGCCGTGTCGTTGCCGTAATTGGCAGGTAATTGATAGGTAACCTACAGACAAATTATAGACAACTCACAGACAATTTATAGTCGCACTAGCCGTTCTAGTCACACTAGGTATGATAGTACAAATTGTTCTAGAAGCACTAGAAATTGTTAGTATTCGTCGTTAGTTAAGGTAAAAAGTAAGATA
>JAGBVI010000028.1 GCA_017630395.1 Paludibacteraceae bacterium
GTCGGTCACAGTGCTCGCACTGCTCCTTCCTTTCGCACGGCAATTTACTCGAAATAAATTCAAAAATTCCTCGAAATGAATTTATAGAACCCACCTAAAAGAATCTCAAAGATGCCGAAAATAAGAGAGTGAAACTCTAAATTTTTTTTTAATAAAATTTAAACAGCTTCTTAATTTTTAGTATATTGGATATATGAGAGAAAGACAAAATATAGATTAGAGTTTTTTAGTGTGGAAATTATATAGAGAAAAGTGTTGGAAATGTTTGTTTCCTAACGAAAAATCAACTAATTTTGCATGAATAAAGGATAGGTAAATTTAGCAAATGTCTATTTTGTAGGCCGGTAGTACATGTTACTAACGGCCGCGAAGCGTGCCAGAAAGTGAGCAAAATGGGTGAATCAGAAGGTAAAAAGTGGTATGTAGCGCGAACTAATGCTCGTCATGAGAAGAAGGTTTATGAGAAAATCCTAAGTTTGGGAGTAAAGGCTTATTTGCCTATTAGAGAGGAGCTTAGACAGTGGCATGATCGAAAAAAAAAGGTAGATGTAGTGCTGACTCCTTGTGTCTTGTTTATTTATGCCGACAAAACTACGGCTTTGTCTCTTCCTAATGAGATGGGGTTGAAACTTCAATACATGTTGGATTACACGAATAAGGGTAAGAAATTGATGGTTGTCCCGGATAACCAAATGGAGGATTTTATTGCTTTTGTCGGAGTCGCTGATGATACTTTTCGGATGGAGGATGATTTGTTGTATGTGAAAGGTGATAAAATTATCGTTACTTCCGGGGTTATGAAGGGGTTGACAGGTGAGTTGGTTAAGGTCGGACGAGAAGATCGTATTTTGGTTAGATTGGATGGTGTATTAGCCTGTTCAATGGTGATGAGTTCAGATATGTTTGAAAAAATTCATGTGTAAACAGTCTTTTGTTTTAGTCTGTGTCAAAATAAAGAATATTATTTTATGAGCTTTAAGAAAAGTATTTTAGTGACCGGTGGAGCCGGATTTATTGGTTCTCACGTGGTGCGTCTTTTTGTGAATAAATATCCGGAGTATCGTATTGTTAATCTTGACAAATTGACTTATGCCGGTAATTTGGCGAATTTGAGAGATATAGAGCCTGCTCCGAATTATGCTTTTGAAAAAGCGGATATTTGTGATTTTGAAACAATTCAATCTATCTTTGAAAAATATAATATTGATAATGTGATACATCTTGCGGCTGAGAGTCATGTGGATCGTAGTATTCGCGACCCATTTACTTTTGCTAAAACAAATGTTTTGGGAACTTTGACGTTGTTGCAAGTGGCAAAAGAGTTTTGGAAGGGTGACTTTGAGGGAAAACGTTTTTATCATATCTCTACGGATGAGGTATATGGAGCATTACAGATGACTCATCCAGAGGGTATTGAACCTCCTTTTACGACAACGGCTTCAAGTGGAGAACATCATTTGGCATACGGAGAGAATTTCTTCTATGAGACAACTAAATATGATCCGCACTCTCCTTATTCGGCTTCAAAAGCAAGTTCAGATCATTTTGTTCGTGCTTACCATGATACATACGGTTTGCCTACAATCGTTACAAATTGTTCTAATAATTACGGTCCTTATCAATTCCCTGAAAAATTGATACCTTTGTTTATTAACAATATTCGACAGGGGAAACCTCTTCCGGTTTATGGTAAAGGTGAAAATGTGAGAGATTGGTTGTATGTTGTTGATCATGCAAGAGCAATTGATGTTATTTTCCATAATGGTAAAATCAATGATACCTATAATATTGGCGGATTTAATGAGTGGAAAAATATTGACCTGATAAAGGTTATCATTAAGACCGTCGATCGTTTGTTAGGAAATCCAGAGGGAACAAGCGAGCATTTGATTACGTACGTGACAGACCGAGCAGGTCATGACTTGCGTTATGCAATAGATTCAACAAAACTCAAGAATGAGTTGGGTTGGGAACCGAGCCTTCAGTTTGAAGAGGGTATCGAAAAAACGGTTCGTTGGTATTTGGATAATCAGGAGTGGATGGACAATATCCTTAGTGGAGATTACGAGAAATATTACGAGGAGATGTATAAAGGACGTTGATATTGTCTATATATAGGTATAGATTTGTATGAGGGATTTCGAAAATTTGAAAATTGCCGTTGCAGGAACCGGATATGTGGGTTTGAGTATTGCTACATTGTTGGCTCAGCATCATGATGTTGTGGCTGTTGATGTGGTGAAGGAAAAGGTGGATTTAATCAATGCAAAGAAGTCGCCGATTCAGGATGATTACATTGAAAATTATCTGAAGGAGGAGGATTTGCGATTGTCTGCAACATTAGATGGAAGGTCTGCGTATGCTGATGCTGATTTTGTTGTGATTGCAGCTCCGACAAACTATGACCCTGTGAAAAACTATTTTGATACGAGTCATGTAGAAGAGGTTATTGATTTAGTGCTGGACGTGAATCCGGACGCTGTAATGGTGATTAAATCAACTATTCCAGTAGGTTATACTCGAAATCTTTATGTAAAATATGCGGATAAGTTTGCTCAAACGGCTGCTCTAAAAGGTAAAAAGTTCAATTTGCTTTTTTCTCCGGAGTTTTTAAGAGAGAGCAAAGCTTTATATGATAATCTATATCCGTCCAGGATTATTGTTGGTTATCCGAAAAAAATCGAGGCGGATGGTTTTGAAGATGAAAACAGGGCAATAGAGGCAGTTGCTCATCCTGATATTGAAAGCTATGCTAAAACATTCGCACGGTTATTGCAAGAGGGTGCCCTGAAAGAGGAGGTTGATATTCTCTTTATGGGCATAAAGGAGGCTGAGGCAGTTAAGTTGTTTGCCAATACCTATTTGGCTCTTCGTGTCAGTTATTTCAATGAGTTGGATACTTACGCGGAGGTTAAGGGAATGGATGCGCAAGCCATCATTCAAGGTGTAGGTCTGGATCCGCGTATCGGAACTCACTATAATAATCCAAGTTTTGGTTATGGTGGATATTGTTTGCCCAAAGACACGAAACAGTTGTTGGCCAATTATGAGGATGTCCCTCAAAATATGATGACTGCCATTGTTGAGAGCAATCGAACACGTAAGGACTTTATTGCAGACCAAATTCTTCGACAAGCAGGATATTATGATTACACCGACCAAAGTGGATACAATCAAGATAGAGAAAAGGAGGTGACAATTGGAGTGTATCGTTTGACGATGAAGAGTAATTCCGATAACTTTCGTCAGAGTTCCATTCAAGGTGTCATGAAGCGTGTCAAAGCAAAGGGAGCAACGGTGATAATTTATGAACCGACTTTGGAGGACGGAACCACATTCTTTGGCAGCAAGGTGGTGAATGACATTGAACGTTTTAAGTCTCTCAGCAATGCTATCGTGGCCAATCGTTATGATCCCGTTTTGGATGATGTTAAAGATAAGGTTTACACGAGGGATATATTTGGACGAGATTAAGAGGGGGTACAAACTCAAGAGAGGAGATATTTGTTGCATCAATATTTCGAGAGAGGCTTTTGGGGAGTAGGCAAAATATAAGTATCCGACTCATCAGATTGTATTTTGCACCGAGAATGCTTTAAAAACTATTTCGTTCAAAAGCCATTACACTTTATGAAAAACAAATATTTTCCCGAAGAATCAATTTCAACGAATGATTTGTTTTTTGTCTGCTATATGGTAGAACGAGTTGCAAGGAAAATTAAACAGCACAATTCATACGTTGTAAACCAAATAGGAAAAGAAAAATTATATCACTTTTTAAGTTTGGCACAGGTTCTTCATTCTTCCAATCCTTTGCAAGTTGAGGCTGAGTGGATAGAGGAGTTTAATTTGCAGGACGGAACTTTTGATATTACAAATGTGGATAAGAATTTGTGTGATAAGATTCCCACTCCCCTCGAAATGGGAAGCGTCTATTCTCGTTTGATAGATTCTGTCTCTGAAAATTATGTGGATGGGTTAGTCGAAGTTTATAATTCAGACTTATGTGATGTCATAGACAATTATAATTCAAGTGCTTATTATGAGCCATCATATTATATAACAAGAGCTTATTTGAATGGCGGGTTTTAGTGTTGTGTGTGGCATTGTGATGAAGAGTTTTGAATGATGAATAACAAGTATTATTACATCTTTGATTAATTGGTCTGTCAATACATACTATACTGGTAAACTGATTAATGTTGGGTTTGTCAAGCAGATGATGGATTTGTTCCCTATCTTGTTTTTGTCATTATTAATGGGAACTTTAGTGTATGCATTTTGTCATTATTTCTCGTTCTCGCCATTATTTATTAGCATTGATTGTAGGTTCGCTAATAGGATTTATTTTTTATGTTTCCATAGCAAAAATATTTAAATTTGCAGAGTGGGTTGATTAATGATGATAATACAAAAAATAGTTTAGAAATGAGTAAAGTTACGATAACAGTTACCTCTCCACTGCTTCCGGATTTAGATGAGTTTCATTCCTTATTGAAAGAAATTTGGAATAGTAAATGGATAACCAATAATGGTAGTTTTCATAAACGCTTAGAGGCTGAACTGGCTTCATATCTAAAGGTGCCATTCGTTAGTTTGTTTACGAATGGTACTTTGCCATTGATAACAGCGTTGCAGGCTTTGAGGATAACTGGAGAAGTGATAACAACTCCTTATAGTTTTGTGGCAACTACACATGCTTTGTGGTGGAACGGGATTAAACCGGTTTTTGTTGACATAGATTTGCAGACAGGTAATATAGATCCAGATAAGATTGAGGCGGCTATTACTCCTAAAACAACGGCCATAATGCCGGTGCATGTGTATGGAAAACCTTGTGATACAAAGAGGATTCAAGAGATAGCAAATAAATATGGATTAAAGGTGATTTACGATGCTGCTCATGCTTTTGGAGTGGAGGTAAATGGAGAGAGTGTTTTGAACGCTGGAGATATGTCCACATTGAGTTTCCACGCTACTAAAGTTTATAATACGATAGAAGGTGGAGCATTGGTGATGCATGATGAAGAGACAAAAAAACGGATTGACTATTTAAAGAACTTTGGTTTTGCCGGAGAGACAGAGGTGGTGGCTCCCGGTATTAATAGCAAGATGGATGAGATGCGCGCCGCATACGGATTGCTAAATCTTCGTCAGGTGGATGCTGCTATTGAGTCTCGTCATCAGGTGGCGATTAAGTATAGAGAGGGTCTGCGGGATGTTGATGGAATTTCTTTTATGGAGGATATGCCGGGGGTGAAGCATAATTATAGTTATTTCCCAATATTTGTTGATGCAGAAAAATATGGTATGACTCGCGATGAATTGTATTTTAAAATGAAAGAAGCCAAAGTATTAGGTCGTCGTTATTTTTATCCTTTGATTAGTGAGTTTGCTACTTATTGCGGATTACCAAGTTCGTCAAGAGATAACTTGCCTAATGCTCACAAAATGGCAGATAGTGTAATTTGTTTGCCAATGCATCATGAATTGAGCCGAGAAGATATAGAAAGAATACTTGATAGTATAATTTGATTATAAATTGAAATGAAAGAAACTCGAGATTTTTTGAAGAATGTAGGCTTGCCTGTAGGTGATCTATATACTTTACCAACATCAGAAAAGAGATTCCCCGATGGTGGCCAATATCGTTTTGAAGTACCAGGGATACAAGGTCCAGGTTCTATGAAAGCGTTATTGGAGCAGTTGGATGAATATGGTATTCAAATACATAGGGTTACACAAACAAAAGGGATTATGTTTTTGACCGATGATGAAATATTGAAAATGGTGGAATATGCTCAAAGATGGAATGTTGAATTGGTTTTAGCTTGTGGACCACGAGCTACCAACGATACGAGTGCTTCTGTGAAAACGGAAGAAGGACAGCGAATGGGGTATCGTTTAAGAGGTCAAGAACAAGTTGTTCGTGGAATAGAAGAGATCCGAAGAGGCGTTCGTTTAGGTGTAAGAGGTTTTCTGGTATATGACGAAGGGTTGTTGTTTGTTTTGAATGAAGCTCGTAAAAAAGGATTTATCCCATCTGATTGTCATTTTAAAATTTCTGCCCATTCAGGACATGGTAATCCTTGTTCAGCAAAAGTTTTAGAGATGCTAGGTGCGAATTCTATTAATCCTGTGAGGGATATCCAGTTACAAATGCTTTCGTCTATGCGTGCAGCTGTAGATATTCCAATTGATATTCATACTGAAAATCCAAAATCCTCAGGTGGATTTATTCGCCATTATGAGGTTCCTGAGTTTATTCGTGTAGCATCTCCTGTATATCTAAAAACAGGAGGGTCTGTTGCAGCTAATCATAGTTATGATACTACGGAAAAAGAAGCTAAGCAACGGGCAAAGCAAATATTGTTGGTGAAAAGAATGATCGATAGCTATTATCCAGAAGCTATTGTTTCTCCCAAGTAAGTATGATTATGACGGAAAGGAAGGTTGCTATTGTTTTGGGAGGAACTAGTCCTCATATAGAGTTGATTCGGCAGTTGCACGAACGTAATTTTTTTGTTGTATTAGTAGATTATTTATCAAATCCTCCTGCAAAACAGTATGCAGATGTTCATATTCAAGAAAGTACGTTAGATTGTGAGGCTGTATTAAATGTAGCTATAGAATTTAATGCGAGTTTGGTTATCAGTGCATGTGTTGATCAGGCGAATATTACGGCATGTTATGTGGCAGAAAAGTTGAATTTACCTCGACCATATTCATATGAATTGGCTAACAACATAACAAATAAAGGTTATATGAAGGAGGTTATGGTAGCCAACAATATTCCAACGACGCGATACGTATTTTTGGATAAGGATGAAAATTTGACAAATTTTGGATTGCGATTTCCTGTGATGGTAAAACCTGCAGATAGTTGTGCGGCTTCAGGAGTGAAGAAAGCAAATAATTTTAATGAATTGTCAGTATTTTTGAATGATGCAAAAAAAATTAGTCGTACAGGTCGAACAGTTGTTGAAGAGTTTTTTTCGGGTGTAGAAGTCAGTGTTTATGCATTTATAAAGGATAGAATAGCTAATATTTTGATGATTTCAGAAAGAATTTCTATAATTGAAGGTGAAAATCAGGTATTAAAATGTTATGCTACTATCACACCTCCTAATATATCAGAAGTGGCCTTAGCAAAAATACAAGAGAGTACTACTTGTATTGCTAACGTATTCAATTTGGACAATACGCCTCTTCATGTACAATATATCATTGATGGAGATGAGATTAGTGTGATAGAATTTGCGCCTAGAGTCGGAGGAGGTATAAGTTATAAAAATATTAAAAGCAACACAGGTTTTGATATTATTTCATCAACCATAGATTCGTATTTGCAGAAGTCAGTTGACGTTCGGTATCAGTGTTCAAATCGCTATTTTTCAGTAAACTTGGTCTATGGCGTCCCTTCTACATTTCATCGTATGACAGGTATTGAAGACTTATTAAACGAAGGTATTGTAGATAGTATTCATTATCATAAGACTCCAGGTAGTGTAATCACAGACGATCGAGCTAGTGGTGGTCGTATAGCTGCTATTCTGATATCAGGTGATACCCGTCAGGATGTTCTAGATAAAGTAAAGATTACTTTTGAAAGAATCAATGCTTTCGATTCAAATGGAAATCAAATACTGCGTAAGGATTTATATATAAAGCAATAAAAGAATGAAACATCATCAATATAACCCCACATATCAATTTGTAAAAGCGCCCAGTGATTTCAATAAATATACAGACCGAGAGCTACTTCAATATTGTTTGGGAGCTACTATGTATATGCCTGGCACAAAAGATTTTGCACAGGCAGTTATTGACAAGAAGTATCCTGGATTGACTTCAATGGTCATGTGTTTTGAAGATGCTTGTAGGGAAGAGGACGTACCGGCAGCAGAAATCAATTGTATTCATGTGCTTGAAACATTGGCTGATAATGTAGAAAACGGTACTCTCAAGTACGAAGATATTCCATTGATATTTTTCCGTGTACGTAGTGTAGAGCAGTTCAAGCATTTTGCATCGATGCTCCAACCACGTCACATCAAGTACTTGTGTGGTTTCAACTTTCCAAAATTCAATAGCATAACTGCGGCTCCTTATATGGAGCATTTAGTGGAGTTGAATGCTAAATTTGGGGAAATCATCTATGGTATGCCTATCATTGAAGATTCACGTGTGGCTTATAAGGAAACGCGACTTCTTGAATTGATGGCAATCAAAAATGTTTGTGATTGTCATAAGAAATTAGTTTTGAACGTTCGTGTAGGTGGTACAGATTTTTCTAGCTGTTTTGGTGTACGTAGAGGCATTAATTACACGATTTATGATATAATGACCGTAAGTAACTGTTTGATGGATATCTTGAATGTGTTTACTCGAAATAATGATTATACAGTAAGCGGACCGGTTTGGGAATATTTCAAGGCTAACAAGCGAATGAAGAATATGAATGAACTTCCAAAGGTTGATTTGCAGCAAACATTGTTAAAACGAAAGGCTGTTGTGAATGATGCTGTGGATGGATTGATGCGTGAGTTGGTACTTGATCAGGCAAATGGCTTTATGGGTAAAACATGCATTCACCCAACACATTTGAATTACATCAATGGTATGCTTGCTGTTACTAAAGATGAATACGATGATGCCTATCAAATCATGAACACATCGGGTGGTGTGATTCAAGGAAGTAAGGGTATGAATGAGATTGGTCCGCATAAGGCTTGGGCACAACGTATCATGATGCGTTCTGAAGCATATGGTGTTATTGAACATGATGGTAGTTATATAGAATTGTTTGGAGTATAAGCAGCATGAAGCAATATAATTATTGTTTGGACTTCATCAAAGGTATAGCTTGTATCTTTGTTGTTTTTATGCATTGCGAGTTTCCAGGTATCATGGGCACTGTTGTGCAAGCTATCAGTCGTTTTTGTGTACCTCTCTTTTTTATGGTGTCTGGTTACTTCTGCTATAAATCAACAAATTATCAAGATAACGGCTCATGGCTCTTTAATAAGAAGGTCATACATATTTTAAAAATAACAATAAATGCTTCTTTGTTTTATCTTGTATTCGTTATAATCCAATCCCTTTTGTTTGACAACATCAATTGGCATATAACAATTGGAAGAATTTGCAAATTCTTATTATTCAATACACCTCCAATTATCGCAGGTCAATATTGGTTTTTGTTCGCTTTGCTTTATGTGTATATTTTATATGCAATTATAGAACGGTTTGGATTGCTGAAATATGCTTACCCTATTGCTGCATTCATGTTTTTAGTATATATAATCATGGCACAAGGAATGCATTTAGTTGGGATATCTGTTCCAAACATGTTTTATCGTAACTTTTTAGTCGAAGGCTTTGCTTTTTTCATGTTAGGACATTGGATTCACAAGAATCAATCCACTTTACGTATAAGCAACCATACATTACTTTTTACGATTGTCATAACAACATTATTATGTTTGTTAGAACGTTATTTGTTAGGAAGAGATTTTGGAGTCAATATCGTTACTATCCCTCAAGTATTCTGTCTTTTTCTTTATGCAGTAAACAATCCACAACAACATAAAAGTGTTATCCAAGAAGTTGGTAAACGATATTCGATGTATGTCTATATTTTACATCCATTTGTATGGCATGTATTAGAATACATATATGAACACTACCATTTAGAAACCAATACTCCGGCGTTATATGCAATGCCTATATTAGTGTTGTTTATTTCTTTATTATTATCCCATATTGTTTATCTGGGTAATGCTAAACTATTAACTCAACGTAAATAGATTTATGCCCAAAATACTTCATACTTATCGTTATACAGGTCGTCCTTGGGAAATACTTCAGTCTGTAGTTCCCGAAGGATATACCATCAAGACACTTGATACTCCTACTTACGAACAACTGGTTAAAGAGGCAGAAGATGCTGATTATTTCTTGGTAAGCGGACGCTTGCCTATCGACAAGGGAGTATTGGATGCAGCCAAGAAGCTGAAGATGATACAACGTACCGGTGTCGGAACTGAGATGCTTGATAAGGAAGAAATCAAGCAAAGGGGCATTCCTGTATATGTTAATGCAGGCGTTAACGCACGCAGTGTAGCCGAACATACCCTTGCATTGATGTTATCTTGCTTAAAACGAATTCCCGCTATTGACAAACAAGTACGCCAAGGTATATGGAAAAAACAGGAAACAGGCACTTCTTGTCACGAACTTTACGGCAAAACGGTAGGTTTAGTAGGTATGGGAGCCATTGGCAGACAAGTCGCCGAATATTTGCATGTTTTTGGTGCAAAAATCCTTTATACGGATCTTTGCCAATTATCATCAGAACAAGAACAGAAACTATATGCGACATATATATCTTCATTGGAAGAGATGTTACCATTAGTAGATATTCTTTCTTTTCATTGTCCATTAACTAATGATAACAAGGAGATTCTCAATGAAAGAACGTTATCTATGATGAAGTCAGATGCAATCATTGTCAATACAGCACGAGGAAAACTTATTGAAGAAGTTGCTCTTTATAAAGCATTGAAAAATGGAAAAGTTCGAGCTGCGGGTTTGGACGTTCATTATGAAGAACCAATATCTATAAACAATCACCTTTTGTCAACTTCAGACAATGTGATTCTTACCCCCCATATTGGAGGATTATCTTTTGAAACATTTCATGCTATGATGAAAGATGCTGTAGAGAATATTGTTTTATATGAAGAAGGCAATACGGAAATGCTCCAAAATAAGTTATTGTAATTTAAACTTTTATTATTCTAAGTTATGGCTATATTGCTTACCTTTAAGAAAAAAATTTCTTCTATAATATTTCAAATTTGCCCAGTTTTTAAAGTGAGGCGATTCATTCAAAAGATGCAGGTCGGGCATGTTGAAATGTACGGAGGATATGATGCATATTCTCACATAATGGAGAATTGTGAATACTTTCTTAAAAAAGAAAAATTGGAAAATAAGTCATATATGGATGAAGTTTTTTATGATATAGTTTATTGCTATTTAAAGTATGGAACTAATGCTAATGAATATTTTTGCTATAATTTTCCAAAACGAACGTCTAAAGAACGAGCAACTTATTTACCAAGAAAACGGAAAGACGATTTGCTTATAAAAAATATGGGAAAGAATTGGAATATTTATTTTGATCAAATAAAGGATAAGTATTGTTTTTACAAAATAGCGAAGGACTTTTTCTGTAGAGATGCTTGCGAAATAGCAGCTCCTTCAGATTATGAATCTTTTATTTTTTTTATGAATAAGCATAAGAAGGTGATAGCCAAGCCTTCAAGAGGAGGATGTGGTAGTGGTATTATTATTCTTGATTTACTAAATTTTGAGAACAATACTGAAAAGGCGTTTAATCACCTATTGTCTTTCAATACGCCTTTTATATTGGAAGAGATTGTAGAGCAAGATACTCGTATTGCTCAGTGGAATGCCTCTAGCTTAAATACACTAAGAATACCATCTTTTAGGACTGCAAAAGGTAATCGTATTATTTATCCTTCCATTAGAATTGGACGGTCTGGCAGTATAGTAGATAATGCGGGTAGTGGAGGTACTTTTGCCGCAATTGACCCTCAAACAGGTAAAATCATAACAAAAGGATATGATAAACGTGGTAATAGCTTTGATAAACATCCTGATTCACAAATAACTTATATAGGAATGCAAATACCTAAATGGGATGAATTGTTGGTGTTTGTGAGAAAAATGCATGAATCTATGGCCAAAGAGCATAAATACCTTGCATTTGATTTGGCATTATCGACTAAGGGCTGGGTAGTTATAGAAGCTAATTGGGGTGAGATGTCTATGCCTCAAATTGAATTTGGGAAGGGTCTATATAAAGAATTTGAAGATTGCTTGTTTTCTTGATTGATAATATGTAATTTGTTGTTGGTCCTATGATAAAGATAGGTTTTGTCGGAGATATAAATCCTGGAGGTACTCTTGTTTACGGATGGGAATTAGGTGAAAATCTGAGTTCTCTTTTTGATGGTTTTGACATTCGGGTAGGTACATTGGAGTCTGCAATAGGAGATGGGAATACACTTTGTCATATAAAAATAGCCAACAAGCATATGGGAAATATTATATATTCTCCTGATGAAAGTATAAGTGTATTAAAGAAATTGAATATAAACGCTGTTTCTTTAGCAAATAATCATGCTTGTGATTGTGATTTGGAGGGGTTGGGTCATACAATTGAGGTATTAGAAGCTAACCAAATAGCTTATTTTGGAGCTGGTAGAAATGAAGAAGAGGCATCAAGACCTGCCACACTAATTGTTAGGGGGTGTAAAGTTGGATTATTGGGATATTGTTATCCCGATACTAGTGCTAGATATGTTCCTAGTGAAAATGCTGGAGGTTTGAACTTTTATAGTAAAGAAAAAGTATTGGATGATATTAGAAGATATAAGGATACGTATGATTATCTTTTTATTCTTCCGCATTGGGGGGTCCAGCATAAAAAACGCCCTTTATATGTTGATATAGAAGCTGCAAAATTATTTATAAAGGAAGGTGCAACAGCTGTTATTGGCAGTCATACTCATATACTTCAGCCTACCTTTAGTTATAAAAATCGCTTTATTGCGATGAGTTTAGGTAATTTCTTATTTCCAGACAGATATATAGTCCCTCCTCGAGTAACTTATTATCCTTCTATTTTGGAACGAAGTAATAAAAATATTCCTATAACGTTGTCTTATCCTATTGTTAATAAATTAACTTATAAACAAGTGCCTAAATATGGTCGGTATGGAGCTGTTTGTTGTGTTAATATTGATGGGAATAAGCTTTCTTACCAAATAGTACATACCTATTTGGATTCCATTAATAAGTTGGAACGAACTAAAGTTTCATTAAGGTATCGTGTGTTGTATCAATATCTTGCTTTTATATCAAAAAACACTATTCTTTCTAGAATAGAAGGAAAATGCTATCGAATGCTATGTAGATTCTCATTTTTTAGCCGCTAATTATGAAGGATTGTAAACAATTGAAACATAAGGCAGTAACGGGTGCTTTTTGGACTTCTATTCAGAGATTTATGAGTATATTTATACAATTTATCTCAAATATAGTTTTGGCACGCTTGTTAACCCCTAATGATTATGGCTGTATAGGTATGTTGGCTATATTTATGCTTTTGTCTTCTACAATTATTGATGGAGGATTTGGTTCGGCTTTGATACAAAAGAAAAGACCTACACAAGAAGATTATTCTACGATATTCTTTTGGAATTTAGGTTTGTCAATTGTTATATACGTCCTCTTATATTTATCAGCTCCTTTTGTTGCACAATTTTATCATATCGAGTTATTATGTCCTGTATTACGTGTTCAGGGAATTGCATTGATAATCAATGCGTTTCAACTAATTCAAACAAATCAGTTAAATAAGCAATTTAAGTTCAAGAAAATCTCAATAGTAACATTGTTTTCTTCTGTAGTTTCTTTGATGGTTACTATAGTGATGGCATATAAAGGCTTTGGGGTTTGGTCATTGGTAGCTCAAAATCTTTTAATGTCTTCTATACCAACGGTTATTTATTGGTTGACTAATAAATGGAAGCCTTTATTAGTCTTTTCTATTCAATCCTTTAAGGAATTGTTTAGCTTTGGATTTTATATGTTTTTGTCTACGTTACTTTCAACTTTTGTAAACAATATTCAAGGATTGCTTATTGGTCGTTTCTATGACGCTGCTCAAATGGGATTTTATTCTAAAGCTCATAATACAGAGAAATTAGCATCTACAAGTATTTCTCAAATACTGAGTCAAGTGTCTTATCCTTTATATGCAGAATTGCAAGATGATAAAAATAGTCTCATCAAAACTATCAAGAAACTGACTTTGTCTGTTTCTTATTTAACATTTCCAATGATGCTTTTATTGATACTTTTGGCAAAACCAATTTTTATACTCTTATTTTCTGATAAATGGCTTCCTGCGGTACCTTTTTTTCAAATTCTTTGTATTGCAGGTTTGGCGATTTGTTTGCAATCTGTTAATTCTCAATCTATAGCCGCGATAGGAAAAAGTAAAGTGATGTTTATTTGGTCTTTTATTAAACAAGGTATAGGTTTATTATTTATGATAGTTGGTTTGTTTTTTGGGGGAATGAAAGGATTGCTAATAGGAATGGTAATGAAATCATGGCTAATTTATATTATAAATGCTTCACTAGTTTCATATTATATAGGTTATAAGTTATGGAGACAGTTATTAGATATAGTACCGGTTTTACTACTTTCTACCGTAGCTTTTGCAATTTCTTATATAGGGGGGGGGCTAATCCAGATTTCATTATATGTTGATGCATGTATCATGTTTCTCGTTTTTGTGACAGTTTATGTGACAAGTTCTGTTTTTTTTAAGATGGAAGCTTATATACTTTTTTATAATTTAGTCAATCCTCATATAAGGAGAATTAAGGATAAATTAATAAAATGAAATGACAGATCGGTTCATTCAAGATATACGTTTAATTACAAAGGAATCTATTCTTTCGGAAGTTTATCTCCAAGCAAGAAAATGTTTGATAGACTATTTGGCAGTAACGATTTCTGGTGCATGTTCTTTTTCGGGCAAGGCTCTTGATTATATTCAGACAATGGGGCATGGTAATGAGAACGCTACTGTCATTGGACTGAATTGTAAAACTGATATGCAAACAGCATCTCTCATCAATGGAATGAATGCTCATGTTCTCGAATTGGATGACGGTCATCGTCAGGGAGCTTTGCATGTAGGAAGTACTATCTTTTCAGCCCTATTGGCAATAGCAGAGAAAGAAAATCTTTCTAGTGAAGATTTTTTATACGGAGCCATCATTGGTTATGAAGTAACTGTCCGTTTGGCTTGTGCCATCCAACCAGGGAATAAACTTCGTGGTTATCATGCTACAGGTACCTGCGGTACAGTAGGGGCAACCATGGGAATTGCGGCAGCACTTGGTTTTGATGAGGAGCAAATGAAATCGGCTTTGTCGGCTGCTGTGACTTGTGCGGCCGGTGTATTGGAAATGCAGGAGGATAATGCTGACTATAAACCACTCAATGTAGGACGTGCAGCTATGGATGCGGTAGCTGCTGCATATCTGGGTAAAGCTCGTTTTGCTCCTCCATTTGATGCAATAGGAGGCAAACGTGGATTTTTGAAGGTGATGACAGATGAACCGAAAACAGAATATCTGACGTATTTTGATTCGACCAGCCCATTAGCCATCACGCAGATTTATATGAAGACGTATGCAGCATGCCGACATACACATCCTACTATTGAAGCGGCGTTGACACTCCGGGAAAAGTATGATATCTATCCTTCGGATATAACTTCGATTGAGGTAGAAGCATACAAGTTGGCGGTTGCCGGACATGACCATACGGACATCTTGGGCATCAGTTCTGCCAAGATGAGTTTGCCATTCAGCGTAGCTTTGGCCTTATGCACAGGCAGTGCAGGTATGGAGGCTTATAACGGAACTAATATGACAGATAAAACTATACTCTCGTTGGCAAAAAGGGTGACGGTAACAGAAAATGAAGAATTATCATCTTTAGTACCTCGGAAACGTGCTTCCATTCTTCATTTAACCATGGGCGATGGAACCAAACTAACCTGTCGGGTAGATTATCCGAAAGGAGAGCCTGAAAATCCATTGACGGATGAGGAAATTGAAGAAAAGTTCGTATCTTTAGTTACAGCCAGTGGTTTTACTAAGGAAAGATGTAAAGATATTATTCACACCATCCAACAACCGTCATTTGAATTACCTACCCTTTTAGATAAATTGAAATAATATGATATACTTGAAAACTCCCATTCAAGAAACAGACATCAGCCAACTGCAAGTGGGTGATGTCGTCTCTATTTCCGGATATATTTATACGGGGAGAGATGCTGTTCTTCCTAAAATAGTGAAACTGATAGAACAAGGTAAATTGGAAGAATATGGAATAGATTTGAAGGGGTCTATCATCTTTCATACGGCAGTGAGTCCAGCGGGTGTAGGTCCTACTTCTAGTAATAAATTTGAGATAGAAAGTAGTTTTCCTGCGTTGTCGAAGGCAGGAGTTAAGCTTCATTTAGGGAAGGGTGCTTTATCCTCCTATACCATTCAATCGTTGAATGAGAATAATTCTGTTTTTGCGGTAATTCCTCCCGTGACAGCTTTGTTGGAAAGTTTGACCTTAGAAAGAGAAGTTGTTGCTTTCCCTGAGTTAGGAATGGAAGCCTTGCATCGTATCAAAGTAGAAAATTATCAAGCTATTATAGCTGTTGCACATGGTAAAAGCATATATTGAAATGAATTCTGATATAATCAATAAAGTAAAACAAACTTTGGTAAGGGCAGGATCTTCATTTCGAAAGGATCAAATTGAAGCTTATGAATTTGCTATTGCTAAAGAGATATGTAATAATGCGAAGTGGGCATTATCTCAGACGTTAGAAAATGCGAGAGTTGCATGTTCTAAATGTAGTCCCCTTTGTGACGATACAGGTATTCCTCATCTGTATTTAGAAGTAGGGCCAAATCAGGTAGTAACCGGACAACTTATTGAAGATATCCACGAAGGGGTTCGTCAAGGTTTGCGAGAACTACCTGGACGACCGATGGCTGTTAAAGGCAATGACATCCAGCGTATTGAACAATCAGATGGTCTTTATGAAGATGCAGCCGCTTTAGATGCGGCTCCTTTGATTGTCCGAAATATACAAGAAGACGAAATGCGTTTAACCGTTTTGATGTTGGGAGGAGGTCCGGCTATCCGCGGTATTACTCAGAGTATCTTTCATAAACATAGCATTCATGTAGTGGTAGATGAGATTGTAAAACGAGCATCAGAAGGTGTGAAGAAATTAGGTTGCACACCGTGTACTTTGGCTATTGGAGTAGGTCGTTCTCAATATGAAGCAACTTCGATGATGATGGAAGCTATGGTGAAAGGTAATTATAGTATTCAATCTGAATTAGAAAAAGAAATAACTGCAAGAGTTAATGAGACAAATGTTGGTCCATTAGGATTGGGAGGAGGTACAACTGTGTTAGCAACTTTTCTTAATGTTGGACCACAGAGAGCTAGTGGCGTTAGAATTGTGGCAATTCGTCCTTGTTGTTGTTTTGAACCAAGACGTGCAACTGTGTCGTTGTAAATTAAGTTTTGATATATGGAAATTTGTGATAATTCAATTAGTAATCCGTTAGTTTCAGTTCGATGTTTTACCTACAACCAATCTGCATACATTAAGGATGCACTGAATGGTTTTGTGATGCAACAAACTAACTTTCCCTTTGTAGTACTTGTTGTTGACGATGCATCTACAGATGGGGAGCAGGAGGTAATCCGTAAATTTATGACGGAGGAATTTGAATTGTCAGATGCTTCTGTTGCTTACGAAAAAGAGACTGAATTTGCGTATATTCAATATGCACAGCATAAAACAAACAAGAATTGTTTTATGGTTGCGATGTTTTTGAAAGAAAATCATTATTCTCAAAAGAAAAAGAAATTTCCATATTTAGCAGAGTGGCGAGATGGAGTTAAATATGAGGCTATTTGTGAAGGCGATGACTACTGGATTGACCCTTTGAAACTACAAAAACAAGTAGATTTTTTGGAAGAGAATGATGAGTGTGGTTTGGTATATGGAAAAGCCAAAGAATATTTGCAAGCAAAAGGAATGTGTGGTTCTTTTATAGGAGGAAAGGCAACATCTTTTGAAGATATTTTTTTTAAAGGGAATCCTGTGCCGACTTTAACAGCTTGTTATAGAGTGAAAATTCTTAATGAATATCGTAAGAATATACAACTTCCTAATTTTGCAATGGGGGACCTTCCTATGTGGCTATATATATCTAAGCATTATTCGATTCATTTTATTGATGAAGTACTTGGGGTTTACAGAGTATTGAAAAATTCAGCTTCTGGTAGAATAAGTTACGATGCTAGATTACGTTTTATTCAATCATCTTTTGATGTAAGACGATTTTTTTGTGATTATTATAAATTACCATATATGAACTCTTTAGATGAGTTTAAAGCCAGAGTATATTATTTATCGGCAAAGGAATTTGGACAGATTGAAGATATGAGAAAGCATTATGTCTGCATAAAAAATAAATTGAGTATCAAGGAACGTGTTGTACATTATTTGTATATATTGGGTATTGTGGGGAATAAAGGATGAAATATACTAATGTTGGAGTGTTAAATTATTGTTTTGGATGCGGAGTTTGTTCAATTTCGTGTCCGAAGAAAATTATTGAGTTAAAACTTAATGATAGGGGATTTTATACACCGAATATTACCAATCCTGATTTGTGTGTTGAGTGCGGATTATGTACAGATAATTGTTCGTTTTTGAGCAAAGAACTCGCATCTCAGTCAACAGATATTAAAAGTTGGGGAGCATGGAGTTCTGATAATTTAGTTAGAAGAAAAGCATCTTCAGGAGGAGTCGGATTTGAAATCGCTTCTTTATTGATAGAAAAAGGATATAAAGTTTGTGGAGTAGAGTACAATATTGATAATCAGCGTCCAGAACATTATATAGCAACAAACAAAATAGAATTAATTAGAAGTATAGGGTCTAAATATCTTCAAAGTTATACGGTGAATGGTCTTTCTCAAATAAATAAGACTGATAAATATTTAGTAACAGGAACTCCGTGTCAAATAGATAGTTTTAGAAGATATATAAAAAGGTTAAAGATAGAAGATAATTTTGTATTGATGGATTTCTTCTGCCATAGTGTGCCTAGTTACTTAGCATGGAAGCATTATATGAAATTGGTAGAAGAAAAAGTGGGAAAAATAACTTATGCTTCTTGGCGAAATAAATTTACTGGTTGGCATGATTCTTGGGCTATTAGTATGGATGGTGTTAATACTAATGAACCCGTTAATTGGCATGATTCTTATAATTTGTTGATAAAGGGAAAAAAAGGATTTTATAACTCTCGTTTATCACAAGGTGATATTTTTTATAATCTTTTTTTGGGAGATTTTTGTTGTGGTCGCCAATGTGTCAAAAATTGTAAATTTAAATATGACAAATCTTCTGCTGATATAAGAATTGGTGATGCTTGGGGACGTACTTATGAAAAAGATGACGTTGGTGTCTCTACGTTAATCTCTTTTACTGAGAAAGGTAAGTTGATAGTTAATTCATTGAGAGAGAATAAGCGTTGTATTCTTGAAGAATTACCTTTTGAACAGATTGCAGAAGGGCAGATGAAAAAAAATGCAGGAGAAGCTTCTTTATCTTGGCTTGCATGGATGATGCTAAAGTCTGAATATTCTTTTTTCGAAGCTTCGTGGAAGTTTTTGGTGAGGGTAAATTCAATAGTAGGAAAAATTGTGAAAAGATTAAATGTAATCAGATTTTGAGATGAAAATAAAGACAATTACATGTCATGATGTTTATAATTATGGAGCTTCATTGCAAGCATATGCTTTGTTACATTTTTTAAATATTTCTGGTCATAATGTTGAAATAATTGATTATTTGCCTAATAAAAATAGAAGAAGATATGATTATTTTCGGTTAGCTTCAACAGGTTTTTTACGAAAGGTTGCTGATTTATGTCCTTTTTCTGAACCTTTTTTAGCTTTATGGCAGAATAGATGGGAGATTTTTGGGAGAAAAAGAAAGTTAAATTTTGATAAATTTAAGTGTGAATATTTAAAATGTACAGAGCTTAAGTATACAACATTTTCAGATTTAAAAAATAATAAGCCTAGTGCTGATTTTTTTGTTGCGGGTAGCGATCAAATATGGAATGTATCATATGGTAATGGGTTAGATCCTGCGTTTTATTGTGCGTTTGAGGATGATTGCAATAAACGAATTTCTTATGCTGCAAGTTTTGGCTCAAGTACTATTCCGGAAGAATCTGTTGATTTTATAAAAAAAATGTTGTCTGGATTTAAGGCAATATCAGTAAGAGAAACTTCTGGTGTTAAAATTATAAATTCTTTAGGATTAGATGCGTTTCACGTTTTAGATCCTGTATTTTTGTTAGAGAAAGAGGTGTGGAGTACATTGTGTAGAAAGAGTGAAAACAAAAATTATGTTTTAGTATACGATTTTTTACATAACGATCCTACTATTGAATATGTAGCTAAACAATTGGCAAAAAAGTATAAGCTAAAGATTGTTTCTCTCAATGATTTTAAACCTTTGTTATATGCTGATGAAAATGTGAATAATGCTGGACCAATAGAGTTCTTAGAATATGTTAAGAATGCTGGCTATGTTATTTCTTCATCATTTCATGCGACTGCTTTTAGTGTGATATTTTCCAGAGAATTCTATACGTTCCCGTTAGTAGGTCATGGAAATTCTGCAAGAATGGAAGATTTTCTTGGAATGCTGGGTTTGTCTGATCGATTTATTCATTCTGAAGACTCTTTTGTTGAATCGAGTGATATTGACTATAAGCAAGTTGATCAGATTATTAACGAAAAAAGAAATTTGTCTAGAAATTGGTTGTTAGACCAATTGAAATATTGATTTATGTTATTTTCTCTAGTAGCCACAATATTATTATTTTATTTCCTATGTAAGTGCCCTGAAAAGTGTATATTATTGGTTTTTATTTGGTATCCCACGATTACGTTATTGCCAATTTGTAGAGGAATTAATGTTTCAACATTGTTTATTTATCTTTGTTTCTTTTATACCTTGTATTCAAGAACGTGGGATGAGTTGAAAAAATTCCCTTTTTTTTTGCCGTTTATACTTTGCATAGGTTCCTATGCAGTTTCTGCTATATTGGGGTATAAAATAGCATTGAGCGTAGCTAAATGGGTAGAGCAATATATATTAGTACTTACTGTTTGGATGTTATTTAAGCCGAAGCATAATATTATTAGTTTTTTAATAAATAATTTAATGCTATACTTATGTGTACTAGTTATTTATTCTGTTTTTGAGTCGATAACGTTTTCAAATCCCTTTTTAGATTATTTGCGTATGAATGGGGTCGGAATCCCTAAGCAAGGGGAAGGGTACGTTCGTTATGGTTTGTACAGATCGCAATCAATGACAATTTGGACAAGTATTTTAGCTATAGCATGTGGTATAGGGGCTGTTCTCTTGGCGAAGTTGTATTTTATGAAATATGTCAAACATAAGTTATTTTTTTTTATTACAATTTGTTGTTGTTTGGTAGGTGTTTTTATATCAGGAACTCGTTCTGCAATGTTAGTAACTTTCATTGCTGCTTTTTGTTTATTTAAAGAGATATTTAACGCAAGAGTGTTATTGGTTTTAGGTGTTTTTTGTTGTGTTTTTATATATTTTAATGTAGAGTATTTCAGTGCGATTTTAGATTCTTTTCTTAATCCCGAGGATGTGGGAGGAAGTAGTTTAGAACAGAGAAGTTTACAATTTTTAGTTACCTATAAATATTGGATGCAAGCTCCATTTATAGGTAACGGATTAGATTATACAAATTTGTTAGTGGAGCAAGAAGTAGGTATATTGGGTGCAGAAAGTATAATTTTTAGATTGCTTATTGATAGAGGTATATTAGGATTTATTTCTTATTTCTTTTTATATATTTATGCAATTGTAATTTTATATAAACGCAATTTATTTTTTCTATCATTTATTTTGATTGGTTTTATGATAGGAAAGGTGATGTCTTTACTTCCATCAATAGAAGAAGCTTATGTTTTTGTTTATTTAGTACTTTTGTTAAGAATTATTGATTCTGAAAACATAAAAATATTATTAAAAAATATTTTTATAAACAAACTAGTTAAAAGAAATAATGAGAGTATTGTGGTTTGAAATAACTGAGCCAAGTCGATATAGAGGCGGGAATAGTGTTTTGTCTGGATGGCAAGATTCTTTAGAACAGATTTTGCTAGAGGAGAAAAGAGTGGAATTGATTGTAGCATTTGAATCATCAAATCCTTCCGATGAGGTTAAAACTATTGACGGGATTACGTATGTCCCGTTACACTTTTCGTATTCTCTAAGTGATAAAATCAAGAAAATGATTTCTTGGGGAGTAGTTGCAAAGAAAACAGTTGAAAAAGCAAAGTCTGTTGTTGATGCATACAGACCTGATCTCGTTCATGTGTTTGGTTGTGAGTGGCCATATGGTCTAGTTGCAAAGTTTGTAGAGATTCCTGTTGTGATTCATATACAAGGTTCTATAGTTGCTTTAGAGAATGCACTTTATCCTCCTAAATATAATATATGGAATTACATAAAATACTTCAAATTGAATCTACCTAGAATTTTGGGCGCATTTATAATGGAGCTAAATAATGCTAGTAGAAAAAAAATGGAGAGTGAGGTTTGGTCTGTTGTAGATAATTACATGGGAAGAACTCATTGGGATTTTGCGTTATCTAAGATTATGAATAAAAACAGGTCGTATTTTCATGTGGATGAAATGATACGTCCATTGTTTTTATCTTCTCAGAAAAAGTGGAAGGTAAAAGTAAAAAATGACAAGATTAAGTTGTTTAGTATAGGGTGTGCAGTTTTTTGGAAGGGAATGGATATGATGCTAAAAACAGCAAAAGTATTAAAATCCGCAGGTGTTGATTTTGAATGGAATGTTGCAGGAGGTGACTTTTCAAAATCGTTAAAAGGTGTAATTGAAAAGACTGAAGATTGTAAATATATTGAAAATAATGTCCATTTTGTTGGTAGTTTACCTCCCCAAGATTTGATTGAATATTTAACCAATACAACAATTTATGTGCATACTGCGTATATGGAAAATAGTCCTAATTCTATATGTGAAGCAATGTTATTAGGTGTTCCGGTCATTTCTACAAATGTTGGAGGTATATCAACTTTGTTAGGGAATGGAGAGTGTGGAGTTTTAGTTCCTGCGAATGATCCTTGGCAGATGGCTTATGCAATATTAAGTCTATCTACAGATAATGAGAAGATGGAATATTATTCAAAAAAAGGGATGGAGATTGCTAGAGAAAGGCATTCTGCAGAAAATATAAGAAAGCAGTTGTTAAATTGCTATGAAACGTTAACAAATTAAGTTGAGTCAATTAGATGGTGGCTAATAAACTTCTTGAGATGAATATTTAGCGAAAGTAATAAATAAGTTATGAATAAACATTGTATATTTACTATATGTGCTAAGAATTATATTGGTTTGGCTTTAGCTCTAGAAAAGTCTGTCAAACAATATAATGGAAGTGTTGATTTTTTTATTATTGTCGCAGATGAATTTGATACGGGTAAAGAACCGTCTGTGGCAGATAATGTGATTGAAGCGAAATCGGTTTTGGAAATTCCGGAATCGTTGTGGACAAATATGTCATTCAAATATAATTTGACGGAATTTTGTACTTGTATCAAGCCATTCAGTATTGAGTATTTCTTTACAAAGAAGGGGTATGAAACGGTTTGTTATATGGACCCTGATACATATTTGTTCAGTGATTTCAGTTATGTGTACGATAAGCTGTCAAAATTCTTGGTGGTGACTGCCCCTCATATTACAATTCCTGATTATCCATATACGGGAGATTTGCCAGACAGAAGTTTTTTGTTCAATGGCATCAGCAATTTTGGGTTTGGCGCGTTTAGAAATTCTCCCAAAACGTTGAATCTGATGAGATGGTGGGAAGACAGATTATCGATTCTATGTTTTGGAGAAATGCTTTGGGCAGTATGTACTGATCAGAAATGGACCGATTTCTTCCCTGCTTTTTTGAATTATGACGAAATTTTATTCTCCAATAATTTGGGACTGAATGTGGCTCCATGGAATTATTTTGAGCGCAGAATTGAAAAAGAGGGAGACATATATTATGTCGTAAGCAGGACGGGAGCAAGTGATAGAAAAGATAAATTGGTCTTTTGCCATTTTGCAGGATACAATTACAAAGAATTGTCTGCAGGAGTAGTCAACAACCAAAATCGTATGCGCATCAACAATCTGAAGGAATATCCTGATATGAATCCGCTTATTGACGAGTATGTTAAGTTCATTTATGATAATCGTGACCTATTCAATCAGTTTTTGAATCTACCTTATTCTTATGCTAAGTTTGATAATGGAGTAAAGATAGACAAGTTGCACCGTCGACTTTATAATGGAGCAGTGACAAATTTCGGATACTGCAAGAATCCTTTTAAGACAGAAGGTAAGGAATCATACTATGCTTTACTGAAAAGCAAACATTTGTTTGGAGCTATTGAGCCTGGCTCAAAGATTGATGATGTCAGTCAGATGAATGAAGGATTTGAGAAAAAGCTAAAGTTCCTCTATACAGGGTTGCGTATATTCTATAGACTTATAGGGTATAAGAATTATGTGCTTTTCCTTCAGTTTATCCGCAGATTGTCGCTATACGATGTAAACACATTTTTGTTAGGAAAAGAATTTGAAAATTATAAACTTCGTTAAGTAGAGATGAGAGTTGGAATTAGTGGATATGTAGGAAATAGACTGACTGGTATAGGACGAGTCTTGATTTGTACACTTCAGGAGTTGGCGAAGCAGAATCCCGATTCGACATATATCATTTTCCGTAATTTTGATTTTTTAGATTACGATTTGCTCCGTACGTTTCCCAATGTAGAAATTGTAGATGTTCCTTACACTAAGGAATCAGGATTTAAGAACATCCTTTGGCATCAGTGGACATTCCAAAAACTGCTGAAACAATATAAGTGTGATGTTGCTTATATTCCAAATTTTACTTTATTGTTATGGAAAGTAACACCGACACTAGTGACTATTCATGATCTGATTGAATTCAATGTGCCAGACAAATTCTCTAAACTACGAATGTTCTACAGAAAGTATGTCTGTGATCCATTGATGGCAAAGAGAAGCGACCATATTCTGACGGTTTCTAAGTCCTCGTATAGCGATATAGTGAAATATTTGGGTGTCAATCCTTCGAAAATAACATTGACCCTCAATGCGACAGATAAGAGATTTTTTCGTAAATATCCAAGGGAAGAGGTAGACAGTGTTTTGTCAAGTTATGGCTTGCGATATAAAGAATATCTTCTTTTTGTTGGGACAATAGATTATCCTGGTAAAAACATAAAGACAGTTGTTGATGCTTTTTTGAATTTAAGGTCAAGAGGACAATTGGGAGGGAAAAAACTGGTTGTCGTAGGCAAAGACGGTTATAATTCGGATGTGATTTACGATGTGGTAAATCGTTCGCAATTCAGAGCAGATGTTGTATTTACAGGTTATCTAAGAGACGGAGATTTGCCCAAATTTTATGCAGGAGCTTCTATCATGTTGTATTTGTCTCTTTTTGAAGGCTTTGGACTGCCTGTTTTGGAGGCAATGTCTTGTGGTACACCTATTGTTTGTCCAAACACATCATGTTTTCCTGAAATCGTGGAAGAGTTGGATGTTACGGTGCCACCGACTGATGTGTCGGCTGTTGAACAAAAGATTTTGACGATTCTTAATGATAAAGAGTATTACGATGATTTGTCTGCTAAATGTTATGATAAGTCATTAAAATATTCATGGGAAGATTCGGCAAAAGTTTATCAACAGACATTTGAGAAATATTCCTCCCCAAAATAAAGATTTATGAGCATTAATGAGAATAATACAATCAAGATAGTTTTATTTATCTTATTGCTATTAAGTTTGTTTTTTTGGAAGGAAACTAAAGGGGGAGCTAAACATTCTACAGCGGAATCCTATCCTAAAGTGGATTTGTCATATTATGGAAGTTTGGAGCCTGATTCAATACAAAAAACGTTTCAACGAGCGGTTTCCGATTTGAATGGAAAGAAACTAGTCGTTCCTGCAAGGAAAATTTCTTTGGAAAAATTGGACATTAAAGGAAAAAATCATTTTGAGATAGAGTTTCTACCTGGAGGAGAAGTTAATTGCTCGCAATTAAGGTTAATAGATTGTCAAAATTTCGCATTTCATGGAATGAACTTGAAAGGCACACGTGAAAAATTTGCCATTTTTGATATTATAGGAAATAGTTATGAATTCTCGATTTACGATTGCAGGTTTGATTCCGAGAAGGACAAGGATGGACAAAACACGTTCTATGGTATACATGTTCGTGCCAATTGGAATATGGCAAAACGTAAATATGAAAATTCACCGAGAGTATTTAAAATTTACAATAATCATGTCCGTAATACTAAATATGACGGAATTTTAGTTCATGCTCACTGCAGCGATTTTGTCATCGAGAATAATGTTGTGGAGGATGCTAAATGTATTGGCATTGAGGTGGAGGGCCGTTATGGAGGATGGAAAAATACTACAGTTCATCCATGTAAGAATGCTATCATACGAAATAATACACTTAGGCGTTGTGGTGATTGGGGTATTTTGTTAATGTGGGTAGATAATGTGAAGGTTTATGATAATGTCTCCAAAGCGGCTGTGGGTACATTTCTTTCAATTGGATGTTCTAATATGGAGGTTAAACGCAATGTTTTGGAGGGTAGTAAGAAAGGGTTTGAAATCTCGCAAGAATTTTATAAAATAGAAAACGGGATTAATGCCAATATAATTGTTGAGGATAATGATATAATTGCTATGCCAAGGGATAATGGACGAGGTGCGTTAGATATCCGACATTCTAAAGGTATACAGGTGAGGAATAATAGAATTTCTTGTTTGAATAGATTTCAATCAGCATGTATTTCGATAGCGTCTTCTCAAAATGTAATAATTGAAGACAATCAGTTTAGTGCAAAAACAGAAATTGATTATCGTTTTATAATTGATGATGTGGTTGATCCTGAAACGAAAATGTCACATCCTGAATTAGATGTTAAAAATGTCTACGTAAAAGGAAATATATACAAAAATATAAGCAAATTAAACTTTATCAAAGTCAAAGAGTTTAGCAGTAGAAATTGTAATATTGAGTAATCTTTTTTTAGCATCTCAAAGAAAAATTAATGAAACAGATTTTATCTTAGCTCATTTTTTATTTGAGTTGAATTGTTTCAGTTATAATTCTATGATTGTTTCTTACTGAAATCAAGTTTAATATAAAATTTTTGAAAAATTAAGTCATATAAAAATAATCATGGCAAATAAAAATATACCACAGCCGACAGATGCGAGTATCATCCTTACGTATCGTTGTCCGATGAAGTGCAAAATGTGCAATATTTGGTTTAATCCTACCAATAAAAGTGAGGAGATTAAAGCTTCAGATTTACGCACATTGCCTAATTTGAAGTTTATTAATCTTACAGGAGGAGAACCATTTATTAGAGAAGATTTAGCAGAGATTGTTGAGGAGTGTTATAAGCATACAGATAGAATTGTAATTTCAACAAGTGGCTGGTTTGAGGATAGAGTTATAAATTTGGCTAAGAAATTTCCTAATATTGGAATTCGTATATCGATTGAAGGTTTGAGTTGTAAGAATGATGAGTTGAGAGGTCATGCCGGAGGTTTCGATAAGGGCTTGAGAACATTGTTGACATTAAAAGATATGGGGTTAAAAGACATCGGATTTGGATGTACTGTGTCTAATAACAATTCGGCTGATATGTTATCATTGTATCAATTAAGCAAATCTTTAGGAATGGAATTTGCGACAGCAGCTTTTCATAATAGTTATTATTTTCATAAAGAGGATAATGTGATAACGAATAAAGATGAGGTTTGCAAGAACTTTGAACAGTTGATAGAGTGGCAACTAAAAGAGAATCATCCAAAGAGTTGGTTTAGAGCTTGGTTTAACATGGGACTAATCAATTATATTGAAGGTGGTAGAAGAATGTTGCCATGTGAGGCCGGTTCTGCCAATTTCTTTATAGATCCGTTTGGTGATGTTTATCCATGCAATGGTTTGGAGGATAAATATTGGAAAAGGTCCATGGGGAATATTCATGAAACACCTAATTTTATGGATATTTGGGAGAGTGAACAAGCTCAAGAAGTTAGGAAATGTGTTAGGAAGTGCCCGAAAAATTGTTGGATGGTGGGAACTGCAAGTCCGGTTATGCACAAGTATATCAAATATCCTTTAAAGTGGGCTTTAAAGAATAAATTACGTAGTTTACAGGGAAAGTCAGCTTGTTTGGATAAAGAATGGTGTGATGTTGGTCAAGATCCTTGCCAAGGTGACTTAAGAGAAAAATTCTGATTCAATTAAATGAAAATAGTAGTTACCGGAACGCGTGGTATTCCCAACTTTTTAGGAGGAATAGAGACTCATTGTGAAGAGTTGTATCCTCGTATTGTTCAGTATGGAGTTGATATTGATTTAATTAGACGTTCTAATTACGTCACTGATACTTTGTCTGAGTATAAAGGAGTTCGTTTGCATAATGTGTCATCACCTAAAAATAAGTCATTTGAGACAATTATACACACGTTAAAGTCAGTGTTTCTCGCAAAGTTTCGGTATAATGCAGATGCTGTTCATATACATGCTGTAGGGCCGGGGTTGGTAGTTCCTTTGGCAAAACTTTTAGGATTAAAGGTTGTTTTTACGCATCATGGACCTGATTATGATAGGGAGAAGTGGGGGGGCTTTTCAAAAAAGATAATTCGCCTTGGAGAAAGATTTGCCGTGAAATTTGCTGATGAGGTAATTGTAATCTCTCAGGTAATAAAAGATCTTATAGAAAATAAATACAAAAGAATTGATTCTCATTTGATTTACAATGGAGTTCCAACTCCCCGAATTATTGAAACAACAGATTATCTGACATCTTTGGGAGTAGAATCCTGTAAATACGTTTTCGCAATGGGGCGTTTTGTCCCAGAGAAAAATTTTCATCAACTCATTGAAGCGTTTTCTAAGTTAGATAATATAGGTTATAAGTTAGTTCTTGCGGGAGATGCAGATTTTAATGACGCTTATAGCAAAGGATTAAAGCAGCAAGCAAAAGAGGGAGGGGTGATTTTGACTGGCTTTGTTAAAGGTAACAAATTGTATGAATTACTTTCCCATGCAGCATGTTTTGTTTTACCATCTTCTCATGAAGGGTTACCTATTGCGCTGTTAGAGGCAATGAGTTATGGTTTGCCGGCAGTTGTGAGTGATATTCCTGCTAATTTGGAGGTTGGTCTTCCTGATTCAGATTATTTTAAAGTTGGTGATGCCAATCATCTTTCAGAAGTGTTGAGGCGGAAGTTGGAAGAGATTGCTCTTAACCCGCGGATAGCGTATGACATGACCAAGTATAAGTGGGATACTATAGCGGAGCAGACGGTGGAGGTGTATGAGAGGTTGGATGGCTAACTCTAGAGTGTATGAATGAATTTCTAATTTTCTTTTGAAAATATTATGCGGCTCAATTTTGAGCCGTTTTTTTTATTACTGTCCGCTAAACTTTTTGAAGGTTTTCTCAAATTATATTTTATCGGACAGCCTTTATTTTTAATTCAAGGGGGGCTTATTCATACTTATGATAATATAAAACGTTGTTTATAAGAGAGTTATTAATATGATTTATTATTTAGCGGACAGTAATATTTTTTTTAGAGTTTTTGAAGAGTAACCATCCGAATTTATAGAACTTATCAAAAAATATCCCTCAAAAGTTTTTTATCAAAACCTTTGGGGGATATTTTATATCTTGATTTATACTATTTTACCACCTTATAGGCTTTTTGACTCCCACACGAAGTGGTAATAAGTAAAATGTAATTACCACTAGGTAAATCGCTTGTATCGAAAACTACCGGAAGAAACTTGTTTGTGTTTTGAGACTTTACAATCGTTCCATTTATTGAAATTATTTGAATGGAGGTTTCTTCTCCGCAGTTTGTTTCGATTGGGTCTGCAACAATGTAATTATCAAAATAAGTAGGATAAACATTGTAGCTTAAATCATTATTTGTTATGTTGAGAGATGTTGTAGCCACAGGATCTTTTTCTGCGACGATAGAAGCAATGGCAGCAACAAACGGAGCATTATAGTCGCAACCTCCTTCTGTTTCAGTATAAGAAGAACCTCCCTCGATAATATTTTGGAATACACCCGGAGACGATGGTCCACCAATAAGAGCTCCGCTGGCAAACATAAAATCACAAGAGTTCTTAACATTTGTAGGTGGATTGTCATTTCTTCCCATGGCATTTCTATGATGAATTCTGAAATGCATATCACCTTTATAACCATGTAAGAAAGTATGGTTAAATTCGTTTTTACCTAAGACATAGTCAATAACTCGAAGATTAAAATTCTTTATTTTTTCACAATTTTCATCACTTGTAATCACTCCATCTTCAACAAGTTTTAAGTAAAGAGCTGCAGATGTTGCACCTCCACAAGCCAATTTATTAGTACCCCATTTACTTAGATAATATGGGAATCCGTTAGAATCTTTTTCTCCGTTCGGGATATGGAGTGTCGTTACATTTTTTCTAAGAAATTCGGCAATTACGCCACCTTGTCCGTTTCCTGCAGTTGGGTCTGCTTTTATGATATAGTAATAAGCATAATCCGACATAGTATCCCAAGCCAGAGGAGAATTGGATTCCCATTTCCCTTGCAAGTAACCCAATGCTTCTGATTTATAATTATCATCGCCAGTTACCACATACAAAAGAATCGCTGCCAAACTTAATTCGTCTGTCCATTCTGTATTTGGTGCATCATAAAAAATAGGAATGCTAGCATGACTAGATTTGTGTTTTACTGCATAATTATAAGCTTTAACAGCATATTCTTGGCATACCTTTTTATACTCATTATCAGGATAATGTTTAGCCATTAAAGCAAGAGCTGCTGCATATCCGGCAGCTTGAGGACCTCCTTTTTCCGATGTTGTCCAAACTGCACGAGGATCCCCTCCTTTATCCACACTTAAATCAGACTGTGCAGAGGATGTTCTCCATTCATCATGGTCGCAACGATCTCCAATGTAATAAACGAATGTATTGTCATCAATGAAAGATTTAATAAAGTAGTCTGTTGCAATTTTAGCTTCGTCAAGAACATCAGGGATGCCATTAGGTGCACCATATTCACCATCATAGTTGTCTTGAAAAGCGGCAGGCCAAATGTCATAAGCAATTAATAGTGAAGTTGCGGCATATCCCATTGTAGTTGCAACCTTGATATGGTCTCCACAATCGTGCCAACCTCCGGTGAGATTATAATTACCATTTCCCCCTCCGTTAATTTTTCCTTGTCCGTCTTTTGTGTGACAATATTTTTTTGAGACACTAGTATTATCATGTAACATCCAATTATGAGTATTTCCACATCTTTGTCCTCCAAAGAATTTTAGTCCCATATTTAGGGCTTCTCTATAATCAGAATCAGCATATCCTGCAGAATAAGAGGAATAATCAAATGCACTAATGTTAGAAATAGACAATATTGTTCCTAATAAAAGAGTCTGTAATTTGTTTTTCATAAGATTAATTAGTTGTAATTTACCCGCAAAGGTAAAATAAATTATTGAGAATTGATGGGTGTAGTTAGAAAATCTGTATTAATACGAGTTTTAGTAAATAGATACAAATAAAATTTGATTTAAAGTGTAAAAAAAAAGTGTAAACCAAACGATCTACACTTTCTTTGCGGAGAGAGAGGGATTCGAACCCCCGGTACCTCTCGGTACGGCGGTTTTCAAGACCGCTGTAATCGACCACTCTACCATCTCTCCAATATTTTTTTTCTACACAGAACGCTTCCTGTTGAATAGTGACCCAGCAGGGGATCGAACCCTGGACCCACAGATTAAGAGTCTGTTGCTCTACCAGCTGAGCTACTGAGTCATAATGTACCTCTGTACATCCCCTGACTTGTTTTATTTAACGAGTGCAAAAGTAGGTGCTATTTTTGAATCTACCAAATTTTTTCTCAATTTTTTTTCATATTTTTTTTTATGTTATTTTTGAAAGCAGCTTATTTTCTTTATAACTAGGAAGATAAACCAGTCAGGAAGATGTTTAATCAATGGAATAAATAGATGATTTATCCAGCCGGGAATATATTGTTTTTTCTTTTTATACATTTTTTTTAGTGCTTTTTGTGCCAATTTTTCTGGTCGCATTGATATTCCCAATCCCACTGCTATTTTTCGCCAATAATCGCTAAGTCCGTATAGACCTGTATCCACCGCTCCCGGGCAAATAGCAGTAACACCTACGTTGTGAGGGTGTAATTCGTACCATAAAGAGCGAGAAAAATTAAGGATAAATGACTTGCTGGCATTATAAATATTGATACCAGGCATAGTCATCCAAGCAGACATCGAAGACATATTTAGAATGTAGCCACTTCCTTTTTTCTTCATGTCTTCTCCAAATAGACGACACATTTTAGTTACAGTAACGATATGTAGTTGCAACATTACTTCAATGCGTTTCATTTCTGTACTTACTAATTCATTGAAGAAAAATACTCCTGCATTGTTAATCAATATATCAATATCGTAATTATTTTCTTTACAATAGGAGTGAAGTTCCTCAGCTGCCTCTGATGTTGCTAAATTTCTATATAACCCAACGGCTTTTATTCCATATTCATGAGACAATGTTTGGGCAGCTTCTACTATCTCTTTTTCTTGATTGCTTACCAATATTAAGTCGTGTTTTTGTTTTGCTAATTCTGTAGCATATTGTAATCCAATGCCTGAACTTGCTCCTGTGATTAACGCTAACATACTTCTGTGATTAATTATTTATGGTGATTCTATAAAGAAGCTGTTTAAATTTTATTATTAAAAAATATTTTAGAGTTTCACTCTCTTATTTTCGGCATCTTTGAGATTCTTTCAGGTGGGTTCTATAAATTCATTTCGAGGAATTTTTGAATTTATTTCGAGTAAATTGCTGTGCGAAAGAAAGAAGCAGTGCAAGCACTGTGACCGACTGACAAGCAGCAATTTGCCTAAATAAATCAAAAAGTACCGAAAAGTTTATCAATCTTCGATTTACACTTTTTAAATTTTAAACGGTGAATTTATAGAACTCACCTTAAACCTATTTTATTCTCCTTTTTTGATAATAGTCCACTATTTTCTGCAAAAGAAGATTAAAAATAGATTTAAAAATCTCTCTCAAATATGCTCGAAATAAAATTTAAAACAACTTCTAAATTATATATTGTTTTCAATATTTGCTTTGACACTTTAATTAGACTAAAATATCTTGGAAAGTAAAATCAACTTAATTTATAGAAATTGCCTAATTATTTTATTTGAGACAAAGATAGTTAATAATTTCTATATTGTTTATGATTGTTGAAAATATTATCATTAAGGAGTTGTTTAAGTTGGGTTTTATAAATTCATTTCGAGGAATTTTTGAATTTATTTTGAGTAAGCTGCTGAGCGAAAGGAGGGAGTAGTGCGAGCACTATGACCGACTGACAAACGATCAGAAGTAGTTTAAATTTTATTTAAAATTTATTTTGAGTTTCACTTCCTTATTTTCGGCATCTTTGAGAGAATTTCGTCTCGACCTAATTCATAGAAGCAGCCTTCAAATCATTTCGCAAAATGAATTTATAGAACCTACCTTAGAACGCTTGGAGTTGATTTTTTTAAAATTACATTTATATGATTTGCCTTAATTTTATTATCTTTGTGGTGCGATGAATATTGTGTAGTTATAATGATGAACTTTTTAAAGTTTTGATAATGAGAAAGTTAGTTTATATGATTACATTGCTAAATATAGCATTTGTTTCTTTTTCTCAAGTTTCTTTGCCCTACATGAATATGGATAGTTGGATACAAAGAGATATTCAGGAGAGTAGAATTATTGGAGGCGATGTAAAGACTCTTTTTGAAGTAGGAAAACCTTGTGTTACAAAAGAAGCTGCTCCTTGGGTGAGGGGAGATTCTCCATGGGAAACATCAAGTATTTATGCTAATGTTATGGGTATAAGTAAGGTTAGTAGTACTGTATTCCCAGAAAAAAGGGGGAGTGGTTATTGTGCTCGATTGGAAACGCGATTAGAGGAGGTTTATGCGTTAGGGTTTATTCATATTACTGCTCTTGCAACAGGAAGTCTTTTTGTTGGACATCTTATTGAACCAATTAAAAATATAAATTCTCCTATGGCTAAAATGGTTCAGGGTGTTCCTTTTACGCATAAAATTAAAGCCTTAAAATTTGATTATAAAGCTAAAACAGGAGGGAAGCGTATAAAAGCATCTGCCCTAAAAAAAGATGATGTAGAAGGACCTAATAACGCTGAAATTTGTGTTTTTCTTCAAAAACGTTGGAATGAGGATGGTAAACTTAAGAGTAAACGTATTGCAACGGCTTATATTAGAATTGAAAAAAGTACTGATTGGGTGAATGGTTATGAGTTAAAATTACATTATGGAGATATTACGAAGGAGTCTTATTACAAGGAGTATATGTCTTTAAATTACCAAGGTTATCCTTTGTATGGTTTAAATGATAAAGGTGAAAATGTTCCAATTGATGAAGTCGGATGGGGTGACGAAAATGATAATCCTACCCATATTATAATTCGGTTTTCTTCGGGTTATGGAGGGGCTTATGTGGGCGCAGTAGGAGATTGTTTGTGGATAGACAATATTAAATTTGTTATGTAAACACTTTAAGAAGTTGTTTAAATTTTATTTCGAGCATATTTGAGAGTGATTTTTAAGATTATTTTATTATTCTTTTGAAGTTAATAGTGGATTATTATCAAAAAAGAACAGTAAAAATAGCTTAAAAAGCGCTTCAAAGAAGCCGAAAAAAAGAGAGTGAAACTCAAAATCAATTTTATAATAAAATTTAAACAGCTTCTAAATAATGGAATTAATTTTAGCTTAATTTAATTGAAGAAAAAGTTATTTTAAAGAAGTTAACAAGTACTCGTTAAGTATTTTATCTGTTTCAGATTTTAACCAATTGCGGTTGCTAGACTCAAGAATTCGAGATGGTATATTTTTTTCTTTGCAAGAGGCAAAGAGAGTACCGTTTTTATTAATCCCATCCTCAGTGAGAGCGATATGTAATGCTGTTGCTGCGCCTTCTTCCGGGGTGCGAATAAACGGTCGGAAAAGAAGGTCTGCTATAGGGTCAAACCATTTATCCATTGTTATCATCCCTGTGCTGACAATCCCCGGGTCTGCAGCGTTGATGGTGATTTCATAATCCTTGGCTTTTGATGCTAATTCTATTGTGCCTAAAAGTAAAGCTAACTTTGAATTAGAATAAAAGGGGAAACGCCTGAATTTAGATGTAGGATGAAAAATATCTCTGTTGATTCTCCCGATTTGCGTAGTGCAAGAAACCACATTTATAATTCTACCACCTTTATTCATTGATGGTAACAAAAGTTGGCAGAGCAACATTGGAGCCAGATAGTTGACTCCAATGTTCATCTCGTATCCATCTTGGGTGGTTTGATATTCATGGCAAAGAATTCCGGCATTATTAACTAATATGGATATATCTCCTTCCTTTAAAATCTCTTTAGCAAAATCTGTAACTGATTTTAAAGAACATAAATCCAATTGTTTTATGGAGACATTAGGATTATTGGAATTGGCAATTATCTCTTCTCGAATAGGGATAGACTTAGAGATATTTCTACACGCCATAATTATTTCGTACCCCTTTTTACTTAATTCGAGGGCAATAACTTTTCCCATATCTCCAGATGCGCCGGTAATAATTGCTTTGGCCATATTAATATCCTTTTTTTCTGTTATTTTCTAGTTCGTCCAACAACTTTTGAGGAATTTTTTCTCCTTGAGCTAAAAGGCATTTATGACAAGCCATGTCTATGGTGTACATACGTCCAATGCAGTAATTAGAATGGTCGCAAGCCGAGCGAGCCTTTTCGTCAGCCATCATTCTGTTTACAAATCCGGGCTCATTTACCAGAGCTCTTGCCATGGCTACAAATTCAAACCCTTTATCTAAAACCTCGTCTATCTTTTCTCTTGAAATTAAACCACCAATATAGCAGAGTGGCATATTTAGTGCTTCTCTAAATTTAAGAGCATCCTCTAAGAAGTATGCTTCTTTAAAAGGTCGTGCCGGAACCATAAATCGTCCTCCTAACTTAACTAATAGAGGCATCATCCAGCCCTCCATATAGTGAGTCATGGTTTTAAACGGCATAGCTCCACGCATTACGTCCATAGGCGCACTACTGACAAAGCCGCTACTTAAAACTAACGCATGGGCTCCGCATTTTTCCAAAGTTTTACCCACCTCAATGCTTTCGTCTATTTCCATTCCATTGCGGCAACAATCTCTCATGTTCATTTTTACTAGTACGCCCATATCGTCTTTGGCTGCTTTCATTACATGGTCCATCGACATCTCCATAAAGCGCATCCTATTTTGCAATGAGCCTCCAAATTCGTCTTTTCTATGATTGGTGGAAGGCGACAAAAATTGACTGATTAAATATCCGTGTCCGGCGTGAAGTTCGATTGCGTCAAATCCCGCTTCTCTTGCTAAATTAACACCTTCTCCAAACGATTTTGCAGTCTCTTCAATTTCATCTTTTCTCATTCCTCTAACAAAGGTGGGAGAGTAAAGATTAAATCCTGTTGAGGCTGAAATTGGGGTACATCCGCAGATGTTCCTATGCGACATGTTTCCACAATGTCCAATTTGGATGCTTGCAGCTGCTCCTTCTTTGTGAATCGCATCAGTTACTTTCCTAAGTCCTTCGATGTTCTCTTTTTTTAGCCAAAGCTGACGATGGAAAGATAGACCGCTCTGCTGAACTGCAGAGTAAGCTATAGTTGTCATGCCAATCCCGCCGGCTGCGACAGATTGATGATACTTTAGAAGTTGTTCTGATGGGGCATTACCAGGGCACATTCCTTCAAATGCTGCAGAACGAATTGTGCGATTTCTTAATGTGATAGGACCGATTTTTCCCGGTGTAAATAGTGTACTCATGTTATTAATAAATAAATGGAATAACTCGTTTTAATTTTAAATGCTCCATTTCAGGGAACATTTTTTGATATTTTTTATAAATCGTATTGGCTCTTGGAACCAAGTTGGCAAATGTCCAAATTGCAAATACAGCTCCTGCCCAAGACCATGTCAAAATGGCAAATCCAATCCATTCTACTAGTTCGCCAAAGTAATTGGCAGACGTGATGTAATTAAACATTCCGCCCTTGGGTAGATAATGGTTGGTATCCCCCGGTTTTCGCAAGTGTCTGACAATGTAATCCGATTGAATATTTATAAACATTCCGCAAAGAAATACAATTGTTCCAATAATAAATTGAGGTGAATGTAACCATTCGATAGTGTAATAATCTTCCGGAGATATGTAGAATATCCATCCTCCTTGGATAAGTCCATTTAAAGTATTAAAAACCACTCCCATCATCATAATCGTTAGTGGCATTTTACTTTTTGATTTGAATAAAAATGGAAAAATAAATGAGCGTTGAAAGTAGTGAGCCTGAAATAATAAGAATATTATCAAAGGTGTAATTTCAAATCTACGATCAGAAAACCACCAACTAGCTAACATTACAATAAAAACAGGAGCTTCCATTAAAATCCATCCAGTCCTATTATTTACAGATGGCCCCCATTTTTTATTGTACATTATGCCATAACCGGCATCCACAAAGTATAACGCGATAAAAACGATGGCAGCAATGATGCACATTACGCCTAAAAAGATATTAAATTCAGTTAATGTAATTGTATTCATAAACGTAATAAATAATGGGGAAAACTATAAATTTATTTCGCTAATTTTTTGAATCTATTTCGATTGGTTTGCTGAACGAAAGATGGGAGCAGTGCGAATATGATGACTGATTAACAAACAGCAAGTTGTGAAATAAATCAAAAAGTGCGGAAAAGGTTATCCCCTCGATTGATACTTTCCCAATTTAAAATGGTGAATTTTTCGAATTCACCTATAATCATGCGAATGTAAGAATAATCTTTTTATTAATGATTGAATTTCATTATTTTTTTTGAAAAAACAGGAATTTTTTTGAAGTTGTTTGAAATTTATTTAGAGCATATTTAGGAGAGATTTTCAAATTTATTTTTATTGTTCTTTTGCCGTTAATATTGGCCAATTATCAAAAAAATAATAATAAAACTAGGTTTGAGGTGAGTTCAAAAATTCACTATTTATAACATAAATCAATGGGTAAACTTTTCGGTATTTTTTTATTTCCTCTTCAACTTGCTGTTTGTCAGTCGGTCATCGTGTTTGCACCGCTCTCTCCCTTCTCTTTGCAATCTACTCGAAATAAATTCAAAAATTCCACTAAATGAATTTATAGAACTCGCCTAAAAAGAATCTCAAAGATGCCGAAAATAAGAGAGTGAAACTCAAAATAAATTTAGAATATAATTTTTGCGGCTTCTTAATACAAACGATTATATAATTATCTTAATCAAAAATTTTAGAAAAAGGAGTAAGAATAAAATTCTTAATAGTAATTTACAAAAGTAGTATCTGTAAATTCTCGAAAAAAGATAGATAATAGATTTTATGAGAGTTAATTGTGATAATGAGAATAACGATAAAAAAATATTGAACTATTAGCTATAGTCCTAACTTTTTCTTACTTTTGTAGTCGATAAATAGGAAGTTGTTTTTTTTTGTTTATTGAGATAGGAAGTTAAGAAGCTGTTTTTGTTGTTTTTGATATAACTTTGAACTTTTAATTATTGGTTAAGGTTCGTTATTATCAATCAAAAGATTACGAGAAGATATTCCTATTTAGAGGCTGAAAGTGAAGTTAGACAACTAGTATGTAATTATTAATTTATTATTATGGGAGAGTTAGATTCTTTACAAACAGATTCAATTTCGGTATTAGCATCCCTTGTAGATAAGGAAGCTATTGCAAATGGTGATTATGAAGGGGCTATTCGCACTGTTATGGAGACAGGTGTAGATATGTTGATGAGTTTTACCTCAAGAGTAGTTTTGGCAATCATTGTATTTTGTATTCTTAAATGGGTTATAAAGAAGCTCAATAAGGGATTGAGAAAGGCCATGGAAAAAAGGAATACAGAAGCATCTTTGTCCTCTTTTTTATCAAGTGTGGTTAATATCACCCTAAATTTTCTGATGATAATTATTGTCGTAGGAATTTTGGGTATAGAAACATCTTCTTTTGTAGCTTTGTTTGCTTCTGCCGGAGTTGCTATTGGTATGGCACTTAGTGGAACTTTACAAAACTTCGCAGGAGGTGTTATGATTATGTTATTTAAACCTTTTAAAGTAGGTGACTTTTTAGATGCACAAGGGGTTGTTGGAACTGTAAAGGAGATTCAGATTTTTAACACATTGATTGCAACTGCGGATAATAAAGTTATAATTGTTCCTAATGGAGGACTTTCTACGGGGATTGTCACTAATTATTCAAAGGAGAAATACAGAAGAGTTGATTTTGAATTTTCTATAGGTTATGGTGATGATTATGACAAAGCAAAAGTTGTATTACGGGAATTGATTAATGCCGATTCAAGAATCTTGCAAGGAGGGGAAGTTGCAGTGCCGTTTATTGCTTTAACAAAGTTAAATAGCAGTTCTGTTGATATTGTTGTGAGAGTTTGGGTTGATGCAGCTAATTATTGGGGAGTATATTTTGATATGAATGAGGCTGTATATAAAGAATTTTCAAAACAAGGTTTGAATATTCCTTATCCGCAGATGGATGTTCATGTGCATCAAGCGTAAAGAATATAGTACACTGGCGGACATTCTTTGTGTGTAGGCTTGAAGAGGGCTTAGAAAGAATTGATTTCTTTTTTTATTGCAGTTTTATGAGACATTTTCTTTGCTTTTTCGTTTTTTTATTCTTGTTGTCAGGTTTATTTTCATTGATGGCGCAAGAGAATTATTTGGAGCAAACGGCTATTTCTTTACAAGAAGGAGAGTATAGGTTGTGTTGGTCTGCGAGGAAGAGCGATGGTCGCATTTTTGAGGAATTTTGTATTCAAGGCGAGTCGATGTCTAAATTTAGCAGTAAATTGGTGTTGGAGTGTGCACCTCTTGGAAGAAGTATCGAAGAGGAGATAAATAAACTTTTAGTAAAGTTGGCTTATCAAAAAGAGGAAAGTATTGTACATAACTTCAGTCAAGTAGAAATTGATTCCATAGGAGAGAGTCATGTTGAATATGTACAGAGCAACGTACAAGGGGGACGTCCATTTGTTGTAGAGTGGAACTACTGTCGGTTTAAGATAATTGATAATAGAGTTTTGATGATTCAGTTAAAGCGAAGAGTTTATAAGGAAGAGTTGTCTAAATTTCTAAAATTAATAGATAAGAACCGACAAAAGTGGATTGAAGAATTTCTTCGATACAATATGAATGAAATAAAAATTAATAAATAAAATACTATGTTTGAAAGTTTAGGCGAAAGGTTAGAACGCTCGTTTAAGATTTTAAAAGGAGAAGGAAAGATTACAGAAATCAACGTTGCAGAAACGTTGAAGGATGTTCGTAAGGCATTATTAGATGCCGATGTGAATTATAAAGTGGCAAAAACTTTTACTGATACAGTAAAAGAAAAAGCATTAGGTCAAAATGTTTTGACATCTGTGAAGCCTAGTCAGTTAATGGTGAAAATTGTTCATGACGAATTGGCTTTGTTGATGGGAGGGACAAGTGTTGACATAAATTTAGATGGTCGCCCCGCTGTTATCTTGATGTCTGGTTTGCAAGGTTCCGGAAAAACAACGTTTTCAGGGAAATTGGCCAATATGTTGAAGACGAAAAAACGTAAGAAACCATTGTTGGTTGCTTGTGACGTTTATCGTCCGGCTGCAATAGAACAATTAAAAGTTTTAGCTGGTCAGATTGGTGTGGATGTGTATTCTAATGAAGAAAGCAAAAATCCGGTATCAATAGCGCAGGAAGCCATAGCTCAAGCTAAGGCTAATGGGAACGATGTGGTGATTATAGATACTGCAGGACGTTTAGCTGTTGATGAACAGATGATGGTTGAAATTGCTTCTATTAAGGAAGCCATTAAGCCACAAGAGATTTTATTTGTTGTCGATTCAATGACAGGACAAGATGCAGTGAATACTGCAAAGGAGTTTAACGATCGTCTGGATTTTGATGGTGTTGTCTTAACCAAATTAGATGGTGATACTCGAGGTGGAGCTGCTTTATCTATTCGTTCTGTCGTAGATAAACCAATAAAATTTGTTGGTACAGGTGAGAAGATGGAGGCGATTGATGTTTTCCATCCGGAACGTATGGCAGACAGAATTCTAGGAATGGGAGATATTGTTTCGTTGGTTGAGAGAGCTCAGGAACAATTTGATGAAGAGGAAGCGAAAAAATTACAGAAAAAAATTGCAAAAAATCAATTTGATTTCAATGACTTTTTGGGTCAAATTCATCAAATTAAAAAAATGGGTAATTTGAAGGATTTGGCATCAATGATTCCCGGAGTAGGAAAGGCAATGAAAGATATTGATATTGATGATAATGCCTTTAAGGGAATTGAGGCGATTATTTATTCTATGACACCGGAAGAACGGTCGAATCCTGCAATTTTGGATGGAAGTAGGCGTGCTCGTATTGCTAAGGGTAGCGGAACGAATTTACAAGAGGTAAACCGTTTGTTAAAACAGTTTGAAGATACACGCAAGATGATGAGGATGGTTACCAATGGTCAGGGATTAGGTGGTAAAATGAAATTAGGTAAACGATTTAGAAGATAATTGATATGAAATTAATAGATGGAAAAGCAATTGCTGATCAAATTAAGCAAGAAATAGCTGCGGAAGTTGCAGATATTAAGGCTGCCGGAGGTAAAATACCTCATTTAGCAGTGATTATTGTAGGTCATGATGGTGGCAGTGAAACGTATGTGGCTCATAAGGTTAAGTCTTGCGAGCAAGTGGGTTTTAAATCAACAAAGATTTGTTTTGAAGCAGATGTTACGGAAGAGACTTTGTTAGAGCAAATTGATGCTTTAAATAAGGATGCAGATGTTGATGGATTTATAGTTCAACTTCCTTTACCTAAACATATTTCAGAACAAAAGGTTATTGAGGCAATTGATTACAGAAAAGATGTAGATGGATTTCATCCAATAAATGTTGGGCGTACATCAATTGGTTTGCCTTCATTCGTTTCTGCAACACCTGCCGGTATTATGGAATTGTTGAAAAGATATGAAATAGAAACTTCGGGAAAACATTGTGTTGTGATTGGTAGAAGTAATATCGTTGGAAAACCGGTAACATCTTTAATGATGCAAAAAGCTTATCCGGGAGATGCTACAGTGACTATTTGTCATAGTCGGACCAAAAATTTGAAAGAGATTACTTTACAAGCGGATATTATTATTGCTGCTATGGGGTCTCCTAAGTTTTTGAAGGCGGATATGGTGAAAGATGGGGCAGTGATTATAGATGTTGGAACTACTCGTGTTCCTGCGCCAGATACAAAAACAGGATTTAAATTAACAGGTGATGTCGATTTTGAAAATGTAGCACCAAAATGTAGTTATATAACTCCTGTGCCGGGAGGAGTGGGACCTATGACCATTTGCTCATTGATGAAAAATACTTTGTTAGCTGGTAAAAAGGAGGTTTATAAATAATCTTTTTGAGATTATAGAAGTTGTTTTAATTTGTTGAAATAATTTTGGCAAATTCTATAAATTACGATTTTTATTATTTGTGTCATATTGAAGGTTGTGTTGAAATAAGAAGTTGTTTAAATTTTATTTCGAGCCTATTAGAGAGATTTTTAAATTTATTTTTCCTTTTGTTGTAGAAAATAGTGGACTATTATCAAAAAAGAATTGAAAAAACAGGCTAAAAATCGTCTCGAAGATGCCGAAAGAGAAAGAGTAAAACTCAAAAGCAATTTAATAATAAAATTTAAACAGTTTCTAAATATTTTGGCACAACCTTTAAATTAAAGAGCGTTAAGGTAATCTTAAGGAGGATTCTATGAATTCATTTCATGGAATTAATGAATTTATTTTGAGTAGATTGCTAAGAGACGGAAGAGAGTGGTACAAACACTATGACAGACAAACAGTAAGTTAAGAGGAAATTAAAAAGTACAGAAAAGTTTCCTTTCGATTTACATATTTTTAATTTTAATGGTGAATTTATAGAACTTACCTTAATATATATTATAGATCATAGATGAAAATAATTTTAGGAGATAAGGTTATTTCGTATTATTTTTATGTTTTAGTTTTGATATTTGTTAGATTATGATTTTTTATGCTCCGGCTATTTCTGAGTCGCCCTTTTTGTCTGAAGAGGAATCTTCTCATGCTGTTCGTGTTTTACGCTTAGATGTAGGTGATAGAATAGAATTGGTAGATGGAATAGGGAATTTTTATGAAGCGGAGATTGTTTTTCCTCATCATAAAAAGTGTGAGGTACGGATATTAAATAAATATGAGAATTTTAATACTTTTCCGTATCATTTGCATATTGCTATTGCTCCAACAAAGAACATGGATAGATTAGAGTGGTTTGTGGAGAAGGCAACAGAAATCGGTATATCAGAAATTACCCCATTGTTATGTCGGTATTCAGAACGAAAAGTAGTTAAATTGGAACGTATAAATAAAATCATTGTTTCGGCGATGAAACAATCTAAAAAATCTCTTCTTCCTCAATTAAACGAGATGATTTCCTTTAATGATTTTATAAAAAAATGTGAGGGGCATGATAATTGTTTTATAGCTCATTGTTATAATCAAAATAAGCAGAGTTTATCTCAGTTGTATCTTAAAGGTAATGATGCAACAATAGTGATAGGTCCCGAAGGGGATTTTAGTGAAGAAGAAGTTGAATCTGCACTCAAAAATGGATTTTCTCCGATAACGTTAGGAGAAAGCAGACTTCGTACAGAAACAGCTGGTATTGTTGCTTGTCATACAATTCAACTATTGAACTCATTATAGGTGAGTTCAATAATGTTAGGTTGATATAATTTTGAAGTGCATTATCAAAACAAAACGTAATTTATAGAAATTATTTATAGGAATTTCAATAAATTACGTTTTATAACACTTGAAAAAAAGTAGGATTTCCCTTTAAGGGACTATAAATTCAATTCGAAGAATTTTTGAATTTATTTCGAGAAAATTGTTGAGCGAAAGGAAGGAGCAGTATAAGTACAGAGTCCGGCAGATAAGCAGTATATTGCTGAAAGATATTAAAAAATACTGAAAAGTTCCCCCGTACGATTATGCCTTTAAATTTTTAAATGTTGAATTTATAGAACTTCCCTTTATACAATATTTAAGGTCTCTTTTTCTTTTAGACCGCTAATTAAGAATGCTACAAAATTTTTCTTGTTATCGGCACTTAAGAATCCAAGATCTTTGAAATCCCCTCTGATGAAAGGAACTTCCCAACCTTTAAGAGAACAATGAATTAATGTTGCGGCCATTTTAGGGTTTTTTACATTGAATAAACCTTGTTCATTTCCCTCAATTAGAATATTTTCCAACATTTTTTTTTCTCTGATATCTAATCTGAGGCGACTTTTTTCTACCACGTGAATGTTACTAAAGAAACTTGCTTTTAAGTTTCCATTTCTAGTTACAGTTTCAGAAAAAAGCCCCATCCTAGCATAGATATAGTTGATTAATTTTTCTGCAGGATTGAGATTCTTTTGCATTTCTGATTGTAACTTGTGGGCCAACTGAAATAATTCTGTTTCAATTACCGCATAATATATATCTTCTTTATTTTTGAAGTAGGTGTATATTGTTCTGCGACCTTTATTGGCTGCAACAGCAATATCACCAATTGTTGTATTTTCAACGCCTTGTGTAGCGAATAGTTCTCTTGCAACATCAATGAGTATGTTTCTTGTTTTTGTTGTACCCATATTGAAAAAAAAAAATTTACTTTATAACGCAAAAATATATTTTTTATTGCTTATTAAGAAATTTTTAAAAGATTTTTTTTATCATTGTAGAATGAAAAGAGTTTTTTATATATGTTATTTTAGTTTTCTAATTTTTGTTTCTTGTGCAAAGGTCACAGATGCGAGAAATGAAGAAACACAGCATAGTTTGCAAAAAGAGTGTGCGAGAAAAATAGAATTAAAATATGCAAAAAAGTTTTCTATTTTTGAGGCAGAATATGGGTATGTTTTACATATTTTTCTTGATAGCTCACCTCAGCAATTTTTTCGATATTATCTTGTAAGAGATGACTCTGTAAAAATTCCCAATGATGGTGTAAAAATCAATATACCTATATCTCGTTTAGCGGCGAATACATCAACTGTTTTTGAATTTATTCGTATGCTAGACTGCTTGTCATCTCTAAAAGCAACCTGTGCAGAAGAATATATTTATTCTCCGGATATTTGTCGCTTGATAAGAGAAGGTAGAATCCGGTCCTTGGGTAATTCGTATAATCTAAATAGAGAAATTTTGTTGTCGGTTTCACCGGACTTACTTTTGTTATCGGACTATTCAGATACTCCAAGGGGAATTTCTTTACCTATGGTGTATTCTCTTGAATGGAAAGAAGTAAATGCATTGGCAAGAGCTGAGTGGATTAAATTATGGGGTGTTTTATATGATAAATATTCCCTTGCAGATTCTCTCTTTCAAGCAACAGAAAAGAATTATCTGGATTTAAAAGAATTAGTTGAGAATCGGGTTTCTGATAGACCAACATTATTTGCAGGAGGAAGCTATTCCGGAACGTGGTACTTAACAGGAGGAGAAGGGTTTATGGCCCAAGTATATGCTGATGCAGGTGCTAATTTTCTTATGAAAGATAGTGCTGTTACGACAATTTCTTGTGGTTTGGAGTGGATGTTGTCAAAATTTTCAGAATCAGAATATTGGTTAAATTGTGGCGATTTTTCAATGGTCAATTGGGATGATAGATTGATGCATTTGAAATCTGTTAAAAATGGCAATGTATATCATTTTATGAAGCGTTCTAAAACAAACGGAGGAATCGGTATTTCTGATTTTTATGAAAGTGCGGTGGCGCATCCGGATATTATATTAGCAGATGTTATTTCAATTGTCCATCCGCAATTATTACCATCTTATGAGTGTGTTTATGCCAATAAATGTGAGGAGGGAGAGAGATGAAACAAGTTGTTTTGTTGTATTTAATTTTACCTATAGTTACTTTACTGCTTTTTGTTGCAGATCTTTTAGTCGGGAGTGTTGATATTCCTTTTGATTTATTACTATCAAAAGAGGGGATCTACTCTTCTATTTTTTTTGATATTAGGTTGCCAAAAGCAATCACATCTGCTTTGGTGGGAGTTGCATTAGGTGTTTCCGGCTTGTTAATGCAAACGTTATTTCGTAATCCTTTAGCCGGACCATCTATTCTTGGGATTAGTTCAGGTGCGACGTTGGGAGTAGCTGTGTATGTGCTGTTTTTTTCTTTGAGTGGCCTATCAATTGTCTCTCTTTCCATTTTCGGAAGTGTTCTTTGTGCAATGTTAGGAGCTTTCATTATGTTATTGATAATATTGTTGGTCTCTATTGTTGTAAAAGATTCTGTCACATTATTGATTGTCGGAGTGATCACCGGAAGTCTGACTTCGTCTATTGTCTCAGTTCTTCAAAATTTAAGTGATCCAGAGTCTGTTAAACATTTTGTAAATTGGACATTAGGCAATGTGGAGGTTGTTTCGTGGAGCCAATTACAATTATTTTTACCAATCGTGTTTCTTGTAATTCTTCTTCTATTGGGTTGCATTAAGTCTTTGGATGCGTTTTTACTAGGTGAATCCTATGCGCAGGGGGTGGGAGTTTCTGTCAGAAAGTATAAGTTGATAGTTATAGCTTTAACGGCAGTATTAACAGGAGTGACAACTGCTTTTACCGGCCCGATAGGTTTTATTGGAATAATTGTACCTCATGTTGCAAGGATGTTATTTAATACCTCCAAACATGCAAAAATATATCCTGCATCTATTTTGATTGGTATGATTGCTATGTTGTTATGTGATATTTTATCTCAATTACCATCCAATGGGTATATTTTACCAATCAATGCTGTTACAGCGTTAATCGGAGCTCCAATTGTTCTTTGGATATTATTGGGTCGCAATAAAATGGTGGTATAGGTCGATAAGAAATACTATAAGCAATATTCTATAAAGGAAACTTCTGTAAATTATGTTTTTTTGATGCTTTTGAAGAACATCTTGACTTACCTAAGAAGTTGTTTAAAATTTTATTTAGAGCTTATTTGAGAGCGATTTTAAAGTAGATTCTATAAATCCACTTCTTTCAATTTTTGAATTTATTTTGAGTAGATTGTCTAGCGAAGAAGGAGAGGTGTTGTGCGAGCATAATGACTGACAGTCGAACAGAAGAAGTGCTATTGGAATTCTAGCAGATAAAACTTAATAGAGCTAATTTATAGAAATTGCCGATAATTTTGTATTTTTGCAAAAAAAAAAATAAGGATATGAAAGTTTGGTTGACAATTTTGTTGCTTATTGTATCAAATGTTTTTATGACATTTGCGTGGTATGGTAATTTGAAGTTACAAGAAATGAAAATTTCAACAGATTGGCCTTTATTTTTGATTATTCTTTGTAGTTGGGGAGTAGCATTATTTGAATATTCATTCATGATTCCAGCCAATAGAATTGGATCTCAAATTATGGGAGGACCATTCTCTTTGGTTCAATTAAAGGTGATTCAAGAGGTTATATCAATTACGGTGTTTTCTGTTATTGTTACTGTTTTTTTTAAAGGGGAGGTGTTACAATGGAATCATCTTGCTGCCTTTGCTTGTTTGATATTGGCGGTCTATTTCGTGTTTATGAAATGAGGATTGAGATTAAGTAAAGCAGAGTTATATAAATTAATTGTTATAATTAAGGAAAATTCTATAAATTACAATTTTATATTTGCGACTCAAAAATTCAATTTTAGATGCTTTTGAATTTATTTTGTTCGTATTCATTCAGTCATGATGCCCGTATCGTTCCCATGAGAATATAATCAACCAAAGTAAAATGCTCTTTAAAATCACCTATAACTAATTTATAGAACCTACCTAGAATTAAAATTAGAATCAAGATTTTTTTAAAAAGGAGTTTTGAATTGAAAATTATTCAATTTGAAACATTCTTGAAGTATCAGATTTATATTAGTGGTATGGGGGGGACACTCTTGAATCTTTGATTGCGTGTTAATAACCCAAAGTTTGTCTGAATACTTTAGAGCTAAATCCAACTCATGAGTAGAAAGGATAATGGATTTATTTTCTTGGGAAACAATCTCTTTTAGTAACCGGAATATATCTATTCTGTTGGGTAAATCAAGATGAGAAGTAGGTTCGTCCAAAATGATAATCGGAGTGTCTTGAGCCAATGATTTTGCGATCATAACCCGTTGTCGTTCTCCATCGGATAATTCGAAATAAAAACGATTGGCAAGAGATTCCAAGTTCATTATTTTTAGTACCCGATCAATAATTTTTTTATCACCATCATCCAAAGTTCCCCACCAATTAGAATAATTATGTCTTCCAATGGAGATAATGTCATAAACAGTTAATTTTCCAGAATCAATTTTTTCAGACAATACAAAGGATAGTAGCATTGACAGCTCCTTCGAAGAGTATTTATTTATAGATTTCCCGTTGATAGAAATCTCACCATTGAGTATGGGATGCAGTCCGCATAAACTTTTAATCAGAGTTGATTTCCCGCTTCCATTAGGTCCAATTAGTGAAATCAAACAATTTTTTTTGACAGACAAATTAATGTCTGAAATAATAGCTTTAACGGATGAATATCCGATGGATAAGTCTGATATTTTGCAAATCTCCGTCATTATCTCAAATAAGGGTTATTGTTTTTTTCAAAATCAATGGAAGTTTTAGGACCATGTCCGGGAAATACCAAAGTGTTTTTAGGAAGAGAAAATAATTTATTTACGATGCTACTCTTTAGAGTAGCAAAATCACCTCCTTCTAAATCAGTTCTACCAACAGAACCTAAAAATAGAGAGTCGCCGGAGAAGAGGCAATGGTCATCATCGGCATAAAAAGAAACTCCTCCCGGAGAATGTCCCGGTGTATGTAACACAGTTAATTTTATATTTCCTAAAGTTATTGTATCATTATCGTTGAGATAATTCCCTATCTCAATGGTAGTATTGGAGTTGATTCCAAAATTTTTAGCCATTAACGGGAATCTATTTATTAAAAATTCATCTGCTTTGTGCGCTTCAGGTTTTATCCCATATTCCTCGAATACAAATTTGTTCCCGAAAATATGATCCAAATGGAGGTGAGTGTTTAAAACCCGTTTAAGAGATAACTTATTTTCTTTAATGTAAGATGATAGTTTTGTACACTCATAAGAGTCAAGACAACCAGCATCAATCAATATACACTCTCTATATTCGTTTATTAGGAGGTAGGTGTTTACTTGAAAAGGGTTAAATGAGAATAATTTGATTTGCATGCCCATGAAAATTTGTAATGATTAATAAAGGAGAGAACTATAAAATTACCATTTTAAATTAAGAAACTATTTAAATTTTATAAAAAAATAGTATAGAGTTTTACTCTCTTATTTTTGGCATTTTGAGATTCTTTTTAGGAGAGTTCTATAAATTCAATAATCAGCAAAATGCACGTGTAGGTTGCCTAAAGAACGACCTTTTAATAAGAGACATATACAAGTTTCTTTGTTAAGAAAAACTCCTCATCGAAAAAGTCACTCAAATCCCATAGAGATGCCTCTTTTTTATAAGGTAGAATTTCTTGTTGAAGTTCTCCACCTTTTAAACAGACAAGTCCATTAGGGAGAGAATTTTTTTGATTTTTTATATCAACATTCTTTTTTGTTAACTTAACCAAATTATCTAAAGGCATAACAGCACGACTTATTATAAAGTCAAATTTTGTTTTAACATCTTCCACCCTTGCATGTTGAAATGATGTATTGGATAGTCCAATTGCCTCTGACACGCTATTGGCTACCTTTATTTTTTTTCCGATGGAATCAACCAAATGAAAATGACATTCAGGGAAGAGAATCGCCAATGGAATAGCGGGGAATCCACCACCTGTACCAACGTCCATAATTGAGGTGTTAGGCCTAAATGATAATACTTTGGCTATTGAAAGAGAATGTAATACGTGATGTTCATAAAGGTTTTCTATGTCCTTTCTTGAGATGACGTTAATTTTTCCGTTCCAATCAAGATAAAGATCGTATAAAGCCGAAAATTGTTCGATCTGTTTTTCCGTTAAATTAGGAAAATACTTTTTGATTATTTCCATTGAAGTAAAATTTAGTTAGAGTTCAAATATACTCATTTTAGACTGCAAATTTAATCATAGTTTATGAATTTTGGAAAAAATAAAAATTCTCGTTTGTGTTGTCAAGAAAATTTACGAATTTTGTGCAAGCAAAATAACGGTCAAAATAGATAGAGAATATGGTAAAGATAAACCCATTGGTAGAACAGATGACATCATTTATTGTAATGGATGTTTTGGAGCGCGCACAAGAATTAGAAAGGGAGGGTAAAGATATTGTTCATTTAGAGGTTGGAGAGCCCGATTTTGATTTATCTGAAATGGTGAGAGAAGCGGCAGAAGCTTCGTTTGCTCAAAAACGGACGCACTATACCCATTCGTTAGGAGACAAAGATTTGCGATTAGAGGTAGCCAGGTTTTATCAAAGAGAATATGGTGTAACAATAGATCCCGACCAGGTAATTGTGACCTCAGGGTCTTCACCTGCCATTTTGATGGCATTGATGGTTTTATGTGAACCCGGAAGCGAAGTGATATTGTCAGATCCAGGATATCCATGTTATAAAAATTTTGTTTTAGCATGTAATGCAAAGCCGGTAAGTGTGGATTTATCTCCTGAAGATGGTTTTCAGTACTCTATCGAGAAGATAAAAAAAGCTATTACCCCTAAGACATGCGCCATTTTTGTAAATTCACCGATGAATCCAACGGGTACATTAGTTTCAGATGCAACCTATAAAGAGTTGGTAAATTTAGGAATTCCGTTGCTTTCAGACGAGATTTATCATGGTTTGGTTTATGAAGGAAGGGCAAAGTCAGCCTTGGAATTTACAGATAATGCATTTGTTTTGAATGGGTTTTCCAAGCGATATGCGATGACTGGACTTCGATTAGGTTTTTTGGTTGCACCGAAGGAGTATGTTAGAAAATTGCAGGTGATTCAACAAAATTTGTTTATTTGTGCACCTAGTATTTCTCAGAGAGCCGGAATTGTTGCATTGAGAGATTCAGAGCCGGAAGTGGCAGAAAGAAGAGCAATATATGATGAGCGAAGAAGATACATGTTGTCCAGATTAAAAAACATGGGTTTTGAAGTAGAGGTAGAACCGCAAGGGGCGTTCTATATTTTTTGTAATGCAAAAAAGTTTACTACAGATTCATATAGATTTGCATTTGAAGTCTTAGAGAATGCGCATGTAGGAATTACACCCGGTGTCGATTTTGGTAAAAATGGAGAAGGGTATGTTAGGTTTTCTTATGCCAATTCTTTAGATAATATCAAGAAAGGAATGGATCGATTGGAGACTTACTTGCAAAAGCTCTAAATGAGATCTATAAGAATAAATTTAGGATGAGTTTAAATCTATTTTGAGTATTTTGAAAGTAAATTTTATTAAGCAAGTATCTTACTTTATTCACATATAGCCTTTTTATATAACGCCGGAAAGATTCTTAAATTATGATAATTAGGTCATAAAAAGATGTTTAAAATTTCGGGCAATTAAGTATAAATATGTAATTTTGTCAGTCGATTTTCTCTTAAATATTAAGGATATGTCAAATATAGATATTCAAACGGTAAAGCAACGATTTATGATTATTGGAGACAATCCCATATTAAATCGCGCAATAGATGTAGCAGTTCAAGTAGCATCTACCGATTTGTCTGTATTGATAACAGGAGAAAGTGGAGTGGGGAAAGAGCGTTTCCCTCAAATTATCCATCAGTATAGTAAACGAACCCATTCTCCATATATAGCTGTAAACTGCGGAGCTATTCCTGAAGGAACTATAGATTCAGAGTTGTTTGGGCATGAGAAAGGGGCGTTTACCGGAGCTGTATCAGAGCGTAAGGGTTACTTCGAGGCGGCAGACAAGGGGACGATATTTTTGGATGAAGTAGGAGAACTTCCGTTGACAACACAAGTTCGTTTGTTGAGAGTCTTGGAAACAGGGGAGTTTATGAAAGTAGGGTCCTCTAAAGTATTAAAAACCGATGTTCGTGTTGTTGCAGCAACGAATATGGATATGGGAAGAGCAATAGCAGAAGGACGTTTTAGGGAAGACCTCTATTATCGTTTGAATTCAGTCCCGATTGTAGTTCCTCCATTGAGAGAAAGGGGAATGGATATTTATCTGTTATTTAGAAAATTTGCAAGAGATTTTTCCGATAAATATAAGATGCCGGCAATAACACTGACAGCAGAAGCCCAACAGTTACTGTTGAGATATACTTGGCCGGGTAATGTTCGTCAGTTGAAAAATGTAACAGAGCAAATATCGGTATTAGAAACGGCGAGAGAGGTGACTGTTGATGTTTTGAGGCGTTATTTGCCGTCAGAAAATATTACTTCACAAGTTCCGGTTCTTTCTTCGCAGGTTAATGCTGGGAAAAATTTTTCCAACGAAGTTGAAATCCTATATCAAGTATTATTTGATATGAAGAAGGATATGAATGATTTGAAAAAGTTGGTGCATGATATTATTCAGAGCGGGAAAGTTGATATGGATGCAATTCATATTCCGGAAGGAGTGGATTTAGGAGGAATATATACTCAAAAATTTGAAGATGGTACAGCCGTTGTATCTGCCTCTTCGAATTTTACGTCGCCTCCAACTTCTAAGATTAGTAAACAGCAAGATATAGAGGATACCGAAGAGTATCAAGAAGAGAACTTTTCATTAGAAGAGGTGGAGAAAGAGATGATAAAAAAGGCCTTGGAACGGCATAATAATAAGCGAAAATATGCAGCTCAGGATTTAAAAATCTCAGAGCGAACATTATATAGAAAAATAAAAGAGTATGGCTTGGAATAATAAAATAGTACCGATATTGAGTTTTTTTGCAGTGATTTTGGCTATAACATCCTGTAAGATTTCTTATAAATTCAATGGTTCGTCTATTGATTATACAAAAGTTAAAACGATATCTATCTCGGATATTCCTAATAGAGCTCCATTGGTATATGCATCTTTGTCATCAGACTTTACCGAGCAATTACGAGATGAGTTCTCGCAGAAAACGAGTTTACAGTTTGTTGAGTCTAATGGAGATTTACAAATTTCAGGAGCAATTGTTGGGTATAATGTAATATCGTCCGGAGTTAATGCCGATGGAGATGCCATGGATTCTCGTTTACAAATGAGTGTAAATATTTCTTTTGTAAATAGGGTTAATCCTACAGAAGATTTTGAAAGAACTTTTTCATCGTATCAAGTTTTTTCAAATACATATACAATAGATCAGGTACAAGCAGAATTGAATGAAGAGTTGATAGACGATATAATCAGTCAAATTTTTAATGCAACAGTTGCCAATTGGTAGAGTTATGACAAGAGAAGAGTTGATATATTATGTAAAGCATCCGAATGAATTGCAGCATGAGCATATTTCAGACTTGCGAGATTTGGTATCGGAGTATCCTTATTCATCTTCTTTTCGTTTGTTGTATTTGAAACTGTTGAGAAATGTAAAAGATTTTAGATATGATGCGGAATTGAAAAAAACTTCAATTTACGTAGTAGATCGCAGTCGGTTGTACGAATTAATGTGTAAGTTGCCTATAGAAAAAGAGAGTATGTTTTCAAAAGAAACATCGGGGACAGTAACTACAAATAAGATATCGTTTATAGAGCAAAAGCCCCTTGTGTCGGTAGCTAATTTGCTGGAAGATTTAGGGAAAATGCCTAACAAAGAGGTTTCTCAATCAGAAAAAAAAGAGTTAAAAAAACAGATTAGTGCCAAAGAACAAGATGATTTAATAGAAAGTTTTATTGAAAAAAGTAGAGAAGGGGATATTGCAATATCAATAAAAAATAAACAACCACAAGTTGAGGAAGATAAGCTGGAAAAGAGCGAGCCTACTCAATTTTGTACAGAAACTTTGGCTAAAATTTACATAAAACAAAGAAAATTTGATAAGGCAATTGAAATATTTCGTCGTTTGAGTTTGAAAAATCCAGAAAAAAGTATTTACTTTGCAGACCAAATCAAATTCTTTGAAAAAGTATTAGAAAACAGAGAATTTATAATAAATTAAAAAGACATGGTTTATACATTTATTACAATTGTTGTTGTTATTGCGTCTATTCTTTTAATTGGAGTTGTTTTAATTCAAAATTCTAAAGGAGGAGGATTAGCTTCTAGTTTTCAATCTCAAAATCAAATTATGGGAGTTAAGAAGACGACAGAAACAATTGAGAAAGCTACATGGATTTTAGTGTCTGTGGTAGTAGTTTTAAGTATTGCATCTGCTGCGTTTTACCCTCGTCAACAAGAAAATTATGATTCACAGTTGAGAGATATGTATCAAAACGAAGCTACTACAGCAACAGAAGGGATGCAAGAGTAAGAGGGTTGAAATTTAGAGTTAGAAAGGGGGCAATTTTGTTGTTCCCTTTTTTTTGACCATTTTTTATAATAAATCTATAGATGACTATAAAAGACTCTCCTTATGCTTAATTTGTTGAATTAATGTATAAAATCATTTGAAAATACGTGCTATTTTAAATAACTCTCTGTATATTTGTCTTTATGGAACGAATGATGATTTTATATAAGGCTTTGATATGTCTAGTTATATGTTTTGTGGGGAGTGCTCATGCAAAGCAGTATGATATAGATAATATTGAGATGGTTCATCTTATAGATGAAACTAAGTATGTCTGTAATCCGGAAAAAATTTTATCGATGGGGACGGTTGCAGAGTTAGACTCTTTATTTTATCGTTTGGAAGCAACAACAGGAATAGAAACGGTTGTTGTGGTGGTTGATTCGTTGCGAGGTGGGGATTGTTATTCTTTTTCTTTGAAGTTGGGGAATAAGTATGGGGTAGGAAGTGAAAATAGGGATAACGGCTTAGTTCTACTTCTTTCTACGTCAGACAGATGTACACAAATTTTGACAGGACGTGGTTTGGAAGGCTATCTACCCGATGCTATTTGTCGAAGAATTCAAGTTCAAGAAATGAATGAACCATTGAAAAATGGAAACTATGATGTAGCAATGCTAAAGTGTGCAAAGAAGGTGGTTTCTTATTTGGATGGTTCAATGGTGGCGGAACCAGTTAAGAAAGGATCTGATAGTAGAGAGTTCTGGGTCATGTTTTTCTTAATATTTACTCCTATTATTTTGATGAGTATTTGGTCTTATTATAAGCAGAGAAAGTGCCCTAATTGTAAAAAATTTAAATTAGAGCAGAAGGATACTCTATTGTTGATAGATGATAAAAAAGTGCGCGTTACAGAAACTTTTTTTCTTTGTAAAAATTGTCAGCATGAATTGTCTCGCAAGACAACGGTTCGCAAAAGAGATGATTACCATATAGGTGGCTATGGCGGTTATGGTGGACGACCGGGTAGTTTTAGCGGAGGTCCTTCAAGAGGTAGTTTTGGAGGGGGTAGTTTTGGAGGAGGAGGAAGTAGTTGGAAGTTTTAAATAATAAAAGATATAATATTAAATTTTTTTGGATATGAGTAAAAAATTAATCGCAATTATTGGAGCCGCTGTCTTATTGGTAATATTTGGAGTTTCTACTTATAATTCTTTAGTGGATAAAGATGAAGAGGTGAAGCTTAAGTGGAGTAACTTAGAGGCTCAATATCAAAGAAGAGCTGATTTGATTCCTAATTTAGTAAATACGGTAAAGGGATATGCTCAGCATGAAAGAGAAACCTTGCAAGAGGTAATGGAAGCACGAAGTAAAGCTACATCTATAACAATTGATCCTAGTAATATTACTCCGGAACAATTTGCAGAGTATCAAAAGGCTCAAAGTGGAGTTACAAGTGCATTAGGTAGGTTGTTGGCTGTGGCAGAAAATTATCCGGATTTGAAAGCTAATCAACAATTTTTGGAATTGCAGGCTCAATTAGAGGGAACTGAAAATCGTATTGAGGTGGCGCGAGAAGATTACAATAAAGCGAGTAAGTCCTTTAATTCATCAGTTCGTAAATTTCCAACCAATCTTTTTGCTTCGATTTTTGGATTTGAAATGTATGATTATTACGAGGCTGAGGAGGGAGCAGAAATAGCACCAGAAGTGCAGTTTTAGGTTGCTGTATTAAGAAGAAATTATTGAGGAGTGTCTTTTTAAGGCATTCCTTTTTAATATATTGTGTAATAATATTGCTATATTTATCTTTGTTTTTTATCTTTGCAACGCTATTAATAATTATATTGCTAAACGAATTGAAGGCTATTTCTAAAAATGTAATTTGATTTTTTTTGAGAGGATTTTATTCTGATTGGTGTTGAGTATTCTGGTTGAGATTGTTTAGATACAGCCTTAAAGTAAAATGTTTCAGTTCATGAATGTAACTTATGAGCATTTTTTGAAAGATTTATTTCTATTTCTTTTTTTATTCACTTCTTTAAGTGGGTATTCACAAGTTTCATTTAATTCTTGTGGTGGAGAGATTGCTCAGCAGAGTGTAGGATTTGTTTCATATTCTGTTGGACAATTAGATTATCTCTCTTTTTCTTCGTTTGATGTCATCGTTTCTGCCGGTGTGCAGCAACCTTATGCAAGCATTGCTGAAGAAACTATCGTTTTGTCAGATTCTAAAGTGCCTAATTCACCTTTCACCGTTATGCCCAATCCGACAAAGGATAATGTTGTTGTCTCTTTTTTTTTTAGAAGGTGAATATCGATATGTTTTAACTGATGTGAATGGAAAATTATTTAAAGAGGGGTGGTTAGTTAATGGTATGGTATTGTCTTTGCAAGATTGTCTTCCAGGTACTTATGTATTGCAAGTTGTTTCTGATAAGGATAATAAAATCTTAGTGCTTAAAAAAATTATTAAAGAATAAATGGAAATGAGAAGATTTATTACATTTTTTATCTTAAATTGTTTGTGTGTGTGCTGTCTTTTTGCCGCAATACCTAAAACTTTAAGTTATCAAGCTGTAGTCAGAGATGGGAGTGGTAATTTGATATCAGAGAAATCTATAGGAGTTTCTATATCGATTCTTTTAGAGGATACATCTAATGTTGTTTATCAAGAACAACATGTAGTAGCGACTAACAAAAACGGGTTAATGTCTTTGTCTATTGGGAAAGAATCTTCTTTTTCAGAGATTGACTGGTCGGATGGCACTTATTTTATTCAATGCCAATTTGATTTGAATAAAGATGGATTTTATGAGTTGGAATCTTGCTCCCCAATGCAGAGTGTTCCCTATGCTTTGTATGCTGAAAATATCTCACCATCGGCTTTGCCTGAATGGGTTTATAGAGAGGAAAAACCATCCTATAGTTACGATGAACTTGAAGATAAACCATTCATTCCTTCGCGCTTGAGTGAGTTAGAGGACGATGTGGTTTTATTGACTATAAATGATCTTCCTAAACAAGATTCCTCATTTTATAAATCGGTAGCATCGCACATCACCTCTGCAGATACTTTGAGGTGGAATGAGAAGTTGTCTGAGGAGAGAGACCCAATTTATAGCGCATCGGTAGCATCGCACATCAGCTCAGCTGACACCTTGCGGTGGAACGAAAAGTTGTCTGAGGAGAGAGACCCAATTTATAGCGCATCGGTAGCATCGCACATTACCTCTGCTGATACTTTGAGGTGGAATGAAAAGTTGTCTGAGGAGAGAGACCCAATTTATAGCGCATCGGTAGCATCGCACATCAGCTCAGCCGACACCTTGAGATGGAACGAAAAATTGTCGACCGAGAGTGATCCGATTTATAGCGCATCGGTAGCATCGCACATCAGCTCAGCTGACACCTTGCGGTGGAACGAAAAGTTGTCTGAGGAGAGTGATCCAATTTATAGCGCATCGGTAGCATCGCACATCAGCTCAGCCGACACCTTGAGATGGAA
>JAGBVI010000029.1 GCA_017630395.1 Paludibacteraceae bacterium
TGACCAACGATTTTGACATGTCAGCGGATACGATCGTAGCGATATACCGTCGCAGATGGCAGGTAGAGTCCCTTTTCAAACAAATTAAGCAGAACTTTCCCCTGAGATATTTCTACGGGAAAAGTGCCAGTGCGATAAAGATTCAAATTTGGGTCACCCTCATAGCAAATTTACTGCTTTCGGTGCTGCAAAGCTCGTTGCAGAGGTCTTGGAGTTTCTCCGGCCTTGCTACAATTGTTAGAATCACGCTAATGTATTACATCAATATGGAGAAGTTATTCAACAATCCGTACAAGGATTTGGAAAAAATGCTCGCAGAATCCTTGGAATCGCCTCCTGAAAACGTTGAAAACCTCCAAGGGGGGCTTATCCATGCTCAGGATAACGTAAAATATTATTTATGAGAGTGTTGCTGAACTGATTTATTGTTTAGCGGATAGTAATACATATAAATAGCATCATTGATGCTTACTAGTCAACATTGACAACTAATTTCTGTAACCTTTATCATTCTCAATATTGTAAAATATAAATTGAACATCACACTACGGAATTATTTGCACGAGTCAACCATTATCATCATCTCAAAGTATTTTGTAAACTCATTAACCCTGGCATAAAATGTTTAGCTTTGAAGCTAAGTTGCATAATATTATACGATATCTGACTAAAACTAATACGATTCTTTATTGCATGTTTAATTTCATCTTTTTTGTAATACTCATTTATGAAACTTGCAATATTTTGCATCATATGATCATCTAACATAATCAAAGAAGAGCTATCTACCTGCATACTTAATAATACTGCCTTAATGATATTTTCTATGGCCGCACAAGTGTCATCTGCTATCGCAAAAATAATTTTATTCCTTTCATTATCAATTATCTGAGCTTTCGCTTTTGCCATTTGCAATTCTATCCCATTTGGGTCCTTTAACTGCAGAATAAACATATTAGTTTGGATAGATGATAACTCACTATCTAATCGCAACAACTCTAATTTCTTACTTCGCGCAGCTGACAACTGATGCATAGCGGTACTGCTATAAAATAATCTATTCATAATTTACGACTTACGTTCTTCCTTAAAAGCGTCTATAAGGTCTTGATATTGTTTTACCAAGCTTACTAACTCTGAACTATATGAATCTTTTTCACTTTGTAACATAGATAGATTCTGTTGATAAATATCACTCATATATTTAACAGAATTATCTAGCTCTCGTTGTCCTTTATTTCTTATTTCTTCAATTTCCTTCCTAGATTGTTCTATCTTAAAGAGAGAAAAGAAACTAAAAATGAGAAAAACAATAGTGAGAATAGCTGCCCAAATCGTGATATTTGTGTATTCATGTTCAATTTTTCCTAAATGCAACTCTAACATTTTTTCAGACATAATAGCTGAGGTTAATTCTCTATACTGGAGGGCTAATGAGTCAGATGTAATCTTTGTAATATATTCATTTTGTCTTCTCATATACTCTACATCTGCATATAATTTAATGAATATATCTTCTCCATTTAGTGAATCTTTTTGTCCCAATGCATTACTTAAACAAATAATTTGCCTGTCAACGCATGATCGCAAGTTATTTCTATGCTCAGCTGATTGATTGATGTAAGATATAACACTACTTGTTGTTTGTTGCTGCATATTTTTATAACTCTCTACGATCTTTTGCTGGGAGTCTCTAAGGTTCTCGTTAGATAGCCACAGATAAGATCCAAATAAAGTTACAATCAAAACTAAGACACAGCAAAAACAGAACGAATGATGAGTGTTTAGAAACGCATCAATCCTAGCCCATATACCTTGATTAGCTGTTTTTGGAACCTCTCTCTTTGGATTTCGTGAATCTTGACAATGTGTAAATTGCTGCTCTTTCGCAGATTTATGATCATGTGCCTTTGTGTTCATTTTAGCATTTGCTTTGTTTCTTCGTCTCATATTATCTTATCATTATAACATTATTCTTTTGCCATATGAGAATGCTTCTCATAAAATGCTTCATTGTGCCATTTGAGATAATGCCGTCTTTCACAATCAATGTAATCATATGGCACAGTACAATCGTGCAAATATTGTAAAGACTTTTCATCTTCTATATTTGTGTCGTAAATCACATTACCAGTCTTGTAGTCTATAGTGATGTAATTAGCTTGCTCAAAGAGTTTATCACAAATAGGACACATGAGAAGACCGTTATTAGGATTCATAGCATCATATGTATCCTCACATTTGGAATATGGCTTAATGTGGCTTGCAATCAACAAATTTTTAGAAGCTGTTTAAATTTAATTAAAAACTAATTTGAGAGGTTGAAAAAACTCTCAAAATTACACTTAAATATTGATTATCAGTTTGATAAGTGGATAATTTTTCGTAACTTTAAGGGCATCAAACAATAAAGAAATGAATCATTATTCAACAAATCTCACCGATAATCAGTGGCAAGTTATAGAAAAATTTTTAGATGTGCAAGTGCGAAAGCGCAAATATTTTCTCAGAAGCATAGTAAACGCAATCAATTACCTCCTAAAAACGGGTTGTCAGTGGAGGATGCTTCCCAAGGATTTCCCTCCTTACAACCTCGTTTACTACTATTTCTCGAAATGGAAGAACGAAGGCGTTTTTGATGAGCTGTTTTTCAAATTGCACATCTGGTTACGCATCATGTTAGGATGCGCAAAATGTCCTAGTTTAGGCCTGATCGATTCCAGAAGCGTTAAAACATCACACCACGTTGACAGATGCAGAGGCATTGACGGAAACAAGAAAATAAAAGGGCGAAAACAACATTTGGTCGTTGATACGTTAGGCATTCCGCTTGCTATTGTGGTCCACGAAGCCAATATTCAGACAGAGTCGGAGCATTGTAAGTATTTGAAAATATGAGGTTTAAATTTTCTCGACTTGCTAAAATCATCGCCGATGGCGGTTACAGAGGCAAACTTTTGTCCGACACGCTAAAAGCCACACAGGGGTGCGAGTTGGAGGTGGTGCTTCGTCCTGACTAGTGCCCCTCAAAATTCCAAGTGATGCCCAAACGGTGGATTGTAGAAAGGTCTTTCGCTTGGCAGGAAAACTTTAGAAGGTTGACTATCGACTATGAGTTTCATACGGAAACTGCAGTGGCCATGATTCAATTAGCCTTCTGTTTTTCTAATGCTTAACAAAATATTTTAGATAAATTTAAACAGCTTCTTATTATCTTATAGAGTGCAAAGATAGTCAAATATTAAACAAATAGAAAATTTCCACGAGTGCGACGGAATCATTTTTCAGAACTACGGTGCAAAAAAACTTACCGCTTTTTACGTAAAAGATATAGAATCTCAAAGCATGATTGTATCTTTGTAATAAACAAAGTGGCAAACAATGGCAAAACATAATATTTAGCGGATAGCAACAAGTAAAAATGTCCCGTTTTTTGCGTAATAAACGGGACATTTTACTATCTTTGCATCGTGATAATGATACAATTATGAATATAGCAAAAGAAATAAATAGAAGAATCTCAGGATTTCCAGAAGATTATGTTTTTACAGCATCTGACTTTAAGATTGAAACACGGAATCAATATGCTGTTGCAAAGGCGTTAAATCGTATGGTTAAGTCTGGAAAAATCTCTAAATTGGCAAAAGGAAGATTCTATAAACCCAGAAAGACCCAATTTGGAGATTTAAAACCTTCCGCTTATCAAATTGCTAAAGATTATATTGAACGTGATGGTAAACTCATAGGCTATATAACGGGGTATTCTGCATATAATGCGTTAGGGCTTACCTCACAAATATCTTCTTATATTCAAATTGGCACAAACAAAAGTCGCCGTTCTATCAAACGTGAGAAATATACAATATCTTTTATCATGCAACAGAATCCGATAACCAAAAAGAATATTGAAATCTTACGAATTTTAGATGCCATAAGGTTTATCCGAGAAATCCCTTCAACAACTCCCAATGATGCTTGTATCAGATTAAAAGAGATTATTCGGGATTTGAATGATGAGCAAAAAGGACTACTTGTTAAATGTGCCATGAAATATACAAACTATGTTCGTGCATTGTGTGGCGCAGTACTAGAGGATATTGGTTGCAACGACAACTTTTTAGAGCCTATACGCAAAAGCTTAAATGGGGTGACAGATTACAAGTTACCAATATCCGAATCAGTTTTACCAACTAAAACAAATTGGAGAATATATGAACCTTCACGAAAATAAGAAACTGTTTACGGATGCTGTTCTCGCAGCATCTGAATACTTGGATATACGTCCGGTATATATCGAGAAAGATTATTGGATAACTCGTTCCCTTAAATTGATGAAGCAGAATCACAATGCCGACAAGGCTATTTTTAAGGGTGGCACATCTTTATCCAAGGCACATAAAATAGGGAACCGCTTTTCAGAAGACATTGACATTGCTATATCTGATGCGGACACTTTAACGGGCAACCAACTGAAAATGTTAATTAAAAAGATAGCAAAAGAAATGACATCTGGATTGGAGGAAGTGGAAATGCCCGGAGTTACAAGTAAAGGCTCACGTTATTATAAGGCAATGTATTCTTATCCAAATGTACTTGGAAAAGCCGTTAAAGAAACGGTCAATATCGGACAATTGCTCGTGGAGATAAATTCGTTTGCCAATCCCTATCCACACGTATCAAAAAGCATAGATTGTTTTATCTCTCAGTTTTTTCAACAGACAGGTAATGAAGCATTGGTCGATGAATACGGTCTACAAACCTTCGCTTTGAATGTGTTGGACAAAAGACAAACATTAACAGAGAAACTGGTGTCTCTTATTCGTTTTTCTTTGTCGGAAAACCATATATACGACGTGGCATCCAAGATACGACATTTCTACGATTTGCATTATCTATTGCAAGACGAAGAGTGTGCCGAGTATTTACAATCTGAGCGATTTAGGACAGATTTCAATACGTTATTGGCTCATGATAGAGCGACATTTGACAAGCCAGAAGGCTGGAATAGCATGAAAATAGAGCAATCACCTCTATTATCTGATTTTTCAGTTATGTGGTCTAAATTAAAAGAAACATATTTGAAGGAATTACCTGCCATTGCTTTTTCGGAAATCCCTAAAGAAGATTTGGTGGCGAAAAGCTTTGAAGTGATAATTAAAAGCATAAGGTTCTAAAGTTTTGTATCTTTGTAATAAATAATTGACAATGAGTAACACTAAAATAACCATAAAAACTCTGTCCGGCGAGACCGTTGAGGCTATGGCTCCCGTGATTATCTCGGCGAGCCGCTCGACGGATATTCCGGCATTCTTTGCCAAGTGGTTTGTCAACCGCCTGAAGGCCGGGTATTGCGTTTGGAACAACCCGTTCAACCAGAAGCCTTCGTATGTTTCGTTCGCACAGTGCAAAGTGGTGGTTTTCTGGACGAAGAACCCCAAACCGCTTATTCCGCTGCTGCACGAACTGGACGAGCGAGGTATCCGCTACTATTTTCAGTTCACTCTGAACGATTACGAAAAAGAGGGATTCGAACCCAACGTGCCAAGTGTGGCGCAACGCATCGAAACATTCAAAGAACTTTCTAAAAAAATAGGCAAAGAGCGTGTCATCTGGCGTTTCGACCCATTGGTTCTGACGGAAAATCTTACGCCACGTCAACTGCTCACAAAGATTTATCACATCGGAAACGAACTGAAAGGTTATACAAACAAGCTGGTTTTCAGTTTTATAGACGTCAAGGCTTATCGTAAAGTGCAAAACAATCTGGTCAAGGAGAGTCGTTTATTTAATAAAGAAAATGTCGCAGCAGCTGAACCGGAAGGAGAGAAGAGGCAAGAACTGATAGATGGATTGGTCAAACTCCGTGACCATTGGAAAGAAGAGGGATGGAATCTACAACTTGCCACTTGTGCAGAAGATATAGATTTGGAACAATACGGAATCGAACACAACAGATGTATTGACGGCGAATTAATGGAACGTATTTTTGCAGATGACAAAGAGTTTGTTTACTATCTGAAAACCGGTAAGTTAGCTGAAAAAGATTTGTTTGGCAATCTTCCTGAAATACCCATGAAAGGGAGAGACCTAAAGGATAAAGGGCAACGTAAAATTTGCGGTTGTATGATAAGCAAAGACATCGGCATGTACAATACCTGCAGTCACTTTTGCGTCTATTGCTACGCCAACACAAGCAAAGAACTTGTGATGAAGAACAGGGCAAAGCATTCTGATGATAGCGAAAGTATAATTGGGTAGCATTAAACAAGACTGTCATGAACTCATCCAACAAAAAAAAGTTCTTCTTCCAAATTCACTTTTATCATTGGGAAAACAATACATCTGCCGGTAAGGTACACAAATACAGTATAAAAAAGGGAAATACCCAAAATAACCAAAGTAAATATAATCATTTAACTCACATATACTATAATGCAAAAGGATAGTTTATTTTGAAACAAATTGTTCGATAATATTACTATAAAAGGTTATAAATACCAATTATAACCTAAAACAGTTATAATTACACATTATAACCAAATTAAGTTATAAAGAAACAATATAACTAAAAATGGTTATAATAATAGATTATAACCAAAAACAGTTGAAAAATTGGAAGAAATTGTTATTTACCTTGAATAAAGAGCAAAATCAATATAAGTTTGCATAAAACATCTTATACGCAACAATCAAAATAGCATATACTTATGAAGCTTAAAATTGATTATAAAGCGCAAACCATCAGACCGCAAAGTAAGGCAATTCCAAAACTTAAAAATGTACCGGCAAGAACATATTCCGTTTTTGCAGTATCAGTATCTTTAAATCTTAAGATTGACTTAGCAGCAATAACAAACCCGATAGCTTCAAACTGACCAATAATTACAAAAATCATGGTAAGCAATCGTTCCAAATTACCAATTAATCCACCTGCGTTCTTTATATTACTACATGATTTTGACTCTCCAACATCATATTTTTTGAGTAACAATTTAATGAAAATATTGGTAGGTTTTATACAGATAAGAGTTGCTATTAGTAAAATAGGGATAGAAAAATTGTCACATTGGTCTATTAGATGTATAGGTAATTCAATTTGAGTCTCATATACAATAGAGATGAGAAGTAATATACCTAAATGAAGTAGTTGATCTGCTAAAAAAACACCTAAACTATTGCTAAAATATAGTTTTATAGAATCAATTATAAGATGAGTTAGAATTATTAAAATAGCATAAATTCCAAAATCAATAGATGGTATCAATAACCAGGCTATTAATCCCATAATAATAGAATGCACATAGAGAAACCAACATTTTAATTTTTTTGTCTCTTTTTGTTTGCAAAAGTAGTCGGTTTGTAAGTAGAAATCTCCAATAATATGTGTTAAAAGCAAACTAGACAGTAAATCGTTATTCATTAAATCAAAATTTTATCCTTTCAAAATAGTTTAAAGCCTCTTCAATACAATACCACTGCGCTGAAGTAGTATGTTTGTTGACCCCAGCTTGTGAAATTTTCATCTCCTTGGCTATTTCACACTCTTTTTTAGACAATAGTTTGTGAAATATAACTTCACTTTGCCTTTTTGTAGCATTGTTCATTATAGCATCGGTCAAAATAGCAATTGTATGCAAAGATGAACGATAAAAGGTGTTATTGGTATTTATTTTTAATGTTCCCTTTTTGGGCGTTCTCATTTTCTCGACAGTCCGACCAGATAAGTAAATGGCTTCACCATCCATTATATTAGCCACCTTGTCTATAATCCTCATTTCGCCAATCCCAATTGCAATCCGAATACCATAGGTTTGAAATTTTTTGTTTTCTAATGATTTTTTCAATTGGGTAGATTTTATAAATGATTTAATTATTAATGCAATACGAAATGAATCTACAGCATTAGGAATTATACACTCAATATAATCTCCTTTTATTTGTCTCCCCCAAAACCCTGGATATTTCGTCTCTAATAATTGAAACAAATCATCTATTTTTCGTTTCAATTCAATTGTTCCCTCCTTCGAAATTGAGGTTGATGATATAATATCAGCTGAAATCGTTGCTTGCATTGTTTTTATTCTTTCAACCACAAATATAGTATATTTATTCTTTCTTTTTAAGTTACTGTTGAATTTTTTCTTAGAAGTTGTTTAAATTTTATATCGAGCATATTTGAGAAAGCTTTTATAAATTTATTTGATTATCTAAAATCTTCTCTCTCTATCGGAAATATACTAAAAATAATAGCTCTTTTAGTTGGTCAAAATAATTACCTTAAATATGTATAGTTGCAATTTATAACCATATATAGTTATAATTACTCATTATAACCGAAATAGGTTATATTTACACTTTATAACCTCATAGAGTTATAATTACTATTTATAACCCTTTTCAGTTAATTAAAGTTTCGTAATATTTAGTTCTCTAAAAATTGTCTCTTGCATATCTTGAGAATTTTTACGAATATTGTAGTCCAAAATTTAATTGAGAGATTGATATGAAATTATTTTTAAAAGGGGGATTATTTTGTATTTGTTCCTTAATGGTTAGTTCCATGGGAGCGCAAACAACCAAAGAGGAAATGATGTTACACATCGACCAAACAGCAAGTAATTATCTTGCTTATTCCACCAATTTTAAACCGCAATCAAAAGTACCTAAGGGGTATCAGGCTTTTTACGTTAGTCACTACGGCAGACATGGGTCTCGCTACCATTATTCGGCTACAGATTTTAAAAATATGTTGGAGATATTGCAAAAAGCAGATTCGGCCGAAGCATTGACAGAGCTGGGTGTCAGTGTTAAAAATCGCTTTGCTAAAATCTATGAAGATGGCAAAATGAAAGCTGGAGATCTTACACAGAAAGGGGTAGAGCAACATAAAGGGATAGCCCGTCGAATGGTAAAGAATTGTCCTAAGGTATTTAAAGGGGAGGCAAAAATTAGTGCAAAATCTTCCACATCCGTTCGCTGTGTACTGAGCATGGATGCTTTTTGTCAGGAGTTGAAAACGATTAATCCTAAACTTCAAATCACCAACGAAGCAAGCAAACGTCTTATGTCATACATTTGCTATGAAGAGAAAGAGGATCAAAACAAAAGAATGAATGATACCCTATGGACTAAACCTTTTGGAGAATTGCATTATCGGTTGATTCATCCTTCAAGAATGATGAGCGTTTTATTTAGAGACAAAGAGTATATGGATAAAAATATAGACTCTGTTGCCTTTATGCGCAAATTATATGATATTCACTCCAGTATGCAAGGAATGGATAGTTTAAATATTGATTTTAGTGATGTTTGGACAAAAGAGGAATTATACAACAATTGGCGAGTGCAAAATGCTTGGTGGTATGCCAATAGTGGTCCATGTCCTCTCACTTTGTCAAAAAATCCATTGTTAGCTCGAAACCTACTAAAGAATATTTTGGAGGAAGCCCAAAAGGCTGTCGAAGGGAAAGGAGATAATGCCTCACTTCGATTTGGACACGATATGGGTATTCTTCCTTTGGCATCATTGATGGGAATGCAAGGTTGTGATGTTAAAACAACAGACCTTGAAAATCTACATACCGTATGGACCGATTTTAGAATCATTCCAATGGGTGCTAATATTCAATTGATTTTCTATCGTCACAAAAAGAATAAAAATGTTATTGTAAAGGCTTTATTAAACGAAAATGAGGTGACTTTACCTTTGAAAAGTGATACTGCACCTTACTATAATTGGGAAGATTTTTACCGATATTATTCAAATTTACTAAAAGCGACATCTATAAAGTAGGTAGGTTCTATAAATTCATTTAGTAGAATTTTTGAATTTATTTCGAGTATTTACTACCTTTGAGGTCAAATTGTAATCAATCTTTACAAGTGTGAGTTATGTTTACATTGTTGAAAAAAGAGTTTAATAATTTTTTTGCTTCCCCCATGGGCTACATCGTGGTGGGTGTGTTTTTAGTGGTGACTGCTCTCTTTTTATGGGTTTTCCCGGGAGAATACAATATTTTGGATTCCGGCTATGCAAATATAGACGGACTTTTCTATTTTGCACCTTGGCTATATCTCTTCTTAGTGCCGGCTGTTACCATGAGACTATTTGCAGAAGAGAAGAAAACAGGCACCATTGAGTTACTAATGACTCGCCCAATATCTTCTTGGAGTATCGTATTTTCTAAATATTTGGCAGGGGTATTATTAGTACTCTGTTCACTTCTCCCTACATTAATCTATTTTGCTTCTGTTTGGTGCTTGGGAGATCCAATGGGAAATATTGATACTGGAGGAACTTGGGGGTCATATATCGGTTTGTTTTTCTTGGCTATAATCTATGTGGCAATCGGCGTTTTTGCCTCTTCTTTGACAGATAATCAAATTATCTCTTTTATTGTTGCTGCTCTTTTGTGTTTCTTTTTTTATGCAGGTTTTGATATTATTTCCGGCATGGCTAATAGCGGAAACACAGAGACTTTTATCTCTTCTTTGGGAATCAATGCTCATTATGAATCAATGAGTAGAGGGGTTATCGATAGTAGAGATATTGTCTACTACTTAGTGGTGGTTGCTATCTTTATTTTCTTAACTCAAACTGTTATTGACAGAAAAAAATAAGATGCTATTTTATAACAAAAAGTTGATTAATGGTTATTCACTCGCTATTTGGAAAATTGAAGAGTCGGTGGAGCAACTTTTGTCTCATTTTTATACTTATAAAGAGGCAATGACAACTCAAATTACCTCTATGAATAGCGAAAAACGACAAAAAGAATTCCTTGCAGTCAGAGTTCTGATTTCTAAACTATTAGGAGTTGAGAATGGTGTTATTTATAATAGTGACGGCAGACCTTCGCTATTAAATCGAGATGAGAAAATAAGTATCAGTCATACGCAAGGTTATGCATCCGTTATTATTCATCCCAATCGGACTGTTGGGGTAGATATAGAGCAATGTAGAGAGAAGATTTTCAGAATTAAACACAAGTTTTTGTCGGCTTTTGAATTGGCTCATGTAGATCTTCAAAATGAACTCAAATACCTAACTTTATTGTGGTCTGCCAAAGAAACCCTATATAAAATCTCAGATAATCATTTAGTTGAATTTGATGAAGATATGGAGGTAGCACCTTTAACACTCTCTTCTTGCGGTCAACTATACATCACCGATAAAAAAGTAGAAAAAAGATATGAACTTTCGTATCAATTTTTTGATGATTTTGTTATTGTTTATGGAGCTGAGTGAAAATTTTAGTATATGAGACATTGCTACCTATTTAATCCTGAAAATGATTTGGCCTTAGCGAGCGATTCTTCGCATTACCATACTCCAAAAAAAATATTGGAATTTTCTTCCAATCTTTCTTTATTACCCGTTTGGTACGCTCCTAATAATAGTTTAATACTAACTCGAACTGAGGTTGACTCCGAATGGTATCAAGAACTCTTCTCGCAATTAGGAATTCAGCAACAATGGCTCACCATAGAACGCTATTCCTATCAACCGGAAGATTATCTTTCTCCATGGGGCTGGAATTCCGCTCTTCTTACGTGGTGGAAAAAGTTGAATCCGACTTTTTCGATTTGTTTGGAACAAATAAGAAATTGGTCGTCAAGAGCAGTTACAATTAATTTGCTTTCCTATTTGAAACAACAAAATCTTCTTGAACCATCTCTTTCTATTCCACAAAAACTTAACAGCTATTCTGATATACTGAGATTTCAAACAGAACATCCTTTGTTTATATTGAAATCACCTTGGTCAGGAAGTGGGAAAGGACTCTTTTGGAGTAATGGTTTATGGAGAGATAAATTAAGAGAATGGAGTAACAATATCTTAACTACGCAAGGCTTTGTAATAGGAGAGTTGGTGTATGAGAAAAAGCATGATTTCGCCATGGAGTTCTTTTGCCAAGATGGCAATGTATCATTTATTGGATACTCTCATTTTTTGACAGATAAATTCGGGCATTACAAATACAATGTCATGGCAGCAGATAAGGAGATAGAATCTTTCTTAATACAAAAACTTTACCATCCGGAAAGATTGTTGCGAACAAAAGAGAAAATTATTTTGTTTTTGAAAGAAAATTTAGCACAATTTTACAATGGGTATTTAGGAATTGATATGATGTTATATGGCTATAAATCAACAGATTGTTATCTTCATCCTTGCGTTGAAATCAATTTAAGAATGAATATGGGAATTGTTTCTCGAATGATTCATAATCGTTATTTTTCGGAAGAAACAAAAGGGATATACAAAGTGAAAACATTTTCTTCTCCTAAAGAATTATTGGATTATGACCTCTTTATGCGGAAGAAATTTCCTTTAATGATAGAGTCAAAGAAAATTATGAATGGCTATTTGGCTCTAACACAGATAACACCCCATTCTCGCTCTCTTGCTTATTTACAAAGTGGAATAGAAGAGGAGGTCTGCCATGTTTGAAAAAATTCATTTTCGAGAAGTTTCTATTGAAGATAGGTGCTTGTGGAATAGTTATTTGTCTTTGTCTGGTATTCGCTTTTGCGATTTTTCTTTTCTCAATATTTGTGCTTGGAAATTTTATTATCAGACCGAGTTAGCAGAATGGAAAGGTTACTTGTTAATCAGACACTATTTTGATGATAATTTTCACTACTTTTTTCCGATAGGAGATGGGAATATCGCTGAGGTTTTAAATGATTTGAAAACTTTTGCCTTTGAAAATCATCACTCATTTTTAATGGATTGCTTGACAATTAATCAATTAGAAGAAATAAAAACAATTTCCATACATCCTTTTTCGTTTAGTTTAGATAGAAATTTCAGTGATTACCTTTATCTACGAGAAGATTGGATCGCTCTGAAAGGAAAACGTTTACAATCAAAACGAAACCATTTGAAACGATTCTTGCAAAACTACGAGTATGAATACAAACCCTATACAGATGCTTACTTAAACGATTGTATTTCACTGACCAAACAATGGATGAAGGAAAATCCTGACCTGAATTGGGACTCCATGAACAATGAACTACAAGTAATACAATTTGCCTTAAACAATCTAGAGCAATTAGGTGGCTGTGGAGGAACCTTATGGGTAGATGGTCAATTAGTGGCATTTTCTTTGGGTTCTCCTATCAATGAAGACACTTTTGTTGTACATATCGAAAAGGCAAACACCTCATACGAAGGGATTTATGTTGCGATGGGAAACATATTTGCCCAAAATCTTCCCGACAACTATACCTTCTTAAATCGTGAAGATGACATGGGATTGAAAGGATTACGTCAATCTAAATTATCCTATTCTCCTCATAAATTGTTGGCAAAATTTTCCATCGATTTTTCTGCTGAAAATACAATAGAAGAATCAAAATTAAAGTTGCTGTGGGAAACTGTCTTTCATGACAATCCAACCTACATAAATGATTTTTTCTCCGATTTAAGAGGAGAATATAATTCTGTTTTTAAGCAAGATAAGGAAAAAAATTTACTCTCTTCCATGTATCTGGTAAAGTACGAATTTCAGCTACTTAAACAATCATTGCCACTATATTATTTCTACGCAATAGCTACGGATAAATCTGTTAGAAATCAAGGACTTGCTACAGGTATGATTTACGAGTCTATATGGCGAGGATTTATCGAAAAAATTGGAATGGCCTTCTTGGTTCCAGCCAATCATGAATTGATCGATTTTTACTCAAATTTCGGCTTCGCACCATGGATGTATAGTAATGTCACAAATTATTCTTGCGAAAAATTAGAAAGGGGAGAGTCACGCATCCGATTGTCTGAGTGTCTGCTCAATAAAAAAATACAAATTTCCTTGATAGAAGTAATAAAAAATTCAGAACTTGCTATCTTACCATCAGAAACGTTACTCGATTTTTGGATCCAAGATACAAGAAACGATGGAAAAGTTTTTTATTCCATCATTCAGAATGAAAAGATGGTTGCTTGGATAATTGTTGAAAATTGCGATTACGACAAACTCTTGAAAATTTCAATCTTAGGTTCCATCACACCAATACCGCTCAACGACTTACTGCTCTCTCTTAAAGAATTGTTTCCAAAGGTTTCATCTATAGAAATCCAGCAACACTCATTGATAGGAGAGACACCTCATTCTCTTTGTAGAATTATCCATCTACCAACATTCTTAGACCAATATGTAAAAATTTATCATGGAGACCCCTTTGCATTTTATTACCATGATGAATTACTTCCACCCAATAGCGGATATTATAAAATATCAGTATCCGGATGGCAAAAAGTAGAAACACTTGGGAACGAGTGCAAAGTTGTTAATTCTTTAACAATAATCCCCTTCTTATTTCGAGAAAAAATAGGGTATATAGGCAATATTACATATTGTTCTATACTGCAATAAATCACTATATTTGACTATCTACAAAGATTACTCTTTAAAATAGACTCGTTTTACACGTTTAGAAATACCAGCCAACACTTCGTAAGGAATTGTTTCTAACAATTGAGCTACATCTTGAATAGAATTTCCCTTTCCAAAAATGACTACATCATCTCCCTCTTTCACTTGAGGTACATCTGTTAAGTCAATCATACAAACATCCATACATATATTTCCTACAAATGGCGCAAAGTGGTCATTAACAAGAACTTTACCATTGTAATTACCTAACTTTCTATTTAATCCATCTGCATATCCAATAGGAATAGCACCAATAATTGAATCTCTTTTCAAAACACCTTTTCTACTATAACCCACAGTATCGGAAGCTGACACTTTACGAATTTGCAAAATCTTTGTTTTCAATGTACACACCTCTTCCAAAACATTATTTGCAACTGCACTCATACCATAGTGACCAATACCCAAACGAACCATATCAAACTGAAATGAATTGAACCGCTCTATTCCGGCAGAATTTAGAATGTGAGCCAAGATTTTATGTCGGAAACTACCTTCAATTTGAGTTCTCATAGACTGAAATTTCTCAATTTGATTTAAAGTAAAAGTATCAAAATCAGCGCTATCAGACCCAACAAGATGAGAAAATAGAGAACGAATTTTTACAGCATTTTGCGATTTTAATCGCCCAATCAAACGTTCAATATCCTTTTCTTCAAAACCTAATCGATGCATGCCTGTATCCAATTTCAAATGAATAGGATAATCTGTAATACCTTGTTTTTCAGCTTCGTGAATAATCTTTTCTAATAATTGGAAACTATACACCTCTGGTTCTAAATTATTCTCAAAAATTTTAGGAAAACTATTTAATTCCGGATTCATTACAACAATAGGAAGATGAATACCCTCTTTCCTAAGAATTGCTCCCTCATCGGCAACCGCAACAGCCAAATAGTCGCATCCATTATGTTGTAAAGTTTTAGCTACTTCAACATCACCACTTCCGTAAGCATTAGCTTTCACCATACTCATGATTTTGGTATCCGGATTAAGAAAAGAACGAAAATAGTTGAAGTTTCTAATCAAAGCAGAAAGATTTACTTCTAAAATTGTTTCATGAACAATTGTTGCTAATTTATCAGTAATCTCTTCAAATTGGAATTTACGTGCACCTTTCAATAAAATAGCCTCTGAATGAAAATGTGACGCATCAAAATTTTTCAAAAAACTCTCTGTGTCAGGGTAGAACTGACTTTGAGCAACTTTGAATAAATCTTTGTGTTTAGGTAGCTCTGTTCCAATACCAATAAATCTATTTACTTCCTTCTCTTCCAACATCTTCGCAACCATCTCGTAAAGAGAATCATCATTAATCCCACTCTGGAAGATATCCGATAAAATAAGAGTCCGATTCAACTTTTTTGCTATTGCTTGCTCACGTAAAAAGTCCAATGCAATGCTTAATGAGTGAACATCCGAGTTGTAACTATCATTAATTAGCAGACAATTGTTTTCTCCCTCTTTAACCTCCATGCGCATAGCAATTGGATCCAACTCCATCATTTTCTCTGCAATACACTCAGCCGAATAGCCCAAATAAAGCATTAAAGCTAAACAAGGAAAAGAATTTTCTATAGAAACCTTATGGATAAAAGGAATTGAATAATTACATTCCACACCTTTATATTGATAAGTAATCGTAGTTTTGTCTAACTCTTTTTTCTCAGAAGTAATTATAACATCCGCCTGAGAAGATCTTCCGTAGGTAAAAAAACGACTATTAGCATTCCATTGCTGAAAACAGATATCAACCAGTTTTTCATCTTTGTTGTACAAAATTACCGGACAATTCTTAAACAACTTAATCTTTTCACTGCATTTCTCTTTCAAAGAGATGAAATTTTCCTGATGAGCTTCTCCCAAATAAGTAAATATCCCAATTGACGGATTAATAACCGGAGCAATCTTCTGCATCTCGCACGGTTGAGAAATACCCGCTTCAAATACACCCATTTGAGTATCAGAATCCAATCTCCAAACAGAAAAAGGAACTCCTATTTGAGAATTGTAACTACGAGGAGAACGAGTTATCTTATATTCATTTTGTAACAACTGATAAATCCACTCTTTAACAATAGTTTTTCCGTTGCTCCCTGTGATTCCTATAACCGGAATATCAAATTTATTACGATGATGTATTGTCAATCGTTGTAGAGCTTCTACAGAATTATCGATACAGATGAAATTAGCTTCTGATAAATGAGAAAATCGTTGAAAATCAGTCTCAATAACAAAGTTTCTAACTTGGTTACGATAGGCATCTTCAATATATTCATGTCCATCATTTCTCCCGGTTTTTATAGCAAAAAACAAAGTCTCTTCAGGAAAGGTGATGGCTCGACTATCTGTCTGTAATCTTGAAATAGTCGAATTAGAATTACCATGCAATTCACCTCCAATTATATGAGCAATTTCGGAAATCGTGTACATCTCTTTTATCTTTTTCAGTTTAAAACTTTAATTCTATTGTTCCTTCATTTGCTCTTGCAAATGTTTAGCAAATAGTTTTTCGGTCTCTAATCCGGTCAACTTCTTTAGTTGTTTAAACAAATACCACAAGGCAATCATCATAACACACGTAGAAGGTAACGCAATCACTACATAACTATACATAGTCATATCAGCCAATTCCTGAGCAAAAGCCTCTGTACCGGTAGGACTTTTAATCAAAATCTTGGCCAAAACAAAATTCAAAATTGCAGATAACAAAAACGAAGCCGCTAACATGTAAGTAGTATTTTTCAGTACATTTTCTAACTCAGGCTCCTTATTTTTTTCTTTTAATATTCCATTGATCTCTTCCACATCCAATATCTCCTCTTGGTAAAGTAATTTTTTCACAAGTGGGAAAGGTGTCTTTAGAGAGATTAAAACAGCAATTCCAATCAACAACGGTACTGCAGCTTCCTTGTAAGCCAACCACTCACTTGGAAATTCAAATATACCAATAACCCCTGTTAATAAGATACTTACAAATCCAATAATAGAAATAAAGTTGGTTTTCTTTTGTTTAAAATAATCATAAAAAAAGAAGGAAATAGGAAACAAGAGAGCTACCACCAACCCCCATATCGGACCTAATCTATCTTCAGTTGTAAACTTTGAGAGAATTAATACCGGTATGACGATATTAAATACAATACTTATTAATAAATTCTCATTTTTTTTTGCTTGTTTATTAGTTTCCATATCTTCTATTTTTATTTAAGCAAATTTCTGTAGAAATTTTGGATTATGCAATTAAGAAGCACTTTATTTTAGGCATTTTATAGTAATTTCTAAAATTTAGATTGAGAAGTTGTTTAAATTTTATTTCGAGCATATTTGAGAGAGATTTTTAAGGTTATTTTTATTATTTTTTTGCCGTTAATAGTGGACTATTATCAAAAAAGAATAATAAAAATAGATTAAAAAGAATCTCAAAGATGTCGAAAATAAGAGAGTGAAACTCTAAAGTATTTTTTTCAATAAAATTTAAACAGCTTCTGAGTTAGTTTTGAAGATATTTTACGCAGACAGAATTTATCAACAGCAATTGTAAAGAAAGACAAAGCAAACGCATTTATATTTTATATGGTTACAGAACAATATTGATATGTGCATTTAGGTAGGAGAGATAGAATAGATAAAAAAGGTTCTTGATTTAGGAATACAATTATTACTATTTATTAACGTTAAATTGCCTACAAAAAATATTCTTCAACAAAAGCATACAATTATTTTTCTTTCAGGTAGGAAAAAGTAACCAAATTAGAATAAGAGATAGCATAAGCAAAACAAAAAAAACACTATCTTTGCAGAAAAGATAGATAAAATTATGTATAGAACAAAATCATGTGGAGAATTAAATCTCTCAAATAAAGGAGAAGTAGTAACTCTTGCCGGATGGGTTCAAAAAAACCGCAAATTAGGAGGTATGACCTTCGTTGATGTAAGAGATAGATATGGCATAACTCAAATTGTATTTAACGAAGAAGTTAACAAAGAGTTATGCGAACAAGCTAACAAGTTGGGAAGAGAGTGGGTTATTCAAGTAACCGGAGTTGTTGAAGAACGAAGCAGCAAAAACAAAAACATACCAACAGGAGAAATAGAAATTATTGTTCAAGAATTGAAAATCTTAAACGAATCTGAAGTTCCGCCATTTACAATTGAAGATAATTCAGATGGTGGGGATGACATTCGTATGCAATATAGATACTTAGATATCCGTAGAAATCCAGTTAGAAATAATTTGGAATTGCGACATAAAATTGCTTTTGAGGTACGTCGATTCTTAGATAGCCAAAATTTCTTAGAGGTAGAAACTCCTGTGTTAATTAAATCGACTCCGGAAGGTGCCCGAGACTTTATTGTTCCTTCTAGAATGAATCCGGGCGAATTCTATGCTTTGCCACAATCACCACAACAATTCAAACAACTACTGATGGTTGCCGGTATCGACAGATATTTCCAAATTGTAAAGTGTTTTAGAGATGAAGATCTTCGAGCAGATAGACAACCGGAGTTTACTCAAATTGATTGTGAAATGTCATTTGTTGAACAAGAGGATGTTTTAAATATTTTTGAAGATATGATTAAACATATTTTCAAATTTGTAAAAGGTATCGATTTTGAAGGAAATTTCCCACGCATGTCTTGGCATGATTGTATGAAATTGTATGGTTCTGATAAGCCTGATATGAGATTTGGAATGACTTTTGTAGAACTCAAAGATTTAACAGAAGGGTATAACTTCCCTGTATTTGATGCTGCAAATTTTGTTGTTGGAATCTGTGCTGAAGGCTGCGCATCATACTCTAGAAAACAAATTGATGCTTTGACAGACTTTGTAAAACGACCTCAAATTGGAGCTAAAGGCTTAGTGTATGTAAAATATGAAAATGATGGCTCATTCAAATCCAGCGTTGATAAATTTTATGACCAAAAAGCTTTAGCAAAATGGGCAGAACGCTTTAATGCAAAGCCGGGAGACTTGATGCTAATCCTTTGTGGTGACGATGCAGACAAGACTAGAAAACAGATGAATGAACTTCGCTTGGAAATGGGTGAACAACTTGGACTAAGAGATAAAAATAAATTTGCACCAGTTTGGGTGGTCGATTTTCCTTTGTTTGAATGGGTTGAAGAAGAAAAACGTTTCTATGCAATGCACCATCCATTCACCTCTCCAAAACAAGAAGATATTCAATATTTGGATAGCGATCCGGGACGCGTAAGAGCAAATGCTTACGACTTGGCAATGAATGGCGTTGAATTAGGAGGTGGCTCTATTCGTATCTTTGACTCACAATTGCAAAATAAAATGTTTGAACTTCTTGGTTTTACTCAAGAAAAAGCCATGGATCAATTTGGATGTATTATCAATGCATTTAAATATGGTGCTCCTCCTCATGGCGGTTTAGCTTTTGGATTAGATAGATTGGTATCAATGTTGGCTGGTTTGGATTCTATCAGAGATTGCATCGCTTTCCCTAAAAATAACTCTGGTAGAGATGTTATGATTGACTCTCCTTCTGCTGTTGATAAAGAACAATTAAAAGAGCTTTGCTTGGAGGTTAAACTTGGGTAGTTATTAATCCTAAATATAAAAAGAAGGAGTATCCTACGGTCAACATGGTACTCCTTCTTTTTTATTCCTATAAAATATATCTTTTATTTCAACTTAATTGGTCTTAAATTTAATAACAGGGAACATCAAAGACATGGTTACATTAAATAATTGATTGTTTGAACGTTGGAAAACATCAGCCTTTTTATTGCTATATAAATCAGAAAAACCATACATATAACGACCTTCAAGCAGCAGATGCATTTTTCCAAGGATAAAATTAAAACCTAATCCTCCCGCAATACCATAACCAACAGTTTGATAATCATCAGACAAGCGAGGATCATCAGACTTTAACACCAAAGAATATAACTCCTCTTCAACACCACTTTTTTGCAAATCGCCATAACCTAAAACAACGTTTAATATTGGACCTAAATTAACAAAAAAGCGAAACTTTCTTTTCCCAAAATAGATATGCGCTAACAACGGAACTTCAAGATAAGAAATATCACGTGATAGCATCAAGCCTTGTACATCCTCTGATATATTATTCTCACTATCAAAGATAAACCAAGACCCCGAATCATCAATAAAACTCTCTTCCCAACCAGCTTTTACATAATTGGTTTCAATTTGTAAACCAAAATGATTTTGAGAAATATAACGACAAACAACACCCATTCGATAATTTGGCGTAAAAGATTGATTTCCCAACTGATTCATTCGGTTAGGCATATTATGCAAAAAACTAACTTTCGAAAAATCAGCTCCACCGGTTATTCCCAAGTCAACCTCTTGCTCAAAATCCCTTCTATACTGCGATAATAGGAGAGTGGGTAGTATAATCCCAAGAAGAGAAAAGATTATCTTTCGCATAAATTATTTCTTTTTGATATTAGATTCCTCTTTTCTCTCTACCGGATATCTCTCCATAGTAATACCATTAACAGCTCTTAATCCGGTAACATCATTGTGATTGGTCATAAAAATGCAAGAGTTATAGAATCCTCCGCTCTCTGATATTCTCTTAAAATGGAAGTCAGACTGCAATGTATTACATTTAATCGAATCAATTGAAATTTCAAAATCATGTCCGTACTTTGAAATTGCAGTAGAAAAATACATAGCCAAATCATATCCAAACATTCCATATTGTGGCAATGTATTCATCGGCTCCGCATGATAAAAACGTCTAAAATTCTTCAAATAACTACGAACATCATTCTTTTGAAAATCAACATAGAAAGGAGATGCAAAGTAGGTATTAACTACAAATAAATCCTTACTAATACTTTGATAACCTTGCCACTCAGTAAAACCAAAAATTGCAACTTTTGTCTTCTCTGTAGGCAACATATTAATCATAGGTAGTACCTGACTTAGAGCTACCTGATTGGTTGTTATTGGTACGATGATATTCTCCTTACTAGAAACCAAAGCATTACGAAGAGTTGAAACATTACTCAAAACTAGACTTTTATATGCAATATTATTGGCTGTCAACATTTGGGATAATGTATCTGCAAAAGTCTTTTTATCATTGTAACTTTCATTGGAAAAACTTAATAGAACAATATTTTTATCTTTAAACTCCTTTATAAACAATTCAGACATCAAAAAATTCAGTTGCTCTTCAGGAGTATTAATTTGAAATATATTCGGATTTACCAATGTTTCATCCGCTTTTGATGAAAAAGGATTAATCAGTTTTACATTATTTTTCATTGCAAACTCACTCAATGGCTTAATCTGAGCCGTATAAGCAGGTCCAATCATAATATCCATATCCGTTAAATCTGAACTTTCCAACATAGCTCTCATATCCTCTTCACTTTTTCCAGAATCGAACACTGATAAATTGAATGACAACCCAGAACGTTTTAAACTATCTATAGCAATCAAAAATCCTTGGTAAAACTCCAAAATTTTATTGGTATTACCATCAATCTTGCTCTTATCTGTTACTTTATTAAGTTGGAAAGGTAGAGCAATAGCAACGTTTATCTCTGTTTTTGGAGTTGTTGAACGAACAAATAAATCTTGTAAATTCAAAATAGAGTCGTTCTTCAACGAATCCTCCAACATAGCTAAAGAATCTTGTGGAGAAATCAAAGAATCAGAAGCTAATTGAGTATTTACAAATGTAGGAGGAATAATCACAACCACACCCTCTTTTAAACCATCTTTTACAGACGGATTCAAACGTATGATTTCTTCTTTTTTGATGGAATACTTCTTAGTAAGACTATATAATGTCTCTCTCTTCTTTACCGTATGATAAATATAATTAATAGCCGGCTTATTACGATCAGACTCTTTCATGGCTGTATGGGCATAAACCGGAGGAATAATTAGTTTCTTTCCAATCTTTAGTCCATCAGCTGCATCCGGATTCAACTTTAAAATCTCCTCTTGCAAAATACCATAATGACGACTAATGCTAAATAACGTTTCCCCCTTCTTTACATCATGAACAGTAAAAGTAGGTTTGTTCTCTTTCTTTATTTTTTTTACCGTATCACTAACGGTCATTGTTTGCACTGATATTGTTTTTTTCTCCGGAATTTTTACTTCCGTCCCATATTTCAACCCCTCTTCTTTTAAACTAGGGTTCAAAGCATACAAATCATCATAAGTAACATCGTATTTTTTTGATAATGAATACAATGTTTCTTTTTTATCCACTTTATGAGTTATATAACTTCTCTCTTTAATAGGTATTAGAATAATAGAATTAAAAGTCAACCCTTTTTCTGTTCCTGGGTTTACAGCTTTTATCTCATCTTCAGTAACTCCGAATCGCTTGGATATTGAATAAAAACCTTCACTCTTTTGAACAGGGTATTCGTAGTAACTCTTACCATTCACAACTTTTATAGGGTAGTTCATCCCTGAATTAACCGATCCAAGAACAACATTCCCAACAAATAATAATAGACCTAATAAAAAATACTTTTTCATATCTTAGATTTCTACTTTATGGCGAAAATGTTCACTAAATTATTTTCTCCATTTCTTTTGCAAATATAATCAAACTAAAATTCAAAATCACACTCTATTTTATCAAATTTTGACTTAAACTTAAATTATCTTAAAGAATTTACTTTCTAACACTTCTGTAAATTTCGATTTAGAGTCATTTTACCTAATATTTATATGTTTTTTAAATTTTATTTCGATCCTATTTGAGAGTGATTTTTAAGTCTATTTTTATTCTTCTTTTGCAGAAAATAGTGGACTATTATCAAAAAAGGAGAATAAAAATAGGTCTGAAGTGAGTTCTATAAATTCACCGTTTAAAATAAAAAAAGCATAAATCATTGGGAGATAAACTTTTCTGCACTTTATTTTTTTGGGGGCAACTTACTCTTTGTCTGTAGTTCACAACAATCTCGTACAGCTACTCACTTTCGCTAAGCTATTTTCTTGAAATAAATTCAAAAATTCCTCGAAATGAATTTATAGAACCCTCCTCAATCAGAATAACAAAAAGAGACTATGCCTCTATAAAGAATGACATAGCCTCTCTCAAAATTTATTCTTATACTTCTAATCAAAAGTTAGATTTATTCTTTTTCATTCTAATCAAAGAAGTTTTTATTTCGTCATTGCGATAAGCATTTTTGAATCTTTCACAAACCAAAGTTCTAACCTCTTGAATTGAACTCGGAACAGCAGACAGAATACCGTTTGACAAATAGAATGGCTCCATATTATTTCCGGTCACAAAACTAAAATTATCTGCTTGATTATCATCTCCAACTTCGTTGTATGGATCAGCAATTAAAGCTAAATAATATTTACCCTCCTTGGCATTTTGAGGAATTGAATAGGAGACCTCAAAAGTTGCATTCTGACCAGGAGCAATACTCTTTTCTTCCAAATTATCAATTAGTAAATACTTATCTGTTAAATGCTTAGCTTTGAATAACAAATAAGCGATAGGGTAGTTAGCAGTAGAAATTGTACTACTACCATTGTTTGCAATAGAGAACTTAAGCAAACGTTTTCCATTCTCTACAAAATTATCAGAAATTACTGTAACCTTCACATCATTTCCGCTTGAAGATTTAGTAGATGCTGCAGAGGTAACAGAGTTAGAAGCTCTCCAAACACCAAAGCAGAATTGGTCGAAGAAGAAGTCATAATCAACCCAAATCGAACCATTATCTCCCCAATCATCAGCACCCCAACTATTTCTCAAACGAAAAGCACCTTTACTATCGTCAAAACCAACAAGAGCCATTGCATGATAAGCATGTTGTCCTTGATAAGTTTTAGTATCATACGAGATCACATCACTACTGTTCCACGCCATAAATCGGTCTCCTAATTTTGCTCCAACAACCAATGGACCCATTTTAAGGTAGTTTTTAATATTGTTTTCATTCATACCATGAGAAGAACCATCTATTGTTAATTCTGAGCTGTAAGCAACAATACGATATTCTGCCAATTTGTTGGAAGAAGACCCTTTACCATTAACATAATCGCACACCATCTTTGAATTTGTAAAAGGAACATCACTCATAGAAGCAACACCTTTGCTAATCATCACTTCAAAAGCAGGTTCAAAATTTGAACCACCACAGTTGGAACTCTTGCTATCAGTAGGCATTAAATGCCATAAATCAACCGGGCTACATTGATACATAGCACTATTCTTATTAGCAACTTTCCACGTTCCATCAATCATGTTCAACGTTGTCTTAAGATTATAGGCTGTAGCCCAAGCTACACATGTTCCATAGCTTCCTTGATTACCAATAGGAGGGCAATATTGCTCCCAATCCACTTTAGTATCCGTAACAACATCTGTTATCTCATCCGAAGTATTTTGGTCTTCAACCACTTCGTCTTCCATGTTATATCCTAACATGTCAAGAAACTCTAAAGCAACATCGATAATTGTATTAATCACATCCTCATCACAAGATGAAAAAAAAGGACAAAACGCAACCAATACAAAGAAGATGCCTTTCTTTAATTTGTTTACCATATTATTATTTTTTTTTAGGATTTATTTTTAATGTTTTTGATTCAATAGTTTCAATGCTAATCGGTTCATTTACAACAACTTCTTTCAATTCTGGTTCCAAGAAAAACCTACTATCCGTAAATTGTATAACGTTATCAAACTGAGAACGATTGAAACGAACCTTTCCATAAAAGTATGCTCTTTCAAATGTTACATCACCATTAAACACACACTGCAACATATCCACACGACCCATATAACGAGAAAAAGCAAAAGAACTATTTCCCCCACACTTTACATAATTAAAATATAGATTACCAAGAAGAGATGCATTAGATAATTGAATACCTTGCGCAGCTTCTAAATTACTCATTTGCATGTCATACACACTAATTCCTTGAAAATTTGCCTCTTCAAAAAATTTAGCACCCTTAAAATTTAAATTACCAATAAAAGTAGAAGAGATCATCTGAAAAGATTTCTCTGCAGTCAAATTTATAAACTGGTTCTGTTGTCCTAATGTTGAAATATGATTGAAAGTGGTCTTTTCTCTAAAAGTAGCTTGATTAAAATCTATACCTCTCTCAAATGTTGCTTCATTAAAGTTGACCGTATCCCGAAAGTCACAATCAAAAAAGAGCACATTATTCCCAAAATGTACCTTCTCATACACATATTGCTTTTGTTTTTCATTTCCTTGCAAAGAGCGATCATGAGCAATTACTTTTCCCAGGAATACACATCCTTGAAAATACAAAGTCTGCCGGATATGAGTTGTCAATTGAGTGGGAGAGGATAATTGTGTAAATCCCTCTAAATCAGTAAAATTCAAATCTCCTTTAATGATACTATTTATTAAAATTATATCTTCACCCTTAGCAATTTTTCTTAAAATCTTTGAGGCTTCTACCTCTTTTAATTCTCTTACATCATCATTAGATTGAGCAGAAGAACATGCTAAAAAAGAAAATAAACTCATCATAAAAGGTATAATCGTCCAAATAATTCGTTTCATCTTTTCATAAATATTTTGATACACATAAAACAAACTTAAGAAATTGCTATTCTGAACGTTTCAACGTTGAGTTTACTGAAAATAGATTGAAAAAAAATTTAGCTTACATCAACAACGTCCATCAAACCTTTAAACACACTTTCCAATCAATTCCTAAAAATCCTAAAGTTTGTCTAAAACAAAAGTAGGGTAAATTTTATTTATATAAAAATTTTAAAATAAGAAATAGAGAAATAAAGAAGAATTATCGACCAAATAAGAACAATTTTAAGAATACTCACAATAACTTATATATTGTTAAAAATTTTTCATCTATTTTTAAAAAGGGATATAAACAAAATTTGTAATATTGCAGATTGAATTTCTTTCAAAGAGATATTTGAAAATTTTATGGCTTATTTTTAACAAAATCGAGATAATTGCATAGTAAAATAGTGGCTAATGTATCGAATTTTAAGAATGAGACTTTTGTAGAATTTTTTAGAGATTTTAGGATGAAAAGAAAAATTTTAAGCTTATTTTTTTTATTGTTATTTTCGTTTGAAATGTATGGTGCAACTTTCAGCGTTCCTGAAGAGTCTGGAATAGTATATAATTCCAAAGGGGAGTGTATACTATTTTTTGATATGGATAAAGCTTCTGTCAGTATTTTCGATGAAATCGCAGATTTTTCAAATGTAGAGTGTTATAGAATTTTATTTGGAGAAACAAAAATTGATACATTTGTAATAGAAAATGATTACATTTCTATATCAGCTGATAAACAAACAGTTACATTAAAATCTCCACTTGCGAATAGTGGATATTTATTTAAATATAAGGTGTATTCTGATGGAGATAGCCTTGAAAAAAAAGCATTCACGTGGATAACAAAATTTGAACCCATAAATTCATTGACATGGAACAAAGATTCAATCTATTGTGAAAAATTGGAAATTGATTTTTCCCCTGCTTTAACCTATAAAACAGAATTCGGAGCGACAAAAAAAATCATAAGAGATATGACCATTAGTTATAACACATTAACGGATGGAGAAAATGGTCCTTCAGAAAATTCTACTCAAGAACAAATTGAAGAGAGTAACACTATTACCATCTCACCTGTTCCTTACGTAAATACGATTTTTGAATTATCAGATTTTACCATTGAATCTCAAAAATATCAAATAAAATCAGACTCTTTTATTACCCACGCAGTTGTTGCATTTCCAACTATGACTACAACAGCAAAATTTTTGCATGAAGGAGACGAAGGAATTGATAGCACTCTAAAATTTTCTACATCCTTTGATGAGGCTATTGCGTCATCGGGGAATTTTCGCTCTTCCGGACCTCTGCTACTCAATCTAATCAGTAATTCAAGTGATTTGGCAAACCATTTTGAATGGGCAGTGACGCACGGAATCTCAGCCGAACAAGGTGATTTTTCAAATGCTTTTGTACTTTTCGAGAAAGATATAAATAGTTACGAGGTATCTGATCCTGGATTATATTGTTTTGAACTTACCGTTAGTAACATTAGTAATGACAGTATTTGTGAAAATAAAAGTTATGCTTGTTTCTCTATCGCAGAATCTCAATTAAATATTCCTAACGCATTTTCTCCTAACGGAGATGGTAAAAATGATGAATTTCGCGTTGCTTATCGCTCCATAGCGACATTTAGTTGCCACATTTACGATCAATGGGGACGCAAAGTTTATGAATCAACAGACATCTCTAAAGGTTGGGACGGATATGTTGGAAATAGAATTGGAGATATCGGTACATACTTTTATTATATTAAAGCAGTGGGTACTGATGGTGTCGAATACAAAAAGAAGGGGTCTGTTAACTTAATTAGAACAAAGGATTAAACCTAAAAACAAAATTTATCACTATAAATAAAGCACATAAACTCCTAAGATTATGTGCTTTTTATTTCTTCAGACAAAGAACAATACTATATATAAAGTCAATTTATACATAGATCGGGTATTTAAAATCTTTATGTAAGTTAACATTATAATAATTTTCAGCAGTCGGTAATTCCTATACTACCAACCCTCAAAACATATAAACTGCCGTTTTAGGGAATAAAAAGAGATTATAGAATCAGACTGCCAAACTATTTTATCGTGAAATTTAGCCCTATTTGCAGCCCCTTACTAACTCACATAAATTGGGCATACCCGAAGCAAAACTAATATAGATAGACTCAATATCAACTTACAAAGCTTACGTCTTCGTATGTCTCTTTTGTTGCAACATAAAATACGTAGGTTATGCAACAAACAGACATATTGGAAAACAAAATCTATTCTCTCTCTCAGTACGAAGCTAAGGTGATTTCTATAAATTCACCTTTTGTAATTATAAAAAAGCATAAATCGTGTAGGTATAACTTTTCGGTACTTTTTTATTTCATTCTGCAACTTTAAAAGATGTTTTAATTTTATTTCGAGAAGACATATTAATCATATAAAGCGAAAAATTATTTATTAAACATATAACGAGATTTCTATCCAATATTTAGCCCGTACATTTTATAAAAAATAAAATAACAGATTCTCAAGAGGTTATTTTCATCAAAAAAACATGCTATCATATTTATAATCAAATAAATTCATTAAAATCAACACTACTAATACAAAATTTCGAATAAACTCATATTGAATTAACATCCTAAAATCAGATATAATAAGATTACATTTCAACAAACAAGTACAAATGTAAATTATTTAATAAATATTACATATTTAAGCACACTAATATAAGTACATTTCTAAAATATACATTTGTAATATGATTAATATAGATTATCTTGATTTACTTTTATACTGTATTTAGTAGAATATAGAATTGTAATAGGGTAGAAGCATGAATACATTATACCCTGAAAAATACTCTTATTTTTCAATTTATAACAATTTAAATACTAATCTTTTATACTAAAATAAATAAAGTAAAACTTTCAATTATTACATACTTAATATATACATTTGTAATAATCATTATAAATTTAAGATGGTTTAAATAGATATATTTCTAAAAATTAGGTATTTATACGATATATTTAAAGTATTAGTTTAAATAATGGGGCTCAATATGATCTTTAAAGACCTTCTAGTACAAAAAATCTTAAAAAGAGGATAATTTCTTTTAAAATATAGAAATGTTACTATCTATATATTTAAATATCAGCAAATAATCAGATAAGTTACAAGTTAAATTTACGCTATTTAAAGTGAAATTTAAGCTTGATTAAAATAGGTACAGTTTCAATTAAAGACAAGCATTTGTTATATTTAACACGAAATTATCTCTATTTATAGAGTAAATTTCGTCTATATTTACCCCTGTAAATTGATTAGCTCAATAGAAAGTCTAACGGATAAAAATATGACTGAATTTTTAATGGCTATCTCATCCTTAAGTGCGCATATTAATATCTATTTATGCACTAAATTTATTACAGAAGTAATGTATTACATTTATAAACAATAGTGATGCTGCTACAATTGACAACAAATGTAAAATAACATTTCTATATTATAATCACATTTGTAATATAACAATTTTATAATTAATTTTACTTTCGTAAAAATATTTTTATTACATTTGTAAAAAATTATAATTAGTATGAATCAAACAAGTAACAACCTAAGAAATAGAATTAAGGAGCTTATTAATAGTGAAAATTTAAGTTACACTCAATTTGCCCGTAAGATAGGGATACAAGGCACCATCATATCACACATTATGAATGGAAGAAATAAGCCAAGTCTAGACGTTGTTCAAAAGATATTGATTAATTTCAAGAATGTCAGCTACGAATGGCTAATTTCAGGAGTTGGTGATATGTATAAAAATGAGGTTAAATTCGTTGAAAATAAAGAAGTTAACCACAAAAACAATAATAATCAACTCGATTTCCCTTCTTTATTTGATAACAATTCGTACAATCAGTCGGAATATAGCAAGGAAAACGAGTTAAAGAACAATATAGAAAATCATGAAAAAAATGAATCTCCTATTGAGTCAGAAAAAGTAATAACAACAGAAGAAAACAGAAAACCTACTTTGGAAGTTTCTCCAATGGATAACAGGACAAAAACAAAGGAGGAAAATCCTAAAAAGGAAATTCCTCCAAAAAAAATAAAAAAGATTGTTGTATTTTACTCCGATCAAACTTTCGAAGAATTCAAACAAGAGTTGTAGAATCTTAGAACTAAAAATTTCGAGATTAAATACTAAATTTAGCTAAACATACTTCTGAATCGAGCAAAAAAGTTCTTTTTAGCTCCTTCAGAAGGTTGCATGTTAGCAGATTTTTCCAAGTCTTCGAAAATCTTATGCTCCTCTTTGGTTAAATTCTCCGGGATATAGACACCAATATTTACTAACAAGTCTCCAGTACCATAACTATTTACGCTTGGCAACCCTTTACCTTTAAGACGTAAAACCTTGCCAGGTTGAGTTCCTGGATCGATTTTCACCTTCACTTTAGAATCAACAGTCGGAATCTCTATAGTACCACCATTTACAGCCATTGGAATGGTCAATAACGCATTATAAATCAAGTCGTTCTCATCTCGAATTAGGTCAGGATGATTTTCTTCTTCAATAGCGATATACAAATCGCCGGAAACACCGCCATTACGAGCTGCATTACCCTTTCCGCGCATAGGAATCTGCATTCCCTCCATAACACCTGCAGGAATATTTACAGAGATAATTTCCTCCTCTTGAACAATTCCGGCACCACTACAATGAGAACACTTTTTAGAAATTATTTTACCATCTCCATTGCAATTAGGGCAAACAGACTGAGTTTGCATTTGTCCAAAAATTGTATTTTGAACACGATTCACCCGACCGGAACCTCCACAAGTAGAACAAGTGGTATAATTATTTCCTTCTGCACCGGTACCTCCACATTCAGAGCACTTTACATACTTCTTAACCTTTAGTTTTTTCTCTGTTCCATGAGCTATTTCCTTAAGAGTTAATTTCACACGAACTCTCAAATCAGAACCTCTACGAACTTGCTGACGAGAACTTGAGCCACCACCAAAACCGCCAAAACCACCGAAGCCACCAAAGATATCTCCAAATTGAGAAAAAATATCCTCCATAGACATACCTCCACCAAAGCCTCCTCCGGCTGCACTTCCACCAACTCCGGCATGACCAAACTGATCATAACGCTTACGCTTTTCTGGATTACTCAAAACCTCATACGCCTCTGCTGCCTCTTTAAATTTTTCCTCAGCCTCTTTATCTCCAGGATTTTTATCCGGGTGATATTGAATTGCCTTTTTTCTATAAGCCTTTTTTATTTCATCGTCTGAAGCCCCTTTGGAAACCCCTAAAACTTCATAATAATCTCTTTTTGCCATAGCTACTTTTTATTGACCTACAACTACTTTCGCAAAACGAATGACTTTATCATTCATAACATAACCTTTTTGGGTACAATCAATTACCTTACCTTTCAAATCTTCTGACGGGGCGGGAATCGTTGTAATAGCCTCGTGAAAATCTAAATCAAATTCTTTTCCTTCTGTTTCAATTGCTTTTACACCATTTTGAGCTAAGAAGGAGATAAATTTTTCATATATCAAATTAATACCTTCTTTCATTGATTCTACATCAGAAACATTTTCCAATGCTTTTTGTGCTCGTTCAAAATCATCTACCAATGGTAAAATATTTAGCAATACACTTTCGCCGGCAGACTTTAGCAACTCAGATTTCTCTTTCAACGTACGTTTGCGATAATTATCAAACTCTGCACGCAAACGCAAATAATCATCTTGCAGCTTAGCATACTTTTCCTCTTGCAATGCCAAATTGTCAGCATCCGATGTCGTTTCCTCTGGAGTTGACTCTTGAGTTGCTTCTGACTCTGCTGTTGGAATTTGCTCTTCAACACCCTCATTTACAACTTCTTGAGGATTCTTTTCATCTAAATTTTCTTCCATATTATCAATTTTATTTATATTTTCTTTTCTAAAAAAATTATACCTATTTATATTATACAAATCCTTTGCCAAGTTGCCAATTCGTACATTCTGACATATTATCAGAAAATATGTCAGACATTTTGACAACTCTTTTTATAAATAACAAAATCAGAACCATTTTTGCGAATATAAAAGATTAATTATCACTACAAATTAAAGATGGTGGCAAAGATGCTGTTTAAAATTTTATTGAAAGTTTATATATGCAGATTCAAATCATTACTTTCGGCATCTTTGTGATTGTTTTTTGAATTTAAATGAATTCAAACGCTTCTCTAATATGCGCGAAATAACATTTAAAGAACTTCAAAAATTCATTTTTGGAATTTTTAAGCTATCTTCAAGTAAATTTCTGAGCGATAGGAATCAGCTGTGCGAGTAGTATAACCGATTGATAAATAACAAGATGCCGAAATAATCAAAAAGTATCAAAAGTTTTCCCTATATGATTTATGCTTAATTTCTAGAACTCACATAAAGATAAGTTCAATAATTAAATCTTAAAAATTTTAGAGCATTTTGTTTAAGTTGAACATATTCGCAAACCTTTTCGTTAACTCCAATGAGCAAAGTAAAAATTATCTATGCTTTGCCTTGGCGAGAAAAAGGAACACTCAAGAGAAAGAGCAATACGGGCATCGTTACTATGTGAATGCGAGCAAAATAAGTAAAGGTAAGTTTTATAAATTCACCGTTTATTTTTTGTAGAAGATACCAAATAAAATATAAAAACAGAATAGATGAATCGCTCAATAAAATAAAATTCCAACAACAACTCTGAAATTCAGAAGAAATTTACTAAATTTGCATTTTAGCATAAAAACATCAGAATAATGAAAGAACTATTATTGGCAGATGAAGCCATAGCACAAGGTGCAATTGACGGAGGATTATCGGGTGTTTATGCATATCCTGGTACACCCTCCACAGAAATAACAGAATATATTCAAAGTTCAAAACAAGCGAAAGAACGTAAAATTCATAGCCATTGGTCATCAAATGAAAAGACGGCTATGGAAGCAGCTTTAGGTATGTCATACGCAGGCAAACGCTCTTTGGTTTGTATGAAGCACGTGGGAATGAACGTTGCTGCAGATTGTTTTATCAACACAGCAATAACAGGAACCAATGGAGGAATGGTAGTATTGGCAGCAGATGACCCATCTATGCACTCTTCTCAAAACGAACAAGATTCACGTTTTTACGGAAATTTTGCTATGATTCCGATGTTGGAACCATCTAATCAGCAAGAAGCTTATGATATGGCTTACAACGGTTTCGAATTATCAGAAAAATTTGGATATCCTATTTTGATGAGAGTTGTTACTCGTTTGGCACACTCTCGTTCAGGAGTAGAAAGACAACCGGTAAAAGCTGAAAATTCAATCAGTTTCCCAGAGGATCCACGCCAATTTGTACTTCTTCCGGCTATTGCAAAAAGAAGATACCAAATCCTCCTTGACAACCAAGATAAAATGGTAAAAGCTTCTGAAGAATCTGTTTATAATCAATACATTGATGGAAATAACAAGAAAATAGGTGTTATAGCTTGCGGTATAACCATCAACTATTTAAACGAAGTTTTCAATCAAAAATGTGACTATCCTGTTTTGAAAATTTCACAATACCCTTTGCCAAAAAAATGGATAGACAAGATGGCTGCTGAATGTGAGACTATTTTGGTTCTTGAAGATGGTTATCCATTTGTTGAAAATCAATTGAAAGGATTTTTTGATAATAAAACCATCAAAGGACGCTTAGATGGAACACTACCAAGAACAGGAGAATTAGATCCGGATTCTGTAGGAAAAGCATTTGGAAAGATGAACGAAATTACCTATAAAGTACCGAAAATCATAAAAATGCGTCCACCTCAAATGTGTCAAGGGTGTGGTCACAGAGATATGTATGAAGCTCTAAACGAAGTACTTAGAGAATATGCGGATAGCAAAGTTTTTGGTGATATCGGTTGTTATACATTAGGAGCATTGCCTCCATTCCAAGCAATCAATTCTTGTGTGGATATGGGAGCCTCAATCACCATGGCCAAAGGGGCAGCTGACGCAGGATTGTATCCATCTGTCGCTGTAATTGGTGATTCCACCTTTACACACTCCGGTATGACAGGCTTGTTGGATGCTATCAATGAAAATTCAAACATTGTAGTAGTTATTTCTGATAATGAAACAACTGCTATGACAGGCGGTCAGGACTCTCAAGGAACAGGAAAGATTGAGGCAATTTGCCTTGGATTAGGTGTTGATCCTAAACACTTAAGAGTATTTGTTCCTTTGAAGAAAAATTATGAAGAAATGAAACAAATTATTCGAGAAGAGGTTGAATATCAAGGTCTTTCAGTATTAGTTCCTCGTCGTGAATGTATTCAAACAATGAAGAGAAAGCATAAAGCCTCAAAATAGTTTGAAGAGTGGGTATATATCGCATCAAATAAGCGATGACCTAAAAAAATGAAGTATAAAGAATTAAGGTAATTTACCTATAAATTATAGTTCAGAACAATCTATTTTGAACAATCTTAGGAATTACCTTAATTCTGACACTTCAATAAAAAAAGAACCCATTGAAAATGGGGCAAAACAATTATCTACCTGAAAAATAATAAAATGAAACTTAAGAAAATCGTATTTATCGATATTGAAACTGCACCACAAACACCATCATACAACCTATTAAACGAAGAGATGGCAGGATTGTGGAATGAAAAGTATGAACAAATAAAAAAGAGAACTCCGGAAAAATTCACAGAAGAGAGCAATCCCATCAATTCTTATTCAAACACAGGGTTATTTGCTGAATTTGGGAAAATTATCTGCATTTCAGTTGGATTTGAATTTCTACGAAATCAAGAACGGCATTTTAAAGTGAAATCATTTTATCAAGATGATGAAAGAGAATTATTATTAACATTCCGAGAACTATTGCTAAACATTGAGAAAAAGGGCTATCAATTATGCGGTCATAACATCAAAGAATTCGATGTACCCTATATAGCCAGACGTATGCTTATTCTGAATATTCCACTTCCTAACATCCTGAATTTGAGTAAATTCAAACCATGGGAAACACCCATCATAGACACAATGGATTTATGGAAATTTGGTGATTATAAACATTATACGCCACTAAAATTACTTTGTACAATTTTAGATGTAGAATCACCTAAAAATGACATTGATGGAAGCAAAGTTGCCTATGTATATTATGAAGAAAAGGATATAAAAAGGATAGCAACATATTGCCAAAATGATGTAATTGCCACAGCTCAAATCTACTTTAGAATCAATGGATTACCCCTATTAGAAAAAGATAAAATAGATTATATTGAGTCGGAAGTAGGGAAGGATTAAGAAGCTGTTTAAATTTTATTATTGAATTGATTTTGAACTTATTTTCATCCATATTTTTTATTATTATATTGATTTCGCTAAATTTGCGTATTATAAAAGGAATAAATAAAAAAATTATAGTTATATGAAATTGGCAGAAGCATTGCAAGAAAGAGCTGATTTGAATAAAAAAATAGCTCAATTACGTTCTCGATTAGTGATGAACGCCATCCAACAAGAGGGCGAAAAAACAGTGGAGGACCCGCAAGAATTAATGAAAGAATTAAATCACTGCATAGAAAATTTACAGGCTCTTATCAGTAAAATCAACATAACCAATTGCAATACTATTGTAAAAGGTAAAAGCTTAACCGAATGGATAGCTATAAAAGATTGCTTAATGCTTAAAATTCAAGCATATAGAGAAGTTTTAGATGCAGCAAGCAGAATCGCTCAAAGAGCAACCCGATCTGAAATTAGAATTCTTAGTGCTATTGACGTAAATAATCATCAAAAAGAGTTGGATGCTATGTCTAAGGAATTAAGAATCATTGATAACACCATTCAAGAAATTAATTGGACAACTACATTAATTTCTTAAGGTTAGTTTCTAATTATGTAGAAATGATTTTGCAGAGCATATTTGCACGATAATATATTAGGTCAGTATTTCTTTGGGCGAATGTCAACTCTGTGGCTGAGATTGAGTCCACAACAATAGAGCGTAAAGGGCAACGCATTTATCTTATAAATTATGCCCAGATAACTTATAAATGTATTGTTATCGGTTATTTTTACTACCACGACATTGACAAAGAGAGAGGGAGGGTTGCGGGAGTTTTTCATATTTCTTTTTTTATAGATTTAACATTATTATTTTCTCATTTGATATATTCTATTTAACATAATATTAATTATATAACAAAATGCCCAACTACCTTGTCAAGGTGATACAAAGGTAATCGGACATTTGTTTTATAGTGAATTTTTTAATATATATATATATTTTAACGTTTGTTATACATTAATAATAAGTTATTTGATAGTATTAATAATTAATAATTATAAACTGCAACGTAAACCTTACGTTCAGGATCTGTTAGATCTGTAAACTCTACAAAACAATCAATATCATTAGCATCTACATACTCATTTTGAATCGAATCTCCTACAGAACATTCAAATTCATTCTCATATTCTTCAATAGTAATAACTCTTGATTTATATTTTTCAGGATTTGTTAATTTAATCCAAAAATCAAAATCTAAAAAACCCTCACACTTTTTATCATTATAGTAAACTGCATCGTTAATATAAAGATATTCATTGATAATCAATATTTCATTAGGTATTTTATTCATATATATAAGTTTTTTCAATACTAAAGTAGAAATAATACTTATAAATAAAACAACATTCATATATATATTAAGTTTTATTCACATTTATTTACTTCTTTTATATAATATATATATGATTAATATAATTATAATAAATAGCATCATTCTACAGAATATTCAAAATATATAGACCATTAAAATATTGGAAGATTAGTATAAATTAGAAATTCCAGACGCTGAGATTTTAATATTTTTCAGAGAGTCATAAACTTCTACAGAATATTCAAAATATCACAACCATTTGACAATTGAACATTAATAAGAATTAGAAATTCCTAACGCTGAGATTTTCATATTTTTAAGTGAATCGTAACAGCTTTCAAAATATTTAAAATTTCTAAGACTCTGGAAATTAACTTCTTTGTGAGAATATTGAAATTCCAAACGCTGAGAACTCAATATTTTTAAGAGAATCGTAACTGCCTTCAAAATATTTAAAATTTCTAAGACTCTGGAAATTGACTTCTTTGTGAGAATATTGAAATTCCAAACGCTGAGAACTCAATATTTTTTAGTGAATCGTAACAGCATTCAAAATATTTAAAATTTCTAAGACTCAGGAAATTAACTTCTTTGTGAGAATATTGAAATTCCTAACGCTGAGATTTTCATATTTTTAAGTGAATCGTAACAGCTTTCAAAATATTTAAAATTTCTAAGACTCAGGAAATTAACTTCTTTGTGAGAATATTGAAATTCCTAACGCTGAGAACTCAATATTTTTGGATACAGTAACTTCCACTACTCTAAAAAGAAAAATTTAGACGATCTATTTAACATAATACTATATTCTAACTTCCTATTTAACATAATATTCACACTTCTATCAGCAGGAATATATCATTTATTCAATAATTTGAGTAAAAACAACTTCCAACGAAAATTTCATCACTATTTAGGGCCGCGTATTCGCTCTAAATTCACATTTACATAATAACCCCTCACTCTTAAAGAAAAAACGCTCAAAATAAGCATAAAAAAAGGGCAAAAAAGCATAATAACACCTACACTACTTTCAAATAAAAATTCTACACTAAAATTTGTAATAAGAGAATGAGTATTAGAAGCTGTTTAAATTTTATTAAAAAAAATACTTTAAAGTTTCACTCTCTTATTTTCGACATTTTTGAGATTCTTTTTAATCTATTTTACCATTCTTTCTTGATAAAGTCTACTATTAAAAAAAAACAATAAAAATAAATCTTAAAAATCTCTCTCAAATATACTCGAAATAAAATTTAAACAACTTCTTAATAGAAAAAAGATTTTTTAATACCGATATTTTATATATATTTGAAGTATATCAAAGTGAAGTTTAAAAAAAAAGCGGAATTGAACAGATAAATCACTAATCAGAGTCAATTTTTTTAAGTCGTCACTTTGTAAAAGTTGGACATATTTATAAGATGCGATGTAGACATGGTAACTTGGTAAAGTTGAATAAATTAAGTAAAATATATTCAAAATTTCTGCGAAGTGAATATAGAATCCTTAAAATAATCAAAGAGAATAACACAAAAATTAATAGAATGAAAAAATACAATACAAAACAAGATTGTCTTATTGCCATTGAAGCTCTTGAAATGGCAGGAGTGAAACCTTTTCCTTGGATGCTTGAACAACTGAAAGCATTTGAAGCCTTAGAGAAAAAAATGGCTTCAGTAGATAATTCTGATACCCCTATATGGGATACTCTTCAAGCCAACTACCCATACGGAATTATGCCGAAAGAAAAGAAGGAGTGTGTAGAGAATACGGTCAAGCAACTTCTTGAAGAGGGTGAAAAAGCCACAAAGCCTGGATTATTGTTAGGAAAAATCCAATGTGGAAAGACAGATACTTTTGAAGATATAATAGGATTGTCATTTGACAAGGGAGTTGATATTGCCATTGTAATTACCAAAGGTACCAAAGCGTTAGTAAACCAAACCATCATGAGAATGAAAAAAGATTACAAATGGTTTAAAGCATCAGATGACAGAAACCAACGTTCCACTATCAATATCTATGACATCATGGACATAGGTAAAGCGGGGCTGAAACAGGCAAAAGTAGAAAGCGGAAAAACTGTAATTGTTTGCAAGAAGCAAGCAAAAAACATGGAGAGATTGATTGAATTATTTGAGAACAAATCTCCTTTTTTGAAAAAGAAAAAGGTTATTATTGTTGATGATGAAGCGGATTTTGCAAGTATAAATTATCGTTCTGTTAGAACAGAAGCAACGCTCGATGAAAACAAAAATACGATTACGCAAACAACAGAGATTAATATGGCTAAAATTAGTCAGCAAATTGACGATTTTCGCAAAATACCTGATTTCTGCCGTTATCTGCAAGTTACAGCTACCCCCTATTGTTTATACCTACAACCGCAAGGTGAACTCAACTTAAATGGGACATACGTGCTTCCATTCAGACCTCGTTTTACATGCCTTGTGCCAACACATGAAAACTATATCGGTGGGAAACAATATTTTGTAGATTCTACAAATTCAGAGTCAATGTATAGTCATCTTTTTCACCAACTTGACCCAAAGTGCATTGAGGTACTCGGACACGAGGACAAACGTTATCTAAAAGATGGAGAATCTTCCAAAAATATATACGATCTTACCTATGCACTTGTTGCTTACTTCATGGCTGCTGCTATTCGTCGTATTCAAGTACGCAAAGAAAAGAACCAAGATTACAAAACAAGTGCTATTATACATGTAGAAATAGATAAGAAAAACCATGATTGGCAAAAGCGCATAGTTGAAAGACTCATCAATTCTATCAAATCTGCTATAATCAACAACGATCATTCCGACAAACGTATTTGGTTTGCACTAAAATCTAACTATGAAGACTTCTTGCAATCTAATGAAAAAGGAAGAAAAGAGGGACTTATAAAAGTAGAAGTTCCTTCAAAAGAGGATATTTTGAAGGAAATGCAAGAAATTTTTTCTCCAAAATATCAAAATTACCATATCCAAATGGTAAACTCAGACGAAGAGGTTGATAAACTGTTAGATGAAGAGTCGGGAGAACTTAGTCTTGACTGCGCTGCAAATATATTTATAGGAGGAAACATTCTAGATCGAGGCGTAACTATCAAAAATATGCTATGTTTCTTCTATGGTAGAAACCCAAAGAATTTCCAGCAAGACACGGTTTTACAGCATGCAAGAATGTATGGTGCTCGTTCTAAAGAGGATATGGCTGTCATGCGTTTGCATACCACAGATCATATCTATAAAATTCTTGTCAGAATGAATGAATTAGACGATCAACTTCGAGAATGGTTTATCGAAGGGAAAGATAAGTCGGAACCAAACGCCGTATTTGTGGGATATGACAAAAACATCAAGCCATGTTCAACAAGTAAAATCAAGGTTTCCAATGCGCTAATGCTTAAACCTCAAAAAATTATACTACCCGTTGGTTTCTGGACAGGAGGAAAAACTGCGACGGAAAAAACTATAAAAAAGATTCGCAATTTAATCACTACTGCTCCTAATTACAAAAATCAGGATGAAAATGGATTTTTCTTAATGGACAAAACAACTGTTGTGGAAATAATTAATTTAATTGAAACAACGTATGTTTATGAAGATAAACATTTTAACAAAGAGAGGAAGAACGATATTAAAGAGATGCTTTGTGCTATCGAGTATTGTACAAACAAGTCCAAAGAGAAGGTATGGGTATTACATAGAGAAAACCGTAATATGAATCGATTAAGAGAAAATGGGGGGTTCATAGACGCTCCTGCTGATGGTCGTACAGATTTGGCACCGGCTCGTAATAAGGCTGTTAATGCTCCTGTTGTCATGTTCATTCAACAAAATGGTGCCGTGTGCAAAAATGAAGATGGAGATAATATTGGTTGGAACGGAGTTCCATTCTATTGGCCGGTACTACTTACTCAATCAGACCTTACTCCGGCAATGTTTGCTTTAGACCAAAAGAATAAAGAAAGCCAAACGATAGTTGATAATTCCGAATTTCTAAGCGGAATTGACAATGAGGAAATCCTTTCTCTAACATATCAAGGTGATTTAGAAGTTCACTTTGGAAAAGAAGGTACTGTATATCAATATGATAAATGTCCTTGGGAAACTAGAGCTTTAAAAGATAGCACAGCTGCTAAATACATTCAAAAAGACAAAGGGAATTGGGCTTTGAATCCGGAAGTAGAGACCGATCATGAAAATTATCACGGAATATACTCTTTAAACAATGGAAAATTCCCGTTTATACTTCGTCCGTACAAATATTTATGTCTATATAACGGATATAATGCAAATGCCGCCAATACAGATATGATCCTATTGGAATTATTTCCTATAGACCAATGGCAAATTTGCACTATTGATGATAATATAGATGAAAATGGTGTTCTTAGAGACAGAGATACAGATAAAATTCTAATTCATACAAAAGATACGATTATTGACAAGAAGTTAAATGAAAAAGAATTCATTGACAAAACTATAGTTCAATGGCAAATCAATTACCCTATAAAAAGAGTTCTTAAACTTAGAAAACATAGCAAAAAACGGTAACTCATTAAAAGAAGATTAAAAGGAAAGCTGATAGCATGATAATTCATGAATTAATGCAATAACGCTAATATGTCATATATAACAAATGACACACTTGCGTACAATAGTTGCTTTTTGACTAATTTTCTAAGATACTAAAAAATAGATAGACTTGAATAAAGAAAGAGAGGCGTGATGGACTCAAAAAATTCTGTTGTCCCCTCGCCTCTTTTTAAGTTTTTATTTACTGTTTTTCAGATATTAATTAATTTCCGGCTTGCATATCTTGATGGAAAGCTTTCAATCTTTCATCCAAAACATCATATTGATTATCTTGAATGAAAGAGGTACAAACTCTCAATCCCTCTTGTAAACTACCTGTTGTATTTAAACAAATAGCACTCACCCCATAAAACAATAGTTTATACATTAATTCGCCGCCGGATAAACCTTTGTATCCAACCGTGAAATAGAAACCATCTCCAATTTTTTGATCAATATCTTTGTCGTAAACGATATGGAATCCATTAGCCTCAAAAATCTTTTTCAAACGCACTGCTCTACGTCCATACTCTTGTACTCCTTCCAAGAAATTATATTTACCATCACTTGCAGCTTTTAACATTGCGGCCAAAGCATATTGAGCCGAATGTGCTGTACCGGAAGATAGAACATAAAGAATACGATTAACAAAAATTGTTCCGAATTCTCCAATTGAATAACGATTTAGCAATCCATCAAATTTACGATGAAATAACTTATCAGAAATGGCAGTTACTCCAATACGTTGACCGGCATAACTAAAAGCCTTAGAACCCGAAATCAACAAAATATAATTATCTGTATATTTGGCGACTGATGGTTGGAATGGTGCTTCAAAAGGCTTGCTCAAATCTTGTCTGAAGTCCATGGCAAAATAGGCTAAATCTTCCATCACAATAACATCATAACGAGTAGCCAATTCCCCTATCCCTTTCAACTCTTCGTCTGTCAAACAAAACCAAGAAGGGTTGTTAGGATTTGAATAGATGATATTACAAATATTCCCTTTTTTGAGATAAGACTCCACCTTTTCTATCAATTTTTCACCCCTGAATTCAAACATATCAAAAGACTCATACTTCAATCCTAAAACCAACAATTGAGTTTTCTGAACAGGAAATCCAGGATCTATAAACAAAACAGTATCTTTTTTAGGGTCACACTGTCCGGACACCAAAAAAGAGGCATAAGTACCTTGCATAGAACCGGAAACAGGCACACACCCTTCCGGAGAAACATCTACATCGATAAAAGCCTTAATGAAGCGGGAAGCCTCTTTCTTCAAATCAGGGTGACCATCCAACATAGGATATTTCGAAGCTACTCCACTCTTCAAAGCCGCAATCTCAGCCTCTGTTCCAATCGCATCCGGAGGAAGACCCGGAACACCCATCTCCATTCTTACATACTTCTCGCCGGTAAGACTCTCCACCTTATTGGCAATCGACACAATCTCTCGAATGGTCGCTTTTTTAAAATCAGGTAATGCAAATCCGTCTATTACCGATTTTACAATATTTTTGTCCAACATATATATTAAATTTTAGGCTACTCCTTAATTATTCAAACATTGTAAAATAAAACAATCTTTCCACTCCTCCCCTCGCTTCAACCATTTTTCTAACCGCCCAACCTTTTTAAATCCACATTTTTCAAAAAGGTCTATACTGACTTTATTCTCTTCACAGATATGAGCATACAACTGCTTTACACCTAAAAACTTAAAAGCATACTCTTTTATCAAACGAATCGACTCTGTTGCGTAACCCTGTCGTCTATAGTTTTCTTGAAGAAAGACTCCCACTTCAACCCTCTGATTCATAGGGTCAAAATCAAATAAATCTATGGTTCCTATTGCCTCTTTCAATCGATTATCTTCAATAATAAAACGATACTGTTTATCGCTAAAGATATCTTTTGCATTAACAATATATTGTTTCAACTCATAGTGAGAAAACGGAACCACCGTACAACCTTCAAACCATAAAGAAAACTCATTTTCCCATTGAAATAATAGGGAAACATCTTCCGGTTCTAAGGCTCGCAACGTCAGTTTTGAGGAGGACAACATAACTATCGAATTCGATCCAACGAACGAACCAAGGCTTCATCCCGACCAATAGCTCGAATCGCCAAATAGGTTAAAACGATATTTATAATCGGGAATACCAAAGGTAATTTATAAACAAATTCACCCTCTCCACCTAACTTCTCTTTACATAACCAAGCAAAAAAGAAGTAAAAAATATAAATAGCAACATTCAACAAAATATTGAACATATTAAATCTCATTTGAAAAATTCGATTTTTATACAATCCAATACCTATGATATTAACAACCAAAATGATGATAGACAACAACAACATACCCCAAGCATAAGAGGTTGTTCCATCCGGCATTTCCATACCAATGAGAGTTATATCATTCATTGCCGCCGTTGACTCAATAAAAACAGCTCCCATTGGGATAAAATACATCAACACAGTCAACAAGAACGTTATCAACAGATAAACAGTCTGAATTCTTTGTAACATAACCAAAATTATTTATTAACAACGGAACGACCAGCCTCTAACGCCTTTAAATTCAAAGCAACAATCTCCTCTCCTTTTCTTCCAAAAATAGAACGAATTCCCTCTTCTATCATCTCATACGAAATACCCAAGAAAGGTGTTGCAGCCCCCAACATAACGATGTTTGCCACACGAGGAGAACCTACCTCTTTTGCAATGCTTTCAACGTCCAAAATGACATGATTCTTTATTTTTTTTACCTCTGCTAATACATCTTCAACAGCTGGATAATCAGGAATATTTATCAATGGAACACTATTAGTAACAATCCATCCATCTGCTTTCAAATATGGCAAATATCTCAATGATTCCATCGGTTCTAAAGAGAGAATCATATCTGCACTACCCTTTGCTATCAAGTCAGATGCAATTGGTGAATCTGAAATTCGAAGATTGGATTGAACATCCCCTCCTCGTTGACTCATTCCGTGCACCTCTGCTTGTTTCATGTATAAATTATTCTTAACAGCTGCTTCTCCAATTACTGCAGCAATGGACAAAATTCCTTGTCCTCCCACTCCTGATAAAATTATATCTGTATTCATATCTTTTTATTTTTGAAGTCTTTTCAACTTCCTCTTTTGTTATTTTCTATTTTCTATGTTGGCAACTTCCCCTTAGTAGAAAGTTCCAAAACTGCAAATTTAGAAAATTTTCGGATTTAATACAATCGTCAGACAATTAATTATGAAACACCATCATATCATTCTTTTATTTAAGGTGGTTCATTTAAGGCTACTTCTATAAATTCTGATTTTATATTTCTGGCTAATAAATTCTATTTCGGATGATTTTAAATTCATTTAGGGCAAATTACATAACAAAAGAAGGAACAACAGAACTCTGTGATCAACAGACAAACAACAAGTTACTAAAAGTTTCTTTTACAGTCCTATCAATGCATTTATTTCCAAAAATCTTGCATCTTTGAAATAGCATAAATTGGGCAGATAACAACATTCCGGATTATTCCACTCTCCTTATCGCAATACTCTAACTTTCCAAAATTCTCTAAAGAACATCTAACTGCATCTGTTATTTTTTTCTCTTGCATAAACATCCACAAACTTTTCATGCCTCCTTGAGTGCCTGCCTTTACCTCTATCGGCAATATGCGTTGCCTATGTCCAACTACATAATCCACTTCTGCCTGAGAGTTTTTTGCCTGTCTAACCCAATAAAACAAATCATGCCTGATATTTGGAGTCTGATAACGCAAGTATTCAAGACCGACAATCATTTCTGCCACAACTCCTTTATTTACAAGCTCCGCCGCACCCATTGTCAGTATCTGAGATGTTATTTGCGTTATGTCCCCCATCGCCATATTGAGCAATCGCAACATAAGACCGGAGTCCAGTAGCAAATATTTTCTGTACGAATCATCAGCCTCACCGCCAAGAGGCAGCCCATTTGCGCTTGTATGTGTCACGGGGGTAAGAATTCCCGCCAAAGTCAACATTCCAAGAGCCTTTTTCACCTCTTCTGTCTTATATCCGCCTCCAACCTGAGAGCAGACAAACTTTTTTGTAGCCTGCACCGCCGCACTTCGCAACGTTTGACGAAGGAGCGTAGGGTCAACTCTTTTCCTATATTTAGAAAAATCATCTTCATAACTGACTATTATATCGTCTTGCACCTCTTGACATTGCAAAAAATCATGCGTCTCAACCCATTTTGCAACAGCCTCCGGCATTCCTCCCACAAGCATATACACACGTAACAGACTCACCAATTTGTCATGCAATGGTTCAGAGAGCGGACAAGAGAACGTAGCTTGGTTTCGCACATCAATAAGCTGATGCTCTCCGTTCGCTTTTAAAAACTCATCGAATGTCATCGGATACATAAACATCGAGTGGATACGTCCAACACCAAAAGTTGGCAGTTCATCTAATGCAAATTCCAGCAACGACCCTGCTGCTATCACGTGCAGTTCAGGCATATCCTCCTTAAAGAAACGTAAGGACATAATCGCTTCCGGACACTCCTGTATTTCGTCCAAAAACAACAGAGTTGCTCCAGCCTTTATCGGTTTGCCACACATTGCTGCCATTTGTGGCACTATTCGCGCAACGTCCAGATTATCTTTAAACAGCAACTTATATTCCGGTTGCTTTTCAAAGTTTATCTCCACGTAGTGTTCAAACGCATTGCCTAAGTGACGAACTGCTGTCGATTTCCCGACTTGACGCGCCCCTCTCAACAACACAGGCTTGTGATTATCGCGCGAAGCCCATTCTGATAAATATGCATCTATTATTCTTTCGTAATACATCATAACTTACTATTATTCAACCACAAATATACAAGATAGATTTTATCCAAACAAATAATTTGCCGATTTTCAGAAAAATCCAAAGAAATATTTTTACTATTTTCGGAAAAATCCAAACAAATAATTCGCCTTTTTTCGGAAAAATCCAAACAAATAAATTTTAACACTCCCCGAAAAACACAGTTCGCCGAGCCTATAAAGTCCCGACGAACTGTATATTTGGTAACAGCAGACAGCCCTACTGCACCGTTGCAATCTTGTTGACCAAATCTTGATAGGTCGCCACTTTGTGGTACTTGACATTAGTTGTGGAAATTGTGTTAAACAACTTTTCCGCACAGTCTATCTTTGCCTTTTCTATGGCTGACAAATCCATAGAAGACATAGAGCCTTTGGTCTCTGCTATAAAAAAGATATGTTTCACATCGTTCTTCTTCATGGCGATAGCCCAATCGGGTGCATAATTGCCTACAGGTGTCGGGATTTGGAAAGTGCGTGGCAACTTGGCATATACCACCACTTCGCTTGCCTCATCAAGGTCGTGGGCAAATTGGCGTTCTCCCTTGCTGTCGCTGAAGACATAGTCCGTAATGTGTTTCTTCGCTTCATAGGCCCTGTCAAAATCTGTCTTACTCTTTATCGTGAAGATGTCGCTATCATACTTTCCTTCTGTGATATTATAGTGAATATGTTCCACTATCATCGTTGATTTCTGCTCCTTGATGATGCTTATCACCTTGCGGATAAATTCTTCGGGATTATTTTTGAAGAGATAGAGTTTGCTCTCCTTAATCCCTTGCAGAATCTTCACGACGGTACGACGAGTGAGATTTGTCCCTTTGGCAATGTCGCCCACAAGGTCGTATTTGACAGTTGAAGTACATACATCAGTCAGGGGTTTTGATTCTGAACGTGTGTTACCAAACTCTGTAACCTGAGTCTCTTCCTGCGTTCCCTCCACCATCACATAACGGAGTTGTGTAACTTCTAATTCTGCATTGATATGCAGTATGGCATTCTTTATCAACTCTTCACTATCATAACTTACCTGATAGACATACTGATGATTTATCTCGTTCCAAAGTGCCTGAAACTCGGCTTTATTGAAATTGTCGTTCAGCTTATTGACTGAGGTTGCAACCTTTTCTTCAACAAACATGTCGTTCAGTGCATTTGGGTCGAAGATTGAATTTATCAGTTTAAAGACACCTTCGGAAATATGTTGCAACTTTTGCGGCAATGGTGCAACTGTACCATTGCCCACCGCCTCTCGATATTCTGGCGTGATATTCTTCTGCTCGTCAATATAACCGTTGTCCTCCAAATAGATAATAATGCGGCTTGCTTCGGTTTCAGTAATAGTATGTATCTCTTCCCCCATCTTGATTTGCTTATCAGTGAAATAGGCAACGGTTGCTTTAACCGCACGCTCACGCAACACATCACGTGTTTCACGCTGCAAGGCAGTGGTGAAGTCGGCATAACTTTCATTGGCTATCACTGTCAGTTTGTTCACTTCATGCACATCCTCGCCCAATAGTTCGGCATCCATACGAGTTCCGTGTTTATCCACACAGATACGCAATCCGCGTCCCACCTCCTGACGTTTGGAAGTGGTTGAGTTTGAGTGCCTCAGTGTACAAATTTGAAAAACATTCGGGTTATCCCACCCTTCACGCAAAGCAGAGTGAGAGAATATGAAACGTGTAGGCTCTTCGAAACTTAACAAACGCTCCTTGTTCTTCAATATAAGTTCGTATGCTGAAATATCATCAGAAAGACCGCTCTTCTTCTCTATCTTGCCATCTACCACTCTGTTTGTCTTCTTGTCAATAGAGAAATATCCATTATGAACGTCTTTGGGATAAAAACGTCGCAAATAGTCATTGTAAGGTTCTTCGAATATCGTAATTTCGTTATTTACCAATCTCAAATACTCCTCTTCAAATATCTTCTGGAAGATACCCTTCACTTCATTGCCCTCTTCGTCGTAACTTTTGTACTTTGCCACCTCGTCTATAAAGAAAAGCGACAAACATTTGATACCGCGTTTGAAGAGTTGGCGTTCTTTCTCAAAGTGCGACATGATGGTTTCGCGAATTTGCACTCGCTGCATATTCAGTTCGTTGGTATCACCAATAACCTCTCTTCTGCGTATGGTAGTTCCATTTAAGAATGTTACATAACCATTCCTATCAATTTCTGAAACAGTGAACCCTTCGTAGGCTGCCAAGCCGGACTCCTCCTGCAAATTGTCACCAACACTGAAGTTTTTTGTCTTGCGGACAATATTGCCTGATGCGTTTTTGACTTCAATTTCTAAGCGCGCCATAGGCGGCTGATTGTTCGACAACACTATATCGTCCAGATATAAATAACTGCTCGTTCCTCTCAAATTTTTCACCTCGAAGCCTTTCACTTGAATACGCTTCACCAACTTCTGACGGTAGGCATCGAGTGCATCCAACGCATAGATAGTGTCGTGCTTGGTCTTGTGTGTGGCTGAATAGTTCAGCACAAACAATGGATTGAATCGCTTGATACCTTTCTGGGTAGCATCGCCCTCCATCTTCTGCGGCTCGTCCATAATAATAATGGGATGATTGGCTGCAATTACATCTATAGGACGGCGACTGCCAAACTCATCACGCTTGGAGTAGATTATCTTGCTCTCCTTGCTGTTTCCGTCCTCTTTCATAGAGGAGGCGAAGGCTTGCGTGTTGATAATCAACACATTCAGACCGGAGTCCGACGAGTAACTGTCAAGTTGTTGCAAGTTTCCGCTGTTGTAAATGAATCGTCGCGCTTTCTTTCCGTAATGCTCCATAAAGTGTTCTTCGAGCATATCAAAACTTTTCGCAACGCCCTCACGAATTGCGATGCTCGGCACTACGATAATAAATTTGCTCCAACCGTACTGCTTGTTGAGTTCGAACATGGTTTTGATATAGACGTAGGTTTTACCTGTACCGGTCTCCATTTCAATGTCCAGATTTACATCACCCAAACCTTTGGAGAGCGAAGAAGAAGGCTCTATGTCGTTTCGGTTTTGTATCGAGTTGATGTTTTTGAGCAACGTTTCCCCGTCCAGTTCCAAACGGTGGTTGCAGTAACCAGTGTCGCTGTCAAACATATTCTGATGCAAAACCTTGCCTTTGTCCATACGGTACTCCGCCGCCACCTTGTGCGACGGCTGTCCGTTGAAGACCGCCACCGTATTTTCTACAGCGTCGGTCTGATATTGTTGAATTTTAAATTTGAATTTCATCATATTCAATTATGAATGATGAATTAGGAGTTAGGAATTAAGTGATTCCCGAGTTGTTTTTGTTATGCTACTTAAAAGCTTTTTTAATTCTTCTCAATCACTATTTATGGAATTATACTCCTTTTCGTTAATGTATTCGGTTGCAACTAATAAATCCAACCAATACTTACTCTCTGCAGCTTCTTTATAAGCAATATACATTTTGGCAAGAAAATCCTTTTTGCTGATTCCGCACAATGCTTCATTTACGTTTGCTCCAATACTTGTTCCCGAACGAAGAAGTTGTTTAGATAATACAAACTCCTTTTTCTCTTCACTAAGATATTGATATAACCGAACAATGCGTATAGCAAAATCTCTACTCTTATCCTTAATAATATTATTCTCTGCCGCCATAAAGTATCTTTATTTGCAAAGATAGCATAATTCCTAATTCCTAACTCCTAATTCCTAATTATATTACTCTGCACGTAGTTTCCGGTGAATAATGCTTGAAAATCTGCTCAAAGTTATCTATCACATTGTCATTGGATGCCGAGGCATCACGCATGACAAAATAGACCGGCTTCCGCTTGGCAATCTCCGTAATGGTTTTCTCATCAACATCTTTATCGAAAATAGCCATAAGATAACCATCATCCACATTAAATACCGTAATATCATTCCTAATTCCTAACTCCTCATTTCTAATTGAAACAGAGAGTTCTATTCCGAGGTCGAGCATCACTTGAAAGAGCAAATCTTCATTGGTACGGTCAGACTTTACATTTTCATTGAAGAGCGAACTCATGCTAAACTCTTGAGGTGTGTAATAGACATCTTCCATATTGGAGGAGTCAAGTTTTAATACTCTAAATCCGATATCTAATTTCTCATTCCTAACTCCTAATTCCTCATTTATTTTAGCCCCTGCACGGCGGATACGCTCCTTGCCTATCTCGCAGATATTCTTGTAACCGGCTTTGTAGGCTTCGCTCTTCTCATCCGTCTTTTCGGGTAACTGCACCATAATGAACTTACGGTTTCCTCCATCTTCGGCGTTTAGTTTTATCACTGCGTGAGCGGTGGTAGCGGAGCCCGAGAAGAAGTCGAGAACAATATCTCCTTCATCGTGGTATAGCATAGAGGCAAGTTTATAGACGATATAAGTCGGTTTGGGGTAATCAAACATTTCAGAATTACCAAACAATACTTTTATTTCATTTTTTGCATTTTGATAATTTGTTTCTTTCTCATCCCAAATCGTTCTAACCTTTGTGGTTTTCTCTACACCATCATCACTATCTATGTAATCTTTTCGGAATATGTCCCAAGAATCAAATTCATCTGCTCTATTTACTTTTTTTCCAATCAACACATTGCATTCAGCCATAAACTTATCTTTACCCCAAGTCCATCTACTAAGTTCTCCTGTAGGTCTTTTAGGTATAACTTCAATTGTGTATTCATCAGTTTTCGATAGAGAACAGTTTCCATTGTCAGGGTTAATATAAATAGGATAAAACATATTAGGTCTATCCTCTTTCTTCCAAGCGCCACCTCTTTTTCTTAACCCCAATAATCTATATTTTCTTCCATTATTATCAACTTCTTTGTATTCACTTAAACTTGCTTCATCCTTTGATATCCCTTTTATTTCAAGTAAAGACATGTTCTTTGTGTACATAAAAATATACTCATGTACATAGGATAGATGCTTGCCATTTTGAGAACCACGAGGATTACTCATAAGTGTCATTAAACCGACCTTGTTTCCTGCGCCAAAGATTTCATCACATATCTTTTGTAAATTCTCAACTTCATTATCATCAATCGAAATAAAGATTACCCCATCCTCTGAAAGTAAATCTCTCGCCACTTTCAAGCGAGGATAAATCATATTGAGCCAATCGGTATGGAAACGACCGTTGCTTTCTGTATTGCGTTGCATTGGGTCTGTAGTCTGGTTACCCTCTTCATCAAAGAAACCACTCCTAATTCCAAATTCCTCACTCCCAATTGAAAAATCGTCATTGTAAACAAAGTCATTACCCGTGTTGTAAGGTGGGTCGATGTAAATCATCTTCACCTTGCCCAAATAGGTTTCACGCAATACTTTGAGTACATCGAGATTATCGCCCTCGATGTAAAGATTTTGCGTATTATCAAAATCCACACTCTCCTCACGGCAAGGGCGGAGTGTCATAGTTGTAGGGGTGTTAGCCAAGCGGACAGATGCGCGCTTGTCCGGCCAAGTGAACTGATAACGTTCCTCTCCCTCTGCAATGATTTCGTTGGATAACTCTGCTTGCAACTTCTCAAAGTCGATAGCCAGTTCCGGCTTACCATCCTTGCCCAAACGTTCCGTCACGCAATTCGGAAACAGCCGGGCAATCTTCTGTGTGTTAGAGCCTATCACATCTTGGCTCTGCATTTTCAGCTTCTCCATTATGAATTTGAAAACTTAATTTAGCGAAAGTCAAGTCATCGGACTTCTGATAACTTTTATTTGTTAGTTTAAGTTTTACAAAGACACAAAAAAAAGCGTGAAGCCCCACTGTCGCTCGCTCCACGGTTTAAAGGCCTTCGCATTGCCCTATAAGTCAGAGACGAGCAACGAGAGCCCACGCTGATGCATATAACAAACTACACACGCCCTATGTTGCCATTGGCATACAAGTACACCAATGGCTCTAAGGCATAGCGAGATATGTATATAACACACCCACGGGGCATTCACGTTGCTTAGTTTTTGACCTATAGTTACTGAATTTGCGAAGTTCTTAAACCGTCAAAACCAAAGCGTAGTAAACGCCTTTCAAATATGTCCTTGCCTCATGTATAGTAACACAAAGCACCACAAATTTAAAGAAATCTATTTTTCTATACAAAAATTAGACGTTTTTTTAAGGCAAATTTTCAAAGCCCGGTTTGCAAAAGCCTCAAAAAAAACTTTGCCCACAAATACGATGTTTGTGGGCAAAGCTAAAAAATTGTCTCGAAGGGATTTTACTCTCCTTCCTGTTCTAAACCTTCTATCAATTCAGCATCTGGCTTTGCTAAAAAGAGCATGCCTAACATGTTTGCAATATAACAGAACCAAAATACATAATCGTCAAAACCAAAACATAAAATGAGTAACAATAACAAGACCCCTTCAAATGCCCCCATTCTGATTATAAAATAGGTCTTATATAAAATCTTTGTCAGCACACCCTCCATATTAGCCTTTTCTATTTTTTTCTTGACAATAATAGACACCACAAAAGCCACAACCGTCAAAGCCATAATCAAAACACTGATGCCCTCCTGACTAATGAGATTCTCTTCTAATAACACTTTTCCAAAAGAGAAATTTGAGAAACCAATCACCGAAAAAAGCACAGTTAACATCACAACGCCCATAATACACGCAAAATGAATAACTTTAAACATTTTTAAATTAAGAAGCTGTTTAAATTTTATAAAAAAAAATTTAGAGTTTCACTCTCTTATTTTCGGCATCTTTGAGATTCTTTTTAACCTATTTTTATTCTCCTTTTTTGATAATAGTCCACTATTTTCTGCAAAAGAAGACTAAAAATAGATTTAAAAATCTCTCTCAAA
>JAGBVI010000030.1 GCA_017630395.1 Paludibacteraceae bacterium
AAATAGATTTAAAAATCTCTCTCAAATAGGCTCGAAATAAAATTTAAACAACTTCTTATCTGAAAAAAATTCAAAGTGTGAAGCAAAATTTTCGTCTGTACTTGTTACTGACGTCGGCGAAGCGCGCCAGGAGGTGAAGAAATTTATGACAAAAGTTAACAAAACAGAGACAAAATATGAGTGCAAAATTGTGTAAATATACTTACTTCTATATCCACGACCATTTAGGCTCCACTTCTATGGTTTTGGATGTAGATGGAAATATCTCACAATCAGTCACTTATATTCCGTACGGAGAAATTTTTGTTGAAGAGCGCAACGGGGCTTGGAATTCACCTTACTTGTTCAATTCCAAGGAGTTAGACGAAGAAACCGGCTTGTACTATTATGGAGCGAGGTATTTGAACCCAACAAATGGGATGTGGTTAAGCACAGACCCACTATTTGAGAAGTACGTGGGCATGAGTCCGTACAACTACTGCGCCGGCAATCCGGTGAAGTTGGTGGATGTGGATGGAAGAGCATGTGTTTATAGTGAAGATGGCATATTTTTAGGAACAGATAATCAAGGATTGGCGGGAGAATATTATGTAATGAATGAAAAGAACTTTACGCAAGGGATGAGTCATGAAGATGCTAAAAAGAATAAAATTCTGAATTTTAGTGATGAAACACGCCAAAAAATATGGAATCATCAGGCTGGTGTGGTTAAAAGACCTGATTATGATGGATTCGTAACCGTAGATGAGGGAGTACAATGGGCAAAAGCTCATCCTAATGCTTTGAAAAATCCTACTCCAGACAACACGTTGTATATTAATGCAGCAGAGCTTGATTTTGGACCTGTAACGACATCGGATTTTGCAGAAGAAAATGTTAAAACTGCAGTTAATTTGTTTCCAATCAGTTCTGCTGGTGATTTCATTGAAGCTTTTAAATCAAGAATGTCAGAAAAACGTTATGGGACAGTATATGCATTAGGTAGATGTAATATGATATTAAAAAACAGAAGTGATAGAACTGTAACTGTTTTTAATGACGAAGCAACCGATTATGATTGGAATGGAGGAGGAAATGGTTATAGAAATCAATTTATTGAATGGGAACGTAATAGAAAAGGTCTTGATGATAGACATGGGTTTAAAGTTTTCTATTATGGTGTCGGAAAATTAAATAAATAGTCAGTTGATATGAAATTTTTATTTAAGCAAATATTGTTTATATTCTTTATGTTGTTCGGAATATGTTCTTGTGGTAATTGGTATCTTGAACAAGATTTAGGGAATGGATATTTCTTGTTTGCTGACCCTTATGAAATTTTATACTCTACTGATGATAAACACTATGAGTTTGTGATATTGCCATGTGTAAAAAGTTATGCTTATGATTCGAGTTATATTGTTGCAAAAACTTATAAAAATCGATTTAAGTGTGATTCGGTAAAGTTTTGGATTGTAGATAAAAATGATAAGACTTCTCCTGAAAGAACCTATGATGTTTATGATGAATACTACAAATGGACAAATACGTATTCTATAAAAGGAACTGTTAAGGGCCCTTTTGATTCTATAACGTATGTAAAATATGTGGATTCGTTAAATATAAACTTAAAATTGCAAGATATTGCAAATGATTGAATCTTTTGCCCTGTCGGATTTGTAATTCGACCGCTTAGAAGTATAATCATTTACAATGTGCCTAAATCAGAACGATACATATTCATCGAGTCTCCACTCCACGCTCCATACTGCGCCCTGAAGCACAACCCCATCAGCCGTTGGCACCGTCCTCGGCATTAATACCCACAACATAAACTCGCCCCGTCGGGCCAACAACATTAATTCCTAACTCCTCATTCCTAATTCCTCACTCCTAACTCCTCATTCATTAATTTTTGTTACACCTCTATGAAATCACGCTCAAAACATTATCTTTGCAGAAAGAAAAATTCAGCGTATGGAGCAAACGTTAAAAAACTTGCCTATCGGCATTCAGGATTTTGAGAAACTGCGTAAGGAGAATTACTTGTACGTAGATAAAACTGCGTTGATGCATCGCCTTGTGTCAACAGGGAGTTATTATTTCCTCTCTCGTCCTCGCCGCTTCGGTAAGAGTTTGCTTATCAGTACTTTGAAGGCTTATCTCCTTGGCAAGAAAGACTTGTTTGAGGGTCTTGCCGTTGAGCAATTGGAGCAGAAATGGACGGTGCATCCGGTGCTGCATTTGGATTTGAATACGGCGAAGTATAAAGAGCCGGGGAAATTGAACATGGTCTTAAACAATGCTTTGTCTCAATGGGAAGAGATTTATGGAGCGAGACCAAGCGAAGCAGATTTTGGCATGCGCTTCGAGGGCATTATCCAGCGAGCCTACGATAAAACTGGCGAACGAGTGGTTATCCTCGTTGATGAGTACGATAAGCCATTGCTCGAGACCATCGGCAATGAGGCGTTGCAGGATGATTACCGCTCAACTTTGAAATCCTTCTACGGCGCACTGAAAAGCAAGGACGATTGCATCAAGTTCGCCATGCTCACAGGCGTGACAAAGTTCGGAAAGGTGAGTGTGTTCAGCGACTTGAACAATCTGAACGATATTTCATTAGATAATGATTACTACAATATTTGTGGAATTACAGAAGAGGAACTGAAAGGGGTGTTCGAACCTTATGTGAACAGGCTGGCAGAGGCTCGAAAAATGACACAGAGCGAAGCATATTCAGAATTAAAACGGAATTATGACGGTTATCATTTTACGGATGAGACTCCAGGAATGTATAATCCGTTTAGTCTATTGAATGCGCTTCAGAAGCGCACGTTCGGCAGCTATTGGTTCGAGACCGGCACGCCGTCTTACTTGGTTGAATTGATGCAAGACCAAGATATGAAGCTGTGGAATATAACAAAAAAGTTGGTTAGTTCTGATGTCCTAAATTCGGTTGACATTGCTACTACAGAGCCGATTTCGGTGATTTTCCAGAGCGGATACTTGACGATCAAAAGGTATAAAAACGAATATGACGGCTATTTATTAGGATTCCCTAATGAGGAGGTAAAACGCGGATTTTTGCGCTATCTGATACCTCGTTACACATCAGTCCGACCAAGTGATACTGCATTTGAGATAGAAAGTTTTGTTGAGGAGGTAAGAGGTGGCGATATTTCGGGTTTTATGAAACGTTTGAAATCTTTCTTCGCAAACACTCCCTACGACCTCATCAAGGACACTGAAAACCACTACCAGAACGTGCTTTTCATTTTGTGTAACCTTTGCGGACTCTACACGAAAGCTGAGTTTCACACCTCCAACGGACGTGTAGATATGACTATCGAGACAACCGATTACGTCTATATCTTCGAGTTCAAATACAACGGCACAGCCGAAGAGGCGATGTCCCAAATCAAAGAGAAGAACTACGCCCAGCCGTTCCTCGCAAGCGGCAAAAAGATAGCCCTGATTGGCGCGAACTTCAGCGGAGAGACAAGGAACATTGAGAAGTATTTGGATGAGTGGCTGTAGATTACTACTTTTGTCATTGTAGTTAGAAAATTATGTCGGGAAATGCCAACATAAACCAGAATCTTTTTTTCGGCATGTGAACATGTGCCGATGCGGATTCTGTTTTAAGTATGGCGAGGTCTTCATAGACGAGCGCAACGGCACATGGAACACCCCATACCTCTTCAACGGCAAATTTATCAATGCGTTAACAACTCAAGCCACGCACATTCCCAATCTCCACTCCACGCTCCATACTGCGCCCTGAAAGGCCAAACCCCATCAGCCGTTGGCACCGTCCTCGGCATTAATACCCACAACATAAACTCGCCCCGTCGGGGCAAAAGCATTTTATTGATTTCGGTAGCTGCCGTTGGGGCGAATCGCATTCGCCCTGTTTTATATTCTCACGGAATTTTCCCGATGTTGCGTCCCGGACTTTCATCACTATTTCCCCGAGACTTCGTCCCAGGCTACCATCGCTGCGCTCAGTACTGCCTTCCAGGCAGGTTCCCTTGGTGCTATCTATCACCTGTGGCTGTGTCTTGGGCTGTCAACGCTATTTCCCCGAGACTGCGTCCCAGGCTACCATCGCTACGCTCAGTACTGCCTTCCAGGCAGGGAGAAATGTTGGGTAGTTGCCTGCTTGAAACCTGAAACTAGTTCATCAGTTTGTACGAGTACTATTAATAATTAAATATTTTCGCAATTTTCTGCTAATTTTGTCTGACTATTGCTATTTCATTTAATTCTTTCTAATTTTGCATTGTTTTTTGAGAATGTTTTTATCATGCAAACTATTTCAATTATTCGTCCAAAGCGCAGAGCAAGGCGTGCACTATTAATACAATATTTTTTGATGGGGTTGATATTTTCAACCATGCTATCTCGTTTCCCCGGTTTAAGAACATACTATAACATTTCTGTTTCGGAACTTAGTTTTGTTTTATTTTGCATGTCTATAGGTTCTCTTTGTATCATGCCTTTTTGCTCCTATCTGGTAGGACGGTTTGGTAGTAAAAAGATGACATTAGCCGGATTTGTTTATATGGCGATGTTCCCTTTTTTGTCACTCATGCCTAATATCTTCGTTTTGTACTTTTATGGGGCTCTCTATGGTGTTTTTGTTTCTTTAACCGATGTCTCTGTCAATGGAAACTCTATCATCGTTGAGAATGCTTATAAGCGACCTATCATATCAATGTTTCATGCTCTCTTCTATGTAGGAGTCTTTTCTGGAGCCATTTTAAGTCTCTTTTTTATTACTTTCGAGATTTCTGTCTTTCTTCACTTTTTATTGATAGCATTGTTTTCTATTACTATTTTTTCGTTTATACGACGTTATTTTTTGAAAGAAACCATCCGTTGTGTACCTATAAAGAAGAGAGGGGTTACATTTCTTTTCCCTAAAGGTAATCTACTTTTGATTGCTTTTATCGCTCTGTTTGGTAGAATCGTAGAGGGAAGCATTTCTGATTGGAGTACAGTATATATGAAGATGGTTGTGGATTTCCCCGAAAATTTAGCACCGATTGGCTTGGCTATTTATTCTGCATTTATGTCTCTTGGTCGTTTTGTGGGAGACTCTGTAAGAGCGCGCTACAGAGACTCTTTAATATTGATGTATTGTTGTTTATTTGCAACTCTAGGTGTGTTTATTATGATTATTGATACTACACCCATATTTGCATTTACAGGGTTATTCATCGCAGGAATAGGAATTTCATGTCTTGTTCCTATTATTTATGGTTTGGCAGGGAAACAACGTGGAGTTACTCCTGCGGTAGGCATTGCTATGGTTAATACCATAAGTGGAACCGGTTTTCTCTTCGGACCATTTGTTATTGGCGTTGTAGCTGATATGTATGGTATGAGAGCTTCATTTGTCTATATATTTCTATTGGCATTGATTATGACCATTTTGGTTGCAATTTTCAGACAATACGAGAAGAGTATGTCCTGATAGGGTTGTTACTCGTTAGTAAGTTGACTTTATAGATTATTTATCTTTTGCATCTCAATTTCAGCATCCCCGGGATTATTTCAAAATCTCTTTCAACAACTCTAATGCATCGTTTTCATTTTGTTCCATTACTTCTCTTTCTCCCGGACCTTTATCATCAATGCCGCATAGGTGTAAAATTCCATGTATAATAACCCGGTGAAGCTCCTCTTCGTATGGTGTCCCAAATTTTTCTGCATTTGTCTTTACCGTATCCAAACTGATAAATAAATCGCCGGAAATTAGGTCGCCTTCTGTGTAATCAAAGGTTATGATGTCTGTAAAATAGTCGTGCTGAAGGTATTCTCTGTTTACCCTTAAAATCACTTCATCCGAGCAAAATATGTAGGATATATCACCCACTTTATAGTGATGTTTTTCTGCTACAGACTTTATCCATTGCGTAATTTTACGTTTTTGAATTTTCGGAAGTTTTGTATCTTCTGTATTGAAGTAAATCATAATCTAAAAATTTAACCAAAGAATAGATAGGCAATAAGTATAGCCGCAATAATTCCGCCTAAATCTGCAATTAAGCCTGCAGTTACTGCGTATCGAGTTTTTTTAATTCCCACTGATCCAAAATATAGGGCAACAATGTAGAAAGTGGTATCTGCTGCACCTTGGAAGAGACATGACAATCGTCCAGCAAACGAGTCTGCTCCAAAGGTTTTCATAGCCTCTACCATCATCGCTTTTGCTCCACTTCCGCTTAATGGTTTCATTAGTGCTGTTGGCAAAGCGTCAACAAAGCGAGTATCTGATAGAAAGATAGAGAAAAACCATTCCAAACCATAGGCAAAAGCATCCATAGCTCCGGAGGCTCTAAATACTCCTATGCCTACCAACATTCCAACCAAATAGGGGAGAATTCGGATAGATGTTTGGAAACCATCTTTTGCTCCATCTATAAATGCTTCGTAAACATTGATTCTTTTGTAGGCTCCCATCCCTACAAAAATCATAATAACAGTGAACAATAAGAAATTACCTCCTATTTTTGACACAAAAAATGCAGTCTGGCTATCCAATGAAGAGAAGGCGTATACCACTCCGGAAATTAAAAGTACAATTCCTAATATCCACCCTATTACTGTTTTGTTCCAAATATTTAGTTTCTGACGAAATCCAACATAAATGATGGCAGTAAGTGTGGAGAAGAAAGTGGTTATAAGTAGAGGCACAAATATATCTGTGGGATTTTCTGCCCCCATGATAGAGCGTTGTGCCAATATGGTTATTGGAATAATGGTGAGCCCGGATGTGTTTAGTGCCAAAAACATTATTTGTGCATTAGATGCTTTCTCTTTGTTCGGATTTAGTTGTTGCAAACTCTCCATCGCTTTTAATCCGATAGGTGTCGCTGCATTGTCTAATCCTAACATGTTGGCGGCAAAGTTCATTACTAACTGTCCGTTAGCAGGATGATTTTTAGGAATTTCGGGAAATAACTTAGAAAAAAAAGGTCCGATTATTTTTGAAAGATAATTTATCGCCCCTGCTTTTTCCCCAATGTTCATGAATCCCAACCACAATATCATGACTCCACTTAGCGGAAGAGCGATATCCATTACGGCAAATTCAGACATTTCGAATGTGCTGGAAACAATTCTTTCGAAGACCGAATGATCTTCAAAAAAGAAAAACCGAACGATAGCAGCAATCATTGCTACAATAAAAAAACCAACCCAAATAATGTTTAATGCCACTTTTGAATATTTTTTGAGTTATTCTCCTTGATTTATTTTTTCTGTTTTTACTCCCGATACTTTTGCTAAACTTGTCACTTTGTCCAATAGCTCCATTAATTTCAATGAAAATGAGTGAGGCAAGAGGTCGCTTTCAATCTTTTTTTCATTCAAACACTTAATCGCCTCTTCAGCTTCATAATTGTAACCATTTCCAACGTAAGAGAGTTCAATCTCTCTCTCTTTCTCCTCATTTTCTTTTAGTACAGTCACCCTTGTTGGCGTATGAAACATCCTTTTTAGTTCGATTCTTCCCTCCGTACCACTTATAGTTGCATTTGATTTTAGTGAAGTTACAAAAGTGGAGAGCAGTACGCTTATTTTTTCTCCTTGATGTTTCATGATGATGGCTGTACTCATATCGGTGCCGGTTTCGGCAGGAGTGGAGACTACCTTTAATTCGGTGGGTTCTCCAAATAGTAGTAAGCTCAAAAATATTGGATAGATACCTATATCCGGAATTGTTCCGCCTCCCAATTCAGGATTAAATAATCGGCTTTCCGGATTATAGGGCGGATGAATGCCAAACTCAGCTTGTAGTATCAAGGGAGTTCCAATTTCCCCGGTTTCTATCAATTTTTTTGTTTCGATTATTGATGGCAAAAATCTGCTCCACAATGCCTCCATCAAGAAGAGATTCTTTTCTTTAGCTTTTTCTACCATCTCCTTTACTTGCGCCAAGTTAGAAGCAAAAGGTTTTTCGCAGAGCACATTTTTCCCATTTTCAAGAGCCTCCATTGTCAGAGAATAGTGGAGATGATTGGGGGTTGCGATGTAAACGATATCCACCAAAGGATCTTTAAACAACTCTTCATAACTGCCGTATGCCTTTGTAAACGCCTCCTCAGCTGCAAATTTCTTTGCCTTTCCCATTCCTCTTGACGCCACTGCATAGCATTCTGATGAAGAACAAATTTTTAATCCTTTTGCAAATTGGTGAGCAATATGCCCTGTCCCAATTATTCCCCAACGATATCCCATTTTCTGAAACTATTATTAAATCTCTTGATTCAAATAATCTAAAATTCTCTTTCTGTAAACCCAAAGTAAAGCTACGATGAAACCTACTCCGGTAAAAATCAAACCATATTTTATAATAAATTTCACCCAATAATTCACCGGTCTTGGATTCACTTTAAAGTCGCTAGCAAAGTAAGCACAGTTATCATAAATTTTCTGTTCCCAAATATAGCTTTGACGATAATTCTCCAATGATAAGATATCGTTGTGATATAATTTGGTCTCTTTTTCGCTTACAAACAGTGCTTTATCCATATTCACAGACAAATCGTTTTTTTTGTGGAAATACTCTTTCTTTCTAAGACTGTCCAACATGATAATTTCATTTTCAACCGCTTTGATTTTTTCTCCGAGCTGACTTTGTTTCAATTCATTTTCTTTCATGATTTGTTCATTTTTGGAGAAATACTCCAAGAAAGATTGTTTCAAAGGGTTAAAGAAGGATGTATCCTTACAACATACAACCAATCTGAGCATATCCTTTGTGATGACATTATTTGTATCCATTGGATTGAATGAATTATCGTAGTCAATCTTATCAGGAGTATCATCGCAAAGCACATCAATGTAGTAGAATGATTTGATGTCAGTAATTTTTTGAGCATCCTCCAATGAAATATTCAATTGTTTGCTGATGGAAGTAAAATCAAGGTATTCACATTGTTTGTGCATTGGATCCAACAAGTTTTTGTAGAAGAATGCATCGTGAGATTTTAGTTTTAAGTCCACCTCTGCCATATAAATTTTATCTTTTGCTCTATAGAGACCGAAGCACACTCCGGTAATTGCGAAAAGAAGAATTATATATTTTTGTTGATACATAAAACGCAACATCCATCCAAGCCCTTTTGAGCACTTTAATCCGACGGAGTAGAGCCATGAACCAAAAGACTTTAGTGCCTCCAATAAATCAATTTCTTTTTTTTCGTTTTCCATGTTATATATTTTTTATTACCATTATTATTTTCTTAGCCACAACTGAGGATTTAGCAACTCTTTTTCTTTCCATATTTGAAAAAACAGCGTTGCTTTGTTCTTGTTATCGGGGTCTTGATATATCTTCCCGATAGCTGCTCCTCGTTTAATATTGTCTCCTTTCTTTACATACATTTCTGTTAAGTTGGCATATACGGTCAGATAGTTGCCATGTCGAACTATAACAGCATTGTTGCTTCCGGGGACAGAGAAACATTGAGACACCACACCGTCATAAATACAATTCGCTTTGGAGCCGGGTACTGCGGTGATGTATATCCCTTTGTTGTTTATCACTACATCTTTCAATACTGGGTGAGCATGTTTCCCAAACTTTCCGGTGATGGTTCCTTTTGTTGGCCACATTAACAAACCTTTGTTTTTTAGGAAACCTCCGGCTACAACTTTCTCTTTTTGTGTCATAGCGTAACCGCCACCCTTTGTAGTTTGAGATTTACTTTTTTGCTTTTTCGCTGCCTCTGCAGTCTGTTTGGCAATCAAATCCTGAATTTTTTTGTTCAGTTGGTTAGACGCTTTTTGTTGTTTTCTGAGTTCTGCTTTTAATTCTTGTTCTCTGTTTTTCAGCGATTTAACCAGCTTATCTTGTTTGCCTTTTTGTAATAGTGAGAACTCTTTCTCTTTTTCCTGCTTTAAAAGTAACTCTTTTGTTTTATTTTTTAAACTATTTACCTTGTCTCTTTTGTTTTGAATCTCTTTTTTTGTTCGAGATAATGCCAAAGATTGTTCTTTTCTCTTAGAAGCTAAATTACTAAGATAATAAAATCTTCGGTATCCTTCTTCAAAATTTTTTGCGGAGAGGATATATAACATTTGCTCTTGTTTGCTCTTTGTTAAATAGGCATAGTAGATCATGTCTAAATATTTCTCTCGCATCTTTTGATACTCCACTGACAAGTTGGCGACATTCTTGTTGAGTGATTCTATCTCTTTGTTATAATTCTCAATTTCGGCTGAACGTCGTTTTATCAATAAGTCTCTATATTCTATATCTGCATTCAACCGCTCCAATTCGCGCAGTGATTGTCTTGTACTTCTTTGAGTTTCGCTTAGTTTTGCATCGGTATTTTTAATTTTCTTCTTGAGATTGCTTTGTTCTTTCTTTAATTTGTTGATGTTTTGTTGAGCCAATAAATCCCCTGACTCCGGTAACATTACCGTGCCAAACAGATAAATTGCCACCAATATTGTAATTTTACCTACTTTCAACATCCACCTAATTTGCAATCAATTTTAATAATTCTGAATACGATAATTTTGAATAATTTGCCGGAACATTGGATGAAAAATTCATCTCTTTATTCAATTCAACTCGTTTGTAATCGAATCCTAACTTTCCTAATAAGTGAGCTCCTGCATGCAGAGTTAATTCCGTTTTAAGAGGAATTGTTGTCTCAATATCACTTTTGAATGGTTGAGTGTAACTCCACCTGATACGATAACTCTCTTCTTGTAATATGCCGGATTGTATCTCCAATGAATCATTTAGGATATACTCTTGAGTGATTTTATCGAAATTGCGCTGAAGCATAATCATGTTTCCTATTTCAGAGCGATTAAAATCGGTGATATTTGCTTTGCCCTCTTTCCCGAATGCGAATATCTCTCCAACAAGTATGCCTTGTAGCGCTTCGTAACTAAATTCTGCATTCATTTTTTCCTTTATTTCCGTAAAATTCAGAGAGAAATAGCGTTTGTTAATTCGGTCTAAAAGAATAATCCCCTCTTTATCGCAAGTGATTCTTCCTACCTCTACTCCCGACAAGGGTTGAACGGATATAATGATTATGCTATCCCTCTTTATTCGGAGATTTGCTCCCACCTTTACGGATTGTGCTTCGTTGCGAGAAATGCTAATCTCTCCTTTAGCAGAAAATGTCTTAAATTCAACTTTTACCTGTTCAGATGGGTGCGAAGATTCCGCTTTCTTTGAACTCTTGCAAGTTGAAAACAGAAAGGCGACAGCCACCATAAAAAATAATATGTACTTCTTATTCTTCATAAATACCGGTTTCTGCTTTTCGTTTCAATTTCTCATATTTGTGTAATTCGTCCGGATGTTTCTCCTGAACCATCTCCCATGCCTTAATCCATTTGGCATGATACTCCTCTTTCGGTTCTCCCGTTTTGTAGAGAATATCACCATAATGATCTGTGGATTCATAACTCTTGTCTCCTCCATAATAGTAGGCCTGTTCGATGTATAGTCGGGCTATATTATACTCGCCCAATTTAAAAGAAATCCATGCATAGGTATCCAAAAAAGTAGAACTTTGTGGGTTTGCTTTGATTGTTTTACCGCTCATCTTTTCGGCACGATTCAGATCTTTGTTACCCAAGCTCAAGTAGTATGCATAATTATTGAGAACGATGAGATTATTTTCGTTGTAAACGAGTGCAGAGTCGTATGCTGCAAATGCTAATTCGTTTTTCCCCATATTACAATAAGTATCTCCAATTTGTCCCATCACCGAAGAGGCTAACATCATTTCGTCAGACTCTATTGCCAAAGAGACCAATTTGTTCCACGTCTCAATAGCAGCCAAAGAATCCTTCTTCCGCAAGAGCGAAAATCCTAATAGATAGAGCATATCGCTATTTTCCGGATATTGTTCCAAACCATTGATACAAGTGTTGTATAAGAGATTAGGATCTTTCTTTTCGGCATGATAGGAAGCCAGGGCAACCCAAGAATTTTCTATTTGAGGATTTATGGCGAGGGCTTCCTCAATATAATTAAATGCAGAGCTATCATTTTTTAGTAGCAAGTAGGAGGCGTAAACCAAGTGAGTTTCCTCTTCATTAGGGTACTCCTTTATCATCAGTTTAAACAGGTCATCATCTATTTTAGAGGCAGAATCGTTAGCCAAACTGAACAAAGCCTCTTTTCTGATGTCGTAAGAAATCTCGTTGTTTTTAACAAGCTCTTTTAGCAAGTCATATCCAACCTCTTTTTCTCCGCATTCAATTTTAAAGAATGCGTAGCGATAAGTGAGGGTAGGATCTTTTGGGAACGATTTAAACGCGGAAGCGTATGTTTTTTCACCTTTTTCCGTATCTCCGATAGCCATGTATAAATCCCCTTTTAAGGCTCTGTAGCTTGTCTCTTTAGGGTAGGCTTTTATAAGTCGGTCAATCTCGCCGAAAGCTTTTTTATTCTTATTTAAAGCTCTATAAAGCTTGAATTTTTCTACACTGATTTTATCATTAATACCTACCTCATCTTCTAAATTATCCCACTCTCTTATTGCCTCCTCTTTTTGGTCGGTTGTTGTATAAATACTTGCAAGCAAATAATGGTAAACATTCTTTTTGTTTTTATCATCATTCACCAACCCCTTATACAGATCGGCAGCTTTGGAGTATTGACTTGTGTTGTAATAGTATTGAGCCAAAGTTTGTCGGTAGTGGACATTTTTAGGAGATAAAGCCAACGCACGCTCCATGTTGTAGATTGCGCTTTTGCCGATGTTTAAATTCGCATTAAGTACAGCCAATTCAGAGTACAAGACACTATTGTTTTTGTCGAGTTCATAGCATCTGTACAGATTGTCGGCAGCTTCTGCGTAATTCCCTAAATTTTTTTGACGCAACGACTCCAAGAAAAAATATTGAAACTTTTTCTTGATAATCGTAGAATCCCTATCGCTTGCAAACGTGTGAAGTGAAAAGAAAATTGGGATAAATAAGAGTACTATTTTAAATTTTTTTTTCAAATCATTAAATTTTTCCGGTATGACCAAATCCTCCTGCACCTCTCTCTGTTTCGTCAAGAGAGTCAACCTCTTGCCATTCAACATGAGCGTGCTGAGCAATAACCATTTGGCAAATACGTTCTCCATCCTCAATAACAAAAGGAGTAGAAGATAAGTTTATCAATATAACTTTAATTTCGCCTCTATAATCTGCATCGATTGTTCCGGGAGTGTTCAGTACGGTTATACCATGTTTGGCAGCCAAACCACTACGAGGACGAATCTGCGCTTCATATCCCTCTGGAAGAGCCATGAAGATACCCGTAGGAATCAGTTTTCTCTCTAACGGTTGTAATTCAATTGCTTCTTCAATGTTAGCTCGTAAATCAACCCCTGCCGAAAGAGGCGTGGCGTATGCGGGCATTTCATGTTTCGACTTGTTAATAATATTAATTTTCATCACCATTCGATTTATTGACTTCCATAATAGGGCAAATGTAATAATTCTTTTTAGAAGTAAGGCAATGAGGAGTGTTTTATTTTAGGAGATATTCAAAATTTGTTCGATTTCTTAAAAACGAATCTCTTTTTTTTCTTTTCTGTTTGAAAAATTGCAATTAAATATTAAATTTGTCCGAATTATGTTTAAGAATTACAAATAATTATTAATATTAAAACAATTTGAAACGTATGAAATTCGGACATTTCGATGATCAACGTCGCGAGTACGTGATCACTAACCCACGCACTCCATGGCCGTGGATTAACTATTTGGGTAACGAAGATTTCTTCGGACTTATTTCTAATACAGCAGGTGGTTATGATTTTTACAAAGATGCAAAATTCCGCCGCTTGACTCGTTACCGTTACAATGGTGTGCCAATGGATGCGGGTGGACGTTACTTCTACATAAATGATAACGGTACTATTTGGAATCCGGGTTGGAAACCAACTAAAACTGAACTTGACAAGTATGAATGTCGTCATGGTATGAACTATACCATCATTACGGGAGAAAAGAATGGTATCGAAGCTTCTGCTTTGTTCTTTGTTCCGTTGAAAACTCATGCCGAGGTTACTAAGTTGACTCTTACAAACAAATCAAATGAAAAGAAGAGCATCAAGTTGTTCTCTTTCTTGGAGTGGTGTTTGTGGAATGCTGCATCTGATATGGAGAACTTCCAACGTAACTTCTCTACAGGAGAAATTGAAGTGGATGGCTCTACTATTTATCATAAAACTGAGTATAAAGAGCGTCGCGACCATTATGCATTCTATGGCGTAAATACTCCAATTAACGGATTTGATACTGACCGCGAGTCATTCCTTGGTCTTTATAATGGTTTTGATGAACCACAAGTAGTGGAGGCTGGAAAACCAAGCAATAGTGTGGCTATGGGATGGTCTCCAATCGCTTCTCACTATATCGAGGTGGAATTAAATCCTGGTGAAAGCAAAGATTATGTTTTCACTCTTGGTTATATAGAGATGGAACAAAATGAAAAGTTCCAAGCTACTACTCAGGAGGATATTAAGAAAATAGTAGATGCGGGATTGAAGGTTTCTACTAAGGCTTCTCCTATTATCAATAAGGTGAAAGCGCAAGAGGTTCTTAAAAAATTTGATACTGCTGCTAAGGTAGATGCTGCATTTATGGAACTTCGTGCATATTGGGATAACTTGTTGAATATCTACACTGTTGATTCCGGAAATGATAAACTTGACCGTATGGTTAATATCTGGAACCAATATCAATGTATGATTACTTTCTGTTTCTCTCGTTCTGCTTCTTTCTTTGAAAGTGGTATCGGTCGTGGTATGGGATTCCGTGATTCTAACCAAGACTTGGTTGGTTTCGTTCATCAAGTGCCAGAGCGTGCTCGCCAACGTATCATCGACATCGCTTCTACTCAGTTCCCTGATGGTGGTTGCTACCACCAATATCAACCGTTGACTAAACGTGGTAACAATGATATCGGAGGTGGATTTAATGATGACCCAATGTGGTTGATCTTCGGTACTGTAGCATATATTAAGGAGTCTGGTGACTTTAGTATCTTGGATGAGCAAGTTCCATTCGATAATAAAGAGGGTTCTGAAGTTAGTTTGTTTGACCACTTGACTGTTTCATTCAACCATGTTGTCGAAAATCTTGGTCCGCACATGTTGCCTCTTATCGGTCGTGCCGATTGGAATGACTGCTTGAACTTGAACTGCTTCTCTTGGGATCCAAATGAATCTTTCCAAACAACAGAAAATAATTCAGAAGGAAGCAAGGCAGAGTCTTTGATGATTGCCGGACAATTTGTTGTTTATGGTCGTGATTATATCGAACTTTGCCGTCAAATTGGCAAAAACGATGAGGCTGCTCGCGCAGAAAAATTCGTTAACGATATGGTTGAGGCTGTTAAGAAACATGGTTGGGATGGCGATTGGTACTTGCGTGCTTACGATTTCTATGGTAAGAAAGTGGGTAGCAAAGAGAACAAAGAGGCTAAAATCTTTATCGAGTCTCAGGGATGGTGTACTATGGCCGGAATTGGTTTGGAAGATGGTATGGTTAAGAAATCTTTGGACTCTGTTAAAGAGATGTTGGATTGTGAACATGGTATCGTTCTTAATAACCCTGCATTTACAGAATATGTGGTTGAGTACGGAGAAATCTCTACTTATCCGGCAGGTTACAAAGAGAACGCAGGAATCTTCGCTCATAACAACCCTTGGGTAATTATTGGAGAAACAGTATTGGGTCGTGGTGATTATGCTTGGGAATATTACAAGAAGATTTGTCCGGCATACGTAGAGGAGAAGAACTCAGAATTGCATAAAGTAGAACCATACGTATATGCACAGATGACAGCCGGTAAGGATGCTCGTAAACCGGGAGAGGCTAAGAACTCATGGTTGACAGGAACTGCAGCTTGGAACTGGTATGCAATCACCCAATTTATTTTGGGTATTAAACCTGCTTATACCGGTTTGGAAGTGAATCCATGTATCCCTGCTGATTGGACAGGCTACAAAGTATCTCGTAAATTCCGTGGTGCTAATTACGAAATTGAGGTTAAAAACAATGGCGTAATGAAAGGTGTGAAAACATTGATTGTTAATGGTCAAGAAGTAGCCGGAAACATCATCCCTATGCAACCGGAAGGTTCAAACAATAAGGTTGAAGTTATAATGGGATAATCTTCCGTAGAAAGGTGAGTTAAAGTCGGTGTGCAAAGTTTATATTTTGATACACCGACTTATCTTACAGAATATATACGTTATTTTTTTAATTTATTTTTTGAGAATGAAAAAGGTTTTATTAGGATTAGCAACATTGGCATTTTTTGCCCTTTCATCTTGTAAGCAAGATGCGACAAAACAGGCCGCTTCTACTGCGGATTCTGTAGCATCTGTTGCAGCAGAGAGTAAGTATGTTTATCCGGAAGGATCTCCGGTGGCTAAGTATGGTAAACTTAAAGTTAACCATTTGCAATTGTGTGATCAATATGGCGTTCCTGTTCAGTTGGCAGGTTTGAGTACAATGGGTTGGCAATGGTGTGGCGATTGCTACAACAGAGAATCCATTGAAGCAATGAAAAATGATTGGAATATCAATATTCTTCGTTTAGCAATGTATGTTGAGGAGGGTGGTTACAATACAACTCCTGAGGCTACATTCAATAAGTTGTGCGAAATGATTGATATTTGTGGAGAGTTGGGTATCTATTGTATCGTGGATTGGCATATTTTGACTCCGGGAAATCCGTTGGCAGAATGCTATTCCGGTGCGAAAGATTTCTTCCAGAGAGTCTCTTCTAAATATGCAGGAGCAGACCATGTTTTGTATGAGTTGTGCAACGAGCCTAATAACTGCCAAGAGAAAAACAACCCTGAAAAACCTTGGGAGTGTACAAGAGAAGAAAATGTGACTTGGGATATGATTGCTGAGTATGCTAATGGTATAATCCCTCTTATCCATGCAAATGCTGATAGTGTTGGTGCTCCTCACCCAATCATCATTGTTGGTACTCCACAATGGTGTCAATTGGTTGATGCTTCCTTGAAAGAGGGTATGTATCAAGGTAATGGAAAAGACCTAAGCGATCCGTTGCCTGCTCGTGATGCACGTTTGAAATATGACAACATCATGTACACATTCCACTTCTATGCTTTGGAGCATAAGGAAAGTGTGGATGATAAGCCTGGATACTACAATTTCTACTCATATATGTATGATGTCTTGAATACTCTTCCTGTATTCTGTACTGAATATGGTGTGACATTTGCTGATGGTGATAGAGGAATTGATTTGGAACGTACTGATAAATGGTTGTTGATGTTCCAAGGAAATAATGCAGGAAAACAAATTGTAAGTCACTGTAACTGGAGTTTCTCTGACAATGAGCGTCTTTCTTCTGCATTGGTTCCGGGTGCTTGTGCTCGCAAGGAGTGGAACAATGTGACTACTTCCGGAGAGTATGTAAAGAAAGTACTTAAGGTTATTAATACGGGAGCTGAAGATACTACTGTATTGAAACCATCTAATTTGTATGTAAAGTAATAAAGAGTGGGAGAGGGATTGTATCTACTGATACGCCTCCTTCTCCTATTTTTTTTGAAAATCAAGAATATGAAAAACTATAAATTAAAGTCTTTTGGCTTGATTGCATTGGCAACTGTTACTTTTTGTCAGTGTTCATCTTCAAATGAAAAACCGGAGGCAGCTAATTCAGAAAAGTTTGAATTTGTTGCTAAAGATACTACGTGGAAAACACTAAGTGTTCGTGAAAAAATCGGACAAACTATGATGGTGGAGGCAAGATACTTAGACCATTTGAATGTGGGAGAAGGAAATATGTCTCAATTTATGGAGAAATACCCTATTGGAAGTTTTTTCATACCTAGTTGGTACTATAGGGAAAACGGAAATGGAGATACAGAAGGTTTGATTGCAAAAGCTATTAAAGATTATAATTCAGCTGCAAAATATCCTATTCTTTTCTCAGAAGATTTTGAGAGAGGTATGGGTGAAACCTATCCTAAATATTCACATCTGCCGGCAGAAATGTCGTTGGGTGCTGCTAATAACGAAGATTTGGCTTACGCTCTTGGTAAGTCTATCGCAATGGAGTCTAAAGAAATGGGCTTCAATTGGTTGCTTCATCCTGTATGCGACCTAAATATGAATCCGCTTCAGGAATTGGTTATCGAACGTTCGGTTTCTGACAGTGTCGAGTTGGCTATCCCTTTGCTTAAGCAACAAATTAAGGGGTTGCATGACCAAAATGTGATTTCAACTGTTAAGCACTTCCCCGGTGATGGTGTGACAATGCGTAATCAACACTTGGTTACAACCGCCAATAGTTTGAGCGAAAAAGAGTGGAGAGCCACTTTCGGAAAATTGTTCCAAGAGTTGATAAATGGTGGAGCTGCTACCATTATGGTGGGACACATTCAGTTGCCATTCTATCAAAAGGAGAAGATTAATGGATTGTTGCCGCCTGCAACACTTTCAAAGGAGTTGATGGTTGATTTGTTGAAGGGTGAAATGGGCTTCAAGGGAGTAATCATCACAGATGCTTTGAATATGGGAGGTTGCGCAGGATATTATCCTAATGAATTGGAGGTTTCTGTACAATGTTTTGTAGCAGGTGCTGATGTTGTCCTTTGGCCATCTTTGGCTTATATGGATACAATTGAAGCTCGTATCAACAGAGGTGAAATTCCGATGTCTCGTTTGGATGATGCGGTAGAAAGAGTATGGGCTTTGCGTGAACGTTTTAACTTCCTACAAAAATCAGATTCTTTGTTTACTGAAATGTCGCAAGCAGATAAAGATTTTGTATTTGAGACCGGAACAAATCTTGCAGAAAAGGCTGTGACATTGTTGGAAGACCATAATGGAGATATCCCATTATCCCCAGAGAAAAGCAAGAAGATATTGCTTATGCCTATCAGTTATCATGATAAAGGAAAGACTTTTGAATTTACGAAAAATGAATTGGAAAAACGCGGGTTTGAGGTAGATATGATGGTTAATCCGCACTTCTATCAATGGGGGTGGAGAATAGATTCATTGTACACATACGACAAGGTGTTTATCTGTTTTGAAAATAGATATTTTAATCCGTTAGGAACACCTTTCTTTAAAGAGCATGAAGCATTTGGTGTTTGGACTGCCAATATGTTGGATATTAACAAGCGAATTGCTGTATCATATAGCAATCCGTTCTTGACAGAATTTTATGAGGGTGTTGTTCCTTTGAAAGTAAATGCATATAGTTGTGATACTTTCTCACAGAGAGCTGTTGTGAAAGCGCTATGTGGTGAGATCCCTTTTGTCGGAAAATCTCCTGTTAAATTGAATCCTGAAGAACTGAAATAATATTTGGGGACATTGTGCATGTTTTGCATGATGTCCCCTATTTTTAACCTTTTAAAATTTTAAAACCATGAAAGAACAAATTAAAAATCAAAAACTCTCTGTGTTGGAGAAATGCGCCTACGGCGTAGGTGACTTGGCGTGTAATCTCTTTTGGGGATTGATTATTGTGGCAACTACATTCTACACCGAATATTTTGGATTGGATGCAGGAACTGTTGGTACAATGATTTTGGTTATTTCAATTATAGACATCCTATTTGATGTCATAATTGGTGCTGTGGCTGATAGGTATAAAACCCGTTGGGGACGTTTTCGCCCTTGGATTTTATTTGGAGTAGTACCTTTCTGTATTATTGGTTTCTTGACCTTCTATACACCTGATTTTGATGGTGCCGCAAAAGTATTTTATGCTTCTGTTACCTTTTTCTTTTTCCGTATTATGTATTCTGTTGTAAATGTTCCATACGGGGCATTGATGGGGGTTATTTCTGCAGATCCGAAAGAGAGAGATGCGGTTTCTGCTTATCGAACAGTTGGGGCTCAAATTGGATGTTTATGCAGTTATGGTGTTGTTTTTACAGTTGTGAGGACTATTCAAGATTCGCTAAATTGTGATGGACAAACAGGTTTTGCCTGGACGGCATTTCTTTATGCGGTTGCATGTCTTATTTTGTTGCTTTGTACTTTTTTCTTTACAAGAGAGAGAGTGGAGCCGGTAAAATCAGAGAATAATCGTTTGTCAGAGGACGTGAAAGATTTAGCGAGCAATAAACCTTGGATTTGTCTTTCTGTTGCTGGTATTGCAATGCTGTTCTTTGTTTTTGTACATACAGGTTTGACAACATATTATGCAAAATATTACCTTGCAGATTTTTCAGTGGATCCTATTTCAGGTGAAGAGGTGTTTAAAGTTTCCGGAACATTTTTTGGAATTCAAATGTCGTGGGAATTGTTATCTTCATTATTCTTGACCTCTGCAACACTTGTGACTTTAATCGGAACATTTTTGATTAAAGGTGCTGTAGCTAAATTTGGAAAGAAACCAACTTGGATTGCATGTTTTGTGTTGGCTTCTATTTTTTCCATTGCTTTTGCATTATTCGATAAAACTCAAATAGAGGCAATTGTATTGTTAAACATTGCCTTTACAGTGGCAATCGGACCAACAGGATTTATTATGTGGAGTATGTATGCAGATGTGGCAGATGATGCAGAGGTTAAAACAGGTCGTCGGGCTACCGGGTTGATTTATTCGTCTGCAACAATGGCGCAAAAGTTGGGTCAGACTTTAGCTCAGGCTGTTCCTGCTTATGCTTTATTGTTTATTGGATTTAAGGCAAATACTGAAATGTCTGCAGATATGATTGATTCAATCAAGAATTGTTTCGCTTTTTTGCCTTTGGTTGGTTCTGCTATTGGTATTTTGGCGTTGTATTTCTATGATATTGATGAAAAGAAGATTAAGGAAAATTCTGCAAAACTTGCAGAGTTGAATGCAAATAAAACTAAATAATTAATATTTTATGATGAAAGAAAATCAAAAACTCTCCGTATTGGAGAAAACTTCGTATGGAGTTGGAGACTTAGCATGTAATCTCTTCTGGGGATTGATATGCATGGCAACTGTGTTCTATACAGATTATTTTGGATTGGATGCAGGAGTAGCAGGTACAATGATTCTTATTGTATCTTGTTTAGACATCGCTTTTGATGTAATTATCGGTGCTGTAGCAGATAGAAAGAAGACTCGCTGGGGTCGTTTCCGTCCGTGGATTCTTTTTGGTGTAGTCCCATTTTGCATCATCGGTTATTTAACTTTTTACACTCCGGATTTTAATGACGCAGGAAAGGTCTTTTATGCCTCTTTGACATTCTTCTTGTTCCGCATTATGTATTCGGTTGTTAATGTTCCTTATGGTGCATTGATGGGTGTAATTTCTGCCGATCCTAAAGAGAGAACAGCTGTTTCTGCTTATAGAAATATCTGTGCGCAAATCGGTTGTATCTTTAGTTACGGTTTCGTATTTACTATTGTTCGTACTATCCAGGATTCTATGGAGTGTTCCGGACAAGATGCGTTCGCTACAACTGCGTTGATTTATGCAATTGCTGTATTGGTTTTATTATTATGTACATTCTTTTTCACTCGTGAGAGAGTTGAGCCTGTAAAAGAAGAACAGAGTAAACTTTCTGAGGATGTAAAAGACTTGGTTAACAATAAACCTTGGATTATGCTCTCTATTGCCGGTATAGCGATGTTGTTCTTTGTTTTTGTTCACAACGGATTAATTCCTTTTTATGCAAAATACTGTATTGCAGATTCTGTTGTTAATGCTAATGGAGAAACAGAGTTTGTTGTAACAGGTAAATTATTTGGATTTGATTTGAATTGGGAACTTGTTTCTACGCTATTGTTGTCAATTGGTTCTATTGTTACGATCTTAGGAACTTTGTTGATTCAAATGGTAGTTGCTAAATTTGGAAAGAAACCAACATGGATTGCTTGCTTTGTTTTGGCTTCTATTTTGTCTATTGCTTTCTTGTTTGTTGATAAAACAAGCATTGGAACTATTATTATCTTAAACATCCTCTTCACTTTGTGTATCGGTCCTTCAGGTTATATTATGTGGAGTATGTATGCTGATGTTGCGGATAATGCTGAAGTTGAGACAGGACGTCGTGCAACAGGTTTGATTTATTCTTCTGCTACCATGGCTCAAAAATTGGGTCAAGCTTTAGCTAATTCAATTCCGGCTTATGCCTTGGCATTCATTGGTTTTGAAGCGAATATTAAGTTAAGCGATGATATTATTTCTTCGTTGGGTAGTATGTTTGCTTTGTTGCCTTTGGTGGGTGCTGTTATCGGTGTTGTTTGCTTGTTGTGCTACAATATCGATGAGAAGAAAATTGAAGAAAATTCTAAAGAGTTGGCTAGAAGAAAGGCTGAGAAAGAGGCTATGTAATTTAAGGCTATTTTAGCTATATATTTATTTTAAAGCATCCTCAATCGGGGGTGCTTTTTTTATGATGCTTATTTGAGTTCGATATTTTTTTTATTCAACATCTTTTTTACTATCTTTGCGTCGGTTTTAAAACATAAATTTATGAAAAAATTTTTTTGTAATGTAGGGGTGTTTTTGTTTTTCTTTTCATTTCATTCATTTGCAACTGACTTAAATACAGTTGTAATAGAGACAAAAAAAGAAAAAACTTACCGAATCTCTACCGGAGAAGCACCGAGATTTTTTTTCAATAATAATCGCTTGGAGCTAAAAGGTGATGTAGAAACTTCTTTTGATATGTCGGAGATTAAGAGCATCTATTTTGCTTCAAGTGGAGTCACATCAACGCATCCTATAGAAGAAAATTTATCGGTGATTTATCAAGACGGGAATTCTGTCAGAATAGAAGGGATCGAAGATGGTACCGAGGTGATTTTGTATTCGTCTGACGGAAAGGTTTTAAAGCAAGTTAAGGCTGAATGCGGATCCATGGTAATCTCACTACCGGATTTTAAAGGGTTATATCTATTGAAAGTTGAAAACCAAGGTTATAAATTTTTAAGAAAATGAAAAAAATATTATTGATAAGTTGGGTTTTGTTGATAGTTGCCACTGCGTTTTCTGAACCTATAATGCGTGTAGAATTTACGGATGGAACGTTTAAAGATTTTGAAGGTAAATCAGTTAAAGATCTTACTTTTGATGTTTCTGATTGTTATGGTACGATTCAAGGCAAGTCATACGTCGATTTAGGGTTGTCTGTAAAGTGGGCTACTTGTGATGTCGGTTCGGAGTCTGAATTGGTTCATGGAGTTAAATTTGCTTGGGGTATGACAGAACCAACTTTAACCGAGGATTTTTTCGTTGATTTTAGCGAATATCCATTTTGTAGCACTTCCGGCGATGATATTACATTTAATAAATATTGTGTGGACACTAATTTTGGAGAGCCGGATGGTCTTACTGTTCTTTTACCGGAAGATGATGCCGCAACTGTCAATTGGGGTAGTGAGTGGCGTATGCCTACAGCAGAGGAGGTTGAGGAATTAATCGCTAAATGTTCGTTAAATGAAGAATATGATATTCTTACCGGTAAAGATGGCGTTGTCTTTTCTTCTAATATTTCAGAATATGAGAAACCATCTCTTTTCTTTCCGTATGACTATAGTGGTGAGCCAAATTATTTTACCTCTTCTTTGAGCGAAAATAATAGTATGTTATCTTACGTTTACTCGGTGAATAAAGATGCTTCACAAATGGCTCCGACTCTTAAAAACAGGAATCTTCTCTCCTATGTTCGGGCTGTCTCTTCGTCAGACAATTTTAAGCCGGATTCAGTGGTGGTTATCAAGTTAATCTCCGGTGATGTTTTTACTTATTTTACAGATGACGTAGAAAATGTCTTCTTTTTTGATAATGATTCTGTGTCATCGGGAGTTTTATCAGGTAGAATCGACGAATTTGAGTACGTGGATTTAGGATTGAGTGTTTTATGGGCGACAAAAAATGTAGGAGCTGCATCTTCAACTGATTATGGAAGATTGTATGCTTGGGGTGAAACGGAAGAGGAGGTGAAAGACCCTTCAGTCATGTACCCTACGGCCTATTCTCCTTATCAATATAAGTTTTGTGTGGAAGATAGGTTGGACTCTCTTTCAAAATATTGCAATAATCCGGTAAATGGGGAGGTTGATGGTTTGGTCACTTTGGAGCAAGTGGATGATGCAGCTGCTGTTAATTGGTCTCAAAAGTGGAGAATACCAACTACTGATGAGATGAAAGAATTGGTAGAAAATTGTGAATTCCTTTGGACGTCAGACTATTTAGGTTCTGGTTGTGGAGGTGTGTTAGTAAGGAGTAAAGTGCCGGGTTATACAGATAATTGTATTTTCTTGCCGGCAGGAGGAATGAATCAATATGAAATATGGGATGGTAAAAATAGAACCGGTTGTTATTGGTCTTCTTCTCTTTTGGAGAAAGATTGTCGTCAGGCACAAATGCTAAATTTTTCAATTACTAAAGCAACTCCAACATATGAGGCGAATACGCTAAGAACCATAGGTCTTTCCGTTCGTCCGGTGGCAGATAAGTAGTATTCAGAATCTTGAAACGCACGCAGTGCATTGAATCTTACGCCGGCATTATGAAACAAATGTTTCATTTATAGTCAAAATCTTTTTATTCATCTATATCTTTTTGAACAACATCTATTCTTACTTGTTTTTCTTAAAATGAGATTTTATTTTTGGACAAGAGAATTTAAGGGGAGTTCTATTTTTAAAATTCTGTAAAATGAATTTATAGACTCGCTTTAATAGAAGATTAATTATTGTAAAATAAAAGATTCAAACGTATGAAAAAGATTATTTTGACAATTATTTCGGGATTGCTTTGCGTCTCTTTAGCAACCTCATGTTGCAATTGCAATGAAAAGAAGTGTGATAACCCCAATCCGCCGTGCGAACAAACAGAAATGCATGGAGGTGATTTTGGGAAGTGTGATCGTAAGGGAGGACCGCGATGCGAAGGTAAAGAAGTTGGTCGTCATTGCAAATTCAGAGGAGGTAAACCATGCGATATGTGGCAAAAATTTGATAGCATGACAGTTGAAGAGAAAAAAGCATTTCTTGCTGAGAAAAAAGCCTTTATAGATGAGCAAGAGGCTAAAATGAAGCAAGCAAAAGAGGAGTTTGAAGCTAAGTGGAATAACTTTGAAAATTTGACACTTGAAGAACAAAAAGAGTTGTTGGAGAAGAAATTCCATTTTATGCATAGAGGACCTCGCATGTGTGGTGATAAATGCCCCAAAGATGGCAAAGCACCTCATCATAAACATCGCGGAGATAGACATCCTAACTCGCAGCAATAATATTTTGCAATGAGCAGAAGAATTTGTTGAAAGCGATTCTTAAAACACCTTTTGAAGGGGATGCTGATTAGGGTGTCCCCTTTGCAGTTCTTTGAAAATTTTCTGAGGTAGGGTCCTATAAATTCATTTCGTGGGATTTACCTGAATCAAATCTTCACATATCTTTGTTTTTGTCTATTATTATTGTACTTTTGCAGAGTGAATTTCTATTCTATTTAGGTGTAGTTTCCATCTAAGTCTGTTTATAGAAACTCCACGAAAGAAATAATAGAGGCAAGAGGTATATTCTTGTAGGTAATAATCTTATTTTCGGGTGTAGGAACCCATAAAGAGATGGCTGAAAAAGTAGATTACATATCATTATCAGACATAAAGTCGATTTTGTATGAAGGAGGTGAGTTGTCGTTTTCAGATTCAGTTCTGGAAAGGGTAAAAAAGAGTTATGATTTCTTGTATAATTTCTCGAAAGATAGAGTTATATACGGAATCAATACTGGATTTGGTCCCATGGCGCAATATCGTGTAAGTGATGATGAGCGCGAACAATTGCAATATAATATCATTAGAAGTCATTCGGCAGGTGCCGGAAATCCTTTGCCGGATATTTATGTGAAAGCAGCAATGATTGCTCGCATTGGAACCTTCATTCAAGGTGAGTCCGGAGTTCATCCGGAGTTGGTTGAGCTTTTGTTGGAGTTTATCAATCGAGAGATACACCCCTACATACCGGAGCATGGTAGTGTTGGAGCGAGTGGAGATTTGGTTCAGTTAGCTCATTTGGCATTGACGTTGATAGGTGAGGGAAAAGTCTCTTATAAAGGAGTTTTCAGAACAACGGGTGAGGTTTTTGCAGAGTTGGGATTAAAACCTATTGGAGTTCATATCAGAGAAGGTTTGTCTGTGACTAACGGAACTTCTTTCATGACCGGTATTGGTTTGGTAAACTTATTTGATGCGAAGAATCTTTTGAATTGGGCTTTGATAGCTTCGGTTATGTTGAATGAGATTGCTGCATCGTATGACGACTTTATGTCGGAAAAACTCAATGCTGTTCGTCGGCAAACAGGTCAAGGCGAGATTGCTTCAAGAATGCGAAAATTGTGTGAGGGTGGAAAGTTGATGCGAAGCAGAGAAGATGAGTTGTATTCCGGTGAGAATAGTGAGAAAATATTTAAACATAAAGTACAGCCCTACTATTCGCTAAGGTGTGTACCTCAAATTTTAGGTCCTATTTTGGAGACTGTCAATAATGTGGCTCGCATATTAGAGAATGAGGTTAATTCTGCGACAGACAATCCGATAGTGGATGTGGAGAATCAAACGGTTTATCATGGCGGTAACTTCCATGGCGATTACGTGTCGTTTGAGATGGATAAATTGAAAATTGCAGTCACCAAGATGACAATGTTGATGGAGCGGCAGATGAATTACTTGTACCACGATCGCATCAATGAGATATTGCCTCCGTTTGTTAACATGGGAGTTTTAGGTTTGAATTACGGAATGCAGGCTTGTCAGTTTACAGCCACTTCTACAACGGCGGAGTGTCAGACCTTGTCAAATCCGATGTATGTACACTCTATCCCTAATAACAATGACAATCAAGATATTGTTAGTATGGGGACCAATTCGGCTTTGTTGGCAAAACGAGTAATCGACAATGCATATCAAGTATTTGCAATTCATTTTATGTCCATTGTTCAGGCAATAGATTGTTTGGGCGTGGCAGGCGATTTGGCACCAAAGACAAAGCAGGTGTATGATGAAATTCGAGAATTTTTTCCTGCATTTAAAGATGATACAACAAAATATGAAGATATAGCGCGAGTGCAAGATTATTTAAGAAATAAGTTAGTAGAAAACATTTAAATATAAAAATATGAAAATAGCATTAGTTACAGGAGCTTCAAGAGGAATCGGAAGAGCGTGTTCTTTGAAATTGGCAGAAATGGGATATTACATCATTATTAATTTCCAATCCAATGAGGCAGAGGCTTTAAACACCTTAAAGATGGTTAGAGAAAAAGGTTCAGATGGAGAGATTTTGAAATTTGACGTTGCCAACCCAAGCGAAGTAGAGGCAGCCATTGCAGATTGGCAAGAGTCGCACGAGGGCGAATTTATTGAAGTTTTGGTAAACAATGCCGGTGTGCGTCGTGATAACCTATTGTTATGGATGACAAATGAAGATTGGGCAAAAGTTTTGGATACAAGTTTGAATGGTTTTATGTACACTACACGTTCGGTTTTGAAACCCATGTTGACAAAGAAAAGAGGAAGAATTATCAATATGGTATCTTTGTCCGGATTGAAAGGATTGCCGGGTCAGACCAACTATTCAGCAGCTAAAGGAGCTGTTATCTCTGCAACTAAGGCGTTAGCTCAAGAGGTGGCAAGAAAAGGAGTTACCGTAAATGCTGTTGCACCGGGTTTTGTCAGAACAGACATGACGCAAGATTTGGACGAAGCAACATTGAAGGCTCAAATCCCGATGGGACGATTTGGAGAGCCGGAAGAGGTGGCTGCAACAGTTGCATTCTTGGCATCAGACGCGGCATCTTATATTACAGGACAAACAATTTCTGTTAACGGAGGATTATATACTTAGGATATACTCCACCCGAACAGGAAGTTCCTACAGATATTAACCTCAATCGGATAGAGAGGAGAAGACAAAACAAGAAGGGGTATAACCGCAATTGTGTAAAGAACTCTCTATCTGCTCAAAAATAATAAAGATATGAAAAAGAGTTTTTTAATTTTGGTATCATTTATTTTCTCTGTGTCGCTTATGGCACAAGAGAAAGCAACACCCGTATCGGATGTAAATGCATTAAAGAGTGAGATGCAACAATCTGCAAGTAAAATCAAAACGATTTCAAGTGATTTTACGCAAGAGAAATTTATGTCAGTAATGGCGAGTAAAATGGTTTCAAAAGGTAAATTCTACTACCAAAAAGAGGATAAAGTGACGTTGCAATACCTAACACCTTTCAAGCAAAATTTGGTGATGAACGGAACCAAATTGATGATGGAAGCGAATGGAAAGAAGAATGTTTTGGATGCAACATCCAATCCGATGATGGCAGAATTAAAGAAGGTAATATCTGCTTGCATGGGTGGAAACATAGCTTCTATGGGAAGTGACTATAAGTTAGAGTTTTTTCAAACAGGGGGGTTGTATTTAATTAAAATATATCCTCAATCAGCCAATATCAAAAAGGTGGCAGAAATGGTTGATTTATACTTGGACAAGAAAGATTTTTCTGTGGTAAAAATGAAAATGTTGGAGCCATTGAAAAAAGGTCAAAAGACGAATGATTATACTGAGTATATTTTTGAGAATAAGAAATTTAACACACCGATTGATGCCTCTGTTTTTTCTATTAAGTAGGAATAACTAAGAAGTTGTTTAAATTTTATTTCGAGCATATTTGAGAGAGATTTTTAAATCTATTTTTAGTCTTCTTTTGCAGAAAATAGTGGACTATTATCAAAAAAGGAGAATAAAAATAGGTTAAAAAGAATCTCAAAGATGCCG
>JAGBVI010000031.1 GCA_017630395.1 Paludibacteraceae bacterium
AAGTTGTTTAAATTTTATTTCGAGCATATTTGAGAGAGATTTTTAAGGTTATTTTTATTATTTTTTTGCCGTTAATAGTGGACTATTATCAAAAAAGAATAATAAAAATAGATTAAAAAGAATCTCAAAGATGCCGAAAATGAGAGAGTGAAACTCTAAAGTATTTTTTTCAATAAAATTTAAACAGCTTCTTAAATAGCTTCTAATATTGATGAAAATTTGTGTGATTGGATTAGGGTATGTGGGACTTCCTTTGGCTCGTCTCTTCTCTACCCGATATGATACCATTGGTTTTGATTTAAATCAGGAGCGAGTAGATGCGCTTCGTCGAGGTGTGGATGAGACCCATGAACTCTCTGCAGAGTTGTTGCAATCGGCTCTAAATGCAGGTCTTAAATTCACCACATCCGAAGAGGAGATTAAGGAAGCAGATTTTTATGTGGTGGCTGTACCAACTCCTGTAGATCAAAATAATCGTCCCAATTTACAACCCCTTTTGTCAGCCTCCGAAATTGTAGGGAGAGTAATTCGTCAGGGGGATATTGTGGTTTATGAATCCACTGTTTATCCGGGAGTGACGGAGGAGGAGTGTATTCCGGTGATAGAAAGAGTTTCCGGACTCACTTTCAACCAAGATTTCTTTGTGGGGTATTCGCCGGAAAGAATCAATCCGGGCGATAAAGAGCATACGGTAGAAAAGATCAAAAAGGTGACATCAGGTTCTACGCCGGAGATTGCTGATAGGGTAGATGCCATCTACAATTCGGTTCTTCTTAATGGTACGCATAAAGCCTCTTCAATTAGAGTGGCAGAGGCTTCAAAGATTATCGAGAATGCACAGAGGGATGTGAATATTGCCTTTGTAAATGAATTGGCAAGAATATTCAATGCCATGGGAATCGATACGAATGAGGTGATAGAGGCCGCCTCCAGCAAGTGGAATTTCATTCAGATGAAACCCGGTTTGGTGGGAGGACATTGCATCAGTGTGGACCCTTATTATCTGATTCAGAAGGCGCAAGTCTATGGGGTGTTGCCTCGTATTATGACGGATGCACGTAGGCTCAATGATGGGATGGGGGATTATGTGGCTCAGCAGGTCATTAAGTGTATGAATAAAAAGGGCGTTCTTGTAAAAGATGCTAAGGTGTTGATTTTAGGTTTTGCCTTCAAAGAGAATTGTCCGGATATCCGAAACACCAAAGTGGTAGATATCTATCAAACCTTAAGTGAATACACTGCCAACATCACTATTTATGATCCTAAAGTAAATCCATGTCGTGTGCAAGAAGAGTATGGGTTGGAGGTCATCAATGAGTTGCCGGTTTTCAGTTACGACGTGATTATTTTGGCTGTGGCGCACCAAGAAATCCTTGCATTGGATCTTACGCAATACAAGCACGAAGCCACCGTGATTTATGATGTCAAAGGAGTGCTGGATAGAACGTTGGTAGATGGCAGGTTGTAGAAATAATTTTTTTGTCTTATTTGTTATTTAATTAAGAAGCTATTTAAATTTTATTATTAAAAAATATTTTAGAGTTTTACTCTCTCAAATATGCTCGAAATAAAAATTAAACAACTTCTAAAGAATTTGTTTAAAGCAAGCTTTATGGAACGAGATATGATTAAAGATAAGGCAGAGTATTTGATGGCTTTAATTTCTAATTTTGCCAAGAATCATGGTTTAAATGTTTTTCAATCTTACAGATATGTCAAACGTTACGGAGGAATTGAATTGGTTGATGAACATTATGAAATCATGCATACACTTAGTTTTGCAGAAGCATTGGATATGCTGGTTAATTATTTAAAGCGTCAAGGAGGTAAGATAGAATGATACTTTACCACGGAAGTAATGAATGAGATTGAGTGTATGATAGATGATGTTGCAGCAGAAATAGTCGTTTTGCTGATGACGAAAAGAAATATGTCTTTTTTAGAGGCAATTGATACAGTATATACATCGGATACTTATTCTAAACTTTGTGACAAGGAGACAGGATTGTATTATCAAAGTCCTAAATATGTTTATTCTTTTCTTGAGCATGAACTTCTAACCGGTGTGATGGGGTGAGAAATATTTTTAGTTGAGAAGAGTATTAAGATTCAAGCAACCTGAAACCGAAGTTAGCAGATTCAAGATTCAGGATTCAAGTAACCTGCAACCAGCGTTAATGATTCAATAAACATGTCGAAGGTAGGTAAGTTTGAAGATTTAATAATCTTTCAGATGGCTAGGAACTTGACAAAAGAGATATATCAAGCCACAAGTTTGAATCCATGGAAGTCTGATACAAGATTTGTTCAGCAGATTCATGCTTCCGTTGGGAGTATAATGGACAATATTGCAGAAGGATATGAGAGAGATGGGAATAAAGAATTCATACAATTTCTCTATATAGCTAAAGGTTCATGTGGTGAGGTTCGCTCACAAATTATAAGAGCGACAGATGTGGTTTTTCTAGATGTAGGAAAGGCGTCCCAACTTTATAATGATTGTATAGAACTTAACAAAAGTATATCAGCCTTAATAAAAACAATAAAAGCAGCACCTATTTCAGGTGTAAAATTCAAAAGTTAGGATTCAGAATTCAAGCAACCTGAAACCTGAAAACTGAAACCGATGTTAGTAGATTCAGGATTCAAGATCCAAGTAACCTGAAACCTGAAACCAATGGTACTAGATTCAAGATTCAAGCAACCTGAAACTTGAAACCTTCAACAATATGGGAGAAGAGTTAAATAAGAAAATAGTTACAGCCACCAAGTGGTCTTCCGTAACAGAGATAGCAGCCAAGTTGGTAGCACCGGTTACCACGATGCTCTTGGCGCGCATCTTGACTCCCGATGCTTTTGGCGTTTTGGTTACGGTGATGATGGTGATTAGTTTTGCTGAAATTTTCACCGATGCCGGATTTCAAAAGTTTTTGATACAGCATGAGTTTGAGAGTGATGAAGAGTTATACCAATCCACCAATGTTGCCTTTTGGACCAACTTAGTTTTCTCTTTATTGATATGGGGGTTGATAATCATCTTCTCACAACCGATAGCCAATTTAGTTGGAAGTCCCAATGAAAGCACAGAGATAGCAGTTGCAGGATGTTGCATACCCTTAGCAGCCTTTTCCAGCATTCAGATGGCTCTTTATAAAAGAGGGTTTGATTTTAAAACCCTGTTTTATGTTCGCATAGTAGGAGTTTTGATTCCTCTTTTTGTAACAGTACCATTAGCTCTATATTTTAGAAATTGTTGGGCATTGATTTTGGGTGTGATTGCACAGAATTTCTCCAATGCTCTTCTTCTTACTCTAAAATCACCATGGAAACCCAATCGCTTTTATAGCTTTGCCAAATTAAAGGAGATGTTCTCTTTTAGTATGTGGTCTATGATTGAGTCGGTTTCTATTTGGTTGACATCATACGTAGATCTGTTTATTGTGGGAAGGATGTTATCTCCGCACTATTTAGGTTTGTATCGTACCTCCATAACTACGGTTGGGCAGATTAATTCTGTGGTGACATCCGCTACGACGCCAATTCTTTACTCATCCTTATCTCGTTTGCAGAACGACCCGGAGGAGTTTAAGAGTATGTTTTTCAAATTTCAGAAGTTGGTGGGGATGTTGGTAATTCCTTTGGGAATGATTATTTATCTGTTCAGAGATTTTATTACAGCCATCTTATTAGGACCACAGTGGGCAGAAGCTGCCTATTTTATTGGGTTATGGGGCTTAACGGGAGCTTTAACCATCGTTTTTTCTCATTATAGTAGCGAAGTATATCGAGCATTGGGAAAACCTAAATTATCTGTGTTGGTACAGGTGTTACATATTTTGTTTTTGATTCCTTCCATATATTATTCCATTGGATATGGTTTTGAGACATTGTGCGAAGTTAGGGCTTTGATGAGATTGCAAATAATTTTAGTTAATTTAATTGTAATATATCTTTTGATGAAAATCTCCTTTTGGGAAATGTTTAAAAATGTTTTTCCTTCTATCTTGGGAACTGTAGTGTTTGCACTGTTAATATCCTTTCTCCCTACTGAAGAATCTATTGTGACAAATTTGCTATACCTTCTATTAGGGTGTGTTGTTTATATTGCAATGATTAGTTGTTTCTCTACTGAGAGAGAGTTGTTTTTAGATTTTTGTAAAAAATTAAAGAAATGATAAAATCATCATCTATATTACATATCTATACTCTTTTATGGAGTATCTATTTTTTGCAGGGTACTGTTTTCTCTCATTATGGTGGAGGAATGGCGCAGATGATTTTGGTGACGCTTTTATTATTTTCTATTTATTGCTTCTTCTATGTCAATATCAACTATAATATCAATTTCTATCTAAAAGCCTTGAATTATTTAATTTTAATGTTTTCGGTGTATGGCGTTATTCGTATTTTTCGAGGAGAGTCAATTATACTGGAACATAATTTAAACGAAGTTATTCCTTTCTATTATTTAAAGAACATTTATATCTCTCTTTTACCCATTTATGTCTATTACCTTTTGGCTAAAATAGGTGTTTTAAACAAGCGTTATTTGCAAATTTATCTCCTACTGTTTTTATTTCTTGTCTCTTTGAGTTATATAGAAAACTATATGAATGCCTCTAAAAGTGCCGAGAGCGAAGAGATTACCAATAATATGGGAATACGGTTTATGACCTTGATTCCGATGCTCTTTTTTCTTGAAAAGAGGAGATTGTTGCAATATGCGGCATTGGTCTATATTTTGACCTTTGTGGTGATGGGTATGAAGCGTGGTGCCATCTTGTTGGCAGTTGTTTTGACCATCTATTTTTTGTACAACTCCTTGAAAGAGGCTTCGCAAAAAGAGAAATTGTACCTATTGTTATTATCTATTGTAGCCATCGTCTTAATTTGTATGGTTGTAACGGATTTAATGGATAATAGTGCCTATTTTAATCGTAGGGTACAGCAAACATTGGAGGGAAATTCAAGTGGTCGAGACTATATCTATGCAACGCTATGGTACGCATTTTTAGAGAATGGTTCTTTGTTTCATTGTTTATTGGGTTTTGGCGCTCATTCTACAATTTCAATAGCAGGGAATAGTGCGCATAATGATTGGTTGGAACTTCTGATTAACAATGGATTGTTGGGTATTGTTCTATATGTTGTGTATTGGTGGAGATTTGCTTCTTTGAAGAATATAATTGAAGAGGAGAATACGAGATGTACAACCGTTGCCTATTGCATAACCTTTTTTATGCTGACGCTATATTCTATGTCATATAATAATATGGATATTTTCTCTACAATGGGGTTAGGGTATTGTGTGGCTAAGGCTGATGTTTAGTATAATTTGATTTTTATGAATGTAATAGTTGCCGGAGATTTTGCACCAAGAGCTCGCTTGGCGCAACAGATTAAAGAACGTAAGTTTTGCGATATCTTTCCTAAAGAATTGCAGACTATTATAAAATCTGCAGACTATTCTTTGGTAAACTTTGAATCGCCTGTGATTGAAGATACATTTTCTCCCATCAAAAAATGTGGTCTCAATCTTGGTTGTTCTGAAAATGCAGTAGAAGCAATTAAGTATGCCGGTTTTAAGTGTGCAACGTTAGCCAACAACCATAGATTGGACTATGGAGAAGCTGGTTTAAATAAGACAGTAGAATGTTGTCAAAAATGGGAGATTGATGTGGTAGGTGTAGGAGGCAATTTGTAATCCATAAAAGAGATGCAAAGAAGAGGATTTTTACCTCGAATAGTAAATAAAAGATGGATTCCAATCTTAACCAATGTCGTGATGTGTGAATCTCATCGTGATAAATTGAGTTATTATTTTTTACACTGTTTAAAATGATATTATTATGAATGCTAATAGTAATTTCCTAAGCAAATTGTTTAATATTAAACATATTCTGTTATATTTAATTCAGAAAACTTGCAAAATTTATTCGGATAAATTATATCTAAGAATGATTTTTCGATTAAAGATGGGATATCCGTTAAATTTAGATAATCCAAAAACTTTTTCCGAAAAATTGCAATGGTTAAAGTTATATAACCGTAAGCCGGAATATACCACCATGGTAGATAAGTTTGCCGTGAAAGAGTATGTGGCAAAAATAATAGGGGAAGAGTATATTATTCCTACGTTGGGCGCGTGGGATACTCCGGAGGAGATTAATTGGGATGAGCTTCCTAATCAGTTTGTTTTAAAGACAACACATGATTCTGGAGGAGTTTTTATCTGTAAAGATAAAAATAATTTTGATTTTGATTTAGTAAAGAATTTGTTAAACAAGAGGCTTAGAAAAAATTTGTTCTATTTGACGAGAGAGTGGCCTTATAAGAATGTAAAACCAAGAATTATCGCAGAGCGTTATATGGAAGATGCTGAAGGCGTTTTGACTGATTATAAATTTTTTTGTTTTGACGGGAAGGTAGAAGCTATGTTTGTTGCGACAGAGCGACAAAATAAGTCTGAGGATACAAAGTTTGATTTTTTCGATAAACAGTATGATCATCTTCCATTTTGTCAAGGGCATCAAAATGCAAATGAAATTCCTCAGAAGCCAGTGATGTTTGAAAAAATGATTCAATTATCCGAGTTGTTGACAAAAAATATTCCCCAAATAAGAGTTGATTGGTATGAAATAGGGAATAGTATCTATTTGGGAGAATTGACATTTTTTCATTACGGAGGTTTAGAGCCATTTGAACCTCAAGAGTGGGATTATAAATTTGGTGAATTAATTAATTTACCAGCTATGAAGTGATGTAGATTTGCTGTAAATAAATTGTGAAAAAATAATCATAAGTAGCGGGCTGTTTATATATTAAGTTGCATCCAAATATTATGAAGAATTTTATTAAGTTGTGAATATTCTTTTTGTGAATACAAATATTGGCTACGGTGGAGCCTCAAAAATGATGGTTTGGGTAGCTTCTCAGATGGCAGAGAAGGGACATGATGTCACTTTCTTTACTTATCGTAGTGATGAAAAGTTACAGATTTTGAATCCTAAAGTTAAGCATATACATAATCAATTGGAGGACAAAGCCGGCAAGCATAAGCATTTTGTGTCGTGTGTCAAATCTTTACATGAACTTATTGTAAAAGGCAATTATGATGTAGTTATTGCATTTCTTTCACCTTCCATACTAAGAGTTGCTTTGGCTTCTATCAAAACAGATTGCAAGGTGTTATTTTCAGAACGGGCTGACCCTTCTCAAAAGGTAACATCATTGAAGTTAAAAATTATAAAATGGGTTAATAGAATTGCATTTAATAGAGCTGATGCTTTTGTTTTTCAAACACCTAAGGCTGCATCTTTTTTTTCTAAAAAAGTGCAAGAGAATGGAGTTGTGATTCCTAATCCTATTCGACCCTTGAAACGAACCAAGAAAAGAGTTTTTGGCGGTGATAAGACAATAGTTTGTGTCGCTCGTTTAGACATTAAACAGAAGCGACAAGATTTGCTTATTGATGCGTTTATTGAAATTAGTCATAAATATCCCTATTATTCATTATGTCTTTATGGAGACGGATTGAATGATGATGAGGTAATCTTGCGAGAGAAGGCAACAGGGTATCCCAATGTGAAATTTATGGGACCTACTACAGATGTTGTTGAGGTAATTCAGAATGCAACGATGTTTGTTCTCTCTTCCGATTTTGAAGGTATTCCCAATGCACTTTTAGAATCAATGTCTATTGGAGTCCCTTCTGTATCCACAGATTGTTCTCCTGGGGGGGCGGCTATGTTGATTAGAAATAAGGAAAATGGACTTTTAGTTCCAAAAGGAGATGTGAAGGCTTTAGCTACTGCTATGGAATTTATCATTACTCATCCTGCCGAATCTGAAAGAATGGCAATTCAAGCAACAGAGGTAAATGAATTGTATGCAGAAACAGAGATCGCTGGTAAGTGGGAGTCATTTTTAACAAAGTTGAAGTAATGAAAAAACAATATAATGGTTTAGATTTACTGAAGTTTGTAATGTCACTGATGGTGGTGATGATTCACGTGAAGCCAAATGGTCATAGTGAATTCTTAACAATGTTTTTACACCCCTTTCTCAGTATAGCAGTGCCAATGTTTTTTCTGATTAGTAGTGCATTGTTATTTAGTAAATTAAACGGGTGTTTAGACGTGCTTAAATACATTAAAAGAATAGGGATTCTCTATCTGTCTTGGTTGGTGATAGATGGATGGTTTATAATTGTGCGCAAGCCTTATTTTGATAAGGATCTTTGGTGTGGACTTTTAGACTTTGTTAAAGACTTGATATTTGGTACAACCTTCCCTGGTTCTTGGTATTTGTCTGCTTCTGTGATGGGAGTGGTATTGGTGTATATTTTGTCAAGAATATTGAATAAATACATAGTGTTTCTAATAACCCTCGTTATTGCTCTGTATGTATCATACGCGGAACAGCTATCTCCGTCAATGCAGATATTTTATGATTGGTATGCTGCTAATTTTAGAGAAGAAGTTTGTTTGAGTTTCCCTGCTCAGATGGTTTGGATCTCGTTAGGACATTTATTGTCGTTTTGGCTTGTCAAGATGGAGAACAATAGGCTTATCTTATTACCAATGGCAGCAGGAGTATTTATAGTTGCGTTTACAGTTTTTGAGTTCCACCCTTTATTTATGCTAAAGATAATGATGGTTGTATCACTTTTTGCAACTTGTCTTTTGGTTCAGTTATCAGAGAATAAGATATACAAACGTCTTCGTAATTATAGTATTCTAATGTTCTTTTTTCACTTTAGCATAGCAGGTAAGATGTTTTTTTTTTGTAGATTTTTTGGAGATACCCTTGTTACAAATTGGTTATATTATATTTTAGTGGTGGTCGTTAGTATTGCTTTTTCTGAAATTATATTGAGGCTTGAAAAATATAAGTATTTTAAGTTTTTAAGATATACTCATTAATGAAATCAATAGGCATAATAACTATTCATAAAATCAATAACTATGGTTCTGTTTTTCAAGCTTATGCTTTGCAGAAAGTGTGTGAGGACTTAGGATATAAAGTAGAAATTATAGACTATAATTACCCTAATTCTTTTCACATTCATAGGAGGTATGCAAGTCATGAAGATTCTCAGCCTAACGAGCCGAAATGGATTAAGATGCTTTATGCATTTGAACTGTTAAAGCAACATAAAGGAATTGAAGATTTTGTGAACAAGTTTCAAAAACTTTCTTCAAAACAATATAATCACCCCTCAGAATTGAATAATGATGCTCCTCATTATGATATTTATATAACAGGAAGTGACCAGCTTTGGAATCCTCGTCATTGTAATGGTGATCCTGCTTTTTTGCTCCATTTTGCACCTGATGATGCACTTAAGATTAGTTATGCAGCCAGTATTGGAGCGAATTCTATTCCTGAAGAACTAAAACCTCAGTATAAAGAATTACTAAAACGCTATACTCATATATCAGTTAGAGAGAATTCTGGTGTGCAGGTAGTTAATGATGTGGCAGGTAAAGAGGCTACCGTTGTTCTTGACCCTACGTTGTTGCTTAGCAGAGACCAATGGAATCTGATAGCAACGCCTAAACGTCTGTTTAAGAAAAAATACATTCTTTGTTATTTCTTGAATTACACTTTTAATGCTTTTCCATACGTTGACCAACTAGCCAACTATGTGCAAAAGCAAACCGGATGTGAGATTGTGCGAGTTGCACGTCCACCTCATAGGATAGGTTTGCCTCATACTCATTATCGAGTTAATGCATCTCCTGAAGAATTCCTGGCTTTGGTGCGTGATGCAGAGATGGTGTTGACTACTTCTTTCCATGGGACTGCATTTGCTGTTAATTTTGGGAAACCGGTATTTTCTGTTGTGCAGAATAAAGATGCAAGCGATAGTAGACAAGTTAGCTTGATGTGCAATTTAGGTTTGGAAGATCAAATTCTCTCAATTAAAGATTCGATGCCTGACAGCTGCAGATTTATTTATGATGTACAGTCTGAACAGATGCTTTTGGAGAAATTGAGAGCTAAGTCAGTGGACTTTCTAAAAAATGCATTACGAGATGAGTAAGATACAATTGTGCGATAAATATAGGTGCACACAATGCATGGCATGCGTCAATGCTTGCCCTAAGCACTGCATAACCATGGTAGATGCAGGTGAAGGTTTTGATGTTCCAAAGATAAATGACGGTGCTTGTATAGAATGCGGTGCTTGTACGAAAGTTTGCCATGGGATATCGCCTATTGGTGAATATTATACTCCTTTGAAGACATTAGCATGTTGGACAAAGAATGATGAAGACCGCAAGAGGAGTTCTTCAGGAGGTGCTTTTAGTGTACTTGCACGTAGGGTATTATCTGATAATGGTATGGTATTTGGTGCAACGATGGATGCCAATCTTCAAGTGAAACACATCTGTATAGATAATGCTGAAGATATTGTAAAGTTGCAGGGAAGCAAGTATGTACAGTCTTTTATGGGAGATACCTATAAGCAAGTGCGAGACCTATTAAGACAAGAGAGATTGGTACTCTTTACGGGTACACCTTGTCAGGTGGGAGGACTTCTTGCCTTTCTGCGTAAAAAATACAATAATCTCATTACATGTGATATGGTTTGTCATGGTGTTCCATCACAAAAGGCGTTTGATGCTTTCTGTGAGAGGACACATCTTAAAGATAGATGTCAAGGTGTGAGTTTTCGTTTTACGGCAGGTTGGGGCTACCAACTCGCTTGCGAGTTGGTAGCCCCAACGCAAGCTGGGGATTCCGACTCGACCCACGTTGTTCGTAAAGTCGTGAATCCTCGAAACGCTTGGTATATGCGAGCATTCAATAAGGGATTGATGTTCAACGAAACTTGTTTCTCATGCGCCTATACAATCCCTCAGCGAGTAAGTGATTTTACTATGGCAGACTATTGGGGATTGGGAGCAAAGATTCCTTTTAATCATCCCACTCATAGAGGTGTTTCGATGTTGTTAATCAACAATCAAAAGGCAATGGAGATAATTAATAACTGTCCAGACCTTTTTTTTGAAGAGCGTACATTAGAAGAAGCTATTGAAGGGAATCATAATCTTTCGCATAACTCAGAACGCCCTATAGGTCGCGATACTTTTATTCATGATATGCAAACAATGGAGATTAATGCTCTAATTAGAAAGTATGGCATTAAGGAATCGTTAAGAGATTATCTTCGATTACTAAAACAGTGGATTAATAGCAAAAGAGTATGAAGATAAGTTTTATATTACCGGTTTATAACGTAGAAGCATATTTGCGTGAATGTGTAGATAGTTTAACCTGTCAAACATTTAAAGATTTTGAAATAATTTTGGTGGATGATGGTAGCCCTGATGGTTGTCCGGCACTGTGCGATCAATTAGCTACAGAGGATAATCGTATTAAAGTGTTGCATAAGCCTAATGGAGGCCTCTCTGATGCTCGAAATGCAGGATTGAAGGTTGCTTCTGGAGATTATGTTATCTTTGTAGATAGTGACGATAAATGGATTGGTGAAAATAGCTTAGAAAAATTAATAGAACTTATTAGAATTTATCCTGAATGTCAATTTTACGGATTCAACTGTCAATACTTTTATCCCGCAACGAATAGCTATCGCAAGTGGGTTGCTTATGCCGAAAATATATTAATTCCAATCAATGGGAGTTCTGCAATGTGTGCGTTAGTTGAATCAGGAACATTCCCAATGAGTGCTGATTTAAAAGTATTTAATAAATCTTTTCTTCTTGATAACAAATTGTATTTTGAAAAAGGAATAATGGCTGAAGATATACCATGGTTTATCAGTGTCTTAGAAAAGTGTAGTAAATGTATCTTTTCAAATCAATATATTTATGCATATCGGCAAAATGTAATAGGAAGTATTACTCAAAGTTTTGGAGAACGTAGTTTTAATAATCTTTTTATGATAATAAAACGAGAATTGAGTTGGATTGAAAATAGACAGTTTGATTATGAGGCAAAGCAGGCATTGTATTCTTTTTTAGCCTATGAGTATTGTATTTTATTGGCAAGTATAAGGCGGTTAGATAATTCACTGCGATGTTTAAAACGCAAAGAATTGTTGGAATACAAATGGTTATTAAAATATGATACACATCCCAAAGTGAAGAAGGTAGCTTTCCTATATAAAATTATTGGAATTAAGTGGATTGAAATAATTTTGAATAAATATTTAATGTATGCAAGAAAATAGGAGATATAAAATATTCCGAATCTCTACAGTCCCAACATCAATGAATAATTTTTGCAAAGGATTTTTGGCTCAGTTGTCTGAAGAATATGACGTTGTTGCCATTTCTTCTGCAGGAAATGCATTGAAGGAGATTGAAGAAAGGGAGAATATCCGAACTATTCCAATTCACATGGAACGAAGAATTTCTATTCTTAAAGATTTTATCTCTTTGATAAATTTGGTAAGGTTGTTTATGAAAGAGAAACCTGATTTAGTTCATTCTATGACGCCTAAGGCTGGATTATTGTCTATGGTAGCAGGTTTTTTAACTCGTGTTCCTATCAGAATACATACTTTTACGGGATTGGTATTTCCAACTAAAAAGGGTTTTATCAAGTATGTATTAATCGCGATGGATAAAATAACATGTTGGTGTGCAACTTATATCAATCCAGAAGGGGAAGGTGTTAAAACCGATTTAAAAAGAATAACAAATAAACCCTTGCATATAATTGGTAACGGAAATGTTAGAGGTGTAGATATGAATTATTATTCCCAGACAGAGAGTTTATTGAAGATTTCTAAATCTCTAAGAGAAGATAATACTAAAATATTCTGTTACGTAGGAAGAATTGTTCAAGATAAAGGTATTAATGAATTGGTTGAAGCCTTTTCAAAATTGGTAAAAGAATTTTCTAATATTAAGTTATTTTTAATAGGTGATTATGAAGATAAAATTGATCCAATTTTGCCGATAACAAGACAATGTATTGAACAAATACGGGAGATTGAATTTTGTGGATATCAGAACGATGTTCGTCCATGGTTATTAGCATCAGATTATTTTGTACTTCCTTCTTATAGAGAAGGTTTTCCAAACTCTGTATTAGAAGCCGGTGCTATGGGGCTGCCGTGTATTGTTACCAATATTAATGGTAGTAATGAGATTATAGAGAATGGCATAAATGGAGAAATTGTTGAACCTAAAGATGCAGAGCAATTGTATAGAAAAATGAGAGAGTGGCTTTTGAATCCTGAAAAAGTTGAAGAAATGGCAAAGAATGCAAGAGGTATAGTTGAATCAAAATTTGAACAGCAATGTTTGTGGGACAATATTCAAAAAACATATAAGGAGTTGTTGTCTAATAAATGTAGTTAGATATAAATATGATGTAATTATGTACAAAAACTATTTCAAGCGTTTTTTAGATTTTACGGTCGCAATGATTCTTCTACTGCTAATTTGGCCGTTTCTTTTGATTGTAACTATTGGGCTTCATTTTGCCAATAAGGGAGCCGGCGCATTTTTTATACAGGAAAGACCGGGAAAAGATGAGAAGATATTTAAGATATTTAAGTTTAAAACAATGACTGATCAGAGGGATGCACAAGGTAATTTATTACCAGATTGTGATAGATTAACAAAGGTTGGTAAATTTATTCGTTCAACATCTATAGATGAATTGCCACAATTGTTAAATGTCTTAAAAGGTGATATGTCTATAATAGGCCCCAGGCCATTGTTGGTTCAGTATTTACCTCTTTACTCAAAAGAACAAGCAAGGCGTCATGAAGTGAGACCTGGTATTACCGGTTGGGCTCAATGTAATGGACGAAATGGTATTAGTTGGCAAAAAAAGTTTGAATTGGATGTGTGGTATGTTGATAATTGTTCATTACTTTTGGACTTGAAGATAATTCTTTTTACGATTAAGAAAGTTTTGAGTAGAGAAGGAATAAAGAGTAGTAGTTGTTCAACCATGCAGATTTTTGATGGATTAAATTAAGTAGAATATGATTTTATATGGAGCTAGCGGTCATGCAAAAGTGATTATTGATATCTTAATTGATAATAAAATTAATATTGATGGATTAATAGATGATAATAATCAAATCGAAGAGTTGTTGGATTATCCAGTTTACCATTGTTTGACAAAATTTAATTCAGTGAAAAACAAGTCGTATATTGTTAGCATTGGTAATAACAGGATTAGAAAAGAAATTGTGGCGAAACTCGGTGATGTGAAATTTGGAACAGTGGTTCATTCGTCTGTAATTTTATCTCCTTTCGTCTCTTTGGGTGTTGGAGTTGTTGTAATGCATGGTTCTATTATAAATTCTTCCTCAAAAATAGGAAATCATGTAATTATTAATTCAAGAGCAGTTGTGGAGCATGATTGTTTGGTTGGTGATTATGTGCATATTTCTCCAGGTGCAATTTTATGTGGAAATGTAAAATTAGAGGAAGGTGTATGGGTTGGGGCAGGAGCAACAATAAAGCAGGGAGTTACCATTGGTAAATGGAGTGTAATTGGGGCAGGAGCTGTTGTTATCAGCGATGTGCCGTCAAATGTTGTTGTTGCTGGTGTCCCTTCAAAATTGATTAAAGTTCATGATGTTTAGCGTGGAAAAAGAAAACCAACTTTGGACAACTGAATATATCTTTCTTTTTTCCTCATGAATGAGTGGGGCTTGGTCAAAAATAAGAGAAAGATTCTTTGGTATACTCATACAATTCTAAAAGATTAGTTGACTAAATTATGTAAATATTGCATTTGCTTCGTGATTATAGACTTTCTTGATTTTTGTTCTACTCCTCGAAGTATGGCTGAAATCATGGAGCATCTTGAACTTAAGCACAGATACAACGTAAAGCATCGCTATATTGACCCACTTATAGAAGGTGGTTTTTGGGTTATGACTATTCCGGAAAAACCTAATAGCCGGAGCCCAAAATACAAACAAGCATTGACTTAGTCACTTTACTTGGTCACTCTTGAGTGACTAAGTTGATATTATTGTAGTTTTTATGTCTGTATTGTTAATGTTTTAAAGTTACATTTTATGCCACAAAAGAGAATATACCTATCTCTTGCCCACATGAGTGAGCAGGGATATGAACAGAAATATATCAAAGAGGCTTTTGATACCAATTGGGTAGTGCCGTTGGGACCGAATGTCACGGCTTTTGAGGAACTCTTAAAATCTTATTTGGGTGGAGAAAAAGAAGTGGTGGCTCTTTCGGCTGGTACTGCAGCTATTCATCTCGGACTTATTTTATTGGGTGTACAACCCGGCGATGAGGTCATTTGTCAGTCGTTCACTTTTTGTGCTTCTGCGAATCCTATCACCTATTTGGGCGCTACTCCCGTTTTTGTTGATAGCGAATCGGATACATGGAATATCTCTCCGGTGTTGTTGGAAAAAGCAATAGTGGATAGAATCGCTAAAACCGGCAAAAAACCGAAGGCTATTATTCCTGTCCATCTTTATGGAATGCCGGCAAAAATGGATGAGATTATCGCCGTGGCTGATAAATATCAAATCCCAATATTGGAGGATGCTGCAGAGGCGTTGGGTTCGTGTTACAAGGGTGCTTACTGTGGAACGTTGGGCAAGGTGGCTGCTCTCTCTTTTAATGGGAATAAGATGATAACTACTAGTGGAGGTGGTGCTTTGATTTGTTCTTCAGAAGAGAGGAAAAAAGAGGCTATGTTTTATGCGACACAGGCCAGAGAGAATTTTCCCTATTATCAACATGAAAAGATTGGGTATAATTATCGTATGAGTAATGTTTGTGCAGGAATCGGAAGAGGACAAATGGAGGTATTGGAGGAGCATATCGCTCATCATAAACATATACATCAGTTGTACCAAAAGGCTTTCGACTCTTTTGAAGGAATCTCGTTGCAAGTTAATCCTAATGATGATTTTGATTCTAATTTCTGGCTTTCGACCATCTTAATTGATGAGAATAAAACGGGAGTGAATTATGAAACGTTGCGTGTGGAGTTGGATACAAAGAATATCGAAACTCGCCCATTGTGGAAACCATTGCATTTGCAACCAGTATTTTCTTCGGCACCTGCTTACGTTGATGGTACTTCTGAACGATTATTTCACCAAGGTTTATGTCTCCCTTCCGGTCCGTGTGTATCGGATGAGGATGTGAATTACATTGTTGATTCTATTGCGGAGATTATGGGAATCAGAAGTTAGGAGTCTCATTGCCCACCTTAGTTTTAGCGATATTTATAAATCCGTTTCAGAGGTTTTTTCAACTCTCCGAAACGGATTTTCATTTATGGAAATGTTTGAAATTGGGAGGTGCTTATTGATTTGGGTTGCTACCGTTGGGGCGAATTGAATTCGTCTATCAATAATTTACCGTGAAATAAAGCGGAATAGCACACCCAAAGGTAATTATCTTTGGGATAAAGCACACGAAAAGGCTATAGCAAGGCGGAAACGCAGTTCAGCCAATTCTAAACTTCTATACATCAGTTATTCGCTGATTTATGGTTATTCATATTTGAGGTTAGCCTTAATTTGAGACTGAAATTTGGTCTCCATTGATGTTTATGCATTAAAAAAATGTCAATATTGGCAGTTTTTTAGTGTAACACTTGCATGGTAGAATAAAAAGAGATTATCTTTGTATTGTAAAAAGTTGCCAATATTGGCGAAAATATAATATAAGCGATGGAGATAAAAAGAGATCGTTATCTGAAACAACTGATAGAAAGCCGTAAAAATGGATTTATCAAAGTGGTAACTGGAATCCGCAGATGTGGCAAGTCATATTTGCTAAACGTCTTGTTCTATCACTACTTATTAGATAGTGGGGTGACTGATGACCACATCATCCGCATAGACCTTTAAATTTTAAAAAAAAATTAGAGTTTCACTCTCTTATTTTCGGCATCTTTGAGATTCTTTTTAACTTATTTCTGCAAAAGAAAACTAAAAATAGATTTAAAAATCTCTCTCAAATATGCTCGAAATAAAATTTAAACAACTTCTAACAAATATTAGAAATTCAACAATTTAGATAAAAAGATTCTTTAGCCTATTATAGGGCTATACACTATTCTTCGCATTCGCCCTGTTTCATATTTGCAATATTTATCCTCCATTGGAGCAATAAATTCCGTCAGCGGTTTTTCTCTTTTTATGCAAAATAGGTTGCTTTGCAGATGACTTTTCTTGTGTTGAGGCTGCTGAATGTACAATTTTTAACTATTTTATGGCGTTACAGCAGTTGTAATTTAACATGTTTATGGCGTTGGAGTGAGTGTAATTTAACATATTTATGGCGTTGGAAAAATGAATTTTAACTATTTTATGGCGTTAGAATTATTTCTATGGTGAGGTTACTGCTTTAAAATTTCTTTGTTTGATTTTTTTTTCTTTACTTTGTTTTACGATAGAAAAAGAATTTTTCGGCATTGATGAAATGAGAAGGGGAGTCTGAATAGGATTGAGGATATGTTGAATGAAATAGTGTATGTGGAAAAATAGTTTATTTGATTTTTTACGGAAAATATCCACAAGTTTTGTGGAGCGTTATGCCAATAGGTCGATTCCTCGTTGGTTGATTTTCTTTTTGGATTTAAGCATTGTTTCGGTTGTTTATCTTTTGATTTGCATGGTGAGGAGTAATTCAATTATTCCGAGTTTCGCCGTTAATTCAATTGGAGAGTACGTCGTCCTGCTGATGATGTATGCTTGCTCTTTCTTTATCACAAAATCTTATCAGGGTGTTATCAGACATATCGGTCTGAGAGATATTTTACTTATCCTGCAAGATTCTGTTTTTGTCTTTTGTCTCTACCAATTGATCAAATTTTCAGGCAGATTTGTTGAGGCTGTCAAGCCTTTGCTCTTGCGAAATTCAGAGATGTTATTCTTTTTGGCAGCCTCTGCCGTTGGAATGATTTTAGTCCGGTTTTCCATCAAATATTTGTATCAGGTATTGTTTGTCTCATCGCAGGCGGAACGAAAGAATATCCTGATTTACGGTGCCGGGGTATGCGGAATTACTGTGAAAAGTGTTCTGCGTCAGGATCTTCAAAATGATTATAGGATTGTTGGTTTTATTGATGATAATCCTTCTTTGTGGGGAATGCAATTGGATGGTGTAATGATTTATCCTGCGCATGAAGCTATGACGGAGACCTTTATGGCGCAATACAATGTCACTACGTTAATCATGGCAATATCCAAAATAGCAGCCACCAAAAAACAACAAATATTTAATCAGGCTCTCAATTTCGGATTGACGGTTAAGAGTGTTCCAAGCGCTGAAAAATGGGTTGATGGTGCTCTCACCAGCAAACAATTGATGGATATTAAGATAGAGGATTTGTTGGAGAGAGATCCTATTGTTTTAGATGATAAAAATGTGAGTAAAGAACTTCGGGATAAGGTGGTTTTGGTAACTGGTGCTGCCGGCTCTATCGGGAGCGAAATAGCAAGACAGGTGGTAACCTTCTGCCCTAAACAAATCATCCTTTTGGATATGGCGGAATCTGCGCTTTATGATTTGCAATTTGATATGCGCAATGAGCCTAAATTTCGTGACCTTATTCCTAATATGCACTTTATTGTTGCAAGTGTCAAAGACCCTTTGCGAATGGAAGAGATTTTCAAAAAATATAGACCGGAGGTTATCTTCCATGCGGCAGCATATAAACATGTTCCTTTTATGGAAGATTTTCCATACGAGGCGGTGGCTGTCAATGTCTTTGGATCTAAATTGTTGGCAGATTTAGCTGTTAAATATGGGGTGGGTAAATTTGTTATGATTTCTACTGATAAGGCTGTCAATCCGACCAATGTAATGGGCGCTACCAAACGTGTGGCAGAGATTTATATTCAGAACTTGAGTAATGCTTGTACTCAGTTTGTTACCACCCGTTTCGGAAATGTGTTAGGTTCTAATGGAAGCGTTATACCTCTCTTCAGAAAACAGTTGGAAAGGGGAGGACCATTAACTGTGACGGATAAGAATATTATTCGCTATTTCATGACTATTCCGGAGGCATGTAGTTTGGTATTGGAAGCCGGGGCCATGGGGAATGGTGGTGATATTTTTGTGTTTGATATGGGTGAACCGGTGAAAATATATGATTTAGCCTTGAATATGATAAAATTGTCTCATGCAGACAATATTGAAATCAAAGAGATCGGTTTGCGTCCAGGTGAGAAGTTATATGAGGAGTTGTTGGCCACTAAAGAGAATACGTTGCCAACGCATCATCCTAAAATTATGCGAGCACGCATACGAGAGTATGATGCAGAGTGTGTAAATGCTGCATATAAAAAGTTGGAGCAAGCTCTCAAAACGGGAGATGAGTTTGCTATTGTTGAGAGAATTAAAGAACTTGTTCCTGAGTATATCAGTAATAATAGTCGGTTTTCGGCGTTGGATAATAAAAAAGAGTAGAAGATGAGAGAGGTATTGTATCCGTTATTGTTTGAAGAGAATTTGCAAGAGCGAGTGTGGGGAGCCGGTAATCGTCTGCGGGAATTTAAGGGTATGCCTATTGTGGAAAATGATAAAATCGGGGAGAGTTGGGAGGTTAGTGCAGTTGAGGGTAAGTGTTCTGTGGTGAGTAATGGCCCTTTGAAAGGGAAGACTCTCTGCGAACTGGTGGATGAGTATGGAGATTTGTTGATGGGAAAGTTGGTAACCCATCTCTATGGAAATCAATTCCCTTTGTTGATAAAGTTTATTGATGCAGCGCAAGATTTGTCTATACAGGTCCATCCTAATGATGATTTGGCAAAAGAGAGACATAACTCGTTTGGCAAGACAGAGTTGTGGTATGTGATGGATGCCGTTGAAAATGCAAAATTGTATTGCGGGTTCGAGAGTCCGATATCCAAATATGAGTATGAGAAAAGAGTAGAGGATAAGTCGATATGTTCTGTCTTGAAGCAATACCAAATCTCCAAAGGAGATGTTTTTTACATTCCGGCAGGCAGAGTGCATGCCATTTGTGGCGGAACATTGATAGCAGAGGTGCAACAAAGTTCAGATTTAACCTATAGAATCTATGATTATGACAGAGCCGGTTTGGATGGAAAGCCGCGCGACTTGCATACAGAGTTGGCGAAAGATGCCATTGATTATCAAGTGTTGGACAATTATAAAACCGATTACAATAAAAAGTTAAACAAGCCGGTCTGCATCTCTTCTACACAGTTTTTTACCGTAAAATTGTTGGAGGTGGACAGGGCATTTCATCGCAAACTATATAAGTACGACTCCTTTATCATTTATATGTGTTTAGAGGGGGATTGTGAGATAGCCGTTCGTTCAACATCCGGATATGGATATGGAGTAAAACCACCGGTAGAGCGTATTTTTTTGAAGAAGGGAAATAGTTGTTTGATTCCGGCCTCTCTAGCCGATTTTGATGTAGTTCCTTCCAACCAAAATAAAGAAACCAAATTATTGGAAGTCTATATCGATAATAAAAACTTTAATAGAGAGTAGAAAGATAAATTTTATAGTTTAAGATTATTTCGTCTATGAAAAAGGATAATTGGTTATACGAGATTTCTTTCATGCGCCCCGTGTTATTAGTGCTATTAGTGGGGTACCATGCTTTTGCACCCTTTTGTGGAGCTTGGGAAGCTCCGGTTGATATTTGTTGGGAATTTTACGGGGGGGTATAAGTGGATAGCTTTATTTTCGAGGGCTTTTAGGCTTGAAGCCTTTGTGTTTGTATCTGGATATGTTTTTGCTATGCAAATTATCCAGAAAAATAAGTTTACTTCCGTAATCGAATTAGCAAAATCAAAATTTATTAGACTGATAATTCCGTGTTGGATCTTTGGGTTAGTCTATTGGTTGATGTTTAGAACTACCTCTCCTATTGTAATATTGAAAGGTATTGGACATTTGTGGTATTTACCTTGTCTCTTTTGGTGTTTCCTTTTTGCATTCTTTCTTTATAAAAAAAAGTGGAATGAGAAATTTGTTGTATTATCTTTGCTTATTATAAGTGCTATTTCTTTCTTACCTTTACCAATGCAGCTAAATAGAACAATGTATTATCTCCTCTTTTTTTATTTGGGTGGATGTGCGTGGAAATATTCAAATGTTTTAGTTGCAAAAGCAAATTTTAAAACAATCTCTGTGTTGTTTTTATTATTTGTAATTTTATTGGTAGGAGTAAATTTATTTAAAGAGTATAGCATAGGGTTAATATCTTCCCATGGTATTATATTTAAGGAGCAGTATTAGGTGTTAATAATATAGCAAAAGCAATGTTAGCTTTTGTCGGAATTCTAACGTTATTCTTAATCGCCTCCCTATATATGAAAACCCATGTATTGCATGAAAAAATCATCTATATCGGAACGTTAGGATATGGTGTATATGTGTTTCATCAATTTATTTTAAGATGGTTATATTATAATACCTCTATGCCAAGTGTTGTAGGAGGGATTTGGTATCCGTGGATAGGGTTGGTTGTTGCTCTCGTATTTTCTGTGCTATTAACAATTTTGTTTAGAAAATTTGAATTGGGTAGAAAGCTATTATGAAGTTCTATAAATGATTTCTTAATGAGTACATCTTCGCATAAAGAATTTCCTAACCAGTTTTAACAATCTTGTATTGGTTGGCATTAGCATTAGCATTAACAGAGGGTCTTGTATCAAATGAACGTTTAAGATATTCCTTAAATATACATAAATCTGATATCACAAAGATGTTGAAAGAATTGTGCATTGATGGATATCTTGTTGCGGATGGTATTGGTAGAGGTACTACGTACCACTTAAACACGGAGCGGGAACTTAATAGTTTTGGAGATAATCTTACCAGTTCGGGAGCAAACCTTACCAGTTTGGGAGCAAACCTTACCAGTTCGGGGGCAAACCTTACTAGTTCTATCGAAACTCCAACAGATTCTAATAATGCTAAAAATATTAAAAAGAAATGTACTCAGCAAGAACTATTTGATATGATTATTGAGTGTACCGATAATTGGAAGTCGATAGAGGAGATTGCCCGTGAAGTTAATTGAAACTCACAATATCTTAAGGGAACAATTATACATAAAATGGTTGCAGAAGGTCTTTTGCAAAGAGAATTTTCTATACCCAATCATCCGGCTCAGAGATATAAAAGAACACAACAAGGAAAGAAAATGGTATAATAAAACAGATTAGCTCTCTTTATATATTTCTTAAGGAAGGGTCTATAAACGTTTTAATTAATTTTACACTTTTTAGTTGTCTCTACGATTACCTAAAATTTTAAATCTCTCAATAAAAAAAAGAGAAAAACTAAAGCAATCTCTAAATTAATTATTATATTTGTGCGATTATAAAAAGTGAAATTTAAATAAAAACGTTGTTAGATTTGATTTATAGTCGGATTTTTAGAATTATTTCTTGAAAAGATTGTGGTGGTTAATATGTTGAATGTTAGGAGGTTGATGTTGAGTGAAGTCGAATTATCAAGAGAAAATAAAGTGAGTTTCTATAAATTGGGTCTGAATTTTATCTACAATAAAAATAATTTAAGAAAAAGATAGTATTATGAAATTGAGATTTTTTGCTTTAGTAGCTTTGTTGTCGTTTGTTTGCATCGGAGCAAACGCACAATGTAAAGGAAAGTGCAGAAATGGTTTTGGTACTTTTACTTTTGAAGATGGTGAGGTTTATAAAGGAAACTTCGTTGATGGTAAATTTGATGGTAAGGGTACTTATACGTTTAAGAGTGGTTCTGTTTACGAAGGCGAGTACAAAGCCGGAATTCGTGAAGGGAAAGGAAAGTTTACATACGCGTCCGGTGATGTGTATGAAGGTGATTTTGTGAATGGTTTGCCGGAAGGTAATGGTGTTTATCGTTTCGCTAATGGCGATGTTTTTGAAGGCGAGTTCAAAGCCGGAAAAAGAAATGGTAAAGGTGTTTATACTTTCGCAAGCGGAACAAAACAAACAGGCGTTTTCGAAAATAGCGAAATGATTGAAGAAATCAGCATCGAACGTCCAAACAAAAAGAGAAATTAATTGAATTTACAATGTAAAAGCTAAGAGTGTGTCGATTAATTTTTGGCACACTCTTTTTTTTGTTATGAGAAAGTGGATTTTACCGATTTTGATATTGTTGGTTGTTGCTTGTAATAAGTCAACCTCGGACCAACAAGTGGAGAGTGTGAAGCAGGACTCTTTAGCTTCTTGTTCCTCTATCCCTGATTCGTTGCAGTTTGCTAAGAACTCTTCCCTAATCAGTAAAGACTCTGTTTTACTTTCTCTCTCTTTTGTTGATTCAAAACACTCTATGATTAAACCGGCGCACCCCTTCGAACTTTGGGTCGGTGAGGAGGAATTTATTGAATTTTATCCGGCTTATGCTGATTCATTAAAGTTTCGTTGCCCTTTAAATAAAAAATTAGATCTTATTGCAGGAAGGGATACCCATTCTATCTCACTCCCGACTAAAGGTGGAGTGGAGTGCCGGAAAACGCTTCAGTTGGATGATTGGTTGGCATTGAGGGGTAGAATCATGGATTTAGAGGGAGTCCCTCACCATGGTATGCCCATCAAACTTCATATCCAATACAAGAAAAGAGAACGAAATGCAGATTACTCTCAAGATATTTCATTTGTAACAGATTCGTTGGGTTATTATACCGTAACTGTTCCTTCTCAAGCCCGTAAAGTTGTTTTGCGATGCTGTGGCTTTTTAGTGGGCGAAATATCCAAGTCGGAGTGGTTGAACTACCCAACTCACAACTTCTTATTCAACCCGTTTCAAGTTGAAAATCTTTGCGGAGATTCTATTCCGGAGGGCGAATTTTCGATTATTGTTCCGTCGGAATCAGGATGGGAGGAGCCTGAGTTTGTCTATTTGAATACTTTTGATTGGAAAGATTTCTTTACCTCTTGCGAACGATTGGAAGAGGTGGATTTGATTGCCATTCAATGTGATATGCCAACTCAAGTGCAAACAAAAAAAATACGGAAACGCGATGCCTGTTTTCGAGACCCTACGCTCCGTATTTGTTTGAAAAATATTACTGTCCGCTAAACTTTTTGAAGGTTTTCTCAAATTATATTTTATCGGACAGCCTTTATTTTTAATTCAAGGGGGCTTATTCATACTTATGATAATATAAAACGTTGTTTATAAGAGAGTTATTAATATGATTTATTATTTAGCGGACAGTAATATTTGAAAAAATAATCGCCAGAAAAATGTTGTCAAATCATAGATCTTGTAACCTTTTATGCTTTGGCAGATATTAAATTTCAATCAGCTATCCTTCTTGATGCCTGACACTTGAAACCAATTTATGGCCGGTATCTTGATTGCTCCAACAAATGTTGAGAATCTTCAACACTTAATAAATCCGGAAGCGTTATTTCATCCTTTTCAGCCATCAGGCAACGAATGATTTGCCAACCTATCCACACTCCGGTTCGACTTGGAGCTTGGAAGTTTTCGTCCGAAAAATATTTGGTACAATTGGCAGGATTAACGTAGTCTGAAATCATTTTAGAATTGGTGGAGAACAACTGATTATACTCTTGCATATATCTCCACATATTCTTTTCATTCATTTCACACCATTCCCATTCTTCTTCGTTGTATCCCATTAACACCTTTTCATCCACGTTAGGGAAAATAGATTCCATAATATACATCATCTTCCCGCAATATAACATTTGGTCTAAGAGTGTTGGAGTCTCTTTTTCTATCGGATATTCGCTACATACCCATGCATATACAGCGTCAGGTACCAATTTCTCTTTTCTAAGATTGGGTATCATATAGTTGTAGATACCCGGCACATATTGGTAGTTTTTGAAATCAGCTCCCAAAAAGTACTCCAAAGAGACATACAATCTTTCGTTGTCTGCAGCGATATACTCTGCAAATCCAGAGAAGAAAGCATAAACTTCGGGAGTCTTAAAATCTTTTAGTAGCAAAGCGGCGCGACTAAACGCATCTGAGAATTGCAGTTCGATGTCGTTCATATCAGGATACTTCTCTTGACAATTTTCGTACAATTCCCGATAGGCAGGGTGGGTGAGGAATAGGTAGAACAAGGTGGTTGGATTCTCTCTGATTGCCCCTGAATTTACCCCCAATTGGTGCAAATACAAATTAAAACTTTCTCCATATTGCGTTTCCAGCTCTTCGATTCGTTTCTTTAGGCAAACGGAATCGTCGTCCGGAATATCCACCAACATTAAATCGTAATTTCCTACCTTGGCAGGTTGTGTGATGCACTCATTCAAGGCCCACACAGCTTGATCAAACCGCTCCACCTTTATCGTTGCAGGTTCCTTGATTTCGATATTGTGAAAGCGATTCTCCTTTTTTCCGCAAGCGGTTGTTGCAAGAGCAACCACAAGGAGTCCCAATAGTTTAGACCATCTTTGCATACTAAGAATGAATTATTGGTATAACTTGTTCTTTAACTCTGCTATCTCTTCGCTAACAATATAATCATCGTAATCCATACGTTTATCAATCACGCCGTTAGGTGTCAGTTCGATGATTCTGTTGCAGACAGTTTGAATAAATTCGTGGTCATGAGAAGACATTAACACATTGCCTTTGAATGTCTTTAAGGTGTTGTTAAATGCTTGAATTGATTCCAGATCCAAGTGGTTGGTAGGAGAGTCCAATACCAGGCAATTGGCGTTCTTCAGCATCATGCGAGAGATCATACAACGCATCTTTTCTCCTCCCGATAGTACACTTGCTTTCTTGTAAATCTCTTCTCCGGAGAACAACATTCTCCCTAAATAACCTCTGACGAATGATTCATTCGTATCCGGAGAATATTGAGCCAACCAATCAACCAATTTCATATCAGTATTGAAGAAATCTGAATTATCCAAAGGAAGATATGCGGTTGTAATCGTAATACCCCATTTGTAAGTACCGGTAGTTGCTTTTATTTTGTCATTAATAATCTCAAAAAAAGTAGTCATGGCACGCGGGTCTTTGGATAAGAAGACTACCTTATCATCTTTTTCGACATTGAAGGTAATATTTTTGAAAAGGGTCTCTCCGGTTGGAGTTGTGTAAGATAAATCATTAATTTCGATGATTTGATTTCCCGGTTCTCTATCAGGAGTAAATATGATACCAGGATATTTTCTTGTGGAAGGTTGAATCTCCTCGATGTTCAACTTTTCCAACATCTTCTTTCTACTTGTCGTTTGTTTTGATTTGGCAACGTTGGCGCTAAAGCGTTGTATAAACTCCATCAACTCTTTCTTCTTCTCTTCAGCCTTCTTATTTTGTTGAGCTTGTTGGCGAAGAGCCAATTGACTGGATTCGTACCAGAAACTATAGTTTCCGGCAAACATCGAAATTTTGCCGTAGTCAATATCCACTGTGTGCGTACACACCGAGTCTAGGAAATGTCTGTCGTGAGATACAACCAAAACGGTATTTTCGAAATTAGACAAATAATTTTCCAACCACATAACAGTCTCTAAGTCCAAGTCGTTGGTAGGCTCATCCAACAAAAGGTTGTCTGGTTTCCCAAATAACGCTTGAGCCAAAAGAACGCGAACCTTCTCTTTTCCGCTCAACTCTTTCATCAATTGGTAGTGAAGTTCCTCTTTAATTCCTAATCCACTAAGAAGGGCAGCTGCATCACTTTCAGCATTCCACCCATCCATTTCGGCAAACTTCTCTTCCAATTCAGAGGCTCTAATTCCATCTGCATCAGAAAAATCTTCTTTGGCATACAAAGCGTCTTTCTCTTGCATGATGTTCCAAAGTGGTTCGTGACCTCGCAAAACAGTTTCTATGACTGTACACTCGTCAAACTCAAAGTGATCTTGTTTTAAGACTGATAAACGTTCGCCCGGAGCTATTGTAATACTCCCTTTAGTTGGGGTTAATTCGCCACTGATAACCTTCAAAAAGGTTGATTTTCCGGCACCATTAGCTCCAATGATACCATAGCAATTTCCACCGGTAAACTTTAAATTTACATCTTGGAACAAAATTCGTTTTCCAAATTGAACAACAATGTCTGACGCTGTAATCATATTTAATCTTGTTTTATGAACTTTTTACAAATATATAAATTTAGCCTCTATTTTCGAATATAATTGACAAATTCAAAATTATAGTCGTTCTTTTCGTCTGCTTTAAAGGCTTCTCGTGAATACTCTATCCACTCCTCTCCAATTTCCGGGAATGTGGTATCACCGGCAACCTCAACATCTATGTGTGTTAAAAAAATTCTCTTGGCAAGAGGTAAAAATAATCTATAGATTTCGCCTCCGCCCATAATGAAAATCTTTTCATGCTTCAATGTAGGGTCTGACAATAAGTTTTCAATATCCGAATAGAGCTCGCATCCCTCGATTTTCTCCAAGGAACGAGACAGAATGATATTTCTTCGATTGGGCAGGGGTTTCCCAATCGATTCGAATGTCTTTCTACCCATAATCACCACATTCCCTGTTGTTAAAGCACGGAAATGTTTCATGTCTCCGGATAAGTGCCATAATAGGTGGTTGTCTTTCCCTATGACCCAATTTTTGGCAACTGCAACGATCATTGAAATATCCATATACGAGTTTTTTATGCGGGTTCTACAAATTCTTTCTCTATTTCATATTGCTGATAAATAGCAACAAACGATTGGCGATATTAGCTTCGCTAACGCCTCCATCGAAATCAAGAGAAAGCATATTTAACTGAGGATATAAATCCTTCATCTTCTTTTCAATTCCTCGAGCCACAATGTGGTTGGCAATACATCCAAAAGGTTGCATGCTGACAACATTATTACATCCATCTTTCATAAAGGCAATCACCTCTGCCGGAAGTAACCAACCCTCTCCAAATTGAGCGGAAAGACTGATAACATCTTTAGCATATTCGCTGATTGTCTTAATATCTTGTTCAGGTTGATAGAACTTAAATACAGAAACCTCTGTTTCCATCTTCTTCATCATTTTCCTAATCATGTTGTAGGCCATGTCAATCACCACCGGTGGAACCTTGAATCGGCGTACATGGTTGTCTCGGTTAAACTTGTAATTGACAAATGCTCGGAAAAAGAAGTTGTGAACAGTGGACGGAATTACCTCTACACCATGCTCCATCAGCCAATCCGGTACAAATTTATGTGCGTATGGATTGAATTTCAAGAAAATCTCTCCTGTAATGCCCGCTTTAGGATATGTTCTATCCTCATAAATAGGTACATTATTAAAGGCTCTTGCTGCTTCTCCAATCAACTTTACCAATCCTTTTGTATTGTTGGTTTCAACCAATGGTTTAGCCTTTTCTAAATACAAATCGCGAAGTTTTCTTGCCTCACCCTTATTTTTCTCTCTAACGGCTATTGCATGATAGAAGATAGACAACCAATCACCATACAGTGTAGAGTAAACAACCAATGGTGCAGCCTTTATTAAGTTTAAGCGGAAGCCCGGTTGGTCGCCATTATCTGAACCGCCAATTCCAATAACCGGTACTTTTTCAAAGCCGGCATCCACAATCGCTTTCCGAATTAGCGGAGGATAATTGGTAGCTCGGCATTGTCCTAATTGCGTAATTGCAACAGCTGTTTTGTCTAAGTCATATTTGCCGGATTGCAACGCCTTGATAATGTCTCCTACAATCAATGTGGCAGGATAGCATACCTCATTGTTGGAATATTTTAATCCTACATCATTTGATTCTGCATTACTCAAAGGCAGTGTCTCCATATCATATCCTGCCCACTTAAACGCCGATGGCAAAAGAGGTGATAGATACTCTGTGAAAAATGGAGCTAATATCTTTCTTCGTTCATTGTCACCTACTTCAAATTTGGCAGGTTTAATAAACGGTTTAACTTCCGTATGCTCTTTAGAATCAAATTTCAAACTCTCAATAAGTGAACGAACACGCAGCTTCATTGAACCTACGTTGTTGATGTCATCAATCTTTAACAAGGTGAGAGATTTTCCATGTCTGTTCAATATCGAACGCACATCATCCGTGAAGAATGCATCAGGTCCGCACCCGAATGAGGTAGTCTCTACAAAGTGTACCAATCGATTTTGTCTCGCAACCCATTGAGCAGAATTTAAAATACGATTGACAAATGACCATTGTTTGATGATGAATGACTCCTCTTCTCCGCAATTACTCTTTCTTGATACCTCTTCTGTGATGACATCTACACCCATTTGAGAAATCATTTCCGATACTTTATGTTGAACGAGCGGGTCGGTATGATATGGACGTCCGGCTAAAACAATAACCATTCGATTTTCTGCCTGCGCTTTCTTGAATGCCTCTTCATTCAACTTTTTAATGTGAAGTCCGAAGTGAGCATACTCTGCAATTGCCTTATCATGTGCTTTAGCAATCACCTTTTTAGAAATTCCTAATGGCGTCAAGTACTTAATCAACTGCTTCTTCAATAGCTCGTCATCTTTAAAGGTGATGACCGGAGAATCAATAGGAATTTCAGATTCGATGGCACTATTTACCACATCCGGATAGCCGATGATAATAGGGCAATTGAAACTATTATCCACCGTATTATCTTCTGTTTTTTCATAGACAACGCGAGGGAAGAAGATTCGATCTACTTTTTTATGTTGAAGTTCATAGATATGGCTATGCACCAATTTTGCAGGGAAGCAAATATTGTCGGACATTACAGAGTGAACCCCCTTCTCGTAGTTCTGGTAGGTGGAGGTAGAAGAAAGCTCCACTTGAATATTACACTCTTTAAAGAATGTATGCCAGAAAGGGAATTCCTCATACATATTTAGTGCCCTTGGAATACCTATTGTGAAGATTGGGTTAGAAAGTTTCTCTGTAGAATTATCAGCGCGGTCAAAAAGTTCTTTGTATTTCACCGCACTCATATCACAACCCGGAGTCACATCGCTATTCCCATTGGTAAATATCTTCTCACATTTGTTTCCGGAATAGTAAGCCTTCCCATTTTGGAAGGTATATTTGGTAATTTGACACTGATTTTCACACCCTTTGCAATGAAGAATCTTGGAGTCATATTCCGCTGATTGTAGGTAGTCGTTCAATGGTTTAGCCTCTTTCTCTTGGCTTGCCATTGTCTGAGCATATAACGCACAACCGTATGCGCCCATCAATTCCGGTACGTTGTTGCAATAGACATCTTTCCCGGTTAAGTTCTCGAATGCCTTGACAATAGAGTCGTTACGCATTGTTCCTCCTTGTAAAACAATGCTTCCGCCCAACTCATCATAATTCTTGATTTTTAGGACTTTAAATAAACAGTTTTTGACAACTGAATAGGCCAAACCTGCGGCAATATCACTAACGGAGTAGCCTTCGCGTAAAACCTGTTTTACTTTTGAATTCATGAAAACGGTGCAACGAGTACCCAAATCACATGGATTTTTACTTTGGCAAGCTTGGTACACAAAGTCGCTGATTTCACAATTCAAAGTTTGAGCAAATGTTTCGATAAACGACCCACATCCGGAAGAACAAGCTTCGTTAATCTCCATTCTTGTTAAAGCTCCATTATCCACGTATATGGCTTTCATATCTTGACCACCGATATCGAGGATGAAAGAGACATCCGGACACATCTTTTTGGCTGCTACATAGTGAGCCATTGTTTCAATCATACCATAATCCAACGAGTAGGCTGCTTTTATCAAGTCTTCTCCATACCCGGTAGAACATCCTGCGGTAATATGCAAATCGATTTTTTCTTCGATGCAACGTTCGCGTAATTTCTCCAAACCATGACGAACAGCTTGAATAGGATTTCCACCATTATGAACGTAGTATTTATATAAGATGTCTCCCTCTTCGTTAATTAAAACTATTTTGGTAGTAGTAGAACCGGAGTCGATTCCTAAAAATGTCTTTCCACTGCATTTGTTGATATTAACTACAGGAATATGACATTTTGATTTTTCTGCTTTCCATGCCATATACTCCTCTTCGTCGTTGAAGATAGCAGGAAGAGAGATCGTATTACTGTTTTTCTTCTTCTGTTGAGGCTCGTGAGGTTCTGAACTTAACTTTTCGTTCAGCTCATCAATTGTCATAGGTACAGCTTCGTCGGTTGCTAGTGCTGTTCCGTAAGCCGGAATTGTATTGGCATTTTCAAGTATTACAAAATCCTTTTCCAAATCCAACTCAAAGTAGTTGGCAATAGCCTTTCTTAGAGAGGAGATAAAGGTCAATGGACCTCCACAGAATAAAACTTTTGAACGAATTTCACAACCGTGAGACAATGCGCTGGCCGTTTGAACAGCAACTGCACGGAAGATTGAGGCTGCAATGTCTTCTTTTGTCGCATTGCGTGCAATCAAATTCTGAATGTCCGTTTTTGAAAATACCCCGCATCGAGAGGCGATAGGATAGATGTGTGAGCTGTTTTTTGCCAAGTCATCTAAATCCGTTACTTCAACACCAAGGCAAAGAGCCATTTGATCTATAAAGGCACCTGTTCCTCCTGCGCAATTTCCATTCATTCGAAGATCAGAAACTTGTCCATCGCGAAGATACACAATCTTCGCATCCTCTCCACCGATATCAATAATGGTCGAGATTTCGGGATGAACTTTCTTGGTGTACTCTGTTGCTGCAATAACTTCTTGTACGAAATGCAAACCGTAACGTTCTGCTACTCCTAACCCGACAGAGCCGGTTATTGCAAGTTTAAATTGATTCTGACCGATGGTTTCTCGTACCTCTTTTAAAAACTCAGAAATTGCTCCTTGCACATTTGCTAAGTGTCTGCGGTACGATGAATAAACTAATTTTTCAGTTTCGTCAAGTACAACGATTTTTGCTGTCGTTGACCCGATGTCTAAGCCGATTTTAAACATATATAATCTTTTTGTATCTTTTTTCTTTTTTTTAGTGTAATCAACTATTTTACCCTCCTTCTCTATTTAAAGGAGTATCAATCATCGAAATACATTTGAGTGCAAAGATACGATAAAAAAAGGAATAAACCACTTTTTGTTCCTTCTTTAAATTTTGATTTATGTTTTTAAACACTCTTTAATGTAAGTTCTATATATTTTCTAGGGGATGTTTTTGAAGTCTATTTTGTTGGATTGATTATGTACGCACCTCTTTGTTGTGCCCAAAGTGAAATTTGGCTCAGCTTTGCCTTGGTGAGAATGAAAAACATGCAAGTCAAAGAGGCTATGTGGGTCTCAATATGAAGCCGTTTAAAATAAAATTTAAACAGCTTCTAATATTTAACCGCTTTCTGAAAAGTTGAATTGAGGTTGACTTAAATAATAAATTTTGTTGTAATGAGTTTTAGTTAATTTGTTAAGAAGTTGTTTAAATTTTATTTCGAGCATATTTGAGAGAGATTTTTAAGGTTATTTTTATTATTTTTTTGCCGTTAATAGTGGACTATTATCAAAAAAGAATAATAAAAATAGATTAAAAAGAATCTCAAAGATGCCGAAA
>JAGBVI010000032.1 GCA_017630395.1 Paludibacteraceae bacterium
TGAGAGAGATTTTTAAGGTTATTTTTATTATTTTTTTGCCGTTAATAGTGGACTATTATCAAAAAAAGAATAATAAAAATAGATTAAAAAGAATCTCAAAGATGCCGAAAATAAGAGAGTGAAACTCTAAAGTATTTTTTTTAATAAAATTTAAACAGCTTCTAAGTCCATATTAAAGGGAACTTCTATAAATTAAAAGCTTGCAAATCAACGAATTATTTTGTAATTTCGTGCAAAATAATATAAGCCATGAAGAAAAGTCCAAATTATCGTCGCAATCAATCTGGAGGCAGTCTGTTTGAGAACGCCCAAACTCTCGAAGCATTATCCAAGCAAGGCAATCCATTGGATTTTATATCCAAAATGATTGATTTCGAGATGTTTCTCCCTATCCTTGAAGGCAAGCTGCAAACTGCAGAACGCAAGAGCAATGCAGGTCGTCGTCCGATTGACCCCGTGTTGATGTTCAAGGTTATGTTTGTGCAGCGGTTATATGGACTAAGTGACGAACAGGTTGAATATCAGATAAAAGACCGTACAAGTTTCCGTGATTTTATAGGCATTAGCACAGTCGATGATGTTCCGGACGCACGTACGATATGGAAATACAGAGAGGAACTGACACGGTGCGGGGTGTATGACGAACTGTTCAGGCAGTTCTACGAACACTTGCAGGCTCTCGGTCTAATCGTTAATGAGGGGAAGATAATAGATGCAAGTTTTGTCGTGGCGCCTCGCCAGCGAAACACAAGAGAGGAGAACAAGGCCATCAAAAATGGCGAAGGAGACTGTTTATGGAAAGACAATCCTCATAAAAAGAGCCACAAAGACATTGATGCGCGCTGGACAAAGAAAGGCGGGGAAACATTCTTCGGCTATAAAAACCACGCGAAGGTGTGCCGTAAGACCAAACTGATAACAGGTTATGACACGACATCCGCATCTGTTCACGACTCCAAACGAGGCGCCGAACTGGTTGACGGCAATGATGCGCAAGGAGAGATGTTTTGGCTTGACGCTGGTTATGTTGGTACGGAGAAAGGATTTGAGAAAAAGGCAGTTACACCTATTATCTGTGAGAAAGGTTTCAGAGGACACCCACTAAATGACGAGCAAAAACGAAACAACCGCGCAAAATCAAAGGTGCGCTGTCGTGTGGAACACGTGTTCGGCTTTATCGAGCGTTCGATGGGCGGTCTTGTGTTTCGTGGCATTGGCATTGTCAGGGCAAAGGCGAATGTCGCAATGACAAACCTTACTTACAACATAGCACGCTTAACACAAATTTACAGATACCATAAGGAGTGGATAACTGTGTAAACGTCAAAAACTTTAATCATTGATAATCAGCAATTTACCCCCCCCCATCCAAAAAAAATACTAATTTTTTACAAAAGTTTCAGAAAAAGTTTTATTAAATTTGTGGAAGCAAAATCACATTAGCAGTAGCCTTAAAGAGGTTCTGACTACTTGCTGATGTCAAATTGAATTTATAGAACCTCCCTAAAATTTAATGAATACCGTTTGCAACGATTTCTATTTAAAGATTATTAATAAAAATACAATTATGGACAATTTTACAAGAATTTCATTCTTAACATGGGTTTTAATGTTTTTGTTTGTAGGGAATACTTTCTCACAAGACAAAGGTAATTTACTATTGATTTCAGATGTAGACTTTAGTGATCCGGGAGCTGAATTAACGTTTTATCCAATAGATAGCATAAATTCTTCCGGAGACAAAAATAGTTTAATAAAACCAGAGATAAGCATTGGCGAATCATTCCAATTTATTCAATCCTCTTCAAATGGATCAGACTCTTCTTTCATAAATACAAATTCTTATGCAATTGTCAGAAATCCAATTTTTTTAGATTCTCTTAGAATGACTGAGAATGAGGATATGGGAGGAATCCTATTTTCTATCCCCCGAAAAGGGAATAATGCTCAAGTTTCTGTCATGACGTGCAATATCTTTGGGCTAAAAGAAGGAGGTGACTATCAGGTTGAAATTGAATTTGGAAATCCTTTCTCTGAAGAGTATTTAGATTATACTAAAAGAGACGAATTACCCCACATACAAGCACTCTACCGTCCTTTTGTATATTTAAAGATGGGAAATCAAGTTGTTAACTCTACATCCTTACAATTGACTAAATTTAACTCATCTCAAACAATTACGTTTGATAAAGCAAAGAGTCGCGTAGAAATTAGCAATACAGGAAACTTAAATTTCTCAATTGCATGCGATCCCTTGCTAGAGGAATTTGTTGTATTGATAAAACGAATCAAGATATATGCAGAAGTATCGCCATCAATTAGCGCAGAGGATACCGAAGTATGTATTGGAGGTGCAACGACAAAAATAGTCCAAAAAGATGACCTAAACTTAAGTCATATCCAATGGTACAAGAATGGAGTAAAAGTAGATGGTGCAAATAGCAGTACTTTTACACATATATCCTGCGATAATGTTTCTACTGATGAATATTTCTACATCGGGATTTCTCCGTATGGTGATAGCATTGTCTCTCCCAAATGCACAATTAAAAACGTTGCTTGTGGAGTAGATAATAATGGACGTCCTTTATCTAGGGAACTAGTTTGGCAAGAAGATTTTGGAACGTTTAACTCTGCAACTGATTATTGGGTGTGGGATTATTCAAATATTCATAATCCTAAAAAAGTTTACTACTCAGATGGGGAAAAATGGACCATGTGTTTAGATGATTCTACTATCTTTGGAGGAGTTTGCAGTACCTCACCATCTTATGAAGATAAATATGCCATCGCTGCAAATGTTACTTGTATATGGGGTGACCTTTCCAATGGTGATGGAACTCAATGGGAATGGGAAGCTTATTTCGGGAATGGTAGATCTCCTGGAGAGAATGGGTGGTCATTCGTCCCTGACCACACTTATAATGGTAATAAATACGGCGGAATGTTGTTTATGAATTATGAAGGAGAGGCTAATAGTGTTATTTACAGAAAAGATATTAAAGGATTATGTGAACGAACTTATACTGCAAAGTGTTTCTTAAATATTTTCTCGCAACCTATTAACCCTAGTAAGATTCAAATTCAATTGATTGACTTGGCAACCAATGACACCATAAAGTCTGAACCGGTAGAAATACTTTTCGACAAAACAAGTATTGATTGGTATGAAGTTGCTTGTTCTATTGATTTACAAGGGCCAAATTTACGATTAGAAATAGTATCTCTGGTAGGAGGAGAAGAGTATAACTATAAAGGTAATGACTTTGTTATCGATGATATTCAACTATGGACAACAGCTCTGCCTAAACCAACTATAAAATATTCTGAGAAAGATCAAAATATTTCGATGGATAATGATATCTTGTTCCAAAATTTTTGGCAAGAGGATTATCACATTTTATATCAATACAAAATAACGTCAGATTCACTATCTGCTTGGGAGAACTTAACCTCATCTGCAATTGACCCGTCTGATAACTTCTTTAACAACGATATATTAGAGTCATTATTTGAAGATAATATAAACGATACAACAATAGAAGTATCCATTAGAACAGTTATCGGAGATAAAGAGGTACTGGAGAATACAAAGGAATTTGAAACACACTCGCCTTGCGAAGATTATGCGATTTCAAATATCATCAACATTCCTACTCATATAAGCGTTCCTGACACTTTTGTTTCCATCAACAACGATGAAAAGAATTTAACCATAACATGGAAAAAATTAAGCGGTTCTACCGGCTACGAATTGATTATATTTGAAGACGAAGCGATGACAGATTCTGTCTGCATAGTAAGATTTGATGAAAATGGGAAATTGATTTCTAACGTAAGTTTACGAAGTTCTGATATTTCCGATAAAATGTCTTACACTATTACCGGATTAGAAGCAGGAACTTACTACTATACAATGACAGCTCTAAATGAAACCGAGGAATTAAAGACAAATAGTGGAACCTTTACGATTTCTCAAACAACATATAATCAAGATTCAAAAACAATTGCATCAGACGTGATAATATACACTCAAAAAGGAATATTGTACGTAAATGCTTTAACGGATGGATATTTGCTTATTGGAGACGTATTGGGGAATGTAAGAGGAAACGTCTCTCTTCAACAAAACGAAGTTTATGAAATAACATTACCAAGGGGGGGGTACATTGTAATGTTTAATAATAAAACCTACAAGACAATCGTTTATTGATATTGAACATTGTTTTATCTTATAATAGAGGCTGCCTTTTTGCGCAGCCTCTATTGCTTAAAATATACCCAAAAGTCCTTCAAAAATTTGAATTCTTACAATTATTGTTTACCTTTGTGTTAAAGTGAAATTTATTTTAACCCTCTAAAATAGAGTGATATGAAAAGATTATTTTTAGCTTTAACACTTTTATTTTTTGCAACGTGTTTAGTTTTTTCACAAGAAAAAATTGAAGTTATTCATTTAAAAAACGGCAGTATCATAAAAGGTGAAATCGTTGAGGTTAAACCCAATCAATATTTGAAGATTGAAACAGACAATGGTAGTTCGATAATATGCGAATACAACAACATTGATAAAATCTTACGCGAAAAACCAAACAAAGATGATTCTACACTGAAAGCGAAGTCAAATAAAGACAACTTCCTAACGAAAGGATATAGAGGTTTCGTTTATGGCAATGTTATCATCGGGAATTTAATTGGAGGAGCTCTTACCTCAATACATGGAGCTCAACTAAATAACCATATCTTTTTAGGAGGGGGAACTGGTCTGAGAATTGCTAATGACTTTGGAGGAGATCATATTGCCATTCCTATATTTGCTAATTTCAGGTATGATATTTGTAATTACTTCTCAACACCTTACTTGGAATTAAGTGCAGGTATATCTGTCCCTATATCCGGCGAGTTTGGTTTTTATGCTGCTACCTCTGTTGGTTGCAGAATCAAGAACTTCTCTTTTGACCTGGGGGTTGAGTTCGCTCCTGGGGTAGATGAATACGTTCTTGAATATGATTATTCATATGACCCATATTATTCTCCCTACTATTATAATGGCATATATACCGAGAAATATACTGCATTCAGTTTTGTTGCAAAAATCGGATATGAATTTTAACTTATGTATAAATTTTAAGAACTAAAAATAAATATGAGAAAAATTTTTTTGTTGTTATTGTTCCTAATTTCTGCATCCAATTTTACATTTTCGCAAGAAAGAAAAGAAATTATACAACTTAAAAACGGCAGTATCATAAAAGGTGAAATCGTTGAGGTTAAACCCAATCAATATTTAAAGATTGAAACAGACAATGGTAGTTCAATTGTTTGTGACTTCGATGACATTGATTTGATTACAATAGAAAGCAATCGTAAAAACAGGTACTACCTTGAAAAAGGTTATCGCGGCTTTGTATATGGTGAACTCATCTTTGGTTGTATGTTCGGAGGTGCTTTTACAACAGTTCATGGAGGACAAATTAATAAGCACATATTTTTAGGCGGAGGAATAGGAATCCGATATACCGAAGATTGGTATAGTGATTACTTAGCTTTCCCTATATTTACAAATTTTCGCTATGACTTTGGAGAGCGTTATATAACACCGTTTCTCGATGTCAGAGCAGGAATTACTCTACCTTTAAGCGGAGCTTTCGGTTTTTATGGCTCAACAAACTTTGGGTGCAGAATTGGTCGATTATCAATGGATATAGGTCTTGAATTGGCTCCGGGATTGGATGAAATTGAATTGTGCAATTACAATTGGACTACCGACTATTATCACTACTACACAACGATAAGCAGATATGTTGCGTTTAATTGTGTCACCAAAATCGGATTTGAATTTTAGAACCTGGTAAAGTCGTTAAATAAAATTACAATTAGTAAATTGAAATTCTAAAGGTGGATGTAGCAATTCTTTTCACGAAATTTTTGAATTTACTTCTAATAGATTGCTATGCAAAAGAAAAGAACTAAGCAAGTATTGTTACTGCCTAACAAACAGCAAGTTATAAACAAGTTGTTTAAATTTTATTGAAAATAGGCTCGAAATAAAATTTAAACAACTTCTAAAAAAAACGAAGAGTTCGTCAACCCCAACTTAAAACTCTGAATTTATAGGACTCTCCCTATTAACAGACTGAGATACAGCATATTCATAATCCTCTTCCGTTATTCTATAACGATAAAGATTTATCTCTTCACTGTCGATTAAACGTTCATAGTTCATCTCATTATAAAACATTATACCATCCCTTCTCCTATCCTCTTCAATAAGTGGCCCGCAATAACAAAAAATTGAATCATCAAAAATAAGAGAGACATTCCATGTATCAAAAGGGACATATACCCATCCACCACTCTCTCCATCTTTTACTATGCTATCACGTGGGTCAATAAAGAAATCTTCTTGTAATCGATTTATATTTTCCCCTCTATCTACTGTGATTAACACATTATGATCGGTATCATTTACTATCATAAAATACCATCTGCCAGGAGGAAGCCCATCTACATCCGATTCACAAGATATAAATGCGAATGATGTTATTAACACACAAATTACACCCAATATATTTCTAACATTTCTCCTCATTTTTCTCTTATATTTGGTTTCTAATCTTTATTTTTATATCAGGGGAATAGTCAAAAAGCTGTATAAACTACTACACAACAAATTTAAACTAATTTGTGAAAACACACAAATTCAACTAGCAACAAAAAAGAAATTCTCACGTAGAGATACACGCCATTAACCATAAATCCACACTTCTCTCTGAACAAAGCAAGCAAAGGAAACGTTTCAATGATAAAATCAAAAATACTATGAAAACTATGAAATTCAAATTCTATTTACCCATGTTGCTTGCTATCACCGCATGTTCGAGTGAGAAATTTGGAGCACTAACTCAAAAAGAAATTGAATCCGAACCTAAAGTATTGGAATTAGTCGGAAACAATGTTGACATGACTTTGGCGGGAACCTTCCCAGACCACTATTTCCCTAAACATGGTGTCTTAACTATCACCCCCGTGCTACGTACAGCACAAGGAGATATTGAGGGACAAAGTTTAACATTCTATGGTGAGGATGTAAAAAATCCCGGTGTATTAATAGTCCCTTACAATTCCGGAGGAACATTTGCCGAGACCCAGACAATCGAATATAGTCCGGAAATGAAAAACTCAGAATTATATGCCATATTCAAGGCCGAGATAGATGGAAAAATTGTTCCTATCAAGCAGATTAAATTGGCAGATGGAGTTATTACCACCTCTTCATTAGTAGATAAAAACGAGGCCTGTCCGATGGTAACACACGAAACTCTATCCGGGAAGACCAGCAGCACAGGAATGGGTACAATTCGCTACGAAATTGACCGTTCTAAGATTCGTGCATCTCAATTGGAGAGCAAAGATATGATTGCTTTAGTCAATACATTGAAAGATTTGCAAAAAAACACCCGCAATCCACAAGTGAGCATAGAAATCTTCTCTACCGCCTCTCCGGACGGAAGTCCTGCCATCAATAAAAGAGTTTCAGAACAACGCAATGCAGCGGCCACAACCTATATGAAATCTGAATTGAAAAAATATGGTCTGAATATCCCCATTCAAACTACCGTTTTGGATGCAGATTGGGATGGCTTATATAACTCTATCATGCAAAGTAATCTCGCAGACAAAGCAACAATTGTCGAAAATTTGAAAAAAAGTAAAAGTGGCAATCGCTATAAGGTTTTAAAAAAATACATCAATGCCCACCCTGCTCTTTTTAAAGAAAATCTGTTACCTCCTTTGCGCAAAAGTACAATTACAATTAATACACAAACTCCCGGTAAAACCGATGAATGGCTGATGACAATGATGAAAAACAGTGCAGACAAATTATCACTAAATGATGCTTTGAGGGGAACTGCAATGCTGAAAAACAATAGCGAAAAAGAAAAATCTTACTTGTCTCTTATAAAGAAATATCCAAAAGATTGGAGAGCCTACAACAACCTTGGAGCATTATACATTCACGAAGGAAAATGGGACGAAGCACAAAATTATTTAGAGCAATCTCATGCTCTCCGTGTGACCCCTGAAAATGATTTCAACTTGGGTTTGGTTGCCCTTCATGCAGAGAAATTGGAGTCTGCCGAAAATTACTTTGCCAACCTTCCTGTGAGCAAAGAGTGGAGAGAAGCACAAGGTACAATCGCCATTATCATGGGTGACTATGCTGCAGCCGAAAATTTCTTTGGAGACATCAAATCCAACAATGCAGGATTATCTCAAATCTTAAACAAAGACTATCCCAAAGCAGCTATAACATTGGAGGGTATTACCTCGCCTAACGACACTACATATTATTTGAAGGCTGTTTTAGGAGCTCGTACCAATAATAGTAATATGGTGTACAACAATTTGTATAAGGTGCAAGTGCTAGATCATGCGTTCTCAGAAAATGCACGTACTGACATCGAATTTTCAAAATATTGGAATTCATGTCAATTTAATGGAGTATTAAAATAATAAAACATAACTCTACGGAGTTTCAAATTCGAGATGATTTAGACTCATTTTGACTAATTTGCCCCTATTGGCAACAGTTGACAAGCAAGAGACATGCGTGACCAATGGAAACAGCAACTTACAAAATGTTTTTCAAAATCATCTCGAACTAATTTATGGCAGCTTATAGAAATTACCATAAAAAGTGATAACTTTGCATTTAAATTATCAGTAGGAAGAAACATGTCCATAAACATAGGAGATATAAGGAACGACTTCCCCATTTTAGGGAAAGAGGTATATGGGAAACCGTTGGTATATTTAGACAATGCAGCAACAACCCAAAAGCCTGCGTGTGTTGTAGAAACAATTTGTAAAAATTACTACAATGCCAATGCCAATATTCATAGAGGTGTACACTTTTTAAGTCAGATTGCTACAGAGGCACACGAAGCAGCAAGAGAAACTGTACGCTCATTCATTGGTGCCCATTCAACCAACGAGATAATTTTCACACGAGGCACAACAGAAGCGATCAACTTGGTTGCCTCTTCTTTTGGGAAAAGTCAATGCAAAGAGGGCGATGAAATCATCATCACTCAAATGGAACACCACTCCAACATTGTTCCATGGCAAATTTTGCGCGAGGATAAAAAAATTGTACTGAAGGTTATTCCATTCAATGAGAAAGGAATCCTATGCGTTGACCAATTGACAGATTTAATAAGTGAAAAAACAAAGCTTATCTCGGTATGCCATGTTTCCAATGCATTAGGCACAATTAATCCGATAAAAAAAATTATCGAAATAGCTCACCAACACAACATTCCGGTTTTAATTGATGGTGCACAATCGATTCCACACATTCCGGTAAACGTTACAGAATTAGGAGCAGACTTTTATGTATTCTCCGGACATAAGATATATGGACCGACCGGAATTGGGGTTCTATACGGGAAAGAAGAGTGGTTGGAAAAACTTCCGCCATATCAAGGAGGAGGAGAAATGATAAAAAAGGTAACAATAGAGAAAACAACCTACAACGAATTACCTTTTAAATTTGAGGCCGGCACTCCTGATTATATCGGCTCAACTGCATTAGCTGAAGCCTTGAAATATGTCTCTGCGATAGGAATGGAAGAGATTGCATGTCACGAACAATCATTGCTAAATTATGCAATGGAGCAAATGAAAACGATAGATGGAATGCGTTTTATAGGCGAATCTCCGGAGCGAGGAGGATTAATATCCTTTTTAGTAGGCGACATACATCCGTACGACATGGGGTCTATATTAGACAAGTTAGGTATTGCTGTACGCACAGGTCATCACTGCGCCGAACCTGTGATGGATGCAATGGGAATAGAAGGGACAGTACGCGCATCGTTCGCAATCTACAACACAAAGGAGGAGATAGATATACTCGTGCGTGGCATCGAACGAGCAGCCAAAATGTTCAGAAGGTGAAAAGATATAAAGAGTCACAATCAAGAAAATATATTTTAACACAGTCTTTGTAAAAATGCATAATTTTTAATAATTTTGTGTTCCACTTAGTTATACAAAATAGTATTACATAACTTTGACCTGTTTTTTTTGCATATGTTTAATTATTAAAATAAAATAACCATGAGCGAACGAAGTAATAATCAAGGAAGAGGCTATGAGTATGCTTGTATACAGGAACTATTTAAAATGATAAAAAAATTCGTCCAACTATGATTATTAACAATAGTAGTTTAGAATCTGCAAAAAAAGCATTTGACTCACTATCAAAAGAAGATAAAGAAGTACTGAAAAAAAGTGCAAAATCAATGATTCCAATCATCTTTGAGTGTGAGCCTCTTATAGTAGAGAAAGCCCCTGATACTCTAAAACTATGCATACAATCTGATGAAGAAGGAGAAAAGGGCGACGTGAGAGACATAGTTATTCTAAGAAATAAACTAGAATGGGAAATCGGTTTAAGCATTAAGCATAACAATTTTGCAGTAAAACATAGCAGATTGAGTCCAACTATTGACTTCTCAAAAAAATGGTTTGGATATCCATGTTCAAAAGAGTATTGGGACGATATAAAACCCACGTTTGACTACTTAGAAAAGGAAAAACGAAAAAAAAAGAAATTTAGTGAAATTAAAGATAAGGATACTATAATATACAAACCAATAATTGAAGCTTTCATCAGAGAAATAAATAGACAATACGATAAACATAAAAATTTGCCATCGAAAATGGTAGAATATTTACTTAGTAAATATGACTTTTACAAAGTAATCAGCTTAGACAAAAAGGAAATAACACAAATACAAACATATAACATACATAAAACACTAAATAAACCGGCAAAGGGGAAAAAGCCAAGTATAATAGTTCCTTGCGTTTCATTACCCAAAAGGATTATCAAAATATGTGGCTATCCCAATCGGTCTAACACTGTTGAAATGTATATGGACAATGGTTGGTATTTTACATTCCGCATACACAACGCAGAAACATACATAACCCCATCTCTAAAATTTGATATTCAAATAAAAGGAATGCCAACTGAAATTTTAACGATTAACTGTATTTGGAAATAATTATGCAATTAATTAGCCTTTTTAGCGGAGCAGGTGGTTTAGATTTAGGCTTTCATAAAGCTGGATTTACTACTATTATTGCTAACGAGTATGATGCAAAAATTTGCCCCACATTCCGTTCCAATTTTCCGACAACAAATTTGATAGAGGGTGATATAAGAAAAATAAATGAGAATGAGTTCCCTCTAGGTATCACTGGAATAATTGGCGGTCCTCCGTGCCAATCATGGAGTGAAGGAGGTTCCTTAAAAGGTATTGAAGATGAAAGAGGTCAGTTGTTCTATGAATACATTAGAATTTTAAAGAAAACTCAACCATATTTTTTTGTCGCAGAAAATGTTTCCGGAATGTTAGCTGCAAGACATACTTCAGCAGTCAGGGAATTTATGCATTTGTTTGACAAAGCCGGTTATGATGTTCAATTTAAATTACTAAATGCTAACGATTATGATGTACCAGAAGACAGAGAACGTGTATTTTACATCGGTTTTCGAAAAGATTTAAAAGTTACTGATTTTAAATATCCTGTACCATCATTGTATAAGCCAACACTAAAAGACTCAATTTGGGATTTGAAAGACAATGCGATACCAGCGCTTGAAAAAAATAAAACAAATGGAGATAAATGTATTATTCCCAATCATGAGTATTTTATCGGCAGCTTTTCACCAATTTTTATGTCAAGAAATAGAGTTAGAAGTTGGGATGAACCGGGATTTACTGTCCAAGCAAGTGGTAGGCAATGTCAACTACATCCTCAAGCTCCTAAAATGATAAAAATAGAACAAAATAAACAAATTTTTGTACCAGGGAAAGAAAATTTATATAGAAGAATGACCGTCAGAGAAGTCGCTAGAATTCAAACATTTCCAGACGATTTCAAATTTATATATAATGATGTAAACATCGGATACAAAATGGTTGGTAATGCTGTTCCAGTCAATCTTGCCTACCACATAGCTAAAGAAATTAAAATTACATTAAGAAAAAACAACTTAATATAGCAAATTAACTATACCTTTGCATAAAAAACATAAAACAATGAGCATAAACGAAAAACAAGAGGAGATTATCTCTGAATTTGAATTCTTAGAAGATTGGTTGGACAAATACCAACAAATTATAGACAAAGGAATGTCGGGGAAAGGGATCGAAGAAAAATACAAAACCGACGACTATTTGATAGAGGGTTGTCAAAGTAAAGTGTGGGTGTTTGCAGAATACAAAGAGGGAAAGGTATACTATCAAGGAGAAAGCAATACAGACATTGCAGGAGGAATTGTTGTGATGTTGGTTGAACTCCTCTCCGGACATACTCCTGAAGAGATTCTGAATACCGACCTTTATTTTATCGATAGAATAGGATTAAAAGAACATCTATCCCCTACGCGTTCCAACGGAATGTTGGCAATGATAAAACAAATGAAATTATATGCACTTACTTTTCAAAATAGAAAATGATTGAATATATTAGATAGTTTTGTTACATTTAGATGAGTTCTATATGTTCAGCTTTTAAATTGTACGTTGCAGAAAAAAATCAAAATTCCTTGAGTTGAATTTATAGAACCCTCCCTAAATTATAAGTCAGCCCGCAAATTTTACTATTATAGAAATTTGCGGGCTTTTTGTTTGTGCTGTCTATAACGACAATAAAAATCCCCCACTTGAAATATACTCAAGCAGGGGATCCACTGTTGTTATGGAAAATTATGGAAACTCTATTTAACTTTCACAATCTCGATGGTTCCTGAAAGTGACATACCACTATTCAAGAATACTTTAGAGTAGTAAACACCCGGATCTGCTAAACGACCTTTGAATGTTCCATCCCAACCATTATCACCTTCAAATACTTTAGCTCCGTAGCGGTCGAAGATAACCACTGCACGACCTTCCATATAAACATCATTCATACCATCTTTATCGTACGGTGTGAAAGCTGTAGGCAATTTAGGCAGAACATCAACTTGCAATAATTGACCAGGGATTGCAGGACAAACGCCATCCGTCAAAGTAACATAGTAAACTGATGTATCTTCCGGATTTTCAAACAATTCATAAAGGTCTGAATACTCCATGATATCCAAAAGTTCATCCATTTCATCATTTAAAGAGTCCTTAATAACCTCCGGAGAATAATCAAAGTAACCCCTAACCTTATACCACAAGCACTCATCAAACTTATAATCTGTGTTAAGCTCAAGAACAACTTGTTCTCCTTTCCAGATACGAGCAGGATTATCAGGAGTAGAGTTGATCGCAATAGCCTCAGATTCAAAACGCTTACGAACATCTAACAAGACAGAATCTTTTGTTTTGTAGTCTTCAGAACGTAACATTGCCAAGTTCTTATCAGAACCACCAACCCACTTCAAGCTATCTTCTGTTGTGGAAGGAATAGAATCACAGAATGTGATGTAAGTATCTTCAGAAGTAGTTTTACCGCAAGCATTTTCAACAAAGTAGATAAGATTATCTTCATTGTTTGCCATAATCACAGAATCTACAAATGAATATACATCTTCACCTAAAGTCCAACCTTCGTTGGTAATTTCAGAACCCATATCGTCCACACACTTCACATAGCTATACAAATCCAAAGAATCCACAGTAGTCAATTCACAGATAGTCATAATACCTGATTCAATAGCAACACGAGGTCTCTCATTAATTGTTAAATAAGACGATGCAGTATCTCTACACATTGTTGCAGTATCAACTGCCACAAATATATATTTACCACTACGAGACATTCTCTTCAACTCTGTTAAACTTCTTTGAATCTCTTTGTCTGTATCTGATGGTCCCGGATGGAACTTATCGTAATAAGTCAACGGGTTATCACTAAATACCAACGACTCTTCACTGATTGAATCACGGTAACAATCGTAAACAGGGTTACTAGGAACCGGATACCAAGTGCCTCCATACTCAAGATAGCGGAATCCCGTAGCAAAACGAGTTGTTTGTCCCCACAAATCAATTACGGAAGAATCTGAACCACACTTGGTAATATCATAAGCATCCAAAGATAAGATCTCATCGCGTTCTTGTACATATACAACTTTAGTTACTACAGTGTCCTTTCCACATGGATCTGAAATAGTGATATAGATAGTCGTAGTTTTCTTGATAGTATCGCCTGCGGCAGGATATTGAGAAATCTTTATATTATCCAAAGAAGAACAATTATCTTGAATCACTTCTTCGCTTCTCAAATCTTCTTCGAAATCAGGTACAGAGAATATACAACCCTTCAAATAATTAGAAAGTGCAGTGTCTGACCAATCCAAAGGAAGATTGATTGTTGGTGCAATAGTATCAACAACAGAAAGAACAAATGGGTAAACAGACTTATTGTTGCATCGATCTACCGCTGTCCACTGATAGTCAATAGTGTATGAATAATAATTACATTCCGATGGATTATCGCCTTGATGCGAAACAGAATCCAAGTTCAGTTTAACATCTGGATCGCAATCATCCACCTGAGCTTTTTCAAAAATAGGCAATTCTTCATCACAAGCAATAGTGAAAGTGTCAACCATTTCTGCAAAAATAGGAGCCTCGTTATCCTTAACAAAAATTGTATCTGTACAAGAAATTTTATCTCCTCGAACATCCAAAACAAAATAAGTAACATATCTTGTTTGATCGCAATATGGTGTTCCTATGCTGTCTTCGATATATCCAAACGAAGAAGCATCGAATTGATTATGATCGGTAATCCATCCTCCCGCAGCTTTAAACTCTTCAAATGAGTTAAAGATAGGCAAACTCTCTTCGGTCACACAAGTAATCGTAGATTGGTTGCGTCCCGGTGGACAGAATAAAGTATCCTTCAAGTTTTCTACAATCAAAGTTTGCTCGCAACGCTTGATAGGATCAACCATAGTTTCGGTTGTATCAGCAAATGTCCATACCACCTTATAGGTATCAGCAGGCAAAGCAGGAATAGTCCATTTTGTTGAATCTGAAGAAAGTATGAATGCTTCCTTACCTTCAATAGATGGTACTCCAAGAATGAATTCTACACCCGACTCAGCCGGACATGGATGAATTGCATGTAATGTATCAATCTTACTTGATTCTGCTTCAGGATCGGAAACAAGAGTCAACGGATTAACCGAGATACGAATAACCTCTCCTTCCAAAGATTCGCAATCAAAGTCTATTTCCTGAGTTGTTTTAACCACAACATTTTGATAACATACCTTCTCTTCATTTGAGAACGGACTTGTGAATGTCCAACGGATTATGGTTGTACCAACTGGATAAACACCCAACACAGGAAGAGGTTCTGTTCCGTCCATTTGGATTGTACTATCCGGATTTAGACGTACACCAACTCCAGAAATCAATGTATCTACACAAGCATCTTTAGCCTGAGGTGTTGGAATATCATCCGTAGTCAAACTATTAGTATTACATCCTTCGATATCAAATTTCAAATCGGTCAAAGATTCACAATCAAACATAGGAGCCATGTCGCTCTTAAGGGTGAAATCTTTCTCACATACGGCTCCTACTTGATTGATTAAAGAATCAATAAACAACCAAACTAACTTATGATCTCCAACAGTAATATTCTTACTGCTTCCTTTCAAAAGTTCGTTTCCTGTAGCGATTTCATCCAAGTAAACTCGTCCCGGAATAGTATCTCTTGTACATTTTTCGATAGCGAACGGCCAAGGTTCGAATAGATTTACCAAACTATCATAGATAGCAGAAGCAATGACTTCGCACTCTCCGGAAGGAGCTGTAAGAGTTAGATGATTGGGTTCAAAGTTATCACAATCAAATTCGGGAGCTATATTATCTTTCACTAAGATAGCCTGCTCACATTGTGCACCAATGCTTTCAAAGAACCAAATGATTGTATCAACTCCTACGGTGAAATCTTCTGCAACAATCTTCAAAGTAGAATCCGGATTCATTGAAGCCTCTATAGCTTTTCCGCTTGAACGAGAAAGAGTAGGTACTAACAACTCTCCTGAACAAACATCATATACCGGCATAATATTCAAATTCATATCCTCCCAAGAGATCGCACAATCAGCAGGATCCAAAACAATTGTTGTATCCGGATAGTTTTCACAATCTACACTTGCATTGGTTCCATCACCAATTTGCAAAACTTGTTCACACTCTTTAACCGGAACAACCAAAGTGGCTGGATCAGAAGGATCGGTGAAAGTCCATGTAATCTTATGTAAACCTACATGGATTTTATCTATAGTCCACTCTGTTGAATCTGCATTTGGTGTGATAGTTACAGCTTTATTGATAAACGGAACACCTTTGATTTCGGCAACCCCTGATTGTTCAGGACAAGGATGCAAAGCTACCGGAGCGTTAAGAATCAAGCCGGAAGTATCACAAGTATTAACATCTCCAATAGGAACATAGATAGAATCTAAATCCTCACAATTGAAATCAATTTCTTGAGTACTCAATACAACCACTTTCTGATCGCAATCTGCAGAGATCTCTGAGTAAGGACTCTTGAATAACCAAGTAATCGTTGTAGTACCAACAGGGAACGGTTCATCCAAAGCCTTTCCGTCTGAACGAGAACCAACACCATAAACAGAATCTTTCGTACAATAATCAATAGCAGCAGGAGTAGGAATTGCATCACTACCTAAAATGGTATCACAACCAGCGATTTCAAACTTAATATCCTGCTCTTGCAATGCCTCGCAATCAAAGATTGGCTCATTATAACTTGTAACTAAAACATATTGGTCACAATACTTAGGAGTAACATTCAAAGAGTCATGGAAGAACTTCCAAATTATCTTTGTAGTATCTCCAACATAGAACCTTGACTCGCTAGAAAATTCCACAGTATCTTTAGTTAGAGGAATTCCCGGTATTTCGATACCAGTGCAAGAATCTTTAGCAACAGGGTATGTTAAAGTATCCAAATATGTAAATACATCCTCATCACACATTCCGTCGAGAACAAAAAGTTGAACGGTATCCAAAGATTCACAATCAAACAATGGTTGAGCAGTAGTTCTCACCCAGACAACTTGCTCACAAATTGTTGAATCTGTAGAATATGGAGATTTAAACTTCCATGTAATGACAGTTTTGCCCATAGGGTAAGGAGCATTCAAATCTTCGTTATCTGAGCGAGTTCCAACACCTGCAAAGAACTCACCTGTACAAGTATCTTTTGCTTGAGGAATATTTTCGTCATTCCACTCATAAGTGTACTCACATTTATCTGTTTCAAAATTCAAAGTATCCAAAGATAGGCAATTAAATATCGGAGCCATGTCACTTTGAATGATGAGGGTTTTATCACAAGTATCACCCACGGTATTGATAGCAGTGTCAATAAATACCCATTGAACCTTATTTTCACCGACAGGCAATGAGAACGAACCATCGGATGTAATCTCTTTACCTTCGAAATAAATTTTACCTTTAATAGGGTTTGCTTTATCCACATCACAATGGTCGTATGCCACCGGCCATGGTTGCAACATATTCAACAACGAATCAACCAAAGCATCAGTCGGAATCTCGCATTCACCTGAAGGCGCAACAATAGTCAACTCATCAGGAACAGACTCACAACCACCAGAAGGAGCCACTTTGTTCTTCAAAGAGATTGTTTGGATACAAGAGAAAACCGTACCCTTGAAATTATACTCCCACGTGATAGTCGAAGCACCTAATTTAAATGTTAGATCATTCAACAACTTAACCACAGTATCTACCGCAACCTGTGTAGGCTCCAACTCATCAACTTCATCTCCATTTTGAAGAACAAAGTAAGTTTTATAGTCAAGATACTCAATAACCTCACTTAATCCGGTAACATAGACCACAGGGTCTATAATCTCGCGAGTACAAAGATCCACCACCGGTTTCACTTCAAAGTTAACATCTGCCCAAGAAAGTTCGCACTTATCATCCGGCAATACAATCAAAGTATCAGGGAAGTTTTCACACTCAACCGGCATCTCATTCACGTCCCCTACTTGTACGTATGAATGACAAGTATCAACAGGCTGAGCTAAAGTGTTGGTTGTATCAGTAAATGTCCAAATGATTAATGTTCTACCCACATAATAAGAAGAATCTAAATCCCTATTGTCTCCACGAGAAGGTACACCCTCAATTTTCAATGGTTCACCATTTTCATCTTTCAAACAAGGATGCAATGCATACTGCGGAGTTGGCAATTGTACTTGCTTAGCGTCAACCGTACATTCACCTTCTGCTACTTCAACATGAACATCTTCAATAGCATCACAATCGATAATAAGTTCCTCTCTTGAGCGAATCTCAATATCTTGGATACAGAAAGTGTCAACTGCACCGGTAAAGTCTGTGAAGGTCCATTTGATTTGAGTATTACCCAATGGGAATGGATCAGTCATAGCCAAACTATCCGAACGAACACCAACACCCATGCGCTTATAAGCAGTATCACTTTCAGTTAAGCAAGGATCTGCCACCCAAGGAGTTTTGATTGATAAATTAGCAGGATCTGCCGGACCACAATCCAAGATAGTATCATGGTAGGTAGGAGCAACTACATCACAATCAATGTTGAACTTCTTGTTACCAAGAACAGTTACCACTTGAGAACACCAAGCAGTATCGTTTAAGTTCCACTTACTAACAAATTGCCAATGAATTGTATTATTACCTGTTACAAATTTTTGAGTTGCCAAATCAATTAAAACAAATTCGTCATCAACTTTAAAATGCGGAACAGCAACAACTAAATCATTGTTACATGGGTCTTTGGCAGTAGGAGCTTCAACATATTTCAATACTGAATCTTGTATAGCCTCACAAGTACCCTCATCAGCAATAACCTTAATTGTATCACTCAAAGCATCACAATCAACATTTAGAGGCATATTGTGAGAAGGCAGAATCCATTGATCACAAGTTGTTTTATTTCCATCTTCATCAGCAAAAACCCAGATTAATTTATACATGACTCCAGACTCCAAAGTATAACTATCAGGAATAGGATTAACACCATCCGTTGTCAAAATGCCCGGAATAGAATCTTTAGTACAAGCATCATAAGCTTTGTAGGACAATTTATCTAAAATATCTCGTTTCAAGTCTGCAAACTCATAATCACAACCCTCCGGAGCAACCGGACGCAATGTATCAGGGTCTATTGTTGCACAATCAAAGAATGGAGGCGTATGGTCTTCAACTATAACAAGTTTATCGCAAGAAACTTGGTTACCTGCTTTGTCTGCAAAGATCCAACGAATCATAGTTGTACCTTTAGGGAAATTAATTGAATTCCAAACAATAGGAAGACCATCTGCATCAACTACCAATTCAGTGATATCAAAAGCTCCATCTTCATTTGCATCATACCAACGCTCAATGACCGGATCAATATAATTTTTTCCTCCATCTGCTTTTAAGTCATCACACTCATCATATGCTTTTGGATGAACAATCAATTTCTCTAATTCAGCAGGTGTAATTTCACAGAAGTTATCAGAAACAGTTACTGTTACACTCGGAGATACCTCACAATCCTCAAGGATAGGTTTAATCATATCCTCAACAGTCAATTCCATAGAACAAGTATCCTTATTTCCTGCTGCATCAGAATAAATCCACAAAAATTGATGAACTCCAACAGGGTATTCTATCGACTCCAACTGTTCATCATAATAAACATTCACTCTGCCATCATTCATTGTAATTTTACCTACCAACTGAGGGATCAACACTCCATCACAAGGGTCACTAAGAGTTGGTAGAGGTAATTGCAAATCTGCAAACGAAACTGAACATTCAGTTTGTGCTTCTACACTTTTAGTAGGATCCGGACATATTCCATCTGCAATAGGAGGTGTCACATCCCTGATTTCTAGAGATTGGTAACAAATAGTCCTATTTCCTGATTTATCCTCAAATACCCAAGCTATTGTATAGAATTTATTTCTTTCAAACAGAGTTGGTAAATCTGATAATGTTCCATTATTATCTAAATAAGGAACTCCGACAATAGGATTAGGGTCACAAACATCTATTGCTTGGTGTGTGCCTAACAATAATCTTACATTCTCTAAAGTCGCATCACACTCAGACGAAGCCAACTTATAAACCAAATCTTTCAAATTTTCACAATCTGGGAAAGTTGGGCTAATTGTATCTAAAACATTAACAATTTGTTCACAAGAAACAGAATTTCCTGCACCATCTGTAAATGTCCATGTTATAATGGTTTGACCAAGTCTATAAGGATATCCAAATATATCCTTCCCATCATCACGCACACCTGTACCTTTGATTTTATCAGTGGCACTACCAACAGGAGAACAAGGATCATTATCAACAGTCGGAACAGAAAGTCCGGCTTCAATTACTGCATTAGATGATGCTTCGCAAGCAGTTGGAGTTGTGTAAGCAGTAATAAGAGGCAACATAGAACAATCCACCTTAGGTGCAGTCTGATCTTCAATAATGATTGATTGAACACAAGTTGATTTGTTTCCTGACTTATCAGCAACAATCCATGTCATGGTAGTTGTTCCGATTGGGAATGGTTCTGTCAATGCATCTGTAGAAGTAGAAATCCAATTATTAGAAACTCGTTCCCAAGAGAGTGTAAATTCATCTAACTCAGTAGTACAATTGTCACTGACACCCAACTGTTCGACAGTTGGTTTAGTGAACCATGGAACTTCCGACGTTGGCAATTTACATTCATCATTTGCTGCAAAAGTACCCTCTTTCTGCCAATCTCCACAAATAAGCGTAGGCGCAATGGTATCCAAGACAGTAACAAAAGATGTACATTCAGATTCTTTCTTTCCTTCAACATCCTTATGATTTTCAAAATACCATGTGATGGTATAGTTACCTTCTTTCAAAGGGTGAGCTGCAAATTCATCCAAATTCTTAAAGTTTGTAATTTTACTATATTTATACTTACAAACATGCGCATGAACCTGACTAGTATCATTACCACCATTTACGAACACTCTTGGAACCAAACGGGAAAGAGGTGATTTATCTACATCTTCATAAGTATTCACCACAGTTGCCACTTCATTTCCAAGCGAGTCTCTCAATATCGCTTTGTACGGATAAACCGTCAAGACGATTGGAGTGGACAAACTATTGGAAGTAGAAAGAATTAAATTCTCAGAACCACTCAAAGAGTTATTTAATTGTTCTCTAACAAAATTTCCTGCGGGACCCATAGGAGCTGGTGGAGTACAAGACTCTAATTCCAAATAGTTGGTAAATTGATTCTCCGGTAAATTTCTGTCAAAATTAGGATCACAAAATACCGAAATATCAAAAGTATTTTTTGCTTTATAAACTAGTTCATAATGAGTAGTTGTACCACCCATAGGATTCCACTCATAACGATCGTAACCCGTTGTATATTTCAAACTTGTAAGATTATTAGGAAAAAATTTCAATGCATCTTCCATGCTGTAGATATTATTTCTCTCAGCAAATTTTTGTCTAAAGTTGAAATATAATCCATTAGGAACATAAGTCACTAGAGCAGTTGGCACCTTGTCCAAAGCGAAATTCAAAATAGCTTCACAATTATCGTCACTTTTTAATGTAACGTTACTACTTGTTGGACAAGAAGTAGCCGGGGTCTCATCTGATACTACAGTGATATTTTGTTGACAAGTAATACTATTCCCATCGGCATCAGTAAAGACGAAAGTCAATGTAGTGAGACCTTCATAAAATTTATGTTCCTTTAAATCATCAATAGAAGTAATCTCCTTGGTTATTATTTGAGGAGTTTCAGGAGAACCTGGACGAACCGGGCCCGGTCCTTGATTTGATGGACCAGGACCAACTAAAGTAATCTTAATCGTTGGATTCTCGTCACAGTTATCCTTATATTCTTCCAAGCTAGGGATACGAATAACCCCTGAATTAATCTCCGTTTTCAAAGTTGGAACGTACTTGTAACCATTCAATTCATCATCATCAGAGTAGCTAGCATATTCCTTGTAACTTTGACCTGTTGAAACTCCAACATAGTTAGCTGTTACAATTACATCAGTTAAAGAATCACAAACAAAACTAGGAGCGTCTACGTCAACTACTGTGAACTCCTGCACACAATCATCATAATTCTTCCTGTTAAACTTGTAAAATCTCCAAATCAAATGATAAGTTTCACCCTTGTCAAAAATCAACTTATCAAAGTCAGATTTAGGGATAGGAATTGTATCCGTGTCAGTTTTTTTCTTGTAGAACATCTCAGCCTCAATTTGAACACCAACATTGGTACAAACATCTTTAGCTGAAGGTTTTTGCCCTTCTTGTAAGAAAGCTTGATAACCATTAAATGACAGACCACAAACTCCCTTTTCCGTAGGGATATTACCCACTAGAGGAGAGGTACAAGTAACATCCGGTTTTGTATTATCAATGACTTCAATTTTCTGTAAACAATAGACAACATTTTTGGACGCATCCTTGAACTCCCACAAGTTGTAACTTGTACCTACTTGATATGGATTATTCAATAACACTAAAGAATCAAATTTTTCAGGTTCAGCAGATGGTACATCTGAAGATTCAGGGTTATAATATCTTCCAATGTATTTTCCTTCAATATCTCCATCCACTCCATTTAAGTCGGTTAAGATTGGAGGAGTTAATGTTGGAAGAGAGTCATGGAGCCCTGGATTTCCAAAACAGCCACCTTGATCTTCTGTATAGGTTCTGTGAGATGGAATATTTTCACAAGCCAAGTTTGGCTTTGTTACATCCTTAATTGTTACAATTGCTGTACAACTTGCCGATTTATTACATGCATCAATAACCGAATAAGTTACCGTTGCAGTTCCTGCAGGAATTTTTACACTCTTAACCACTTCATCCCACTTATTTTTTGCAACTGAAAAATTAGTCGTAACAGATGATAAATTTTTATCTAAAGGATTAGTGGTTACGACAACCTTAATGTCCGGATTGCTATCGCATCCCGCAGAAAACTCCGGCTTTGGCAATTCCAATGTATAGAATTTATCGGTAGGCCCTAAAGTAAAGACTTTGTCGTCCAACATATCACAATCAATAGTTGGTTCAACCAATTTATCTACTGTATAATTTCCTTTGACTGTGGCATAACACCACTCGACATCTTTGATTTTTGCTGTGGCGATTATTGAACGCTCAGTCAAAAGTCCTTGACATGCAGAATCCTTAGGTAAAGTTACATTGGCAACATTTCCGCCGAGCGTTTGTGCTGTGGCATTGTTCCAACTATAAACATACTCATAATAACTATATTTAGGATCTACTACCGCAGTGATGCCTTGCTCGTCATCGTTAGGACAAAGTTTTTTCTCTGACTCTGAAACATCAGGACCAAATCCATTTAATGACAAGGAAACTACCGGAGACTGGTACACTATGAATGAATCCAAAATTGGAGTTCCTGCAGGTTCTTCGTAGGTTGACCCATCAGAACTATTACGAACAGTGATAGGTTGAACTTTAACATAATATTTCCCGCGAGCATTTTCTGAGTTCAAAGAAACATATACTTTATCTCCGCGTCCGGTTGTTGCTCCTGCTGCAGTAAATTTCAAGTTAGTTGATGTGATATCTTTCCCGTCTGCATCAATTAATGTCCATGAGTAACGAACATTAGGATTTGCATCAATCGGAGAGACAGCAAATTCATAATTAGATACCGGTGCACATAGGTCACTTACCGAAATATCTTTAGGTTGAACCGGCTCACAATCCTTACCGGTTACATTGAAGTAAAGATAATCACTCTCCCCTGTTGCAATAGTTTTTGCATCACCTACACGATAACGACGTTTACCCAATTTTTCTACAGGAATATTGACTGTTTGATAATTCAATTTACTCACGTCATAACCATTCACAATCAACTTATCCCATCCTCCATTATCATTCTCAACCTCCCAAACATAGTCAGCTCCATATGGGAAACCGGCAGCATTAACAGTAACATTCTCTCCAATACAAGCTGCACCGTTATCCATACAGATAGACATAATATCTGCAGAAATATAATCAATAGCCATTTGTACACAACCAAATTGTTGGAACAATGGTTTCATCTCAAAAACAGTATTAGCATTTTTATTCATTGCATCAAAACGCCCATAAAAATGGATTTCCATCCGCAACAATTTGTTTTGATATTCAGATTTGCAAAATAAATCTCCAACATTAATTTGATCAAACGACTTATTAATAGACTTAATTCCTAAAGTATCACCCGATTGATCATCAATAATAAAAATATCAGCATGATCCGCATTTTGATAAAAATTCCCGTGGGATCCCTGCGAACACTCTAATTTAACCGAAGCATTACTACAATTACTTGAACATTTTAATCGTATATATGACTTAAGCGTCATTCTATAGTATTTATCATCCCAAACCTGATTCTTTTTATCATCTAACAACAAAAATTTATAATGGAATGGGGTGCAATTCCCCACCTCTGAATTGGGGCTAGTAAACCAATAATAATTAGAAAAATTACCCTCATCATTTTTGGGTTTCAAATCGCCAAAAAAATCGCCGAAATCATTGGATACCTCACCTGTACAACCAGATGTCTCAAGAGTTATTTTTTGTTCTGGGAAATAGTTCTCTATTTGATCTAATGTACTATTAGTAAGTTGACCTAACGAATGAGAATTGGTATAATTAGGACTTTTTGGTGTAAAATCAGTTCCATTAATATACTCTCCACTGGATGATTGATGACACTCCTTCGCACACTCCGTTTCAACTTGCACAGAAACAGTATTAGTTTCGACCGGAGTAGCCAATCCCTGAGAACGAACTTTAAACATCACAGCAGAACTACCCATGTCCATAACAAAGGTATAAACACGAGATGGGTCACTGGATGTTCCACTTGCTTTCCAAGTGCTACCTCCATCTGTAGAAATCAAAATATCTGCCGCAACCGAACCCTCAGGAAATTTTGACGTGGTTAAAACTATCGGATCACCGGGACAAACCGATGCAGAACTTGCTCCATCAACCAACAAGGTTTGAGTCTGAGCAAATGCCCCACTACTTCCTAATAACACACAGAGAAATAAGGCAACCCACTTTGTCACCTTCTTGAAAATCGTTTCCATTCTATTCTCCCTATTCTTAATATAAAATTTTGTTTCCATAACCAACATTTTTTTTGAATCTCGCTTGATTCGTATTTCCATAATATCCTATCCATATAAGAAAGCCATTCAATCTCAACCTCTGCTTGAAATCAAGTTCACCTTCTCCATTCAAAAAGTATTCTACAGCATAAAAACTCATTGTAAATAAGCGTTTTACTATCCTACTATATTGCCAACTTCACATTAACAACCAATTAATTTGAACTCTTTTTACCTAACAAACTACTATTCAAAAAACTATAAAATCTACACTCAAACCTCACAACCACAATACTTAACTAAGCAGCAATTAAGCATAAAAAATCCAACATTAAATTCGTCCATTAACTTTAACTTCAAAATGCAAAAATAATAAGATTTTCAAAAAAATCAAAATTTATACTATTTTTATACTAGTGAGTTATAAATTACTCGAATAAATTATAATCCCTCTAAATGAACTCTTAACTCCCTTCAGAGAAAACTCTTTAAACAAAAAAAAGCAAGTCGAGGACTCGACTTGCTTGCAAACGCTTTCTGACGAAAGCCAATCGAAATAACCTTAATTATAGCGAATTTTTTAATTTCTATTCTGTCTTCACTACTTCTATAGAGCCATTCAACACCACACCTCCACCTAAAACAACCTTACAGAAGTAAACTCCCGGATCAACCATCCGACCTTTATGCGTTCCATCCCAACCATTATTTCCTTCAAACACCTTGGCTCCATAACGGTCGAAAATCACAACCTCTCTGCCCTCCATAAATACATCATTTAAACCATCAACAACGTACGGTGTAAAGGCCGTAGGCAATGTAGGCAATACATCTACTTGTAACACATCACTCGCAATAGGCGGACAAACACCGTCTGCCAAAGCTACATAGTATCTTGAAGTATCTTGAGGAGTTCCAACATAAGATCTTACTCCAAAGAAATCACTCGAAAATACTAACTCATCAGGTTCATCCATCGGACTTGCTATCGCCTCCGCTGAGAAGTCACATAATCCTACTACTTTATACCAATTGCTATATGCAAATTGATATTCTGTGGACAAGTATAATGCAATTTCTTCAGACTCCCAAATTCTTGAAGGATTTTGTGGCTCTGATGTTAGTATTATTTGATTTTTATCAAAACGTTGACGTATTTTTAACTGAATCTTATTGTCAACTTTTAACTCTTCGTTTCTGAGCAAAAGTAAATTATCTATGTTTCCTACCATTGCCAAACTATCCTCTGTAGTTAATGTCGCATCTGTACAGAATGTAAAGTAAGAGTTATCAGATGTTGTGCGTCCACATGCGTTTTCAGAATAGAAAACTAACGATGACAAATCAGAGGTGTAGGTTACTGTGTCTGAATAGTGATACTCTTCTCCATTTAGCAACCAACCTCTCTTCGTAATTGGCATACCCATATCATCCTCACATGTCACCCAACTATCTAACTCAACAGAATCCAAAACGGTTAATTCACACACTTCTCGCATTCCTGCAGGCATTGAAATTCTTGGTGCTTCGTTGATTGTAATGTCAACCGCAACAGTATCATAACAGTAAGTCAAAGTATCCATCACTACATATATATACTTGCCACTCTGAGATTTTTTATTCAACGTTAATAACTTATTCAACTTTGAAGACAACTCTTCACCCTTATAATTAGAGAATAGACTTGCATATGTTTGTGGATTGTCACTATATATCAAAGAGGATACATTCAATTCTCCTTCATAGCAATCATAAACCGGGGTTGCACTAACCTCTCCTTTCAATACAACATACTCTCCTTTTGAATTTTTTCTGATCGTTTCTTGCATGATTGATCCTGAAGCAAAGCGCAATTGTTGACTCCAAAGGTTAACTCCGGATGAATCTGATCCACAATGCACAGTATCTCGCGTCAATACAGTGATAACAGACTCTTTTGTAGGTACAACAATAACCTTTTGAAGAGTATCTTTATTTCCGCACATATCCTCAACAACAATATTCAAAATCGTTGTTCCGGAAAGCGGAGTAAACTCTGCAGGACTTTGATATACATTCAATGCGCTTGTGTCTGTACAATTGTCATACGAGAACGACTTAACGAAATCTCTAAAATCCGGAACCAAAAATTGACATCCTTTCTCAGCTATAGCAACCGATGTATCAGTCCAACTTGCTGGAATATCAAATTGTGGCTTACTATCATCGATTATCTTAATATACTGAATTAAAACATTTTCATTTCCACAACGATCTGTTGCCACCCACTTTCTTGCAATTGTGTAGTTGTAGTAATCACACAACTTAGGATCTCCTCCTCTATTGTTATATTCACTGTAAACCAACATAGGATTAGGGTCACAATTATCAGCGATTGTAATCTCCGGTACAGACGGAATTTCTTCTTGATTTTGACAGAATATTGTCACATCTTTTGCCTCTCCTATAAATTCAGGTGCTTCATCATCTACAACAGTTAACGTCTGCTCGCATGAAATTTCATTTCCTCTAACATCCAAAACTGAGTATATTCGTGTATAAGTCATTCTACAAGAATCTCCAACAATAATTTCTGTAGGTTTGAATGTATGTGTTTGAATTTTGCTCTCATTGGTAAATGTTCCTCCTGCTGCCTTAAACGCCTCATAAGTTTGATATGGCGCAGGAACAGCTGCCAAACAAGAGATTGTTCCGCTTGCAGGGAAATCATTAGGACAAGTCATACCTTCCAAAACCCAATCGGATACTTGCAACACCTGAGTACAAGATGCCTTGTTTCCAGATTTATCTTCAAACACCCAATAAATAGTGGTATTGCCAACAGGGAATTTATCCAAAAGTTCAATATTAGTTCCGTTTTCAAGAACTCCGTAAGCTGTTATTAATCCATCACATAAATCTTCCATTGTTGGATTAACCAACCCTTGAGCTTTTGCTTCTTCTAAAGTTAGGGCATCGGAGAAAGTAGATTCTACTGTCAGACCCACTTTTAGTGTATCAACTATATCCTCACATGGTGCATCCGGCGCAAACGTATCAACCACAATAATGTTTTGCGGACACTCCTTGGTTGTAATACTATATGGAGACTCAAACAACCATACAATCGGAGTTGTTCCTACCGGATAAATATCTTTCAAGCCCATTGATGTTCCCGGAACATCTGCTCCTGTACAAGAATCTTTTGCTATAGGCACATTTAAATTCAAAATTGCAGAAGAAAGTTCGCATTGTTCCATTGTCAGGTAAATAGTTGTATCTTGCAAAGAAGAACAATCAAATTGTGGAGCTCCATCTCCCAAAACAGTTATCATTTGCTCACAATATTTACCTACTGCGTTCATAGTATCACTCTTGAAAGTCCAAAGTACCATCAAGGTATCTCCAACCGACAATTGCGTTGGCAATGCCGAACCATCCAACTTCGTAGGAACTCCAATCACGTCATTGTTTGTACAAACATCTTTTGCTATTGGATTTAATTTATTCAAAGTATCCAACAAGGCATCTCCCGTAGCATAACACTCTCCCGGCAACGTTCTCAACGCAATTGGTTTCAAATCGTCACAATTAAAGATTGGGGCAACAGAGTCAAGAATAATTATTGCTTGACTACAAGTAAAGTCTTGTGTTGCAAACTTATAGTTCCAATAAACTGTATCTACTCCCACATCGAATGTTTCTTCCATCGTTTTTCCGCTCCAACGTGACAATGTTGGATGAATCTCAACTTTTGTACATAAATCAACTACCGATGGTGCCTTGAAATTAATCTCACCCCATGTTATTTCGCAATCTTCCGGAGAGAGAACAACAATTGTATCCGGAATATTATCACAATTTAAAGGCATCTGATTCACGTCTCCTACTTGCACATCTTGTGTACATACCTTTTCATTATGCAACATTGTTCCGGTAACATCTTTAAATGTCCAAGTGATTGTTGTCAGTCCAACTGGATATGGATCATCAATACTCTTATTATCGGAGCGTTTTCCTACAGCTACGATAGAATCTATTCCAGCTTGTGCCGGACATGGATGCGGTGCTTTTGGTACATTCACTTCAACGTCCACAGAACACTCACCTTCCGGAACATCCTTCTTAATCAATGAAAGTGATTCGCACTTGAAATCCATCTCTTGCTTGGTAAGAATCGTTAAAGATTGATCGCAAGAATCTGTCTTAGTGGAGTACGGACTTGTAAAGACCCAACGAATAATTGTTGTTCCTACCGGATACAACCCAAATAGTGGTCCCCCATCCAAACGTCTTCCAACTCCTTGAATCGAATCTCCTGTACATGCATCCAATGCATACGGATACTTAATTGTCTGGTCGGATAACGTTGTGTCACAACCCTCTATGAGAATTGTATTATGAGGCAAAGATTGACAATCAAAGATAGGTTTCTTATCACTCTGCAATACCAACTTTTGATTACAAACCTTTGCTACCTCATTGATTGTTGTATCAATAAATACCCACTTAATATCGTACGCTCCAACTTTAAGAATTGTGTCTGTACTGTTAGTGAGTTTCACGGAATCTCCTATAACGGCAACTCCCGGAATCAATTTTCCTGTACAAGCCTCAATAGCTGTTGGCCATGGATTAAATATCATATCTACGATAGACGACCATGGAGCCTCGCAAACTCCGGTTGGTGCAGAAACATTTCTATCTGCAACATTTTCACAATCGAACAAAGGCTCTTTAGTGGTCTTGGTATAAACCTTTTGAATACAATAAACTGTATCATTACCCGGGAACGCAAATGACCATAAGATGTAGGTTATACCTACTTTGTATGTCTCTTCGATGCCAATCGTCTTATCAAATCCTGCAGAAGGATGTGCCATGGATGGTTCAACACCATAAATCCTACCTTCGTATGTTCCTATGAAATCTCCTAATACAGAATCTTTCAGTAACGGTGGTTGGATCACTTCACCTGCACTTGGAGTAAATTCACACGCATCGCCGGCTTTATAAATTGCATCAAATACTTGCGTACATGGGTCGCAAAACTCAATTGCCTTCACTGCAATTTTTTGTTCACCGGCCGGACAGTAATTTACTTTGTCTCCCTCCTTTTTGCCAAAGTCATAACCTTCTACAGTAACATTGCTGAACAAATCAAAAGCGACTCCGGTTGCAAGTTGTTTGCCGCGATAATTTACAGTATAACTATCTAATCCACTCTCCAATACTAATTGCAAAGTATCTCTATCGCCCTCCACTGTATCTTGTACAATCATTTCTCCATTCACATTTTTCCAAACAGCTAACCATTTATGAGTTGGCAATGGAGCCTCTCTACGAGTGATTAAGTTGACAATCCATCCTTCTTCTTTACAATATCCTGCTACAGTGTCACCAGCAAACTCTCCTCCGTAATTATTTTTTATCGTTAGAACAGACTGAGCTACATCATAATCGCAACCCCTCAATCCTGTTCCAATTCCTTGAGAAACCAAACGTGCATCTTCATAAAAGCCTGCAATTACAACCCTATACTGAACCTCTCCCGCAAATTTTTTATCACTTGAAGAGATGATAACAGAATCTTGTTTGGCATCATCTGCAATATTATATTCTTTTAAGTCAACCCAAACAACTCCTTCCTCTTTGTATGTGGCATATTGGAATATATAGTAAGGATCTTTAATATATTCTGTTGATTGTTTGGCTCTCAAAATCACATCATCAATACCTCCGGAGCAAACCACAACATCCTCTGTATAAACTTTTCCTTCGATTTCTGCCGATATATCAACTTTTGGAACACAAACAGAGAACGTAATATCATCCATCAAAATATCATTACCATTACCTGTTTCTCCATTGTTATAGACAACTACCCACATAGAATGTACTCCCTCATCTTCAAGTGCCAAATATTGTTCTACCGACGTCCACTCTGTAGATCCGGAAGGAATATCTTGTGTGTTAACAGAACCCAACATCACCGCATCACTTATCCCTCCAAAAACCTTCTCACTTTCTGTGAACTGTCTCAACAAACAAATGGTTAAGTTTACAGGGTTTTGGTCTGACTGCTTCGTAGCATTACGTACATTCATGCTGAATGAGAATTGTTTTGCAGGACAAAGCAAATCCACTTTTTGTGCATAAATAGCTGCTTTAGACACATTTGTATTTCCTGCGTTTACAAACAACATTCCTCCATTCGGCATACCCGAAGCATCTTGCGCTGAAACATAATCAGGATTACCAACACGTCCATCACATGACACAGGGTCCGCTACAATCGCATAATATCCATCCTGCAAACGAACAGTTGGATCTAAATCACACCAAGTACTATACGTCGACAATACCGGATTCTCCGATTGAAATAGGTGTCCGTTAGTTGCAACAAATTGGTTCGCTTCATCTACACTTACAAAGTCACTCGCCGTAACCACATACCCCATTGGGTCCGGTGCAACATAATTCTTAATTGCAAATTTATTTGTTTGTGAAAAATTCACATTTAACTTAGAATTATTCCCGACACGTGTATTTAGATAATATGGGTTTGCCGCATCATAATTTCCTGCTGTTCCGATATAGTTGCCGGACTGGTCTGAAGACGTTGTTCTGTAATTAACTTGAATGGAGTCTGTATAAATTTTAGAATCCCTCACATAAACATTATCAGACATAAAGAATCCAAATGTTTCATAAAACAACATTTTAGGTTCCAATCCATTACACTGCGATGCATCAATCATCTTTGGAGTCGGATATGCTATTCTGGCACTCTTCCCATTGTAATCTACGCGATAATACCAATTCTTCGAACGATCTACATCAACTAAGATTTTAAAACTATTATTTCCCTCTATTTTTGTCCATGTTATGCTATCCGCAGATTTATACCATGTAAATGCTGATTCGTTTTGGTAATCATTCAACATATAGGAACCGGAAGCAATCAAATAATTTTGTTCGGGCAACGGAGATGAAATCGGATAACGAGAGGTTATAAAGAATCCGCATATAGGTTCATACGACAATGCACACTCTCCAACCAACAATCCATCCGCATATAAAACGTAGGTTGTTGATGCTGTCAATTTAACTTCCAAACGAGGCTCTTCTGTTGTCGCAAGCAATGTATTTCCATCTTTATTACGCCATTCATATACAGCAGCTCCTGTATAATTAGACTCCAACATAGTTACCTCATCTGCACATAATATATTTCCACTTGATGAAGTAACTTTATATCCACATTCAGAAAGAGGAGCAGTTGTAAGTAACAACTCACCTAACGAAAGGGTATCAACGACCAATTCAAATGTTGTTGCACCTTTTATAGATGTTGAGAATTGAGGAATTGCGGTCTCTCCCAAAAGAACTCCATTCGTCTTATCATACCACTTATACACTCCTCCATCTGCATATTCAGTCGATAAGATAAACTCAACATCCGGACATGGATTATTTACACTTGATATCAACTTATAATTACATACAGCAAAAGAGACTGAAATCTTAATAGAATTTTGATTAATAACAGAATCATTCTCGATAAGAACAACTCTGTTATGATAGGTATAGTCACCAATAGAATCATTTTGCAAATTCAATGACAACTCATCCGTCCACTCAGGATTCCAAACAATTCCGGTAGAATCTTCTATACCCCATTCCAATCTATGAATTTCGGAATTTACATTAGTTGCTGTAAGTGTATAGGGTTTATTCAAGCAGACTTGCTCTTCCGAGGCTTCTATATATCCTTGTGCTCCACCCGGCTTAATCTCTATTACCTTGTTCTCTTCATCCAAAAACATCGTGAAAAGTCCGGTTACACCTCCATCAATTGTCTGGGCTGTTACACAATTCCCTGAGCCCCATGGAGAAGGTTTTAGAAAGTCCGGTGCATCAAAAGTCCAATCAGACAAAGGATTAAATGTTGAGGTTGCAAGACAAATAGTTAATTGTCCACTAAATCCATTAACTTCAAATGTTGCAACATTTCCATCTGTAGTAACCGCCGGGAACGTCGAACTCCAGGCCGCCGCTTGCTCAATGGTAAAACCTGCTGCATTTGAATTATTAACTACTCCCAAAATAAATGTTGACAGAACAAAGGCTTTTACTACCCTAAAATTTCTAACGTTTGTTCTTAATAGATTTGCGAGTTTTGCGATTTTAAACTCCATGTTTTTCTGTAATATTAATTCTATTAAACATTTCAAACCTCTTCGCTCTTAAACGTAATCCACCCCCTCTCGTGATAATCACATTCAGAAGAGCGATACCAACTCAGTTCGCAAATTTAAAACTTTTTTTACATTTTATAGCATTTTAACATCAAAAAATAATTTTTCCTAATACATTTTGATACCCAACCGCCTAAATTAGCATTTTTTTGAAAAAAATTTATTTTTTACGCATATTGCGTTATCTACCAACAATACCTACATAAAGCTATCTCTTCCGAATGAAAAATAGATAAAAAAATAGAGGCTGCCAAAGTTGGACAGCCTCTCATTAAAACTAAGTTCTATTAGTAATTATTTACGCACTTTTGACACAATCCATAGCAATAGAATAGAACCTACTGTCGCAGAAATCAATTGCCAAATTAAACCGTCTCCACCAAGACCTACTAAACCAAATACGAATCCTCCTAAGAATCCTCCCAAGATACCAATGATAAGATTCCACAACAAACCACTACTTGCTCCTTTAAAGATTTTACTTCCTAAGAATCCGGCGCATGCACCAATTACTAATGACCAAATTAATCCCATATATCAAATTTTTAGTTAATAAATTTTATGCAATTTAAACATAAATATTAAAAATACAACTATAATTTTTCTTTTTTTTGACATTACAATTTTATCACCTTCCTCTGTAAGACCTCCTTGCTTGTAAGAATTTGCAAATAATACGTTCCCGTTGCCAATCTATCCATATCTATTTGTACCTCTTCTCCTCCTCCAGTTTGCTCCAATAGGAGTCTGCCCATACCATCATAAATTTGCACAGAAAGTAGTTTGTCTGAGGTTGAACGAATATTCAAATCGGACTTTGTCGGATTTGGATAGACCTGAACTTCGCTCTCTGTAATAGGTTCATCAACTACTATTGTCCTTTCCTCTTGACATAAAATATTAGATGCTCCAGGTGTAACGCATGATATAAATACAACAGAATCATTTTCTTTAAAGATAGTATTATCAAATGTAACCCGATCACTACCTTCTTCTAAATATCCCATAGATGCATTCTGCGGTAAGTTCTTATACCTAAACTCTGCAAGTGTATTAAATTTACCTCCACATTCCATACTTAAAAACAAACCTGTAGGGTCTGTATTGGACAACTTGAAGTCTGCATGTAAAACACCTCTGTAGGTTGCATTATCTGCCCAAAAACGGACAAAGCCTTTCGGTGCTATTTTTGTTGAATCGGGATGAGTGAATGGTATTAAACTTTTGCCTAAATTTGCTTCATCGTCCGACAAATAAAGTCCTGCTAAATTGATTGTATCTTCTCCTGCATTATAAATTTCAAACCAATCGGAATGAATTCCATACTCATCAATAATGTCTGTTGAAGAATCATTGCTTGGTGCCACTTCATTCAATACAAGAACACCATCATACATAGAACAAACGTCAACTTTTTCAAAGACTGCCTTCAAAGTCATATTTCCGGAAACCACGGAACTATACACACTACACTCATCTTTTATTGTACTCACACCTCCTGATTTTTCTGCTTTCAAAGAAAATTTAAATGTAAAATCACTACTTGAGGCAGAATTCTGACAAACCATAATAGCAAAAACATTTTCTCCTTCAACAATATCATCCATGCTTATCGTAACTTCTTCCACAGCGTCTTCAGAATCAGGATGGGCGTACTCTTCTCCCTCTTTCAAATCATTTGCAACCTTTTGACGACTGATTTCCTTACCATTTAAATAGAAGATATATCCATCATCATAAACTATTTTAGCGATAAATTCTTTAAATTCACTTTTGTCTTGAACAATAAACACATTCCTAAAATAGGCTCTCATATATTTGTCATTCGAATTCTCTCCAAAATCTAAAATCGTATTATATCCTAAATTTGATTTTGATTCTTCAGATTCAATACTATACCCCATTTTTCCTACCCCATCCATCCAATCAGAATCATCAAAACCAACTGTCTGCCAAGCACTTTCCGGTGATTCAGATTGATAGAAATATTTCCAAGGAGTCTTATTTCCCATCAATTCAACGTAGGAAAGACTGTCCTTCATTTCCCAATACTTGAATTTATACCCCTGAGGTGCAACTGCTTCTAATTTAATTGGATTGCCACTAATATATCTTCCTTTGTAAACGGAAGAATTTACAAAATCACCATTCATGATATATTTCACACCGTCAACATCTGAGGAATATTCTAAATTTACATAATCTCCTAAGTCGAAAAAATCTGCAGTGTAGTTATACATTTTCTCCGGACGTTGCAATGCAAATTTAACCATGCTTTCAGCCGCTCCAATTTTTTTCAAACTTGTGCCGTTGGTAAATGCACAATACTCATTGTCAACAACTTGTACCAAACTGTCCCAAACGTCCTGAACTCGTTCATTTGAGAATGTAGTTGCCAAGTGAATCAATGTTTTATTGATAAATTTTTCTTGGAATTGCGGATTCTGAAGCAAATGTGCAAATATGGTCACTTTCCACTTCGAATGTTCGTCAAATGTATACTTCGGGCCCTCGTACTCCGTACCATTCGCCCAATTCACATTATCGCCAAGTCCGGCAGCCCACTCGATAGAATTTAGGTTTACATCACAATAATTAGGCCGACCCGCCTGATATATTCCTAATCCAAAATCAGTATCAAAGATAATCCAACGCAACTTCCCATTTTTACGATCTCTCCAAATCTTTGCATTATTCCCCGGCCAATCTGTGTTTACAATAAAATGCTCAAACAACTGAAAGTCGATATACTCATCCATATCCATATACTTACATGCAGTCTTAAAATATGTTTCTGATTTAGGATCCTCCGTTTCTAAAAATTTCACCAACTCATTGTACCAATCCAAAGTCCCTTGCGTTGCCTCTACCCCACTTTCATTCACTACTTCCATGTGGTCTATATCATCCTCATCTAAGCCATAATTTGCTTCAACATAATCCTTATTAGTCCTTTCTCTCAATCCCATCAAACCTTTATACTTACCATTTAGATAGTAAGCCACAGGTTGATATGCTTGATAATCTAAATTCATCGGCTTGCTCAAAGCTTGCATGTAGCCATCTCTTACTCTAACCATACTTGCATCGTACGCATTCCCTCCATTACGCAAGTGCAGACTGCTATACTTATTGCCCGGTCTGTCTGCAAACGGATTAACCTCCAGATATTTTTTCGTTGACCCAACTCTGCTTCCTGCTTTAAACTTCAATGACTGAACACTATTCTTCCTCGAACAGCCTCCTATAATACCTGCCTCCATCTCATGAGCCATAACAGAACTATCGTTCTCTATATACTCAAATACTACCGGACGTCGCCAATCTTGCAAAAAGTTAGCTCTATGAATACCTACTTCATTTAAACATCCTAAATCTGTTTCTAAACCGTTTTCACCAACCACCGCTATACCTATCTGCGGGTCTTCAAAATAGTCAATATTTGTGGATATAGAGACTATCGGAACAGTGTATCCACCACAATCTGCATGTCTCGAATCCATATATAAAAATGTCCCCGTCAAAATTTCACTGGCCGGTTTATCTTCTAAAAATGCTCTCGCCTTGATTATGGTAGTACTTGCTATTGGAATATCTCCGTCGTATAAACTACTCTCCTGCGTTGGTTCTGACCCATCAGTAGTATAATAAATTGGGGCTCCACCTGTCTTACAATTCAACTTTATACTAAAATTCCCACTAACAACACCGGGATGTTTCCCACTAAATTCTGGTTTACTTACCCTATCCTCTAAACGGTATGCTCCACTATTCGCTTTCTTAGGTGTAGGATTCATATATCCCTCATTATCACCACTTCTCCCGTACGAAATATGGGCATCCATCGCTCCATAGCTTAATACATCAAGTTGTTTGTCTCCCTTATATAGTTCCACTGTCCCCCCATCTGAATCCAATTTAAAGGGGGCATGTTTTGAGACATTTTCTTCATCACAAAATATTAGGCAATATGACTCTGACTCTACTTTTATATCCTCCTTTATCTCCCAACTATACTTGAGTTCTTTCGCTCCTCCTTTTTTTATCTTATAATGTTTGAGTGTGTATCCTTTAAGGGATTCTGTCTCCCCATCATTATACAATTCTATCCACCCCGGAAAATCGTACACACTTGTATCCATGTAGGTCGAGATATTACATGGCATAACTTCATTCACTTTAATACCTGCGTAACTAGGAACTGTTAACAAAAAACATCCAACAATTCCCCCAATCTTTTTAAAAATATCCATAGGCAAAATCTAAATCTATCGCTTTATTTATTCTAAATATTTACACTTACCAATAAGAATGTCTCCTTTAGGTGGTTACCTAAATCTTGAATTCCTAATAAACAAAATTAACGCAAGTTAAAGATTTTACTATATAAAAAAAATTTTTTTGACTATATTTTTTTTGTTATCTATCAGCGACTTCTTCAATTGTACTCAACTAAAGGGAATTTCTTCTACAAAAAAAGTGCGCCGAATAAAATTTCAGCGCACTTAATTGGTTTAGATGTCCGGAGTGCTACTAAATAGCTATTTGCTACTTTTTAAACCTCCTCTAATCAATACTTTAATATCTTTCGTTGTACTACCTCTTTTTCGGTAACAACTTGTAAGTAATAAGTTCCTGTTGCGTATTGACTCATATTGAGTTGTACATTTTCCTTATTAACATCCAGCGTAATCAACAATCTACCTGTTCCTTCATATAAATTAATCGAAACTATCTTTGTTTCTCCGGCGTCTATATTCAACATGGATTCTGTTGGATTCGGATAAACTTGAACAGAATTGGTCGAGAATGTATTCTCATGCATAGTCGACTCTGGTGATTCTTCTATACATGGCGGGTTGGATGCTCCCGGAGTTGATGCCGCAAAGAGAATGCTATCTCCTACCTCTTTATAGGTGTTATCAAATACAAAATACTCTTCAGAAGGTGTATTACATAGGTAGCCTATAGAGGCATTTTGAGGCAATTTATCAGCTCCTTTATACATCATCTTTGAAACAATTTGATAAGAATTGTCACACTTCGTACTTAAATAAATCGCTGTATTGGATTCATTCCCTAATTTAAAATCTGCATGCAAAGCTCCTCTATAGGTTGCATTATCTGCCCAAAAACGAATAAAGCCTTTTGGTAGTATAGTGGTTGAATCCGGATGTAAGAAGGTGATTTTACTCTTTCCTAAATCTTCCTTATCGTCAGATAGGTACAATCCTGCCAAATTTAATGTATCATCCCCTGAATTGTAAATCTCAAACCAGTCTGAATGAATTCCATACTCATCTACAATATCAGTCTCCGAATTATTACTTGGTGCCATCTCGTTCAACACCAAGACAGAGTAATCTTTCTGCATCTCATCGCACTCATACTTCTCAAAAATTGCATTTACCTTCAAATTGCCTGAAATTGTACTCTTATAGGTTAATCTGGCATCTTCAAATGTTGTTCCTTGCTGCTCTTCTCGTATGGCTTTCAAATCAACTTTCCACGTCATATCACTGCTATCAGGATTTTTTTGACATAATACAGCTGCTAAAATATTCTTTCCAGCTATTACATCTTCTCTTTTTAAATAAATCGTAGTGGTTAAATCATTATCGTTTTGATCGGCTACCACTTTACCATCATTCAACTCTGCAGCAATATTTCTTCTGCAAATCTCTTTGCCATTTAAGTAGAGGATAAAACCATCATCATAATCGATTTTTAATTGCAATGAATCATACTTATATTCATTGGTTAAATCTAATGTAGTCCTGAAATAGGCTCTCATATATTTATCTAATGACTTTTCTCCAAAATCCAACTCTGTATCATAGTGACCATCTTTTGACGTGTGGTAACCCATCTTCCCTCTTCCTATAGACCAATCCGAATCGTCATATTCTGCACTGGTCCAATCTCCTTCCGGCGAATTTCTTTGGTAGAAATATCTCCATTCTGTTTGGCTATTTAAAGGATAGGTAGCTCCGATAAAACCTTCCACTTCCCATTTTTTGAAAATATAGCCCCTCGGTGCTACTGGATAGAGCTTAATATCTATGCCATTCACTTGTTTTCCTTCAAAAGAGGAACTATTTAACAGGTCATCATTAACCAAAAATTTAGCATTGTCTATATTGGATGTTAACTTAAAATCAACGTATTCTGTAAATTGAGAATAACCTAATTCATGAAAGAAATCTTTCATGTGATCATAGATATAATCATGACGTTTTGCTGCAAATTCCAACATGCGCTTTGCTCCGTCCAATTTTTCCAAAGAGGTATTATCATGTCCATACTTCTTTGCAAATGCACAAAATTCAGCTTCCACTTCAGTTCGCAATTTTTCCCACTCTGCTTCTACTCTTTCATATGAGAAAGTTGTACCTAAATGAATCAAGGCTTTATTTACAAATTTCTCTTGAAATTGTGGATTTTTGGTTAAATGATAAAATATGGTTACCTTCCAATTGGGCTGTTGTCGCACATAATTTCCACTTATTTTTATTCCGTTGGACCACATAATTGGCGACTCTCCTATAGCAAATTTAAACGTATTTAAGTCTGGAACGCAATTATTATGAGAATATAAACCAAACCCAAAATCTGTATCGTACGTAATCCAACGGAATTTTCCATTTTTACGGTCTCTCCAAATTTTTATATTATTCCCCGGCCAATCTGTATTAACAATAAAATGCTCAAATATCTGATAATCGATATACTCATCCATGTCAATATACTTGCAAGCGGTTTCATAATACTCTTTGGTTGTAGGATCATTATTTTCCAAAAATTCAATCATATCGTTATAGGCATCTAACGTTCCATTTGACACCACCATCCCCTCTGAATTATTAGCTTTCAATACATCGATATCCTCTTCATCAAGGCCATAATTAGACTCAACATAATCTTCATTCGTCCGTTCTCTTAATCCCATCAACCCCATATATTTACCGTTAAGGTAATAGGCTACCGGCTGATATGCTTGATAATCAATATTCATATCTTTTACTAACGATTGCATAAAACCATCTCGAACTCGAACTACACTAAGATCTTCAGTATTTCCTCCATTTCCTCCATTACGTAGATGTAAACTTGTGTACTTATTATTCGGTTTATCTTTGAACGGACTCTTTGAAAATTCTTTCTTGGAAGAACCTACTTTACTTCCAGCTTTTAATTTTAAGGAGACTACTTTCCACTCTCTGGAACAACCTCCCATTACCGATGCTTCAGCCTCTTGTACCATGGTTACCTTCCCATCCTCGATGTATTCAAAAACAACAGGTCTTTTCCAATTTTCTTGGAAGAGATTGACAGAACCAAACTTACTCAAACAACTTGAATTAGGGTGTGACACTCCATTTTTACTTCCTTCTGTGAGTAAAAATCCTATTTCAGGATCATATAGGTACTCTTCATCTGTAGAAATCGATACAATAGGAACCGTAAATCCGTTTGCACAATCTTTATGATATTTATCTAATACTAAAAATGTTCCTGTCAAAATTTCACTTGCAGGCTTATCCCCGTCAAATGTTCTGGCTTTAATAATCATTGTTTTTGTAATCTCGATAGGGATACTTAGATATTCAGAGGTTGATTCACCTCCTATCTTTGGTTCTGACCCATCTATTGTATAGTAAGTCTTAGCATCACCGGAGGCACAATCTAAAGTAACTTTCGTTCCTTCAGATACAACACCAGGAAGTTGACCGGAAAATTTAGGTTTCTGTACTCTCCTATCGTACGATGCACTATTTTCGCCTTTAGGAGTAGGATTCATATACCCTACATTGGAACCACTTCGTCCGTATGAAATATGTGTCTCCATTGCACCATACCGCAATGAATCAACTAACTCTCCATCTTTATACAAAGCAATAGATCCTCCGTCTGAATCAAGTTTAAATGGCATGTGTTTATAAAATCGCACATCTTCATCGAAGAACAAAATTTGATAAGAAGATGCTCCCACCTTAATATCTTTGTCTATGACACAACTTGATTTGAATTCAAGCTGCCCATCTTTCTTTAACCTACAATGGCTTATCTTATATCCCTTTAGAGAAATTTCATCCCCATCATTATATAACTCCACCCATCCCGGGAAATTATAACTACGCTCCGGATCGATTTCACCACTACCTCTATCCATATAGGTAGAAATATTACAAGGCATTACCTCACTGATTTTAACTCCGGCATAAACTTGGATTGATAATAGCATGCTAATAACTATAACCCATAATTTTCTAAATTTATCCATAGGCTAATCTCTTTTGGTTAATAATAGTTTTTATACAATAATCAATTATCGCATATAACAGCGTTATAATTGACAAAATGGTTTTTCGGCATAATAAAATGGTTGTTAGTTTTCAAATCATAAAATGTAACTAAACTCATTCCGATCTGCTTTCGCTAAATTATAGATAAGTTTTTAAAAAAGCAAATAAAATTTAAAAAAATATTAAAAAGTGATTATAATTTAACAAAAAAATTGTCCTAATAACTAAAAGTATTAAATAACAAAAAACGAAAAATAGCAAGATTAAGGATATAGAAAAAGGAAATACAGGAAATGATTTTAGAAGGCTAAAAGTACGGAAAAATAAGAAGTTATCCAAAGTATAAAAAAATAAAAAAGGGACCATTCAAAGAATGATCCCTTAAGATGGCGGCCTCCTACTCTCCCACAATCTGCAGTACCATCGGCGCAAGCGGGCTTAACTTCTCTGTTCGGAATGGATAGAGGTGGAACCCCGCCGCCATAA
>JAGBVI010000033.1 GCA_017630395.1 Paludibacteraceae bacterium
AATTCTATTAAGTTTCATACACGACAATTTGACTTCCAATGCAAAGATAGTAATTAATTCTCTAAATATAGCAGATTCTCGCATATTTATATTGTTTTATCAGTATTATACACTTAATAATCAGAATTAAGAGTAACACTTCCAATGCTGGCTAATGGAATACCGAAATATTGCAAATAAATCGGTATTGTTACCTAATAGAACGATTTCTAATCTCCAATGTAATATCTATATAACTTCGCTTACCTTCGATGTAATCTGCATAGAGCATTTCCGCATCCCTGCCTTTCAGGATGAGGCACTTGCCACACGCCTCGCAATCATGCAGGCATTTCCAGGCTTCGAGGACGTAGGCTCGCCTTTCTTCTGGGGTGGAGCATTCTATCTTCGGTGGTTGCATAATCTCTAATAATTAATCGGGGTAAATTCCATTATATCAAGCATTTTGAACAACACTCCTTCAATAGAGGAATGCCATGACTGATGAAAATGGCCATAATACCAATGCGTAAGAGGGTGAGCATCATAAACAAGGCGATCATATAGCTTTGTCATTGTCGTTCGTTCATCCTCTACGTCTTTCAATAAGTTTTCATCCGAAGCCGCAAAAGAATGCAATCCGTTCTTGTTTATCAGTTCACAAAAGTCGGGAGCTGTATGTGTAATTACTGTATCAATGGCAAACTTCTGGTTTATCAAAGTGAGCATTTCATCATTATATACTGGCGGTTCGTCTGACCAATAAAAGTTTTTACCAAACTTTTCCTCTGTATTGGGACACATTCGATTCTTTACGCAATATTTCTTCCATTCCTCCATACGATAACGTCGGTCAATTGAAATTCCACCACCAACGCAAAGTATTGTATGTTTGCAGGCCAAAAGAATAGAATAGTCGGGAATAGCAATAAAGCGTTTGTGTTTGAATTGCTTGCCATCAAAATAAAGAGGATTATCATGATTGCCACGCACGAATACAATCCAATTATTGGCCTCGTTCATTCTTTTAGCATTACGCCTTGCCATTTGCTCGTAATACTCCTTCTTTTCAAATCCAAACCCACAATCACCAGCCACTATTAGCACGGTGTCCTTCATTTGATACTGCACACAAAGTTTATACACCAAGAGATTGAAGTCTCCATGGATATCCCCTGAGACAACAGCATTTCGGGCTTCTGGAAAAGATAAAGTATAAACCTTATTCATAATATTCTCAAATGCTTTCAAATCATCAACATTATCCGTCCTTCTGCCTTGACAAACATATCGGGATAGCGACAGATAACGGCATAAACTTGTTTGGACGTAACAGGTTGCCCATCCTTGCGGATATGCAAACGCTGGCGGTTAATCATCTCCGCAATCTGTTCCGTTCGCATTCCTCGGTTCTGACTTGTGAGGCAATAAAGTATGGCTTCTTCTATTTTCATCACTTCTCAAATAAGGATTCTGCCACAACAACATTCTGAAATATATCAGAATGAGAGTTATGAACAAGACCTCGCGTTGTTATCAAAGTAAGATGTACAGCCTTTGTCGTACCTGTTTCTTCAATAAAACGCTCTCTTCTACTAAGAATCTTTGTTTCTTCCTCTTCATTAAGCATATATTCACTAGACGATGTATATTTAATCTCACAGATATTTATTGTCTGGTCTCCACGGTCAAGTAATAAATCAATTTGTGCACCGGGACGATCATCAGTTTTTCGAACAAGCCACGAATACTCATTGGAAACAACTCCGCCAATGCTCAATGCATGCTTAATTTGGGGTATATGGGCAAAACATACTCGTTCAAAAGCTAGTCCACACCAATTATTGTATAGGCTAGTTCCTGCACTCTTTGACCAAAAGTTAGGGTCGTGTCTCTTATTTTCAAGAATGAATTTAAAGTAGAACAATGTATAAAAATCTATCAATTGATACATTGCTCCTTTTGACAATTTGCCTATTTGATTGTATTTACGGATAAAGCCACAATGTTCCAAATCTTTCAGAATTGTGGTTAGCATTCCTCCTTGTGTCAAATTAGCTTCTGTTGATATTTCATCCCTAGTCATTCCAATCCTTTTCTTACCCAAAGCATTAATTACGCTTAAATAGGCTTCCGGTTTTTTGAATAATGAACGATAGAGGGCATCAAATTCATCCCTTAACTCACCATCCTCAGAGAAAAAGATACTGTCAATATTCTGTGGAAGACTTAAATCTTTTCTGAGCAAAGACCAATAGAAAGGGATTCCTCCCATCACCATATAACATTCTAATAATTGACGGTGTTGCATACCAAGCTTTCGGCTTTTTGCATACAATTCACACTCATGAAGCGTAAATTGTTTGAGGTTAATCTTTTTATTGAGTCTATTATGAAGCCCACCATGATTGTTAATGATTTTATCTACTATCCATGAGGTGGCTGAACCACATACAATCAATAACACGTCCTTTCGTGCAGATGCATAGGCATTCCAGAAATGTTCTAATGCAGGGATAAAATTACTCGCTTGAGTATCCATCCAAGGTAATTCATCAATAAAAACTACCTTCTTCTTTGCGCGCGATTTGCGAATTAAATCATCCAAGAAAGAAAATGCTTCAAACCAATCCTTTGGAGTCGTTTTCCCTTTTAACCCATGTTTTTGAAGAGATTTTCCCCATTCTTCCAATTGTGAACTTCGCGGTGCGTTTGCAATTCCTGAATGTTGAAATGTAAATTTATAATTGAACGCTTCACGCACAAGGAAAGTTTTACCTACACGACGCCTTCCATATACAACTACAAATTGTGAATACTCGTCGCTATATGCTTCATGAAGCATTTTTAGCTCATTTTCTCTTCCTATAATCATACATTTTACTTTTAGTCGTATGCAAAGCTATACAAAATTTCTCAAAACTCAGCGAAAAGCGCTTTAAAAAATGCGATTTCGCAGAGTTTTATTTTCAATACTACGTATTACAACCCTATTAACCAGCATTGTACGATATTGTTAGCATGACGAATTATGATAGGAAGAGTCAGCATTTTTACATAGTTGCACTTCATCGTTTTATTAAGTACAAATTTAAAAAGTAGCTTATCCGTTGTGGAAATGTGGTGATTTTTGATAAATTTCCACAAGCAATAGCGCATTTTTAGGAGCTCCCCCCATTAATAAACACTTTACTTTATAGCCGTACATATATATACCTTGATTAAAGTAAAGTTTAAAAGGAGGGAAAAGAAAAGATAGGCTTTGCCTCTTTAGAA
>JAGBVI010000034.1 GCA_017630395.1 Paludibacteraceae bacterium
GTTTATCAATCTTCGATTTACACTTTTTAAATTTTAAACGGTGAATTTGTAGAACTCACCTTAAACCTATTTTTATTCTCCTTTTTTGATAATAGTCCACTATTTTCTGCAAAAGAAGACTAAAAATAGATTTAAAAATCTCTCTCAAATATGCTCGAAATAAAATTTAAACAACTTCTAAGAATGAACATTTCCGATATAAAAAAAAATAACCTATCTTTGCACTAAAGGTAACTTCTATTGATTGAATTGAGGAAATTTTGAAGAATAGGAAAGCAATTCATAAATAAGAAGCTACTAAATCTACTTGGGTGTTATATCGTATTTTTCTACTAAAAAAAACACGAAACAACGCTCTGATTGTAAAATATCATAGGGAGAAAAAAATCCCATTGGAAATTTTGAAAACTACGGAATTATCAAAAATTCCATAATTATAAAAGAGATATGCCATTAAACATACCTTCGAATTTACCGGCAGTAAAAGAGCTACAAAAGGAAAATATCTTTGTGAAAGATTCAGAATCTGCATCAATGCAAGATATTCGACCTCTTAAAATTATTGTTCTTAATTTAATGCCTCTTAAAATCACAACGGAGACCGACTTAATTCGTCTTCTATCTAACACACCGCTTCAAATCGAGTTAGATTTTATGCGAATCAAAAGTCACACCTCCAAAAATACTCCGATAGAACATTTATTAACATTTTATAAGGATTTTGACTCGCTTAGAAAAGAGCGCTATGATGGAATGATTATAACCGGAGCTCCTGTTGAAAATTTTGAGTATGAAGAAGTTACTTATTGGGAAGAACTTACAGAGATTTTTGATTGGGCTAAAACACACGTTACATCCACTCTCTTTATCTGTTGGGCTGCTCAAGCCGGATTATACCACTACTATGGCATTCCAAAATATCCGCTAAACAAAAAAATGTTTGGGGTATTCAAACACTCAGTTTCTGACCGATTAAATCCAATTTTTAGGGGATTTGACGATTTGTTTTATGTTCCTCATAGTCGCCATTCCGAGGTTAGACGCAGTGATATTGAAAAAGTGAGCGGACTGAAAATCTTATCTGAATCACCCGAAGCGGGTGTCTATATGGTACAAGGAAGGAATGGACGCGAATTCTTCATTATGGGGCACTCAGAATATGCACCTAACACCCTTGCCGACGAATATTTCAGAGATAAAGGAAAAGGTCTTGAGATTGAAATTCCTATGAATTATTTTGAAAATGACAATCCGGAAAACAAACCATTGGTACGATGGAGAAGTCATGCTAATCTATTGTTTACCAATTGGCTAAACTATTTTGTTTACCAACGAACTCCTTACAATATTCATAGAATTCGCTAATCATCTCATGCAATGCGTAAAATAGAGTTACTATCTCCTGCCAAAAGTACCGAACACGGAATTGAAGCTATCAATCACGGAGCCGATGCTGTTTACATTGGAGCTCCTCAGTTTAGCGCACGTATCTCTGCAGGAAACGATTTAAAGTCAATAGAACAACTTATAAATTATGCTCATGCATTCCATGCAAAAGTTTATGTAGCTCTTAACACGATTCTTACCGATAAAGAGTTGGAAGAGGCAGAGAAACTCATTTACCAATTGCACGAAATTGGAACAGATGCTCTGATCATTCAAGATTTTGGGATAACACAACTCAACTTACCCCCTATCGCCTTGCACGCCAGCACTCAAATGGATAATCGAACTACCGAAAAGGTGTTATTTTTGGAAAAGGCTGGGTTTGAACAAGTTGTTTTAGCAAGAGAACTTTCACTATCAGAAATTTCAACCATTGCACAAAACTGCCAAGTTAAACTTGAAGCATTCATACATGGAGCACTTTGCGTCTCTTATAGTGGCAGGTGCTACTTTAGTCAACATATCTGCAATAGAAGTGCTAACAGGGGAAATTGTGCACAAGTGTGCCGACTACCCTACTCTTTAATCGACTCAAAAGGGAATTATATTGCCAAAGATAAATATTTGCTCTCCTTGAAAGATATGAATAGAAGTGCTTATATCAAAGAAATGGTAGAGGCAGGAATCTCATCTTTCAAAATAGAAGGGCGACTAAAAGATGTATCTTACGTAAAAAATGTAACGGCTTATTATAGAAGGATTTTGGATGATATTATAGAAAACAATAACGAATATCAAACAAGTTCATCCGGAAAATCTATTTTTTTCTTCACCCCAAATATCGAAAAGAGCTTTCACAGAGGCTCTACATCCTATTTTCTAAACGGAAGGAAAAAAGATATAACATCTTTCAATACCCCAAAATCGATTGGAGAAAGTTTAGGACGTATAATCTCTTGCTTTAAAGGGAAAATAGAACTTCAAACATCTAAGAAGATGGCAAATGGAGATGGTTGTTGCTTTTTTAACGAATCAGGACAACTCGTTGGATTTAAAGTAAATAATGCAGATGGTAATATTATTACACCTGCTGATAAAATACAAATACCGCAAGGGACATTGATATATCGAAATTTTGATCGAGAGTTCGAACAGATGCTGTCAAAAAATTCTGCTGAACGCAAAATAGAAATAACAATTCTACTTAAAAGTACTATAAACGGCTTTTCTTTAACTGCAACAGATGAAGATATGGTAACTTGTTCGATAGAAAAAGAGTTTACCAAAGAGTTGGCAAAGGATGAAGATAAACAGCGTAAAAATTGTTCTGACATACTACAAAAAACAGGAGACACCATTTTTCGAGTTAAACAGGTTGAATTACCGGATAAAACAAGTTATTTCCTTCCTGCTTCCATTCTCGCTGAATGGCGTCGCGAAGTGATAACTAAGTTATACGAAAAAAGAATTCAATCTCACCCTCGCACATTAACAAAACTTCCACAAACACACCATTCATACCCATTAAAAGAATCTGATTATCGGGAGAATGTACATAATGCTGCTGCAAAAGCATTTTTTCAACAACATAACTGTGCAATTAGCGAAATGAGTTATGAAAAATCTAACACAGAAAAAGTTGATTTAATGACTTGCAAACATTGTTTAAAATACTCTTTCGGGCTCTGTTCCAAAGACAATAACAGAAAAAAAGAATATCAAGAGCCCTTATACCTAGTCTCTCAATCTAATAAAAAATATCAACTTCACTTCAATTGCAAAGATTGTACAATGAGAATTTTACCTCCCCAAAAAAATATATAAAAACGTTTGATTTTTAAATTAAATCACTATCTTTGCGACGATTGTGAAATCAAAATTTATACAATAAGGTTTATGGTTTTCTAAAAGACAAGTCATTATTCGGCTTGTCTTTTTCCGTAAAAAAAGTTTATATATAGCTATATTGACCAACAAATTCATAAAACAAATTAACTCATTCAACATTTAACAACTTTGATTTCATTTTTAATAACTTTGTTTGTACATTTGAAAAAAAGAAGAAGTATGGCTAATATATCAGTAATAATCCCATTTTACAATGCATCAAAACACATTGTTCAATGCATTCGGTCAATTCAATCTCAAACGTACAAAGATTTTGAAGTACTATTTATAGATGATTGCAGTACGGATAATTCATCTACCCTGTTGCAACAAACGTGGGAAGAACAAAACAACAATATTTTAGCAAGGTTCTATAAGACCGAGAAAAATAGCGGACCCGGTGTAGCTCGCAATATAGGCTTAGCACAAGCTTCCGGGAAATACATACTATTCATTGATATTGATGACTCAATGGATAAAGAGATGCTTGAACTATTAATTACCGAAGCCGAAACTCATAATTTAGATATAACTGAATGCCAAGCGATAAAAATAGAAGCAGGAGAAAATGATGAAGAACATGAATTGCTAAGCAACCCTTCATTCGCAGGAAAAAATGTTTCAGACAAACGTAGAAGAAAGTTACTTACCACCTACACGGCATATATTTGGACTTTATTATTCAAAAAAGAGTTTTTAAACAAATATAACATACAATTTCCTACTCAAAGATACTCTGAAGATAATGCTTTTATTGGATGTTGTTTACTGACTGCCAGTCGTTTCGGACACTTAAAAAAACCGCTCTACTATTATCGTGCAGAAAAAGATTCGTTATCAAACAAGATAAATGAAAATAAATATAACGAAAAAAGAAAATCATTCGACTACTTATTGGATTTTGCGCGTAAAAACGGACTATACGCCGACTACGAAAAAGAGTTGGAATATTGCTATCTAAAGAAAGGCTACTTGCGCCCGTTACTTGACTATTTGAAAGAGAACAACTCTCCACAAAGCGAACAAATATTAAATATGGAAGACGTCCTATATGAGCTATTTCCAACAATTGATAAGAATCCTTATTTAGAAAAGAACCTCAATGTTCGTTTTGCTTTTAATCTAATTCATCTTGCTCCCGGAATTGTCACATCGGGCACCCAAATTTTGAAAGATTTGAAAAAACTTTTAAGTGGGAACAAATAGAAGATAAGCGTTGATGACGGCACACTCCATTGCCGAGGACGTTACCCACGGCTGATGGTTTCTGCCCTTTCAGGGTGGATCAAGAATGAAACACATTTTTCATGAAAGGTAGGTCACAGCGCTCGCACTGCGTCTTTCTTTCGCTAAGCAAATTACTCGAAATAAATTCAATAATTCTACGAAATTAATTTATAAAATCCTACAAAGGAACAACAACTATCGCTTAATATTCTTCTTCAATAAAAGTTGAAACATCTCCTGTTGAATTTTAGACCCCAATAGATAGTTGAACCCAAAATAAAAAAATACTCCCACAAAAATTTGCAGTAGCAAAGTAAGAATAATATTCAAATGTAAAAAATTAACAGAATAGACCAAGCATGCCATTGCTATAGACAAAAACATATAGGGGAATATATCCTTAATCTGTTCCCAAATACTATATTTAACAACTTTTCTCAAAAAACACACATCTAGACAAAAAGAGAGAACCGAGCATATAGAAAACAATATCAACATAGTTTCTATATTGTCATGCAGAAAAAATAGAGGTGTTACCAACAACACATTTTTCATTAATTCCAACAGAAAAGAACGTTTTGGATACCCTTTCAATGTAATTACGTTTAGATACAATGAATGAAAAGGAATGATAATTCCTCCAACAGCCATCAACCGGAAATAGGGCACTATTGGCATCCATTTTTCTGTTAATACCAATAAAACCAAATGGTCAAAGCAAGCAGCTGCGCCCAATAAAATAGGAAAAATGGCAAAAGCCATCAACTTAACCATCTTCCTCAAATAGAGCAACTGCCTACCCTCTTCCCTATTTAATTCAGACAAGACCGGATAAGCAACCCCTACCAGTGTACTGGAAACGATTGAACTTGGCAGAAAAAAAAACTTATATGCCTCCGCATAATACCCCAATTTTTCTTCTCCGAAATTTCTACCTATGATAGGATTATATATGTAACGAACAAAGGTATTCATCAAACTGGAAGCAATCAAGGAAAAACTAAATAGGAACAACTCCTTTATAATTCTAAAATCGGGTTTTTCACAAGGTTTCCAATCACTTAAGACCCACAACATCAAAGACTTAATCCCAAACTGCAAAACAATTTGCCAAGCCAAAGCCCAATACCCCCAACCTTGCAAAATCAAAACAACAACCACAATCCCGGAAACAATTGCTCCTATTAAATTGGGTATGGACATTTTTTTAAATTCCAATCGAATAGTTAAAACAATATTCTGCACAATCCCCAAAGAATTGAGAATAATACTAACAAACAAAATAGGAGCCAACTCTTTTAACTCCGGCATATTGTAATAAGCTGCAATGGAATCGGAACTAAAAACCAAAAGGAGATAAAAGAAAACACTTAGCAGCATATTAAAACAAAAAACTGCAAAGTATTCTGCATTTGTATTATTTCTACGTCTCACCATGGCCAAAGTAAAACCACTCTCTACCAAGATATTAGCCAATGCTGTAAAAATAGCCAATGCGCCAATTAAACCGAAGTCGCGAGGAGTTAACAATCGTAACGTAACCAAACCGACACAGAAGGCGACAACTTGGAATCCGACCTTATCTAAGGCATTCCAAAGTACAGATATGATTGTTCGTTTTTTTAAGTCTTGCGTCATAACTTCGCAAAGATAAGAAAAATCACTATATTTGTAGGGTACGAAATAATTTAAAATTCACACGAAAAAAGCGAAATATGATAAAAAGAGTTTGCGTCTATTGTGCATCGAGTTCAAAAGCAGCAGCTATTTACAAAAGTGAAGCATATCGTTTAGGTGAAATATTGGCTAAAGAAGGTATTGCTTGTAACTATGGAGGCGGAAGCATCGGTTTAATGGGTGAATTGGCTAAATCGATGATTAAAAACGGTGGAAAAATAACCGGAATCATTCCAAAATTCATGGTAGATAAAGGTTGGGGAAATCCCAATGTGAAACAAATTGAGGTAGAAACCATGCATGAACGTAAACAACGTATGGTGAGCGACGTAGATGCGGCAATTGCCTTGCCCGGCGGTTGCGGAACGTTTGAAGAATTGATGGAGGTTATTACATGGAAACAATTATCGTTATTCAACAAGCCAATAATAATTCTGAACATTAATCACTACTTTGACCCACTCTTAGATATGCTACAAAAAGCTATCAATGAATATTTTATGAGAGAAGAGCATCTAAAAATGTGGAACTGCATTGATTCTGTCGAAAAGGTCCTATACACCATTCAAAATGCTCATCAATGGAACAAAGATGCAATTAATATTGCAGCAATATAAATAAAAAAAAACAATATGGAGGAGGCTTTATTTTTTGATAAACTTCAAAAAAAAAGAAAAAAATTAGCATCTCAACTCAAAGATCCTGCTGCAGCTGGTTTTTGGGATTTATTGGTCGATAAGTACTCTGACCAAGTTCATTTTATATACGAATTACTCCAAAACTCCGACGACGCAAATGCCCAAAACGTGCGTATATTTTTATACCCCGACCACCTAGAATATCTTCATGATGGAGATATTTCTTTTACAATCAGTGATCCGGAGAAAGAAGAATATGAAGAAAAGAAAGGTCATTTAAATGCCATAACATCTGTAGGAGCTTCCTCAAAAAAAGAAGAAGAAAAAATTGGAAAATTTGGCATCGGATTTAAGTCGGTCTTCCAATACACATCTACACCACATATCGAAGATGACAAAATCTCTTTCGACATTGTAGATTATATTGTCCCGGAAAAGAGAGAACGGAAACAATCACAACGACAAAAAGGCGAGACGCTCTTTTATCTACCTTTCAAAAATCCAGCAACTGCTTATAAAGAAATTGAGGAAAAATTACTTTCTCTACACCTCCCAACTCTTTTTTTACGGAAAATTAATTATATAAAATGGGAAAGCAAGGAGCTTCAAGGGGAATTTGGCTGCAAGAAGCTGAAAGAAGCGACATTTAATGGGAATTACTACTATTTTAAAGAGTTTTTTCAAAATACGAATGATAGTAGCAACAAAACATATATACACCTATTCGCAGCAAAAATATCAACAATAGAACAATTACTTCAAGTTGCATTTATTGCTAGACAAGATGGGGGGCCCCTACCCCTTGCTTCAACTCAAAATTGGTACTGTTTTTTTGAAACAAAGACAAACTCCGGCCTTCCATTCTTCCTCCACGCACCATTCTCCTTGACATCTAACAGAGAGGGACTCAAAGAAATGAACGAATGGAATGAATGGTTACAAGAGCAATTGGTTGTCTTGGTTGGTAACTCGCTGGAGTTTCTCTGTCAAAAAGAGGAAATTGGAGATGAAATCTTAAACTTTTTGCCACTTCAAACAACAAAAAGAAGTCAACCCCACCCTTTTCAACATTTTCACGAACAACTTCTTCGCAAAATAAAACGTTTACCTATTTTTAGGACTTTATCAGGACTATATTTATCTTCCACAGAAACAATATACACAGAGTTCGACGAAATAAGACAGCTATTTAATCGTCAACAACTTGCCGAAATAAATAAGGAGTATATAGATTGGTGTTTTTGCAGCATAAACCACAATGATACAATTGCCACCCTTATACATAACAGACTTTTAGCAAAACATATCACATTTTTGGAGATCGCAGAACAAATCACTCCGGATTTCTTACAAAAGCAGAGTATAGACTGGCTTATCCAATTCTATTCCACTGCACATAAGTTCCCCGAAAGTTGGCAAGGAAGAGCATCGACATTCAAGACACAACCGTTTCTATTAGGAGCTGATAACCAATTTTATTCGCTCTATTCAGCAGGATCAGAAACGCCCCAACTCTATCTAACCAATGGTATAAGCAATCGTTTTAATGCGCTTCATCCCCAAGTACTGCAATCAGGAAAATGCCAACGTTTTTTCAAGAACCTAGGGATAACCTCACCCGGGAAATTAGCAGAAATATTGCTCTACATGCTTCCTTATTACCAAAATGGAGAAATAAACATTGATGAAAGAGAAAAAATCGGAACAGACATAATGGAAATCCTACACTGTTACGAATCATTAGCACCCTATAGCAATGAACGGAAGCAACTCATCGAACAATTACAAAAAACAGCACTATTTCCGGCCTATACCATAGGCAATCAAAAAGCATTAAAACAAGCATGCGATTGCTGTTTAGAAACAACAGAGCTAAAGAGTTTTGCATCTCATAACGAACACGTTTACTTTTTAGACAATTCCTTTATTATCGGATACATAGCACCAGAAAAACGAGATTGTTTTTACCAGATTCTTTCTGAATTAGGGTTGCACTTCGGACTGATGGTGGAAGAAAAGCAAGTTGTAGCCACATCCTCCATTTTGGAAAAACTCTCTTTAAAACCAATCAGTTTGCGACAATACGATAAGGGAGCACAAATCATAAAAGACAAGGAAATAGTAGGGTTTGAATCTTTTTTGGCTCACATTACCCCACAAAGTTCAGCAGCATTTTTCCACATTCTAAAAAAAGAGATAGAAAAACAAAGTTCATACCTATTTCGTCTATCCTTACAAGGAGATTATCAATACATAGAAAAAGGGAAAAAACATTATACCCAAGAAATCATAACTTCTACATCTGCAATTCAATCCATCTTCAAGAGTCGATGGATTTACAACAAAGAAGAGAAGCTATGTACACCGCAAGAGATAAACGACAGTTCGGAACTGTCAGAAATTTATGATATATCAGCAACAGATTTACTATTCTTTTTAGGAATAAAACTTTCGTCCGAAATTAGTAATTTAACACAATCACAACGAGAAGCAATAGCCATTGTTAATAAATTCAGATCCAATGGCATAAGCATCTCAATGATGGAAAAAATTTTAACAGAAATAATTGAGAAAAAAAGATGAAAGAAGAACTATACATGCGACGCTGCTTTGAGTTGGCAGAACGGGCTATAGGTTATACCTACCCTAACCCTTTGGTTGGGGCAGTAATTGTTCATAATGGAGAAATAATAGGAGAAGGATACCATCAATTTTATGGAGGGCCACACGCCGAAGTAAATGCAATTAATTCCGTAAAAGAGCAAGAATTACTAAAAGAATCAACGATTTATGTCAACTTAGAACCCTGCTCCCACTATGGAAAAACGCCACCTTGCGCCGACCTTATCATATCAAAGAAGATTAAGCGAGTGGTCATATCCAACAAAGACCCATTTCCGGAAGTATGTGGCAGGGGTATTAAAAAATTAGAAGATGCCGGAATAGAAGTCATTTGCGGAGTACTTGAGAAGGAAGGGGAATGGTTAAACAGACGTTTTTTCACCTTTCATACTCAAAAACGCCCCTATACACTCCTTAAATGGGCAGAAACAGCCGATGGATATTTAGATTATGTACGCCAAGATGCAATTATCTCCCCCTTAAAAATATCCTCACCGGAAACCCTAAAGTTAGTATATCAATTAAGAGGTAGAGAAGCCGGAATAGTAGTTGGTACACACACTGCACTATTGGACAATCCCTCACTCTCAATTAGAAATACAGAAGGGAAGCAACCCACAAGGATTTTAATAGATAGAGAATTAAAGGTACCTTTTACCTATCAACTTTACAACTCCACCTCACCGACAATTGTATTTACGGAAAAAGAAACCTACCCTACAATTGAAAATGTTCGCTTTATAAAAGTACCTTTCAACAGTGATAATAACCTATCAATAGAAACCTTTCATAACAAGTTGTATGAACTTAAAATACAATCCATTGTTGTAGAAGGAGGGGCTCAATTATTACACTCCTTTTTAGCATTCGGAGCTTGGGACGAGATTCGTATAGAAACGAATGAAAATTTATACATACATCAAGGGATAAAAGCACCGCTACCCCAAGGAGAAGTAATAAACATAGAGCAAATAGGAAACAACAGAATCACACGATTCATTCACTCAGAAAAAAAAGAGTAAAAAAAAAATAATTCTGAGTCCTATAAAAAAAACATTTCTTATCTTTACAACGGTTGAAAAATTATAGTCTATGATTTGGGAGATAACGACATTGCTATTACTTGCCGTTTACGTTTACACCATACTTACCACCATCATTTTCTTAATGATGGAGAATCGGAATCCTGTAAAATCAATTGCATGGATTTTCGTACTGATTTTCGTACCAATTTTTGGCTTCATCTTCTACATATTGGTTGGAAAACGATTTAGGAAAAGAAGGATTATTAATAAACGAAGTTACCGCATTCGAGAAGGGAATCAAATTTTGGAGGAAGAATTTCCTGAAAACGAGATGAACATAACCGAAAAGGGGATTGCCAAACTAGCATACAACAATAGTGGAGCATTGTTGTGTACCAACAATGACGTAAAAATCTACACCAATGCAACCCTTTTATTTGACGACATAGAGAAGGCTATTTTAGAAGCCAAAAATCATATCAACATAGAGTACTACATATTCAATTCCGATAAAATCGGGACAAGAATAATGGATGCGCTCAAGAAAAAAGCTCAAGAAGGAGTAGAAATTAGAATGATCGTAGATGATGTAGGAAGTATCAAACTAAAGAAAAAGGACATCAAATCCCTAATAGCTCAAGGGGTACAAGTAATGAGTTTTTTGGAAGTAAGATTACCCTACATCAATAGTCGTGTCAATTATCGCAACCACAGAAAAATATTAGTCATAGATGGAGAAATCGGTTTTACCGGGGGATATAATATTGCAGATCGTTATATCTATGGACTAAGTTGGGGTTCATGGAGAGACACCCACATAAAAGTGGAAGGTAGCGTAGTGTCAGAACTTCAAAAGAGTTTCTTTGAAGATTGGTATTTTGTAAAACAAGAATTGGTGGATGATGCAAGATTCTACCCTACAGCAACTTCCAAAGGAAATAGCTTGATGCAAATTGTTATTAGCGGACCGGATTTAATTTGGGAAAGCATCATGCAATGCTACATTAAAGCATTTTTAGAGGCTCAAAAAAGGATTTACATAGAGACACCCTATTTCTTGCCTCCGGAAAGTGTAATTAGTGCCTTACAAATTGCCGCCCTTAATGGTATCGATGTTAGGATAATCCTACCCTACCGTTCAGATGCTCCGCTTACTTTGTTTAGCACCTATTCTTACCTTGATCAAATGTTTAAAGCAGGAGTAAAAATTTATCTCTACCAAGATGGGTTCATTCATAGTAAGGTAACAATTGTTGACGATATATCTTTTGTCGGTAGCTCTAACATGGATTTCAGAAGTTTTAATCAAAATTTCGAACTCAATGCCATCATCTATGACAAAGAAAAGACAGAAGAGTTTACTAAAATCTATTTTGAAGACATTAAACACTCTAAAGAGTTGGATTTTGACACCTGGAAGAAACGCCCATTACAACAACGACTAAAAGAATCCTCTGCAAGATTGTTTAGTCCTATTTTATAAGAATTATGAACGAATTTTTAGAATTAGAAGAAAAAATAGTTAGGGTTTTGAAAACAGTTTTCGACCCGGAAATTCCTGTTGATATTTATGAGTTAGGATTAATTTATAACATTGACATCAACGATGGGAACGTAATTATAGAAATGACACTAACTGCCCCCAATTGCCCTGCAGCCGATTTTATATTAGAAGATGTAAAACAAAAAGTGGAGGCTGTTGAAGGGGTAAAGAGCGTCGAAATTAAGTTGGTATTTGAACCGGAGTGGAGCAAAGATAGGATGTCAGAGGAAGCTCTATTGGAACTTGGTTATTTGTAAAATAAAGAGAAAATGAAAGAGAGTAGGAAAAACGTCTATTTTGCATCCGATGCCCATTTAGGATTAGATCTATTTGAAAATCCAATCGACTCTGAACGACGTTTGGTACGTTGGTTAGATAGCATAAAGGATGAAGCTAAGGCTGTTTACTTTGTCGGAGATATGTTTGACTATTGGTTTGAATACCACGATGTAGTCCCCAAAGGATATTCTCGATTTATAGGGAAAATGGCAGAAATGGCAGATAACGGCACCGAGATACATCTCTTTACCGGGAATCATGATATTTGGATGTTCGGATACTTTGAAAAAGAGGTTGGAGCAACAATACACACCCAAGAATTAATTACAGAAATCGATGGTAAAAAATTCTTCATTGCCCACGGAGATGGATTGGGAGACCCTAGTTTGTCATTCCGCATACTTCGCAAATTTTTCAGAAACAAACCATGCCAAGCTCTCTACAAAATGATACACCCTCGATTAACCGTTCCCTTCGGCTATGCTTGGTCTCGTTACAATCGCAAAAAGAAACTTAGTAATGAGGGAGCTGAATATTTAGGAGAGAAAAAAGAATACCTTGTCCAATTTGCCAAAGAACATGCACAATCCCAAGAGATCGATTTTTATATATTCGGACATAGACACATAGTATTGGATTTACTAATCACACCCTCCCAAAGAGTGGCGATATTAGGAGATTGGATTAGAAACTTCTCTTACGGAATGTGGGATGGAACTAACTTTTCTGTGGAATATTTCCTCAACGAATAAAAAAGTGTTTGCTCTTATTGCAAATATGAAAAATATACTATAAATTTGAAAAAAAAGAAATATAACTAAAATAATATTAATATGAGAAAAATTGCGTTATTTGTAACCTCAGTTCTTATTTCTGGGTTCATGTTGAGTTGTTCAGGAGACGAACAAAAATGTACTGCTCCAAAACTATGCAAAATGAAATGTGAATTTGTTCCCGATAGCTGTGAAGCTGTAATATACGGAAAAAATTTAACTAATGCAGAAGTGATTTTCCCCGGAGACAAAGTGGCGGAAGTAATAGCTGAAAAGTCTAATGACTCTGTATTGACTGTAATTGTTCCAGTTGGTACAAAAGAGGGTAAAATAACTGTTAAAAACAACGGTGCAGAAACAAAATCATCTTTTATCTTCAGAGACGCACGTAATACAATTGTAAACTTCGACCGTCGCCTTGCAACTTGGGGAGGATATAGCCCAATGAATGAAGAGGGAGATTTAATCACCGGAACTATTGAGTATGGTGAGGAGATTACTCCATTCCCTAATGGTGTAAAATTACCTGAGCCTTGCGATGGAAACTATGGTTTCCTTTATGGTAAATACAAAAACGCATGGGAAATGAACCAATGTATGTACTTGCAATATGTTGCAAACCCATTCGAAGGCGGTCGTGGTCTGGTTTCTGTCGCAGGTGACGCTTTTGAAGCTTACGAATTAGATGAGTTGGCATTGAAATTTGAAGTATTTATTCCAAAAGAAATCGGATACAAAGGAATCAAAACTGAAATTTTCTTCGGTCCTATTGATGCGTCTGATAAACACGGACGTGACCGTTCTGCTATTTGCTTTTGGGAGCCTTACAAAGAGAATGGTACATTTAGCACAGATACTTGGGAAACAATTACTATCCCTTTGACTGAGTTTAATCACACTTCAAAATCAGATGAGGCAAATCCTAACGTTAAAATCAACTTAAAAGAGGCTACTAACTTCAGCTTCTTGCAATTCGGAGCTCCGGCATCTGAAGAGCAAATCTTTATGTGCGTTGACAATTTCCGAATCGTTCCTATTAAATAAAAATAGAACTTGATAAAATGGGGGGGGCATGGTACCCCCCTTTCTTTTTTATATACATATAAATACATACGTTTAGTCCCAATTCTGCAAGAACTTAAAAAACAACCTAACTAGTAATTCTCCAACTTTGTACAGAGATATTTATATTATTGCTGTCCCCTAAACACATCCCCCACACATTCACAGTTATTGTCGATTGACAAACCCTTCGTTTTTATAATCATTTTACAGACGTTTGCTAAAAATGAGACATTAAATTGACTTTAAAACTCTTATGACATGGCGTTTCTTATGGTTTTTCAGCCTTAGAGGAAAGCTCTATCACTGAAATAGACAATCTGGAAATCTAACATGTTGTCTGCCCGACAAAACTTGCATTTCAAAACAAGAGCTGAATTTTTAGTGGACACAATATATTTTGATACCAATATAACTGAATGCAAATCCCCTCAAACTCTCCACCTGCAAAGAGTTCGACAAGAAGAGAACCAATTGTACAACTACTACAGAATTCACCCAATCAGACCTACAGAACGTAGATAAGAATAAACCCACTATTGGAGAAGTAGTATGCATGAGTGAGTACATGACACACCTAGACATATTGTCTAATGACAAAGATAGCTATAACTGCCCAGCCTCAACCAAAATAATAACCCGTTCCACAATTCGGTCTTTATCATCAGTCATGGCATCATATTCAGATTTTAAGTTGGCACCAAACATACGAGCAAAACCTTGCCAAAACGCAGCTCTAAAACCACCTCTAAATTGCTTAATCAAGGCATAAGATGTTTGTTCACACTCCCTATCAACCAACTTTATAAGCATTTTCCCTTGAGAAAAAGTTAGTTTTTTTAGTATTGGTTTATATGTACTTACCAACTCATCCTCCTTTTGTTTCATAAATTGTTTACGTTCCTTATCATTATCTATCTTAGCTAAAGAAGAATCTACATCGGATATAATTGAAGCAATTAACTTAGCATAAGGCAACGTCTTTTTCACATCACGAACCGTCATCCAAAAGAAACGCTCCTGTTTTTTATTCTTAAATTCCAATTTAGGAAATACATATACAGGCTGTAATAATATACTTGGAATCGTATCTGTTCCATCTACACAAGCAGGAACACGTACCCCACTCTCAACATCTTGAGCAGAACTACTCAAAATAAAAACCCAAGAGAGCGAAAGTAAAATATATTTTATTATCTTTGCCATAAAGTTCGTTATTTATGTTTAAAGTACAAATATAATATAAATAACGAGGTTATATCTACCTATTTTGATTATAAAATTTATTTTCTACCTGTATTAATGAAAAAATTAATATTTTTTACATTTTTTATCTTTCCTGCATTATGCATAGGACAGATGAACGTGAGTGATCCTATATCGTCATCAACAGCATTCAGCAGAGGGAACTCCATCGGTCCGGACAATCCACATTTTCTTTTAAACAAGGGAGAGAAAGCAATCTATCTGAGTTACACTTCACACCTATTAAGCAAAGAATTAAAAGGGGTTAAGAGCGATATTTTATTATCGAACCGATTATTAGATGCGAAATTTTCAATAAGCGGATATGGTTATAAGCACTATAAACAACTTGAAATAGCAACATCATTGGCAAAAAAAATATCAGAACAACTATCTATAGGTATAATCGTCAAATTTAGATATTTCGATTACTTAGGATTAGATAAAAGTAAGAATCAAATTTTGCCAGGAGTATCTCTCGCCTACCAGCACTCGAAAAAATATTTTATCAGCCATATCACATGGTTAAACCCCTTCTCTATTGCAAGCAAAAAAATCTCATCCAATACTACAGAAAACAGTTATCTATCAATAGGAACTCACATTCTGACCTCACGACAAACCAAGACTATTTTGGAAATAGAATGGATAGACCAAAAACGAATAGAGGGTAGATGGGGATTCCTCTATCATTACAAAGATTTTGAAATAAGATGCGGAATACACCTCCCAACATTTCATCCTTGCTTCGGATTGGGGTTTCGTAAAAAAAGTTTTCTATTAGACCTAAGTGGCAACTATCTTCATCCACTTGGCGTAAATTTAAACTTGGGAATTGGATATCAACTTAATACACCTTCTAAAGAATCATAAAACAATGAAAAAAAGAAGAACTACCTTGTTATTAATCTGCATTATAGCATGTAACTACTCACCGATATTTTCGGCTGAAATTCCGTTAGGAGTAATTGATTATATAGAGACCGTTGAAGAAAGCAAAATAGACGGAGAAGAGATAGTGGAATTACTAAACGAATTGGAGGAGAACCCTTTGGATATTAACAATAGCAGTGAAGAAGATTTGCTTCAAATTCCGGACCTAACAGAGATAGACGTAAACAACATTCTCCTTCATCGAAAAAGATATGGAAAATTTCAGACATTATACGAGCTAAAACACCTACCCAATTTCACACAAGAAAAAATTTTCAAAATAGTTCCATTCCTAACTCTATCAAATGACAAGGATGAGAAACCACTGCAAACACTTCTAAAAGAAAACAACCATCAACTAAGCACTCTTTATCAAAGAAATTTTCCACAAAAAAAAGGATATAAGAGGATTAAAGAAAAAGAACCCTATTATCTTGGAGACCCCAACAAATACTACTTTAAATATCGTTTTAACGCAAGCAACATATTTTACTTTGGGTATTCCGGAGAAAAAGATGCAGGAGAAGTCTTTTGGAACAAACAAAGTAAAGTATTTGATTTTCATTCTTTTTACTTCCAAGTCAATCAATATAAAATAATTAAAACCCTCTGCTTAGGAGACTACAAAGTAAACTTTGGGCAAGGATTGATAATTGGGACAGGTTCACTCTTTGGGAAAAGTAGCAATACCGTGCATCCCAACAATCAAAAGCCTGGTATAAATAGATACACATCACTTAATGAAAATAATTATTTCAGAGGTATTGGAGCAACAATAAAGATAAAAAAATGGGATTACAGCCTATTTTTTTCAAGAAAAAAGAGAGATGCAAATTTAAGTTACTTAGGGATAACCTCTTTTCGCACAGATGGTATGCACAGGAGTAAAAACGAACTTTCCAAAAAGAGAAATATTCATGAAACAATCATTGGAGGGAATATTAAATATAGAAATGACCTCTTTGATGTAGGTTGTACCTTCTTATACACTCAATTTAGCGACTCTCTAATGCCAACGGAACAACTCTACTTAAAACACAGACTCAGAGAAACAGATTGGCACTTAAACATTGGCGTTCACTACAAATTGATGTTAGGTAGAATCCTGATATATGGAGAAACTGCACTGGATCGAAATGGATCGGCAGCCACATTAAATGCAGCTACATTCACTCCCTCATCGAGAATTGCATTTATGTTATTACATAGAAGCTACCATGAAAAATATCAGTCCCTATACGGGAATGGATTTAGCGAAAACAGCAATATTGAAAATGAAAAAGGGCTCTATTTAGGATGTAAACTACTACCATTCAAGCGAATAACAATTTCCGCCTATACTGATCTATATCGCTTTCCATGGGCAAAATACGGAATTGACAGAAGTTCATGGGGTAAAGACTTTCTTGTTCATCTACATCATAATACCAGCAACCACATAAACATGCAATTAAGATATAAGATGAAAATCAAAAGCGAAGAAGAAGAGAGCAAACAAACACTCCGATATCAGATTAAAGGAGAATGGAATAAAATTTCACTACAAACACAATTAGAAGGGAATCAATACAATAAAGAGAAAATAAGAAGTTTCGGCTGGATAGTAGCACTAGATTTGGAGCTAAAGGAGCTCCTAAAAAGATTGAACATAAATATACGCTATGCTTATTTTAAAACAGATAATTATAACAATCGCTTATATCTATATGAGAAAGACGTAACCAGCAGTTTTTCCATGCCGCTACACTATGGAGAAGGTCATCGGATAGGGATAAACATAGCTTATAAAATAAGAAAACAATTACAATTATCTCTAAATGGAAATTCATTTATCTACACAGACGATAGAGAAACTTGCGGTAGCAACTACGAAGAGAGCATAGGAAACAAAACCTATCAAATTAAATGCTGCATTAAATGGAAAATAGATTAAAGCAACAGAAAAAATCATTACAAAAAATTCCGCGTAATGAATTTATAGAACTCTTCTTAACTGAAATGAAAATCCCCAGACCTACACTTGTTTGGGAGGGGGCTTTCATAGAATATCCAGAGAAAAAAATTGTTAATAAATAATGTGCAATAATTACACTTTAATCAGTCTTCTGCATTTATTTCGAACTCATTTTCGTTGAATTATACCATAGATAAAAAATCACGTTCTGAAGAAAAAATTAGAAATACCCATTAATGGTCCGTTCATGCCGAGTGCATTTTTTAGGACAATTATTTTGATATTAAATTCCTACGGTTTGAAATTAATTTCGAATATGCTTAAGCGAAACGCATTAGCTGCAGCTTTTATAAAGTTCTGACCGCTCACTAATACAAAAAAAATGAATTTATGGAACCTCCACCTATTTATTCTAAAAAATTAGAAGAAGTTGTCTAAACCACTTCAGCAAAAAGACTGATATTCTCATCTACAAAAAAAGCGACAATAGCAGTCATACGTTCTTCCATAAACAAGAAAGACTCCTCCAATTCATCAAAGGCTTCAAAATCTACATACATTGAAAGAAATTCTTCCTCAGTAGTTTCTCTCTCCAGTTCAGCTTTATTTACATCATAAATTTCTTTTGCCTTGTACACCAATTTAGATAACTCTTTAGCACCAAAAAGTCGCATCGCTTTTGCAAAAGGATTATCAAAAAAATAGGCACCATACCCATTTTGTATTAATTGAACAAATCCGCCATCATTCATTTCTTTTCTAAAGATTGAATAGGCTAATAACGCATTTTGGTGGCCGTTCAAACGCGCCATAGATTCAGCAGTCAAATCACCTCCAATTTCTTTCCAATAAGCATCCACAAAAAGGTCAAGGAAAGCATCCATACCATTTTTTGAAGCCTCAATAATATCAGTTTCCAATAATTTAACCATGACATTAATTGCTAAATTTAGAAATTGCTAAAACGTATGCAGAAGGAGAATTTTTCCAATTATTTTTCAAAAGTTCCAACTCCTCAGTAGATTCAGCGGAAGCAGCAACAACACAAAATCTATCTTGCAACTTTAAAATAGTCAAAGAATCATCTATAGAGGTCCTATTTTCAGTGAGAAAAAGAATTGCCTCACTCTCCTCTTTAAAATCATTTAGCACCCAATAATAAAGAGTCTCTCCACCTTTATACAGAGTCAGTTCATTTGTCAATTCCTCAATACAAACTTTCTGCTGTTCCATCTCCTTTTTCACCAACAAATCACTTGGAACTATAGAAGAAAAAGAGGCAGACCCCTCATGCGTAGAGTTTGTAATGGGTTGAAAAGCTAAGAACAAAGTTGCTACAGCAGCCGCAGTCCAAGCATAATGAGATTTCCCTGAAGAAGATGGTTCCAAGTTATTCTTCTCCACTCGGATACGAGGGAAATAAAAATCAGACAATCCATAATGAACAGAGTCTTCGATATGAAGATTTTTTATCAAAAAAGACAAACGATTATCCTTGTTAACAAACACCCCATAATTAGCTATCTCGCACGCACCATTTTGAGCAATTTTATCTTTTATGGATGAAACCCAACTAATAATTTTAGAGTTAGCTTCATCGAAAGAGACACCTTCAGTTTGAGATATCTCTTGTGCCAACAGTCCATCATTATGGGTTAAGACAGGATTAAATATCACCTCTTTAGATGGAGGAGTAAAAAAATCCGAATCCGAGGGAGTTCCTATCACCTTCTCATTTACCACAAATCCACCCAAAGACGGTACAATCACACATGAATGGTTGCCCAACAAAGTAACAATATAATCAAAAATATTCTTCATAACTTTTCATTTGCAAGAGCACAAAGATAGCTAAATTTAAGTAAAGAATAGAACATAAGAAACAAGACTTATAAACAGACATATAAACAAGTTATTAACTTTTTTTTCATCAGTATTACTGTCTACTTTTCCATACTTCAAAAACACCTATAGAGATAAGCACCATTACCACACCCACTGAATATGACACAGGTGCAGACAATGACAAACACTCCGGAGCCAAACAAAAATATGAAACACAAACCATTGTCATAAAAAGTGCCGGAATGTAGGTAACCCAATAAAACTTCTTTTGTAAAAAGAGATAAACAGTAATAGTCCAAAGGGTAAAGACAGAAAGAGTTTGATTGCACCACGCAAAGTACCTCCATATCATATCAAATCCCTCTTTATCCATCAAACTATAAATTAGAACTGCCAACGTTGCTAAAAACAAAGGGACACTGATTAAAAGTCTTTTTGAGATACTTTTCTGTTCGACATGCAAAAAATCCGCTACAATTAATCGGGCAGAACGAAGAGCAGTATCTCCGGAAGTAATAGGAGCAAAAACTACACCCAATATAGCTAAAACGGCACCAACACTTCCCAACCAATCGCGGGTAATTGCATTTACAATCACACCCGCATTCGATTCGTCCATGCCATTCTCATGGAAAAAGTAGTTTGCTGCAGCCGCCCAAATCAAAGCTACAATACCTTCCGTAATCATGGAACCATAAAAGACAGGACGCCCATATTTTTCATTGGTCAAACATCTTGCCATCAACGGAGATTGAGTTGCATGAAAACCTGAAATTGCTCCGCAAGCAATACTAACAAACATCACCGGAAAAATTGGCAATTTATCTGCATTGGGATGGGTATTATGCAGACCATCAGTCAACTCAGGTATATCAGGAAAATTAACATATAACATCACCAATATACCGACAGCCATAAAAATTAATGCCACTGCAAATAATGGGTAAATTTTCCCGATAATTTTATCAACAGGCAACATTGTTGCCAGCATATAATAGATAAAAATAACGATAATCCAAAACAAAGCATCAAATTTTTCAGGAGTTAATCCTGCCAATAAAGCAGCCGGACCAGATACAAAAACGGCTCCTACCAAAACCATTAATATCACCGAAAAGAAGCGCATTACCAATTTGGTTCGACTTCCTAAATATCTACCTATCAATTCTGGAAGGCTTTCACCATCATGACGCATAGAAAGCATACCGGAAAAATAATCGTGTGTAGCTCCTGCAAAGATGCTTCCCAAGACAATCCAAAGATAAGACGCACTACCAAACTTTGCACCCATAATAGCTCCAAAGATTGGACCCAAACCTGCAATATTTAGGAATTGTATCATAAAGATACGCCATGTCGTCATAGGAATAAAATCAACACCATCTTGCAATTTAACTGCAGGGGTCTCTCTCTTTAAATCAGGAGCAAAAATTCTCTCCATCAACTTTCCATAAACAAAGTAACCAACAATTAACGTTACTAATGCAATCGTAAATGTAACCATAACAGCTATAATCTAAATCACAAAATCATGTCACTTCCTGTCCAATTGTCCAAATACATTTTGAAGAACATCACTAACACGAGCACTTGCATTATGTCTAATATCTGCTTCTTTTTCAGACACTTTTAGGAACAACCCATCCAAAGCTTGACCTGTAATATAATTTGGCAAATTGTTATCTACCGGTTCAATGCTCCTTAACATTTCAAAATATTTATCCTCAATCACACCTGTCATTCGAGCAACCTCTATAGCCGCCTTTGCTGCTTTAGAATCAAGCAACTCCACCAATTTATTGTTATATGTTGCATAGGTGTCCCATGCAGTGATTGGAGTAACGTTCGCTATTTGAACTTTATTGAGCGAATCAGTAATAGAAGGATTAAAAGCTCCTTGCAACTCAGTTAACGTATTATCCCTCAAATAGGTTGTAGCTGCGTTATCTTCTCCAAAAAGAATAGTCTTAGCTTCTCCCATAGACATTCCCGTAATAGCATCAACGAAAATATCAATCGATTTAGGAGCTGCATTCTCAGCTGCTCTATTAAAAAGAGTTACTATTGTATCAGCCGTTGGAATAGAGACTCCTGAGGCACTCAAAATAGAGTTGAATGCAGGATTATTAGAAAGGGATTGTACAGCAGAAAATGCGGTCAATGCCTCTTTAGGTAAACCAATTCGTACTGCAGCATCAGCTAAATACCCATCTTCTTTTCCTAAATTAGCTGCAGCGGTCTCAATTCCTATTTTCAACGCAGCTTTCAATCCATCTGCAATATCAAAGTCTCCTCCTTTACCTGCTTGCGTAACCGCCTTAATGATTTGTTGACCAGTTTCACTCTTTAACGCTTTATTCACAGTTGACAACACCGATGAAAGATTATCCAAAAGTCCCATATTATTACATTTTAATAGATTAACAGTTAAAAATCACCTTAAAAATTTCTCAAACAAAGAAATTGATCAGGCTATAATTTTCACAAATGTAAAAAAATGTTTTCAAGTTAGAAAAGACAAACAAATAGATTTTACCATTATCACTTCAATTTAATAGATTTTTCTCCATCTAAACAAAAACTCCTTTTGAATAATATCTACTATTTAAAACTACAATATATAGGCAAACACCATAGAAATTTGGCTAAGTAGGGTTTATAAATTCAACATCAGAGAAAAAGAACAAAAAGAACTTTACAAAAAAAGGAGGACCCACTAGCCCTCCTTCTATTTAAAATTCAATAAAAACCGATTACTTAACTTGAATAATCAAGAATTTAGAATTAGCCCAAAAAGCATTGTAGTTAGTAATTTTCAAAATTAAATTCTTATCATCTTCTGATTTTTGAACCAACTTATAAGAATTAAGCGGGTGAGAAGTCAACAAGAAAGCTTTCTTAGAATTAAGATCCAATTCTGTAAAGTTACGGATATCAACAGCAGTACAGATGCTAGGATTGATACTTGCAGACTTAAGTAATTTCTCTCTCAAACCTTTTTGTTTAAGAGTAGCCTTATCACCAACAAAATAGTAAGCTTTATTCAAAGCTTCTTCTTGAGCTGCCATAGCAATTTCTTGTTGAGTTGCCACTTGGAAAATAGAATCAGCCTTAGTTGTCATAGAATCCAAAGAACTACTCAAAGAAGCAATTTTAATATCTTTGTTTTCCAATTGAGTTTTCAACTCTTTCATCTTCTTTTCATTTTCCTTCAAATCTCTTTGCAATCCACTAACCAATCCACGGAAGTAAGCAGCATTTCCTTGAGCCTTAGACAAAGCTTGATCCAAAGAATCGATTTTCATGCGGCTAGAACGAATTGCATCAGTGATAGTTTGAAAATCTTGTTGAATTTTTTGTTTGCTATCAGGAGTTACCCCTTCAGCACCTTGAGTCTCTTCTAAAATTCCCAACTCAGCATTCTTGATAGTTCTGAAGTTGGATTGAACTTCTTGGATAAGGGACAGATAGTTAGCCACCTCTTGGTCAACCATCTTCTTTTCGTTAACAAGAGAATCCAAACTCTTTTGTGTTGCTTCATATTGATCTTTGTAACAAGAAGTTGTTCCCAAAGCAAGACACACACTCAATAATAAAAATAGCTTTTTCATCTTACAAAATAAATTAATATGTTATTACTAAATAAATTTCACACATCACATCCGCCCAAAACCATGACAATTTCGCCTTTGGGGGGATGATTTTCAAAATAGTTCTTAACTTCGACTAAAGTACCCCGAACAGTTTCTTCGTGAACTTTTGAAATCTCACGTGAGACAGACACTTTTCTTGTCTCTCCCATCACCTCTATCATTTGTGTTAACGTCTTAACCAAACGGAACGGGGACTCATAAATCACTGTTGTTCTACACTCCTCTGCAAGCTCTTTCAATTTAGTCTGACGACCTTTTTTCTGGGGCAAAAAGCCTTCGAAACAAAAACGGTCATTTGGCAATCCCGAATTCACCAAAGCAGGGACAAAAGCTGTGGCACCCGGAAGACACTCTACCTCAACACCCGCCTCAACACAAGCTCGAACAATCAAAAATCCCGGATCGGAAATTGCTGGAGTTCCTGCATCGGAAATCAAAGCGATATTCTCCCCCATTTGTAAGCGAGATACGATAGTACTCAAACTTTTATGTTCGTTAAACTTATGATGAGACATCATCCTATTTTCTATCTGAAAATGTTTCAACAATATCCCACTAGTTCGAGTATCTTCTGCCAAAATCAAGTCTACCTCCTTCAGCACACGGATAGCTCTAAAAGTCATATCCTCTAAATTGCCTACCGGAGTAGGAACCAAAAACAATTTCCCAAATGTATTTTTCACGAAAAACGATTTTCAAGTAAAACTAAAAAATCTGCCACAGCGGCATTTTGTTCATCCCAAGAAAAATGAGAATGAATATAAGAGATTGCCTCGTCCAATGAAGCCATACCATCCAATACATCAATAGTTTGCGTCAACAAGCCCATATCACCACCGAACAACTCTTTACTATACCTATAACGATCTACAATTCCCATTTTCTTCAAAGAGACAACAAAACGACTCTCTAAACGCTTCGAAACAACCTTCGTTGCAATATCAGTTTTATCTTTTGTTGCAAATTTCGATGCATCCTCTGATGCTTTTTCAACTATACCATTAACAAAATCCGTGCCAAACTCATCATCAGTCTCAACTCTTAAATTTTCATCATTAGCATCATTTTCATCCTCATCCCAATCATCACTTTCATCTTCATACCCCTCATTATCGTCATCTTCCCATTCCTCCTCTTCATCCAATTCGTCATACTCTTCATCCAATTCCTCACACTCTTCATCTTCATCTAAAAACACATCCTCACTATCCATTATTTGCATCTCATCCTCCTCATCTTCAACTAGTTCTGATTGAAATGTATCCGGCTCTACTTCTTCAATTTGCGAAGTAACACCCACTGTATTCAATGGAGATAGCTCCTTAATTCGGTCTGATATATGCTCCACTTTTACAGAAGCAAGATTCAACACGCTGAGAGGAATCTCCGCCATCTCGGACATACCATCAAAAAGCAGTAACAACTCCTTCAAGTCATTAACAATAAGAGACCTTAATTCGTTATTATTCATTTTAACAAAATTTTATTCAATCAACCAAGAACTTATACATAAAACAACGAAATTAAAATTTCTTGTTTAGAAAAAAACTATTTCGTCTGATATTTTATTTATCTTTGTAAAGATATAAAATTATTGAGCTTCAATGCCTATTTTTTAAAGTTTTTTTTAGTATGGAGTCACCTTTTTCCAAACCATTCAACTTAGACAGAACCGTTCGGCTCTTCCTACTACTCGCCGGATTTATCAGTATATTACTATTACTCAATTACTTAACACCTGTATTAATACCATTTTTTGTAGCATGGCTCTTAGCTTATCTACTCTACCCTATTGTCTCTTTTTTTAAGAGAAAATTACGAATCAAGAATCACAATTTAGCCGTCATCTTGGTTTTACTAACAATTTTTACACTCATCGCATTAGCAATAACATTACTTACTCCTCTGTTTGTAGCGGAGGTTGTTAAGGTAAAAGATTTAATTATTCAATATAGTTCACAGAATCAAAACTATGGAATTATTCCACAAAAATGGGAAATAATTCTACAAAATATCATTATACAAACCGAACTTCTTGAGATTTTCAACAAAGAGAGTTTGGCTCAATTAATAAAAGATTTCTTTCCTCACGCATGGACTCTCCTTAGCAATTCACTAAACATAGCAACCAGTATATTTGCTGCATTTATCACCATTCTATACCTGTATTTTATTTTGAAAGACTACAACACAATTGGGAAACGACTAATTCAACTTATCCCAGACAAATATAAACCCTTTGCCTCCTCTTTGTTGCTAGACATGGAACAAGGGATGAGCAACTATTATCGTGGGCAATCTGCGGTTGCAATGTGCGTTGGCATTCTATTTTGCATAGGTTTTTCAATAATCAAGATGCCATTAGCATTAATGATGGGACTCACCTTGGGTCTATTAAACATGGTTCCTTACCTACAAGTATTGGGCATTCCTCCTTGCATAGTTTTAATATTGATTAATGCAGCAGAAAGAGGGGTAGCGCCATGGGGAGGACTAATTGCACTTGCCGTTGTTTTCATAGTAGTGCAAATTATACAAGATGGCTACTTAGTCCCCAAAATCATGAAGAAGACATTAAACCTAAATGCAGCTGTAATACTGCTTGCCCTCTCCGTATTTGGCGTGTTATTAGGCTTTTTGGGAATCATTATCGCTCTTCCTGCAACCACCTTGTTATTATCATACTACAAACGATACATATTAAAAGAGATAAACGACATAGACAAAGATTATATTCCACAGAACACCAACAGTGACTAAACAAGAATTTTACAAAAACTTAGAGGGTATTTACTCTGCCGAGGAGTCTAAAACGCTCTACTACCTCATCATTCAATATTTGTTTGATGCACCACTTTCTTTAGCGATAATAAAAGAAATGGAGGGGTTCTCAGAGGCGCAAAATAAACACTTAGAAGAAATTACCCTTCGACTAAAAAAGCACGAACCCATTCAATATATTTTAGGAGAGTGCGAATTTCGCTCCTTAAAGTGGTTCGTTTCTCCGGACGTTTTAATCCCACGCCCCGAAACATCAGAGCTTATAGACTGGGTGATAGAAGATTGGAAATACAAAGAAGGTAAAGGAATCGACATCGGGACAGGAAGCGGTTGCATTGCCATCTCACTAAAAAAAGCTCTTGAAAAAATGGAGATACATGCTACCGATATTTCAAAAACTGCACTTGAAGTTGCACAAAAGAACGCGACAAATTTAGATACTGATATACTCTTTCATCACGATAACATTTTATCGACAACACTACCCAAAGAGGAAAAATATCACCTAATAATCAGCAATCCTCCCTACATAATGCAAAGAGAGAAGAAGGAGATCGCTCCACGAGTGATGAACTATGAACCTCATTCTGCTCTATTTGTATCCGATGAAGACCCGTTGATATTTTATCGAGAAATTGCTAATTTTGGGAAAGAACATTTACACGATGGAGGCTATATCTATTTTGAGATCAACGCATTGTTAGGTCAAGAGTGCATAACTATGCTTCATCAAATGGGCTACAAAGAGGTAACATTAAGAATAGATGAATACGGAAAAGAAAGAATGATACGATGCAAGAAATAGACTACAAATCGGCTTTATCAAGAATGGCTTCCTATTGTTCCAAATCAGAACAATGCATAAAAAACGTCATCGAAAAAATGGCTAATTGGGAGTTAACAAAGGAGGAAAAGGAAGAAATCATCCACTATCTCATTCAAGAAAAATATATCGATGAACGGCGGTATGCCGAATTTTATACCAAAGACAAACATCGTTTTCAGCAATGGGGCAAAAATAAAATTGGCATGATGTTACGAGCCAAAGATATTAGCGAAGAAAATATCCGCAACGCACTCTCCATAATAGAATCGGATGACTACGAAGAACAATTATACGAACTATTAGAGAGCAAATTTAAAAAGATAAAGTATGAGTCGCTATACGATGCCAAAGGAAAACTTTTTCGCTACGGTTGCTCAAAAGGCTTTGAAAGCGAATTAGTTTTAAAAACAAGCGACAAAGTAATTAACGAATCACTAAAAAAGTAGAGAAAGATGCAATATATAAAATTCAAAGGTTTATTCAAGGAACTTCCCATGTGGGGACAATTTACAATCGTTCTATTTTTACTATTATTTTCCAGTCTTTCCCTATTAATGTTAGGTGAAGTTCTACTAAAACTATTCCCCACAGAAGATAATACACTATCAATAGAGATAACCCAACTATTTTCTGCTCTTGGCATGTTTATAGTAGCACCTCTTGCTATTGCCTATCTATTTAGCTATCATCCTCAATCCTTCCTATCCATTAATAAACCACAACCTAAACTACTTCTGCTAGCAATTATCTGTATAATTACATCAATCCCATTTATCAATTACATCACCTCTATGAACGAGTTGATGCAACTACCCGAATTTCTATCAGGCATAGAAGAATGGATGCGAAAAATGGAAGATAAGAATACAAGATTAACACAAGAAATGCTTGCAAATCAAGCTTGGGAGATGATATTATTGGACATACTAATTTTGGCAATCATTCCGGCAATTGGAGAAGAGTTTTTATTTAGAGGTATTATACAACGAGGCATCGAGAAGAAAACTCACAATATTCACCTTGCCATTTGGTGCAGTGCTTTCATATTCAGCACCATACACTTCCAATTTTATGGATTCTTTCCTAGAATGTTCATGGGTGCGATCTTCGGATATATGCTCTATTGGGGGAAAAGTATATGGATACCTATAGTCTGTCACTTCACAAACAATTTTTTAGTAATTATAACAAGTCATCTCTACCCAGAAGAGTTTGAAACCAGCTATCTGGATAATATCGGGAAAGAAAACCTATTAATAGCGATAATAAGTTTACTGATATTCTCCTTCTTCATTTTCCTCTACAAGAAGATTTCCACAAAGTAAGGTGATTATCTTCCGATAAGGTTGATAAACTCTTCACGAGTTTTTTGCGTATTAAAGATTCCTGTAAAATCAGATGTAGTGGTAATAGAGTGCATTTTTTGCACTCCTCTCATCTGCATACAAGTGTGTTGAGCTTCAATCACCACCATAACTCCCAATGGATTCAGAGCCTCTTGAATACAATCTTTAATTTGAGTAGTTAAACGCTCTTGAATTTGCAATCTACGAGATAAAATCTCCACAACACGGGCAATTTTACTAAGGCCTGTGATTTTTTTGTTCGGAATATATGCCACATGAGCTTTCCCAAAAAATGGCAAGAAATGATGTTCACACATCGAATAAAAATCAATATCTTTAACAATCACCATTTGCCGATATTCCTCTTCGAATATAGCAGAACGCAACACATCAGACGGATCGATTTTGTACCCATAAGTCATGAACTGCATAGCTTTCGCCACACGTTCCGGAGTTTTTAACAGACCTTCTCTGTTTATATCTTCTCCTAACAAATCTAAGATTTGAGCAATCAACGGAGTAATCTTCTCTGTCAATTCTACACTTGGATACTTAGCAAGATCCCAAGGTTTAATTTCTAAATTATCCATTAAAGACAACCAATATAAATAACCTTAATTATCAAAATATAATAAAATTCAAACAATAAATGAATTTATAAAAACCACTTTATAACTATTTTATTGTTCTTCCAAGAGTAAATCACGGGTTTCATCATCTTTAACCACATAAATCTGCCCTTTCAACTCCGGGAAATCTGTCAACAATGCACGCATGCCAACCAAAGCATCGGTATGAGTCCTGAAATCCCCCACTCTTAATCGCCAAAAAGGAGAAACAAAAGATAGATACGCAGGCAAATCAGGATATTTCTCTTTAATCATCTCTTCACGCTTCAATGCTTCTGTCTTTGATTTTTTCTGATTATTACCCATATAAACCTGAATACGATAACCAACATAGGTAATAAAAGGGGTCTCTTCTGCCTCTGTAATCTTTTTATCCAACAAAATTTGCAATTTGGCATTTTGATTAATTAGCACTTTCCCCTGACCGGTTCCACCCTGACGTTTTAATTCATCAAAAATATCTACTGTCTCCACTTTTTTACCCTGATTCTTTACTGTTTGAGCAAAAGCTACCGGTGAAGACAATAACAAAAATAGAAATATACGAAAAAATAAACGACTCATACTCCTTATTTAATTATCAATAATGCAAATATATAAAAAAACATAATTAGAAACCTTCCAATTATAATAAATTTACAGAACCCACCTAAAAGAATCTCAAAGATACCGAAAAAGAATAGAGTGAAATTCAAAATTAATTTAATAATAAAACTTAAACAGCATCTAAATCAATTCGGCATTCTTAGATAGAGAGAGTAAAATCTGAGACAAGGCTTCAACTTTTCTCATGGGACAACCTGCTTTTTTTGCCTCCTCTATCGGGTTCAAATAAATAGCTTGTATCTCTAAAGGGCGATGATTATCCCAATCCAACTTCATACTTGGCGAATAGGGTCTCATCTCATCAGTCATATTAAGCATATCAAGAATAAACGACTCCTCTATCGTTGCCCCATTTGCCAAAGCAGCAGCCCTAACCTCGTCCATCAACTCTTTGACTAGTTGGCGAGAAAAACTATTTTTCATAATCTGCTCAGTGGTTGCATTCAAAACAACTGTTAAGCCATTGTATGGAATATTCCAAACCAACTTTTTCCACCTTGCAGAATAGAGGTCATCCGCAACTGTAACCGTCAGTCCGGCACAACCACAATCCTCTAAAAACCGCATCAAGACCGCCTCATTTCTATGTTGATGAAATCCAATATTGAGTGAACCGTAATCTTTATGCTGAATATGCCCTAAACCAATGCGCGAAGAGCAAATAAAAGCCATTCCTCCAACAATCGTTGTCTGAGGGAAAGAGAGTGCCAATTCAGCCTCCAATCCCAAACCATTTTGAATTAGAATAACCATAGATGACTCCTGTAGAATGGGTGCCAACAATTGGGGCAACAGATGATTCTGCGTTGATTTTAGCGACACCAAAACCACGTCGCACTTAGGCATGTCGGAAGAATTATTATAGACAGAGATATCGGACAAATGAAAATCTCCATCAACAGAATCAACTTGAAATCCATGCTCTTTAACATGATTATATTCTGAGTGGAATAAAAAATGAACATCACAACCGGCATTTGCCAATCGTCCACCATAAAAACCGCCAATGGCTCCAACTCCTATTATACCATATTTTAGTCCCATCTTCTATGCTATTAATTTCGCTCACAAAATTAGGTAAAATTTTAGAACCTCTCCAATAAATAATTCTCAATATTTATAGTTCTGCAGTAAAATTTTCATCAATCATAATTTAAGGTAAGTTCTATAAATTACGAATTTATTGCTCAAAATCTGGTTTCGGATGCTTTTGAATTTATTTTAGGTAGATTCTAAAATTCATTTCGAGGAATTTTTAATTTATTTCGAGAAAATTGCTATGCGAAAGAAAGGAGCAATACGAGTACTATTACCGACAGAAAACTGCAGGTTACCAAAATAAATCAAAAAGTACCGAAAAGTTTATCAACCTACGATTTACACTTTATAAATCTTAAACACTAAATTTATAGAACTCACGTTTACTTATCGCTAATAATGTATTTTTTCCCGTTTGACACATAAATTCCTTTAGCCGGTTTATGAATTAGCTGTCCTTTTAGATTATACAAATCCCCCGTATTTTTAGGAGTATCTAAAGATTGAACCTCTTCAATATCGCTTGGTGTTTCGTTACTCAACACCCACTTATCAAAGAGTACATCTCCACTAAGAATGAAATAAATGGTGTGAACGCCATTCAACACAGAATTGCATACAGCTGTTTGTTCCGTCCAATTTTCATCTAAACTTGTTATGGTTGTAATATCCTCTCCATCCTTACTATCAATACGCAAAGCAATGCTTCCGTTTCCTTTTACCAGACATTTTAACGTATTATCAGCACCAGAAAATTCCACATTACGCACTTCTATAACCCCCTCAGAAGGGATTGGAGCTTTCGTACTTGGAGTACCAATCTTTACAACCATGTGTCCTTCTCCATCTGCTTGTTCATGAACGATACCAAGAGTAGCCGCTGCAGTAGCAGCATATTGAGGAGTATATGGATCCAGATTTTTGATGGCTCTCACGCCTTTAAAAGAGGGGGTACATTCTCTAATAACCACATTATCCTCGTCCACCTCAATTTCATCAACGTAGATACTGCGAAATCCACCTGTAGAACCTATGGATGCCTCCAGATTATTGGCTTGATAGAACAGATACCACTTTCCTTGATATTTATGCAGATGAGTATGATTGTTACCATAATTCATGCCATTTTCACCCGTATTTCTGAAATAGTTTGCACCATAATTCCAGGAATCTTCATCAAGTGGGGTCTTACTTGTGAAGTAAACCATACTACAAGCAGACGGCTTTTCTCCTCCATGAATCCACGGTGAATGGTCGCTCCAATCATTGTTATAGGTATATACATACGTACCATTAATGAAGTTCAACTCATTAGCCTCGAAGTGATAAGGTGCTGGAGGTAAAACAGGTCCGGCTACAATAGAATGGAGGTCGTCACCCAACTTAACGATTTTACCAACCCCTCCACCATAAGCCAACCAAGCATCACCATTATCATCGACTACGGCACCAGGATCAAACCCATCGGTAAGATTCGTATTGAGAGGAGATGTCCATGGCCCGAGAGGCGACTTAGATTGAATTACTCCGGACCCTATACCACTATTAGAGAAATAAAGAGAAAAAAGTGTAGAACCATCAGCCTGCACCTTACTAATAATAGATGGAGCCCAAGAGGCCGAAATCCAAGGTGCCACACTTTTTGTATCTATTAGTCCATGATAGGTCCAATTCACCATATCATCTGTAGAAATAACCACTAAAGAGTTTATTGCTTCGTAACTATTGGTAGGAGTTCCAGCCTCATATTGCTGATGATCGTTAGTGCCATAGACATATAGACGACCATCGTACTCAATAGCCGTAGGATCAGCTATAAAATGGAAATCCAACAGTGGGTTTGCGACATCTTTACCCAACTTAGGCGACCCTACAGGCATAAATCCAATATTACCAGTAGAATTCTTCGCTCGAATGATAATACTGTTGAAGTAGAGAGTTACTGCACCACTTGGACCATCCCAACCATGTGAAATAGAAATCTTTACAAGAGTCTTTCTCGCATCAAAATTCACTTCATGAGAAGAAGTTCCACGAAGAATCTTTGTTTCTATTGTACTCCCGTCACTATAAGTAATGGTAATGTTGATATTATCATAATCTACTACCTGGGCAAAAGAAATCTCCAGCTTTTCATAAATATCTGTACTTAAATCATGAATATCCCAATAATTTATTGCCGACTGATTTGAAGTCAAACTATTATTAACTACATCCTTTGTTCCTCCACCACCGCTCCAATCAAGAATTATATCATTCACATATAAACCTATATCATCTGTAGAGGCAAAAGACGTTATAGCTATACATTGCCAAAGCATAAATAATGACAATATCTTTTTCATTTTAAATTCTATCTATTGCGATTACTATTCTTAAAAATTTGTATCATTTAGAAGTCAATCTACAAATTAAAAAAATAAAGTTTAATTTAGCAAGCATAAAGAAAAAAATCAAAACTGAGTCATTACCAAAGATTGTAGAGAGAGAACCAACAAATGTGAAATTAATTTAGGTACGCTCTATAAATTCATTTTGCAAAATTTATAAAATCCTCCTAAAAAAACATTCACATTTCTGAACCCCATTTAACCACTCTTGATAATCTCCATCAATCAAGGATACATTTTCACCTGCACTGCAGAATCCTTCTCTATAAAATTTATTTTCGCGCTGGAGAAATTCAACAGAACAATCATTATCATCTAACCGAGATTCAATAATAGAGGCATTCTTAATAATTTCAGAGTAATGATTTTTAATATAGTTTTCACTCATGGTAATACAAATAAATCGGATATTCTTTTGGTACTCAACTTCAAACGACTGTCTCCAATCAAAGGGAATATAACAACCTTCAACGATCAAATTTTGGTGATTTTCTATTACCGTTTTAATCATTTCTCGCAGTATTGGCCATAGATAAAGAGTCAATTCTTCATCATCCAAGGGTGTAAGACAAGTATTTCCACTACGAATCAGTCCCATTTTTAAGTGATCTACCGATAAATAGGGATAATTATATTTCTCAAGCAACCTTTGGGCTAGAAACGTTTTCCCAGTATGCGTAGCACCTGTAATTAAAATAACCATAATCTTTTTTCAGTAAGAATAAATCGACCAAACATACAAAATTTTCACTCAAAATTTTTAGAAAAGGAAAAAAAAGATTAATATTGCGTATATAAAGGTAGGTTCTATAAGTTAGGTCGATATAATTTTGAAGATTGTATTACTTGGTTGAACGAATTATAATAACGCGTAACTAAGTGATTAGGAGCACACAACAAGCAATATAAATTCAAAATTATCAAAAAAAATAATCCATAAAAAAACGTAATTTATAGAAGTAGAAACGCAACAGATGTCTTGATTTAAAACAAGACAAGGAGATAAAATAAGTTTAACGCTTAGAACTACAATTATGGAAACAAATCAAATTTTCAAAGTAACAACCGTTGCTATAGGATTGGTAATTGGTTGTTTTGCCACAAGAGCGACATCTGTCACACTGACAATTGATGGAAAGGGCGAAGTACATAAAGTATCACCCTATATCTATGGAAAAAACAATTCGACAAGTGACGACTCTAGCAAAGCAACAACAGAAGCAGAGTGGACACAAATCATCGAATCTGGAGTAACATTCTTAAGAGAAAACAGCGGAAACAACTCTACAAAATACAATTACAGTCGTCACCTATCAAGTCATCCGGATTGGTACAACAATGTTGAACCACACGATTGGGACTACGAATTACAAAGTATTCAAGAGAGACTACCCAATGTACAAGCTATGTACGGATTTCAACTTTTAGGGTATGTAGCATCAACCGAAGAGAACAATTTTGATGATTGGGGCTGGTACATCGACCATAACAAACAATGGTTAAATAGGGCTCAAAACGTGGCAGGAATCGGAGGTGTAGCCAATCCGGACAACGGAAAGACGGCGTTAGTGGAAGGAGATCCCAACTCCTACTTGATGCCATGGCCTGCAGATTCTACTGTTGGGATACTCGACCATTGGTTCGGAGAGACCGGATTAGGGTTTGACCGTTCTAAAGTACTCTACTGGGCAATGGACAATGAGCCCGAAATATGGAGTGGAACCCATGATGACGTACAGAAAGAACCGGTTTCAGCAGACGAGTTTATCGACAAATATATCGCAGTTGCCAAAGCAGCCAAAAACAAATGGCCGGATATAAAATTGGTAGGACCAATCACCTGCAATGAGTGGCAATGGTATGCAGGCTCTGATTACGGGGTTACTGTTGGCGAAGAATTTTATCCGTGGATTGAGTATTTTATCAAAAGGATTGGAGAAGAAGAGGCGCGTTGCGGTGTAAAACTATTAGATGTTTTTGCTATACACTACTACCCAAGTAAACTAAAGGATGCAGAAGTGATTCAATGTCACAGACTATTTTTTGACGAGACATACAACTATCCTCAAGCCAACGGAATAAAGATGATTACAGGAAAATGGAATAATAATAACACCAAAGAGTATGTATTCAAACGTTGCCAAGAATGGATGATGAAATACATGGGAGAGACAAGAGGTTTTGGAATGACAGAATGTGGCATAGAATCTTCCGATGCAAATATTTGTAGTATTTGGTATGGTTCTACTATAGGTGAATTCATGAAAGAGAAAGTAGAAATTTTTTCACCTTGGACCTGGAAAAACGGAATGTGGGAAACATTGCACTTATTTGCTCGCTACAACCAACCCTACTATCTCTCATCCCAATCCTCCAACGATTCATTGGTGTCAATTCATACCACGATAAACGAAACGAAAGATTCATTGACAGTATTACTTATCAATCGTTCCATATCAGAAGCAACAGAAATTGAGATCAATTTGAGCAATTTTGAATTAAGAGATGGAGATTACATGACCTTGGAATTGTCTGACTTACCGGATGAGGAGACATTTGTATCCCACACAGATAATGCACTAAAAACAAAGGCTACATCTTTCAACAACAGAACAGCAAAGTTAAGTTTACCTCCTCTATCAACAACAACTATATTGCTGAATGCAGGAAAAGGAACCAACATTTCTCCGGAGAGAGCTATCAGTGAGGTTAAAGTGTTCCCTACTTCAACCCAAAACCGATTGCACCTATCCGGATTAGGTAATGGCGGTACCATCCAAATCATTTCGATGGAAGGTAAATCTCTAATAACCCAAGAATGCACACAAGATAAAGCTACGTTGAACATCGAGCAACTTCCTAATGGTTATTATCTTTGCGCTATTACGCTTTCCAATATAACAAAAACGATTCCTATAATTAAGTATTAGGGAGGTGGAATAATGAAGACAAAACGCATAATTGCAACTATCGTCATCGGCATGGTAGGGACTACGTTCCTATCCAATGCCGAAACGGTAGTGATATCCATCGATGGGAATGCGACGCCCCACAAAATATCACGTTACATTTATGGTAAAAACAATTCTACAAACGATGATTCTACAAAAGCTACAACAGACTCTATGTGGACTTTAATCAACGAGTCGGGGATTGGTATTCTTCGCGAGAATAGTGGCAACAATTCAACCAAATACAATTTTCATCGTCGCGTTGCCAGTCATCCCGATTGGTATAACCGAGTTCACAGTCAAAATTGGGATTATGAAATCCGAACCATCCAAGAAAATGCACCACAAGTGCAAGTAATGTATGGATTACCCATATTAGGATGGGTTGGAGCTGATACGGAATACAATTTTAAAGATTGGGATTGGTATGTTTCGCATGGAAATAAATGGTTAAACACAGCCCAAAATGTAACCGGGAAAGGAGCAATACCTAATGAGGATAATGGGAAAAACGCTTTGGTTGATGGAGATATTAATACCTACTTAAAGGAATGGCCCACTGACTCATGCGTAGGAATATTAGATCATTGGTTTGGAGAAAACGGATTAGGAATCGACCGTTCCAAGACGTTATATTGGGCATTAGACAATGAGCCTGAGATATGGCATTTGACCCATGACGATGTTCAAAAAGAACCCGTAAAACCGGAAGAGTACATTGAAAAATATGTACGAATTGCCAAAGCAGCACGCACCAAATATCCCGATTTAAAACTAATTGGACCGATATGCGCCAACGAATGGCAATGGTTTGCCGGACCAGACAGAAAGGATCTAACCACAGATGGAAGATATTGGCCTTGGTTAGAATACATTATTAAACGAATAGCCGAAGAAGAGAAAAAATGTGGAATGAAACTGTTAGATGTGTTTGCATTGCACTACTACCCTATCAATTTTTCTGACGAAGAGATATTACAAACGCATCGAATATATTTTGATGAAAACTATATCTATCCCCAAGCTAATGGTGTAAAATTGATAAATGGAGGTTGGGATGAAACCCAAAGCAAGGTTTACATCTTTAAACGCTGCCAGGAGTGGATGAAAGAGTATATGGGAGAAGATGACATCAGAGCATTGGGAATAACCGAGACAGGAATTGAATCGAACGATCCGGACTTCAATAGTGTTTGGTATGGTTCGATGATGGGAGAATTCATGAAACACAACCTAGAATTCTTTATTCCATGGTCTTGGAAAACCGGCATGTGGGAAACACTCCATCTATTTGCTCGCTACAACAAAGAGTATTACTTACCTTCGACTTCCGGGAATGACTCAATTGTATCTGTACACACATCCATAAGCGCTGACAAAGATTCCATGAGCATCTTACTCATCAATCGCTCGATAAAGGATGAAATAGAAACAGAGATTCAATTGAAAAATTATGAAGTGTCTGACGGAGAATATCGTCTCAGTCAATTATCCGACCTACCGGAAGAAGAAACATTTATCTCCCACGCAATCAACGCATTAAAAGAAAAGAGTGTTATGGTACAAAATGGGAAAGCAACCATTACTCTACCTCCACTATCTACCTCCACCTTGCAACTATGCAAAACAGAACAAACAGAGCTACATGAACAAAAAAATCCTATATTGCGAGTTTACCCGACCTACACAATGAGTTGTTTATATGTAGAAGGATTAAATGAAAAGGCAACCATTCAATTAATATCTACAGATGGAAAAGTTGTTCTAAAAAAAGAGACACAACAAACAGACGAGAAGATAGATATAAGCAATTTACCATCAGGCCACTACCTTTGTGCAGTAACAATGAATGATGTAACAAAAACAGTTCAAATAGTAAAAAAGTAAAGAATTTTTGAATGGTAGAATTTTAAGAATAAACAAATGGGCTGACACCTTGAATAAGAAATGTCAGCCCTTTTGTTTATCTTTGCTTCTGCTAGATTTATTAAACTCTAAGTAGAACTTTCTGTTCTCTAACATCTTTCCTACATTGTTATTTGCACCAACGCCATCATTAGCAAAAACCATAGCAACCCAAGCGGGAAAAATATCAAAAAATTTCTTATATTATCCTCTTAAAGATGAGTTCCTAAACGATTAAATCACTCACTCTATAAATTACTATTTTAGAAATAGTTTAATAGGTATAGGACTGGCTTATTGGAAATAAGAATTATTCTCATTTATAAAGCCACTTTTCTTTTTTTATTACCAATTTGCACAATGTAGATTCCATTCTCTTTCATTGGTATTTTTGTAACTGTTTCATTTTTAGGTAGAATGCATTTTAGAAGCATCCCGGATAGGTTATAAACATTAATGATTGCTTTTGTTTTAGTAACGAAAATTGTTTTAGAATTTTTGTCTGTCCATACGTTGGCAGCTTCTTCTAATTTTTCATTTATTAGATCGACACCAGTTATCTCTTCTATATACTTAATTGTCCATCCTTCGGGGATTTTTGATTTATCATGAAACTCTATCGGCAAATCTTTTGGACAAACAAATGTACCACTATCTGCAACGTTATAAACCCAGTGACTAGTTGTTTCAAAAGGCAAATTCCAATCTTTAAAATGCACTTTAATACAATTAAGGTTCAAACAATCTCTAAACATACTATTATAGCATCCTTCTTTTAGTTCTGCAGCCGGTAATTCCGGAACTTCTATTAAATTTGTACAACCAAAAAACATACTATTATAACAGTTGCTCGCCAAGGTTATAGCCGGTAATTTAGGTGCTTTTGTCAAACTTCGACATCCTTTAAACATAGAATAATAACAATGGCTCGCTAATGTTGTAGCCGGTAATTTAGGTGCTACTGTTAAATTTGTACATTCATAAAACATAAGGTAATAACAATGGCTCGCTAATGTTGTAGCCGGTAATTCCGGCGCTTCTGATAAATTTGTACATTCAAGAAACATTCCTTCATAACAGTTGCTCGCCAATGTTGTAGCCGGTAATTTAGGTGCTACTGTTAAATTTGTACATCCATCAAACATACGGTAATAACAGTGGCTTGCTAATGTTGTAGCCGGTAATTCTGGAGCTTCGATTAAATTTGTACATCCATCAAACATATTATCATAACAGCGGCTCGCTAATGTTGTAGCTGGTAATTTAGGTGCTTTTGTCAAACTTCGACATTCTGAAAACATATATCGATAACAAGCTTCTCTAAGTTCTATAGCTGGTAATTCCGGAGCTTCTATCAAATTTGTACATTTATAAAACATAACATTATAACAGCAGCTTGCCAATGTTGTAGCTGGTAATTTAGGTGCTTTTGTCAAACTTCGACATCCTTTAAACATACCAAAATAGCAATTTTCAGCCAATTCGGTCGCCGGTAAATCCTCGATTTCTTTTAGGTTAATACAATAATTATCATCTCCATGACAATGGGAAAACATATATGCATAACACCCTTTAGCCAACTTTATAGCCGGTAATTGGGGCATTTTGGTAAGATTTGTACAACCTGCAAACATACAAATATAGCATGAATCTGCCAACTCGGTCGCGGGCAATTCCGGAGCTTCTATTAAGTTACTACAACCAAAAAACATCTCACTATAACAATGATTTGCTAACTTCATTGCAGGTAATTTAGAAATTTTGGTTAAACTTTTACAATTTGCAAACATCATAGAATAGCACCGTTCTGCTAGTTCTGTGGCAGGAAGTTCTTCAACTTCTGTTATATTTTCGCAAGCATTAAACATTGAAAAATAACACAGAGGTGCTAATTTTGTTGCCGGCAATTTAGGCGTTTTTTTTAATTCTGTGCAACCGTCAAACATATTTCCATAACATTCTTCAGCTAATTCGGTCGCCGGCAATTCCGGAACTTCTGTTAAACTACTACAACCCTTGAACATACAGTTGTAACATTTTTTCGCTAAACTTGTTGCCGGTAGTTTGGGGACTTTTGTTAAACCGATACAGCCCGTAAACATCGATCTATAACATTCTTCAGCCAATTCGGTCGCTGGCAATTCCGGAGCTTCTGTTAAACTACTACAATTCCCGAACATATATGCATAACAGTTTTTTGCTAATGTTGTTGCCGGTAAATTCGGACCTTTTTTCAATTTTATACATTTATAAAACATTCCTTTGCATGCATCTTCTGAAAGTTTGTCCGGGATAATTAAAGCAGAGGCATCAGTCAAATTTTTTAAACTACTGAAAATAGACGTATAGTTACCATTTTTGCATATACTTGTAATTGGACCGACTACTGAAAATTCAACATCGTTGCCATACACTTTTGTTACATCTCCTCTATGAGTCCTTAATAAAATTTCTGTCCCACTAAGTGCAAGATCATTTTTTTTGTCTGTAAAGGAGAATTTTTCCCAATCATTACCATCTACTGAGTATTCACCCTCTACATAAAACTCATCTACTGCCTCTTCTGTAACATCTTCAATTCTAAATCTTAGTTCCAAAATCTCATTTTTGTTATCTGCAACAAATTTTAAATAATCTTGTGCATTTGTTTCCCCTACTATAAAAATTAGTAGTAAACTAAAACTAAATTTTAATAACCGGTTCATTATATCAATCATATTTTATTACTTATCGCAAATCCAACAAAATCAACTCTATAATTATTAGATAATTAGAATTATTCTCCCATATTTTAAATAAAAAACAATAAAACAAAAAGAAAAACAACTCATGATTATCGAAAACAAAATTATAAATATTTTCTGTATAACAGACAAATCATGCAATCTTTTTGATGTAGAGTCCATTTCCTTTGTAGACCAAGATAAATTCCATATCTTTGTGCCTCGATTAGTTGTTTTGACATAACAATACATAATTAATTAATCGTCAGGAGACTTCAGTCTCTTTTTTTTTTGTAATGCTATCGAACGCTCTTGGGGGCTTTGCGCCCTCGCCACATGGCTTCTCCCGCAGTGTTTTTCATAATATCTTATAAAAAAATCTTGCGTTTCTAAATGGAATCTTTAAAAAAAACAACCTAACTTTGCACGAATGTTTAACCTAAAATTATATTACACGATTTAACTAATTCAGGTCGAATTAGAATAAAGGGTACAAAAAGAAAAATTCAAATGAAAAAGGTATTATTGTTATGTCTTATGACATGGGGGGTGTTTTGCTACGGCAAAGATTTAAAAGAGGCAACCGAAGATAGCAGAACACTAAGCACAGCACAAAGAACAGAGGAAAAGAGGTTTCAACCCAAGTATGAACATGGTCCGGAATTAAATTTAGCATGGGGACTTTGGTACAAAGGAGATGGTTTCCGGGGAATCAATGCAGACTACATCGGAGGCTGTCGATTCAACGAACACTTCTTTTTAGGAGCTGGTGTTGGTTTACTTGCAAGAGAGTATGACACGAGCAAGTATTATGATTATATCGATGAAATTTACTATGATTTTCACTTCAACAATCTTGATTTTATATCTTCGTCCATAGATGCAGAGACGTTCTTGTATTTCAAGTATTACATTATAAAAATGCCGGTAACACCGGTTTTGGATTTTTCGTACGGACTTTCCAAACGTCTTAGTCACCAATTAAAAGAGATTAGAGACCCATATACAGATGACGATTATCTAAGTGATGAACTTTCTCTTGAAGATGTATTTAAGTCGCCCTCATTTTTCGCTAAATTTAGTGTCGGTATCAACATCCGACTATCAGAAAAAGCAAAGATGTACATCGCCATAGGAGGTAAATGGCATAGAGAAGAACGAGGTGGGGCGGACGGTCCGTACCAAACTAATTTTTACCAAGCAATCGTACATAGTCTTAATACAAAAATAGCCGTAACATTTAATTAAATAGATATGAGAAAGTATATATTCACCCTGATTATAGGTTTATCTTGTCTTGCATCATTTAACTCTTGCCAGTACAATGAAACAATTGAAATCGACCGAGTAAATTCAGATTTGATTCTCTTAAAATCCCTCACTCTGTTAAAAACCGAATATAGTGATTATAAGGAATGGTATTACGATTATAGAGATGAAAATAAATTACCATTTGCCAAAATTAAAGAGATTCGGTTTGCATCCAGAACAAAACCAACCTACTCCGGAGGAGAAGAGTGGGCAAAGTGTGATTCTTTTAGTTTAGACTATAATAATTGCCACTATATGAAGATAAACATCTCTGCCAATATAACAGAGAAAGCGAGGAACACTCAGTTTATAATCAAAAACAAAACTGAAGATTTAATCATCGATATAAAACAAATGGCATCCAACGCATTTCTGTATGAAACGATTGACACGTTGCCACTAAAATTCGATCAGAAACAATTAATTCTGACACAAATTGAGAAAGATAAAATGTATGCTATCAAACCTTACACATCTGTACTGGGCGACTCAATTTTTAAAGCACAAACAAGTTTGACAAAGATTAATGTCTCTCCAAGTCTTAAAACAATTGGAGAAGAGGCTTTTTCCAACTGCGTAAACTTAAAGGAAGTCACTACGTCAGACTCACTTACATCAATCGAGGGGAAGGCCTTCTACAACTGCACTGCACTAACAAAAATAGAATTGGGCAAATTTGTTTCTACCATTGGGGCAAATGCCTTCAAAAATTGCATTACATTGTCAAGCATTACCCTCACAGAATCATTGAAACAGATTGAACGCAACGCTTTTTACGATTGTATAAAACTAAAAACCGTCTATTGCTATGCAACCACACCGCCTCTATTCACGGGAGAAAGCGATAATATCTTCAATGAGGATGTAACGATTTACGTTCATAGTTCTTCCTTAGATGAATACAAAGCAAATCCAGACTGGGGGAAATTTACCCTTGTTGCAATGGAGTAAATCAAACAAAAACAATAAAAACAAATGGAGGGTGCCTCAATACGAAGCATCCTCTTTTCTTTCGTAAATTATGTAGCTTTTTCCTGTATAACAGATAAGAAGATTTTACTTTACACATTTGTTCGCAGTAATTGGCGGATTCAGGATTGCCATGCAAAACATGGGAGGAATTTGCATAGAAAATCTTCATAAAAACACTAGTGAAGAAGAACCTCTTTACAGATTGTCTTTCTCAAATACAGAAATGAGTTTCGATGAGTTTATGAGAACTTAAGAAAGAATTGGTTTATGAAGAATCTTCTCTCCTTAAAAACTACTTAACTAACATAATCTCTTGAACAATACAACCGTTTCCATTCATCGTCAAAATGTAAGCCCCCTTTTTGAGACCTTCATTTTTTATTACAAACAAAGAATTATTACCGGACAAATTCCAAGAACCTTTACTCAAAACTCTACCTTCCAAAGAAGATATTTCCCAATCAACCACACCACTCACTCCATTAAATAACACATTAAATTCACCGTCAGTAGGATTCGGAGCAATCAAAACATTAACCCCCGAAGAGCTATTCAATGTAACGCCGGTTTCTTCTCCATTCAATTCGGCAGGAAGAATTATAATTGTACCCGACTTAACTGCATTTTTATCGTTTCCTACAGTTGTAACCATAAATTTATACTCTCCCGAAACATCATTCGCCCACCCTGAAAAATAAACATTCCGAGAAGATTGATCGACCGTATAATTAATCCCGTTGGGAAGTCCGGTTACTGTAACGGTTTCTGCATTCTCCCAAGTGTAGTAAAAATCCACTATCGCACTATCTTTTTTCACCTCTTGATTACTGCTACCGGCACCATGCTTAGTGAGAGTAGCCTCTTCAATCACATACGATAGTTTATCATAATAATCAATAGGGCTATACCCTAAGTGCGGAGGTTGATTATAACCACAATTTTGCCAAGTAATTGCCATATCATACGTATGATCATCTCTCAACCATGGCAATTTATACTGACTTTCCACAGTAGAAGTAAAAATAGTCAAATAAGTATTACCACTATTTTGAGCCCAGAAAACAGCCTCTTCTCTCCAATCGCCTACAAGATCGCACACCAAATTAGGATTGTACTTGGTAGAATTAATGTCGTTTGCCCCAAATCCATGCGAATAAAGCGTAAGAGTACGATCCCAACTATTTGTTTGAGAATTCCACTTGTCAATATGACCTCTATCTAAATATTCTTCATATAAGTCTCCATCCCAGAAGAGACGAAAATTAATAGAACTATTCTTTATCGTACCAACATGCCAAGGAGCAATCACATCACCTTTGCAAGTAAATAAATTGGCATCACTCCACTCCATAAATTCAGACCCCGGATAACGATCGTCACAATCCAAAATCAATCCTCTTCCGGTGTCACCTCCCGTTTGAGCCTTAGAGACCAAAACCCGACCGGTTTTTGCATCAAACATAGCACAATCATACTTAGCAGTAGGCTCCTCTGTCACCATAAGATACTCCAACCCATCATTTTCAGGGTCAAACTCACCCAAATGAGTAGCATCGCCGTGACCTAAACCGGTTGACCATAAAAAAGAGCCATCATGGTCAAGAGCAGCTCCACCCACAATAATCTCATCAAAACCATCATTATCAACATCTCCACACGTAACACTATGAGCCCCCTGTCCGTAGATGCCCTGTCCAGCCCTATCAGAAGTGTGTTTCCAAAGGACTTTTAAATCTTTTCCATCCCAATGGTAAGCAGCAGCATAAGAATAGGTATAAATACCACGAGTAGTAACAGCGCAAGGAGTAGGTTCACCATTTACATCTAAAAATGCCACACAACCTTTAAACCAATTTCCACGGTGGCCATAAGAAGAACCATCAGTAGCATTGGCTCTATCATCCCAATCACTTTGGATGTTAAAATAAGGCCAATAATCAATAGTTTGTAACTCTTTACCTGTGACACCGTCAAAACAAGTAATCCACTCACGACCACCATCAGTGATTACACCACTTGAATTAACAGAAGAGGCATAGTGATTGGCACCTTGAGCTGCACCTTTTTGCAAGAAAGCACCTGTGGCATCTTTTGAACCTTGAGCAGTTTTCCCAATTAATTCACCGATACCATCTCCATCAAAGTCATAACAAAGGAAAGTAAAACGGCACCCAGCCAAGACATTCGGACCAAAATTAATACGCCACAAGCGAGTACCATCCAACTTATAACAATCCAAGATAGGAGGAGCAGTAGCAGTACAAGTAGCACCGGCATTTGACGGAGCCCAAGAAAGGATAATTTCTTGCTCACCATCACCATCCATATCGTATGCCGAACAATCATTCGGGGAATAAGTAACCTCTGAGTTATTCATAGAATATGCAGCAGGAACATCCAACTTTATATGCGTAAAAAAGTCGGGGTTACACTTCACATCTGATTGAGAGTCAAGCAAATTACCATTTCGATCATACACCTCTAACGAGAAGATGGAATTCGCATATTCCGAAGAGAGAGAAACATTAGTTTTATCAGTTAAAGAAGCCACTTCTATCCCATCTGCAAATAATTTATAAACTGTAGACTTGGGAGCATCAGAAGCACGCATCCGCCAACTCACGTAAACACGATTTCCATATTTACATGGCCACAAAGCCCTTGATTTATCTGCTGCAAAAGAAAAAATGAAGTTAAAAGCAGAAAACAATAAAACCAATAAAAAATAATTTTTTTTCATTTGTAATAATAGCTATAAATAATCGTCCAAAAATAAAGGCATTATTAGGAAGCAAGTCAATCTACATTTAAACGAGCAACCTCATTATAAAGGAATTAAGCCATCTCAAGCAAAGAAAAGAATTGATAGAAACAATTCTAAAACACACAATACTTGAAATTGAAATACCGAATACACTCAGTTAAATATAGTTGTTGCTTAAAACAAAATCTACCTCAAACAATCTCAACAGCACGAAGATAGATAGATTTTTGTTACTAATAAAAAAACAGAGGCAAATTTTAATGCATTTGATTATGGGTAATCATTACAATTACCAAAAAAGAAAAAAAGGTGTACAAAACTGTACACCCTAAATCTTAGAAGAAAGTTAATCTGCAGACTCTTCACTTGCTTTCTCAGCACCTTTTTTTCTTAACTCCAACTGTTTCATATAAGCTGCACTATTATCACGAGCAATCGCTTTAATAACACGGATAGTATCAGCTTGAGGGTCATATTTTTCTACGTGCATAGTATATTCATACCCTGGCTCATAGTAAAAATTAGTAAACTCACCGCAGAAAGGTTCCCAAGGAGTTTTATCACGACGTGCATAACCACGTTTAATTTGATAACAACGCTTAGACCCTTCAATAATTTGGTCTGCAGAAACCTTCATATAAATTTCATTTTGAGGATATGCCGAAAAAGCAATAGAACCTAAAATGATAGCAAAAACTAATCTCTTCATATCTATAAAGCATTTTAAGACGTTACTAAAACAATTCTTACAAATATAGAAAATTTTTCACTTAAAAAATACTTTTATAAAAAAATTATTCAAAATTTAGAAAAAGAGAACCATAAGACGATTAGAAAACTATTTATAACCGGATTCTAAAGGTATATTTTATAGTTTGATTCCGCAAGAATTATTTTGAAAACTAATATAAAAACATTTTTTGAAAAAAAAAATCACCACTAAGCCTCACCAGAATTACCAAAATTCATAGGGAACGGAGGAGTAAATCCACCCTCTTCATCCCCGCCTTCAATCTTGCCGTAACGAGACTCATACTTTGTTATATTATCCTTCAATGCTCTAAGCAGGCGTTTAGCATTTTCAGGAGTTATAATCACTCTTGATTTAACCTTAGCTTTTGGCGTATTGGGTACAATACGAATAAAATCCAAAACAAAATCTGTAGAAGAATGTGAAATAATTGCCAAATTAGAATAAATACCTTCAGCAATTTCATCACTCAACTCAATACTCAACTGATTTTTAGGTTTATTATCGTTATCCATAGTATAAAATTGATAAAAAACAAAGGAAACCACCCAAGCGATTTCCTTTGCTTATAATTAATATTCAATTTGAACACACATTAACGGATTTCAATTTCATCCAAAACATTACGTTTTGCCTCCATTATACGCTCCATATCCTCTTTAGAAGATACAATCAAACGATCGAAATCACGTTGACCTGTACCGGCCGGAATCAAGTGTCCGCAAATTACGTTCTCTTTCATTCCTTCCAAATAGTCAACTTTACCTCTGATAGCAGCATCATTCAAGACTTTAGTAGTCTCTTGGAAAGAGGCTGCAGACATAAAGCTGGTAGTTTGAAGAGCTGCACGAGTGATACCTTGCAAAACTTGAGAAGAGACAGCCGGAACTGCATCCCTCGTTTCAACCAATTTCAAATCCTTACGTTTCAATGAGCTATTTTCATCTCTCAATTTACGAACAGTAACAATTTGACCCGGTTTTAAGTTTTCAGAATCACCAGCATCAACAACAACTTTCTTACCAAAGATACGGTCATTTTCCTCCATGAATTCCAACTTATCCACCACTTCCTTCTCTAAGAAACGAGTGTCTCCTGCATCTGCGATTTCAACCTTACGCATCATTTGACGCACGATTACCTCAAAGTGTTTATCATTGATCTTCACACCTTGCAAACGATACACATCTTGCACCTCGTTTACGATATACTCTTGAACAGCGGTAGGACCTTTAATTGCCAAGATATCAGAAGGAGTGATAGCACCATCAGACAAAGGAGTACCGGCACGAACATAGTCGTTTTCTTGCACCAAAATTTGTTTTGACAACGGAACAAGATATTTCTTTACATCACCAGCTTTAGAGGTGATAGAAATTTCACGATTACCACGTTTAACTTTACCGAATGAAACCTCACCATCAATTTCAGAAACAACAGCAGGGTTAGAAGGATTACGTGCCTCAAATAACTCAGTCACACGAGGAAGACCTCCGGTGATATCTCCCGCCTTACCAACAGCACGAGGAATCTTCACCAACAACTGACCGCTCTTAACTGATTCATTATCGTCAACAATAACGTGAGCACCTACCGGCAAACTATACGTTTTAATCAAGTTACCCTTCTTATCCAAGACATGAGCTTCCGGTACATTTGCTTTATCTTTAGACTCGATGATAATCTTCTCTTTCAAACCTGTAGTTTCGTCCGACTCAGTCTTATAAGTAACGTTTTCAATAACGTTCTCGAACTTAATTTTACCGGCAACCTCAGTAATGATTACAGCGTTGAATGGGTCCCATTCACAAATTCTATCTCCCTTCTTAACAGTTTGACCATTCTTAATGAATAGCTTAGCACCATAAGGAATATTTGCGTTAGTCAATACAATCTTAGTATTAGGATCGATAATCTTCAACTCTGCCAAACGTCCCACTACGATTTGAGTAGTAGAACCATCCTCATTTTCAGCATCTACAGTTCTCAATTCATCGATTTCAACGATACCATCATAACGAGAAGTAATACCAGATTCAGCAGCAATGTTACCTGCGATACCTCCCACGTGGAAAGTACGCAATGTCAACTGAGTACCCGGCTCACCAATAGATTGAGCAGCGATAACACCCACAGCCTCACCTTTTTGAACCAAGCGTCCTGTTGCCAAGTTACGTCCGTAACATTTTGCACAAACACCTCTCTTAGATTCGCAAGTCAATACAGAACGAATCTCAACACGTTCAATTGGAGATTCTTGAATAATTTGAGCCTGATCTTCACGAATTTCCTCACCAGCTTGAACAATAATTTCACCAGTCAATGGGTGTTGAATATCATGAACAGAAACACGACCCAAGATTCTTTCATACAAAGAGGCAACAACCTCTTCATTATTTTTAAGTTCAGTACAAACCAAACCTCTCAAAGTACCACAATCCTCTTCATTGATAATCACATCGTGTGAAACATCCACAAGACGACGAGTCAAATAACCCGCATCGGCAGTTTTCAACGCAGTATCCGCCAAACCTTTACGAGCACCGTGAGTAGAGATAAAGTACTCTAACACAGACAATCCCTCTTTAAAGTTAGACAAGATTGGATTTTCAATAATCTGACCACCTTCAGCACCAGCCTTTTGCGGTTTCGCCATCAATCCACGCATACCGGAAAGCTGACGAATCTGCTCTTTAGAACCACGGGCACCGGAATCCAACATCATGTAAACAGAGTTAAATCCTTGGTCGTCAGAAGAGATAGTCTTCATCAAGATATTAGAAAGATTAGAGTTGACGTGCGTCCAAATATCAATAATCTGATTGTAACGTTCGTTATAAGTAATGAATCCCATGTTATAGTTATTCATCACCTCTTCTACCTCTTTATAACCTTGTTCAACCAATTCTTCTTTTTCCTTAGGGATAATAACGTTTTCCAAGTTAAATGACAAGCATCCACGGAACGCCATATAGTAACCTAAGTCTTTGATATCATCCAAGAATTGAGCAGTACGAGCTACTCCACAAACTTTAATGACATCACCAATAATATCACGAAGAGATTTTTTAGTAACCAATGTATTAACAAACCCAACCTCATCAGGAACATTTTGATTAAAAATCAAACGACCAACAGTAGTTTCCAACATTGTATCTACCAACTCTCCATTTTCATTTAGGTCCTTAACAATAACGGAAATAGGAGCATGAAGAGCTACTTTTTTCTCGTTATAAGCAATCAAAGCCTCTTCTACACCATAGAATTTCAAGCCATCACCCAAAGCACCTTTACGAGGTTTAGTAATATAATACAAACCAAGCACCATATCTTGAGAAGGCACTGTAATAGGGGAACCATTAGCAGGGTTAAGGATATTATGCGAAGCCAACATCAACATTTGAGCCTCCAAAATAGCCTCATTACCAAGCGGTAAGTGAACAGCCATCTGGTCACCATCAAAGTCGGCATTGAACGCAGTACATGCCAATGGGTGCAACTGAATAGCTTTACCCTCAATCATCTTAGGTTGGAATGCTTGAATACCCAAACGGTGCAAAGTAGGAGCACGGTTAAGAAGTACCGGATGACCCTTCATTACATATTCCAAGATATCCCAAACAACAGCATCCTTACGACTATCAACTATTCTCTTAGCAGATTTAACAGTCTTTACAATACCACGCTCAATCAATTTTCTGATGATAAATGGTTTGTACAACTCAGCAGCCATATCCTTAGGGATACCACACTCATGCATTTTCAATTCCGGACCAACAACAATAACCGAACGAGCAGAGTAGTCAACACGTTTACCCAATAAGTTTTGACGGAAACGTCCTTGTTTACCTTTCAAACTATCAGATAAAGACTTCAAAGGTCGGTTAGCATCTGTTTTAACCGCACTTGACTTTCTAGAGTTATCGAATAGAGAGTCCACAGCCTCTTGCAACATACGCTTTTCATTACGCAAGATAACCTCAGGAGCTTTAATTTCGATTAATCTCTTCAAACGATTATTACGAATAATCACACGACGATACAAATCATTCAAGTCGGAAGTTGCAAAACGTCCACCATCCAATGGAACCAAAGGACGTAATTCAGGAGGAATAACCGGAACGATTTTAACGATCATCCATTCAGGTTTATTTCTACCATTAGAAGCACGGAACGCCTCCACAACTTGCAAACGTTTCAAAGCTTCGCTCTTACGTTGTTGAGAAGACTCTTGTCCCGCCTTATTTCTCAAATCATAAGACAAGCTATCCAAATCCAAGCGTTGCAACATATCATAGATAGCCTCAGCACCCATCTTTGCAATAAACTTGTTCGGATCTGTATCTTCCAACAATTGATTATCTTTAGGAAGAGTATCAAGAATATCCAAGTACTCCTCTTCTGTCAATAAATCTTGTTCAGAAATACCATCCTCTCCTTTGATACCAGGTTGGATAACCACGTAACGCTCATAATAGATAACAGCATCCAACTTTTTCGTAGGCATTCCCAATAGATAACCAATTTTGTTTGGCAAAGAACGGAAATACCAAATATGAGCAACAGGAACCACCAATTGGATATGTCCCATACGTTCACGACGAACTTTTTTCTCTGTTACTTCAACACCACAACGGTCACAAACAATACCCTTGTAACGAATACGACGGTATTTACCGCAATGACACTCATAATCTTTAACAGGACCAAAGATACGCTCACAGAACAAACCTTCGCGCTCAGGCTTATAAGTTCTATAATTGATTGTTTCAGGTTTCAAAACCTCTCCGCTTGAAGCCTCCAAAATCTCTTCCGGAGAAGCCAAACCGATTGAAATCTTATTAAATGCGCTCTTTACCTTATTTTCTTTTCTAAAAGCCATGTTGATATTATTATAAGATTACAATTAATCGAGTGTTATACTCAATCCCAAACCTCTCAACTCATGCAACAATACGTTCAAAGACTCCGGAATACCAGCAACCGGCATCGGTTCACCCTTAACGATAGATTCGTAAGCACGAGCACGACCCAAGACGTCATCCGACTTGATAGTCAAAATCTCTTGAAGGATATGAGAAGCACCAAATGCCTCCAATGCCCAAACCTCCATCTCTCCGAAACGTTGACCTCCGAATTGCGCCTTACCTCCTAACGGTTGTTGAGTAATCAATGAGTAAGGACCAATAGAACGAGCATGCATTTTGTCATCAACCATGTGACCCAACTTCAACATATAGATAACTCCGACAGTAGCAGGTTGGTCAAAACGCTCACCTGTACCACCATCACACAAATAAGTTTTACCATATCTTGGAATTCCGGCCTTTTCTGTCCACTCATTCAAGTCATCCAAAGTTGCACCATCAAAGATTGGAGTAGCGAACTTAACATTCAATTTTAATCCTGCCCAACCTAAAACAGTTTCAAAGATTTGTCCCAAGTTCATACGAGAAGGCACACCCAACGGATTCAAAACGATATCTACCGGAGTTCCATCCTCTAAGAACGGCATATCCTCTTGACGAACGATACGAGAAACAATACCCTTGTTACCATGACGACCTGCCATCTTATCACCTACACGGATCTTACGTTTTTTAGCAATATAAACTTTAACCAATTGAACGATTCCTGCAGGCAACTCATCACCAATTGTCAAATTAAACTTCTTTCGTTTAGTAACTGCATCCAACTCTTTATACTTCTTCAAATAATTCATGATCAAATCACGAATCATATCATTCTTATAAGAATCAGAAGTCCACTTACTCAACTGGATAGTTGTATAATCAATTTCTTCTAAAGCCTTCTTTGTGAATTTAGCTCCCTTAGCAATAACATCAACACCTAAGAAATCTTTCACTCCTTGAGATGTTTTTCCATTTGTCAAAACCAAAAGTTTTTCAACTAAGATTGCCTTTAATTCAACTGCTTTCTCATCAAATTCTTCGTCGATCTTTGGCAACAACGCCTTATCAGACAAACGAGATTTTCTTGTTTTTACAACACGAGAGAACAACTTCTTATCAACAACTACACCACGCAAAGAAGGATGAGCTTTCAATGAAGCATCTTTTACATCACCCGCCTTATCACCGAAGATGGCACGAAGCAATTTTTCTTCCGGAGAAGGATCGGTTTCTCCCTTAGGAGTAATCTTACCAATCAAAATATCTCCCGGCTCAACAAATGCACCTACACGAATAATACCATTCTCATCCAAGTTGCGAGTAGCCTCTTCACTAACATTCGGAATGTCAGCAGTCAACTCTTCCATACCGCGCTTCGTCTCACGCACCTCTAATTGGTACTCATCAACATGAACAGAAGTGAATATATCGTACTTACAAACTTTTTCATTGATAACGATAGCATCCTCATAGTTATATCCCTTCCAAGGCATGAAGGCAACCAAAAGGTTCTTACCGATAGCCAACTCACCATTTTGAGTAGAATATCCCTCCGTAAGGATTTGTCCCTTAGAAACTCGTTGTCCCACTTGTACAATTGGGCGCAAGTCGATTGTTGTACTTTGGTTAGTTTTACGGAATTTCGGGATAATATAATCTTTAACAGCGGACTCAAAGCTAACAAACTCTTCATCTTCTGTTCTATCATAGCGAATTTTGATAACACTAGCATCCACAAACTCAACCACACCATCACCTTCAGCCGTAATTTGAGTACGAGAGTCACGAATCAATTGACCTTCGATACCTGTACCCACAATAGGCGACTCACAACGCAACAAAGGCACAGCCTGGCGCATCATGTTAGATCCCATCAAAGCACGGTTCGCATCATCATGCTCCAAGAACGGAATCAAGGAAGCAGCAATAGAAGCGATTTGTTGTGGAGCAACATCCATCAAATCCAACTCTTGAGGAGAAACAACTGGGAAGTCAGCATCTTGACGAGCCTTAACTTTGCTATCAACCAAAGCACCATTTTCATCAACAACAGCATTTCCTTGAGCAATAATTTTTCCTTCTTCCTCTTCTGCAGTCAGATATTTAATACCATTGACAGACATATCCACCTTACCATCTTTAACAATACGATAAGGAGTTTCTATAAATCCAAGATCATTAATTTTCGCATATACACACAAAGAAGAAATCAAACCGATGTTTGGACCTTCCGGTGTTTCAATAGGACACAAACGTCCGTAGTGAGTATAGTGTACGTCACGCACCTCGAAACCGGCACGTTCACGAGACAAACCACCAGGACCCAATGCAGAAAGACGACGTTTATGAGTAATCTCAGCAAGCGGGTTAGTTTGATCCATAAATTGCGACAAAGCATTAGTACCAAAGAATGAGTTAATAACAGAAGAAATGGTCTTCGCATTAATCAATTCAACCGGACTAAACACCTCATTATCACGAACATTCATACGTTCGCGAATAGTGCGCGCCATACGAGCCAAACCAACACCAAATTGATTATAAAGTTGTTCACCGACAGTACGCACACGACGATTACTCAAGTGGTCAATATCATCAACATCCGCCTTTGAGTTAATCAACTCTATCAAATACTTAATAATCTCAATAATGTCTTCTTTCGTAAGAACACGTACATCCATATCAGTCGTCAAGTTCAACTTTTTGTTGATACGATAACGACCAACTTCGCCTAAATCGTAGCGTTTTTCTGAGAAAAACAAGCCAGAAATAACCTCACGAGCAGCATTTTCATCAGCAGGGTCAGCACTACGCAATTGACGATATATATAATAGACAGCCTCTTTTTCAGAGTTACTAGTATCTTTTTGCAAGGTATTATAGATAATACCATAATCAGAAAGATTTTGATCCTCCTTATGAAGCAAAATAGTTTGAACGCCAGAATCTAAAATTGTTTGGATGTGGTCTTTATCCAAGATAGTTTCACGATCAATGATAACCTCGTTACGCTCGATAGAAACCACCTCTCCAGTATCTTCATCAACGAAATCTTCGATCCAAGTTTTCAAGACACGAGCAGCCAATTTTCTACCCTCTGCCTTTTTCAAACCAGCTTTAGAGACTTTCACCTCTTCAGCCAAGCCGAAAATTTCAAGAATATCCTTATCACTTTCAAATCCGATAGCACGCAACAACGTAGTTACCGGTAATTTTTTCTTACGGTCGATGTAAGCATACATAACATTGTTAATATCCGTAGCAAACTCGATCCATGACCCTTTAAAAGGGATAATACGAGCGGAATACAATTTTGTTCCATTAGCATGCATACTCTGTCCGAAGAAAACACCCGGAGATCTATGCAACTGAGAAACAACTACACGCTCAGCTCCATTAATGATAAAAGTACCCTTATCAGTCATATAAGGGATTGTACCCAAATATACATCTTGAATGATTGTCTCAAAATCCTCATGGTCAGGATCCGTACAATACAACTTAAGTTTAGCTTTTAGCGGAACACAATAAGTCAACCCTCTCTCAATACACTCTTCAATAGTATATCTAGAAGGATCGATATAATAATCCAAAAACTCAAGGACGAAATTGTTCCTTGTATCCGCAATTGGAAAATTTTCAGAGAAAACCTCATACATCCCGTCGTTCTTTCTCAATTCAGGAGGTGTATCAAGTTGAAAAAAATCTTTAAAAGATTTCAATTGCACTTCAAGGAAGTCTGGATACTCAAGTTGTTCCTTGATAGATGCAAAACTTATTCTTTGGTTTTTATCAAAAGAAGTCATTTAATTAAGATTTAAGTGAACTTAAAAATAAAAATAGACGTAAAAAGGTTTAGAACCCCCTTATCAAAGGTTCTAAACCAAAGTTCCTGATAATCAGAACCGTGCAGTACTATTTAAGTTCAACTTCAGCTCCGCCTTCTTCAAGTTGTTTCTTAAGACCTTCAGCGTCAGCCTTAGCAAGACCTTCTTTAATTACGCTAGGAGCACCGTCAACCATATCTTTAGCCTCTTTCAAGCCAAGACCAGTTAATTCTTTAACTAACTTAACGATAGCCAACTTATTAGCACCTGCTGATTTCAAAACTACATCGAAAGATGATTTTTCTTCTTCAGCAGCAGCACCACCAGCTGCAGGAGCAGCTACAGCAACAGCTGCAGCAGCAGGTTCGATACCATACTCGTTTTTCAAAATTTCAGCTAGTTCGTTAACTTCTTTTACTGTTAAATTAACTAATTGTTCTGCAAAAGCTTTCAAATCTGCCATTGTTATATGTATTAAAAATGTTTATAATTCAATTATTACTATACTAAATTTTATTTTTCAGAAAGTGTTTTCAACACTCCATGGAGAGTAGTACCTCCGGATTGAAGAGCAGAAATAACATTCTTCGCTGGAGATTGCAACAAAGTAACGATATCTCCGATAAGTTCGTTCTTACTCTTGATGCTAACTAAAGCATCTAATTGATCTGCACCAACATAGAAACTTTCTTCAACAAAAGCACCCTTAAGAACCGGCTTGCCAACTTTATTACCCTTAGCAAACTCTTTAAGCAACTTTGCAGGAGCATTACCTGTATTAGACAACATCAAAGCAGTAGGACCTTCCAAAAGTGAATACAATTGAGAGAAGTCACCTTTTTGCTCTAAAGCTCTTTTAAGCAAAGTATTCTTAACTACAACGAATTTAATCTCATTCTTAAAACAAGCTCTTCTCAAATCACTAGTCAAATCAGCTGTTAAACCAGCAGCATCTGTAAGATAAAAATGAGAATACTCATTAAGACTATTAACTATCTGCTCTATGATAAGATTTTTATCTTCCTTTTTCATGTTTCTAAATATTAAATTTCATCAACTGATTTAGGGTCAATTTTAATACCCGGACTCATAGTACTTGAAAGATAAATACTCTTAACATACACACCCTTAGAAGAAGCAGGTTTTAATTTGATCAAAGTTTCAACAAAAACCTTAGCATTCTCCATAATTTGTTGAGGAGTGAATGATACCTTTCCTACTGAAGTATGAACAATACCGAACTTATCAACCTTAAAGTCGATTTTTCCTTGTTTAACTTCCTTAACAGCTTTCCCTACTTCATTTGTAACAGTACCACTTTTAGGGTTTGGCATTAAACCACGAGGACCCAACACACGACCCAAAGCACCAATTTTACCCATGATAGAAGGCATAGTTATAATAACATCAACGTCAGTCCAACCTCCTTTGATCTTCTCGATATATTCGTCCAAACCAACATAGTCTGCACCTGCAGCCTTAGCTTCAGCTTCAGCATCAGGAGTACACAAAGCCAAAACACGCACCTCTTTACCGGTACCGTTTGGCAAAGATACAACGCCACGAACCATTTGGTTTGCCTTACGAGGATCAACACCTAAGCGAACATCAATATCAACCGAAGCATCAAACTTTGTAGTAGTAATTTCTTTCACCAACTCAGATGCTTCCTTTAAAGAGTAAGATTTCCCTGCTTCAATCTTCTCTAAAGCTAACTTTTGATTTTTTGTAAGTTTACCCATTTCAATTGAAGTGTTAATTATTTATTACCAGGGAATTCTCCTTTAACGGTGATACCCATACTTCTTGCTGTACCAGCAACCATAGTCATAGCAGACTCGATAGTAAAGCAATTCAAATCTTGCATTTTATCCTCTGCAATAGCTCTAACTTGGTCCCAAGTAATTTCAGCAACTTTCTTACGATTAGGCTCAGCAGAACCACTTTTTTGTTTAGTAATTTCCAAAAGTTGAACTGCTACTGGAGGAGTCTTAACGACAAAATCAAAAGACTTATCAGCATAATAAGAGATGACAACAGGCAACACTTTTCCAGCTTTGTCTTGTGTCCTTGCATTAAACTGCTTGCAGAAGTCCATGATATTAATACCTTTAGAACCCAATGCAGGTCCTACTGGCGGTGATGGATTCGCAGCGCCTCCCTTTATCTGCAATTTGATAAATCCAGCAACTTCTTTAGCCATTTTAAAATCTATATTAAAATTAAAAAAATAATACGAACTATGTAGAATCAGAACAAGACTATTCCTTTTCCACTTGAGTAAAGTTCAACTCCAAAGGAGTCTTACGACCGAAGATTTTAACCATAACTTTGAGTTTTTTACGCTCATTGTTAACTTCCTCAATTATACCGCTAAAACCGCTGAATGGACCAAAGGTAACCTTAACCGATTCACCTTCAAAATAAGGCACAACGATTTCCTCTTCAGACTCTTTCAACTCATCAACTTTACCTAAAATGCGATTAACTTCACTTTGACGCAAAGGCACAGGAGCATTTGTTCTCTTAGAACCATCACCCAAGAAACCAATAACATTAGGAATTTCTGTCAAGCGATGAGCTACTTCTCCAACAAGATTAGCTTGAACTAAAACATAACCAGGAAGATAAGTTCTCTCTTTCGAAATTTTCTTTCCGTTTTTAATTTGAAACACACGTTCTGTCGGAATCAAAACAGACGAAACAAAATTACCAAGATCCGTATTAGCAATCTCATTTTCGAGATACTCACGCACCTTGCTCTCTTTACCGCTAATAGCACGAAGAACGTACCATTTCATACCAGTCTCAGACATTTTAATCCCTCCCTTATGATAACAAATTGTAGATGAACTTCATTAATTCTTCGATCGCCTTGTCCATACCAAAAATAACTAGAGCAATAAGAAGGGAAGCTACTAGAACAACTACTGCACTATTAGACAATTCTTTTGACGAAGGCCAAGAAACTTTATTAACTAGTTCGTCGTATGAATCTTTGATATAAGTTAATACTTTCATCATAATAATATTTAGCACGGAAGGAGAGGCTCGAACTCCCGACACCCGGTTTTGGAGACCGGTGCTCTACCAACTGAGCTACTCCCGTAGATTATCCTCCGGAAACCGGAGGATAAATTATAAATAGTTATTAGTCAATAATTGCAGTAATTTGACCAGAACCAACTGTTCTACCACCTTCACGGATAGCGAAACGAAGACCTTCGTTGCAAGCTACCGGATAGATTAATTTAACAGTAATCTCCAAGTTGTCACCTGGCATAACCATCTCTGTTCCTTCTGGCAAAGTAATCTCACCAGTAACGTCCAAAGTACGGATGTAGAATTGAGGACGATATTTGTTATGGAATGGAGTGTGACGACCACCTTCTTCTTTCTTCAAGATATAAACAGAAGCTTTGAATTCAGTGTGAGGAGTAACTTGACCTGGTTTACAAAGTACCATACCTCTCTTGATTTGATCCTTATCGATACCACGAAGCAACAAACCTACGTTATCACCAGCTTGACCTTCGTCCAACAATTTACGGAACATCTCAACACCAGTTACAGTTGATTTCAATTTTTCAGCACCAAGACCGATAATTTCGATTTCTTCACCTACTTTGATGATACCAGTTTCGATACGACCAGTAGCAACAGTACCACGACCAGTAATAGAGAACACGTCCTCAACAGGCATCAAGAAAGGTTTATCGATATCACGTGGAGGAAGTTCAATCCATGTATCAACAGCAGCCATCAATTCCATGATTTTATCTTCCCACTCAGCTTCACCATTCAAAGCACCTAGAGCAGAACCACGAACGATAGGAGTGTTATCAGCATCGAACTCATAGAAATCCAACAATTCGCGCATTTCCATCTCTACCAAGTCCAACATTTCAGCGTCATCAACCATATCACACTTGTTCATAAATACAACCAAGCGAGGTACGTTTACCTGACGAGCCAAAAGGATGTGCTCACGAGTTTGAGGCATTGGACCATCAGTTGCAGCAACTACGATGATTGCACCGTCCATTTGAGCAGCACCAGTTACCATGTTCTTAACGTAATCGGCGTGACCTGGACAGTCAACGTGTGCATAGTGACGAGTTTCTGTTTGGTACTCTACGTGTGAAGTATTAATTGTAATACCACGCTCTTTCTCTTCAGGAGCATTATCAATAGAATCAAATGAGCGCAATTCAGAAAGACCTTTCTTTGCCAATACTGTAGTAATAGCAGCAGTCAAAGTAGTCTTACCATGGTCAACGTGTCCAATTGTACCAATGTTAACGTGCGCTTTCGAACGGTCGAATTGTTCTTTTGCCATAACTTCTTAAATATTTTTAATTAATTAATAATTTTTTATTTCCAACCTTAGCAACAGAGCCGATGACGGGACTTGAACCCGTGACCTCTTCCTTACCAAGGAAGTGCTCTACCGCTGAGCTACATTGGCGATTAGAGCGGAAGACGGGGTTCGAACCCGCGACCCTCAGCTTGGAAGGCTGATGCTCTACCAACTGAGCTACTTCCGCGAATTTCATTAGTTGTGGGCGAAGATGGATTCGAACCACCGAAGGCATAAGCCAGCAGATTTACAGTCTGCCCCATTTGGCCACTCTGGTATTCGCCCTACACAACTTATATTTTAAAGATCTCTTCTTTTGAGCCTCTTGTCGGATTCGAACCAACGACCCCGAGATTACAAATCACGTGCTCTGGCCAACTGAGCTAAAGAGGCGGTCAAATTTCACGCCGCTTCATCGTGCGTAACTTTGAAACGGCGTGCAAATGTAGGCATTTTTTTTTACCCTGCAAATTTTTTTTGAATTATTTTTTCAATTCATTCGCTTTTTCTTTCGCTTTCTTAATAGAACGTATCATCGCGTCCATGGAATTATCAAACGCTTCCTCGAATGAATCTGCGGTTTTATTCACTACTAATTCACTTCCCGGCATCAACACCTTCAACATCACTTTCTTATTATCAGACGTCTCTGGCTTTACAACCTCCAACACAACATCAACCGCCGTAATCTTATCTGAATACTGCTCCAATTTGGCGATTTTCTTATTGATAAACTCTTCTAACTTAACCGTTGCATCAAAATGCACTGTCTGAACTGTCACCTTCATAATCTGTCCCTCCTAATTTTAAGTTTTTTTTATCTGCCCTTGGATGGGCTCGTTCATAAATCTCTCGCAACTGCTCAAACGTGGTATGGGTATATACCTCCGTGGCAGCCAAATTCGCATGTCCAAGCAATTCCTTTACCGCATTCAATTCCGCTCCATTATTCAACATTAGCGTAGCAAACGTATGTCGCAACACGTGCGGACTTCGCTGCGTCAACGAACTCACTTCAGACAAATACTTCCTTACTACTCGATAAACCAACATCGGATATAGCGGACTACCATCTTTTCGTACAAAAAATGTTGAAACATCTCCCAACTGCAATTTCTTCCTTGCTTCTAAATACGATAAAAATGCCTCTTTCATCTTTCGCCCGAAAGGAATCAGACGCTGTTTAGACCCTTTACCTATTACAGATACATAACATTTGGAAAAATCAATGTCAGAATCTTTTATCCCTATTAATTCCGACTCTCGAATTCCTAACGTATAGAAAGCCTCTATAATGGTTGAATCTCGGACTCCCTCAAAATCATCTGAAAATAACTCTCGTCCATCCGTAAAAAGCATCTCCATTTCCGACTCTTTCACAAACTTAGGTAGCCGCACCTCTCTTTTAAGCGAAACTACTTGCTGCATCGGATTATGCTTTATCAAATCCTTCTGTTTTAAGTAGCGAAAAAAAGATTTCAAAGTGGATAATCTTCTATTAACAGAAGAGGCACTATTTTTACCTTTTTTTCTGAGAGAAACAATCCATTCCCTAATCAACATCGAATCTATCGAATCCAACTTAAACTCTTTTAAGTTGCGCGACTTCACGTAATTCTGAAACAAATGCAAATCTGCTCTGTAAGAAGCAATGGTATGAGAAGAAAATCCCTTTTCATACTCTATATATTGCAAATATTTCTCAATTAACGAAGAAATCATCATCGTAAGTATAGAGACGAATATAGCGATATTTTTTTATTTAACAATAGAATTTTCAAAAAAAATGAAATTATCAGATGATTTTTTATATTTTTTAGAAATTCATACTCCATATAAAGAAGAAAAAAATCTCAATTTCTCCATACTCTCTCCTATTCGAATGTTCAAATAACACCTGGCGTAATATAGTATCACAATTGAGGATAATATTGAAGATATAAAATAGGGCAAATGCAATTTGTCCCAACTGCTAGAATTTAAAACATTACACCCTATAAACAAAAAAAGGACATACCCAAAAGCATGTCCCTATCTCATAAAGAAAACAGATTTTATTATTCTTCAGATCTCTTAAGTTGTTGAACGTAGATTGCGTGAATCTTTTGTTGACGTTTAACAACAGAAGGTTTTTCAAATTGTTGTCTGCTACGCAATTCTTTAATAACACCTGTTTTTTCAAACTTTCTTTTAAATTTCTTCAAGGCTTTTTCTATATTTTCGCCTTCTTTTACCGGTACTACGATCATAATTTTTTTCTATTTTATTTTTTTTTTTTTATTTTATTTTAAAAGCGACTGCAAAAATAGACAATATTTTTTGATTCACAAAAAGTTTTTTCACATCTTTTTTATAAAATTCTACAAATTAACATTTTTCCTTCTTTTTCTCTAATCGTCCTGCCGTGGTTGCTCCGGCTCTTTCTGCTCCTTGATAGAATCGCTCCCCCTCTTGGGTTGCCGTCTGAAAGGCTTCTGCCAACTCTTCTGCAGAGATGCCTCCCGCACTCATTCTCTCTTTCAATTGAGCAATGCTTTCTCCCGTCTTTCTGCTGATGACCTCCAACGGGTTGAACCCTGCATTAATCATCTGCATCAGATCCTGTCCCATCAATTTTCCGGATGCAGTGGCTTGCGAAAATGCCAATGCCAACGATTTCATCGTCTCTTTGTCTCCCAAGGCTATATCTCCGATGTTCTTCAACTTTTGAAAAGCAAAGTCGGCATCCAACCCAAACGACATCATTGTTTTTTGTGCTTCCAAAAGAGAAGTACGGTCGTATGGGGTGGCAGAACCGTAGCGGGTTATGCTTTCGGAAAGGCGTTCTGCCGCCTCTGCATTGCCATTGAGCAAGGTAAGCAAATTGGTTTGCTGCTTCTCAAACTCCAATCCAGCTCCTGCCAAGCTCTGAAATACAGAGGAGACATTGCCAGCAAGTTCAAAGGATTGATTGACCAATATTAATCTTTCTGATATACGACTTATAAGACTTTCTGTTTTTTTTGCTTCTCCTCTGACCTCTTCAAATTGATTGGCTATGTTTGTTAAGGAGACAATAGCATTCCCTCCTATATTAATTTGAAAATCTACATCATTATTCATAACCAAATATTTGCATTTTAAATTTTAATTTTATACCTTGCTTTCGTTAACTTAAAGAATTACAATTATGGAAACGCTGATTAATATATTTTTCCTGTTTATGGATTTTTTAACATGGTTGCTTCATCAAGGAACTTGGGGAGTGATTGCATCCTTGGTGATAATGCTTTCACTATTTTGCCTTGGTGTTTATTTTTGGTATTGTATTGCCAAGTGGAGTTCCACCGGAAGATCATTGTGGTGGTTTAAAGATTAGATTCTTCCTATCCTTTCCCAGCCTCCATTTTCCTGATATGCTTCAATTGGGCAAATTTCTCTGCCCACTCTTCATCTGTAAGTTTTGCAGGGTCCAAGTGGAGGTAGTATTCCAAAAGGGTATTGATAAACCCTACCCAATTGGAATGCACATCACCCTCCGCCCTGCTTACAAGTTTTTTACTTCCACCTGTTTTACCTTCACCAGTTGTTCCACCACACCTGCCGCTCCCAATAGATAGTTACGATTACGACCTCTGCCCTATCTTACAAACAAAGATATTTACAAAGATATATTTACAACTGAGTCACAGCACAGCCGGAAATACAAAAAAAATGGTCGGAATAAATCCAACCATTTCCTCGGTGCGAACGCCCAAAGTGCTATGCTAAGGGAAAGTTGCGCCGACAGCCCATTTAAGGGACACGCTTAACAAATATACAACAAATAATTGAAGTAACAAAAAATGGTCGGAACAAATCCAACCATTTCCTCGGTGCGAACGCCCAAAGTGCTACGCTAAGGGAAGTTGCGCCGATCCGCTCATTTAAGAGACTTATTGCAAAAGTATAGGAAATAATTGAAATAAGCAATTATCAAGTGTTTAAAACAAAAAAATAAAAATTCCGGAATACAGTTAGTTGGGGGTGCTTAAACCTTGTTAATGTTCTATATTTGCAGGTGTGTAAATAGTACCAAATTCATTTAAATTAACACACTGAAAAACTAGCCCTTGTTAACATAGGCATCGAAGAGACATCCCTATTTATGTGCGTAAAGAACCAAAAGGGAATGCGAATGGGTTGGAAATGTATCATTCCTGATCGGAGAAGGCGGGAGCGAGTTTGCGGATAAAATCAAAGCGATAGAGAAATGAGAGAGAGAGAAAAGTTTCAGAGTAATAAAGGTATAATTCAAGCAGGATGAAAGATATAGATTTATCCGAAACATATCAAATTAACACGAAAATAAAAAAAATAGTAAAGACGGTACTCTGACCGTCTTTACCCAAATAACTTTAAAAATTTATGAATACTAGAACTGCATAGACAACAAGATGTCATGCGTATTAGACGGCAAATTATTGCATCTACCTAAATTCATATTATAAGTATAACCAATTCTATATTTGTTCCACTCAAAACCTGCAGTGATAGCCAACAATGACATCTTAGCAGGGTTAGATAAATCGGGTTTCCATGTTACGCCACCCCAAATAAATTTATTGTAAAACAACATTGCGTTAACCTCGATATTATTGATTTTCCCCTTATGCATATAAGAGAGAGCCGGCGCAATATCGAAATGAGACGAAATAGGAAGTAAAGCACGACCATACAAATAGAAGTGACGACCCGACTTAAAAGTCGTAGAAGAGTCGTTCAACAAGTGTGTACAAGAGATACCAACCATCCAAATTTTGGAAGTAAGCTCAAAACCCAAATTAATATCCGGGGTAATCTCGGTTGTTTTATCTTGAACATAAGTTTCCATTCCATACTCAACCTCATCACGCATAGTATTGTTGGAAGGATTGAAATAGCCAAAATTCACACCTCCGGAAATACCCATAGACAAAATATACTTTTCGCTCAAATCCAAGTGATAAGAATAGACAATTTGCGCATTGGTTGTGCTATGTCCTATACCTAAATGGTCATGAAAAACAGATAAACCGAGACTCGACTTCAACTTTTCGCTATAACCGGAAAAGTTCAGCAAACCGGTTTTAGGTCCATTATCAACCCCAACCCATTGGAAACGCCCCAAGACAAAGAGGTCGAATTTATCATTATTACCCGTACCAGCAGGGTTAACATTAATACGAGAAAACAGTTGTTGAGACATCATCAAATCTTGTTGAGCACTCAACGTACAACAAAACAACAAGGACGATATAGAGAATATAACTGTTATAATATATCTATTTAATCTATTCATTTTAATTTCTCCTTATAATTGATGTTAGTTCAACTTTAAAATTTCCACACGACGATTCTTTTGATGCTCAGCTTCGGTTTTAGCATCCTTTACGATAGGCATTAATTCACCTTCTCCCTTAACTTTCAAACGATAAGGAGAAACATCTTTCATCAACAATTGGAACATAACCCATTGAGCACGTCTTAACGAAAGAGCTTCATTGTACTCCAAAGACCCACGTTCATCGGTATGACCCACAATTAAGAAATCACTATTAGGGAAAGCATTTATAAAGTCAAGAACGATTAAAATATCACGTTCAAAAGTACCATTAGCCATTTGTTGGTCATAATCAAAATAGAAAATACGTTTATCCAAAGTACCATAAACGTTATCAGAAATTTTAACAACAGTATTCGGATTTGATTTTGCAGCAGCAATTACAGAATCTACAGAAGCAATAGAAACCTCAGGACGATCAGAGGGCGTATTTTTCTTAACATTCGGTACGGAAGTCGCAGTATCTGCCATTGCTACCGAAGAGTCACCCATCAACGTACCGGAGGAATCCACCTTCCCGTTGGTCAAACCGGCAATAAGAATCGAATCTGCCAAACGCTTTTCCTCTGCCAATCTCTGTTCTTCTAATATACGTTGTTGCATCTCGATAGAATCACGCTTCAAAGCCGCTAACAGTCTCTCCTCTTGAACCTTGTTGTATTGTTCATAATCGACAGGTTCACTTTTGGAGAACAACCTATAAGTAGAATCCGATTGAGAAGTATTTCCTCTATTAGAAGCAAACACCAACATACCTTCATCATTCACAAATGGAAAATCTTCGTCAGCATCCACTGTATTTACACTCGCATCCATACGAACCGGATTACCCCACTCTCCATTTTGTCCCTTAGCCATTTCCCAAATATCTCTACTCTTTGCATTATTCATATTAGAAGAGAAGTAAAGAACGTCACCTTGACTATTGATTGTTGGATTTACAATAACGATAGAATCTTTCGGCAAATACCTCCAATTGGCATAAGCCAAAACAGAACCCGGATATTTATCACGTTTAACTTCGGAACCTTTCACTTCGATATAAGCACTATTCACCCACTTACCTCTTTTGCGTTGTTTCGCTTTAAACAACTTTCCGCCGTTAACATAATAAAGCTCACCACTCTTTTCTGAATATGCAAACTGACCTTCAGGTTGAATCCGATCAAAATCAGTAGTGTAAGCAGCATTTACGATTTTACCACGACTATCCAACTCAGCAATAAAGAAGCTATCATTTCTTAAAAAGACAACACTATTATTCTTGTAACGAGATAAAACCTGATTAGATTTAACATTTTCGTCATTCTCGAAATTTGCCACTTGTGCTCCCAAAATTGGTAACACCCAGACGGCAACATAAAATAAGGATATTAACCTTCTCATCATTATCTATTCTAATTATTGTCAATTATTTCTTAAACACTTCAATTGTTCCTTTCACCTCTCTGCCATCTTTTAAGATTAAAGAGTAGATATAAACACCCGGATCAGCCAATTCTCCACGGAACATACCATCCCAACCATTATCAGAGTCGCTAACAACATCTCCATAACGATTATAAATGATTGTTCGATACCCCGGCATAAAGTCATCATTAATTCCATCTGCAGTATGAGGAGTTATGACGGTTGGAATCTCAATATTATCAACCAAATTAGCAACAAGCGAGCCACTCGTAATGATCGGACAAGCACCATTGTCGGCCTTTACAAAATAAGTAACACTTGACGAAGGCATATCAGAAAATTGCAACTCATCAGTTATCGAAAGGATTTGTTCATTACCCTGTTCATCGACAGAAATCCAGGAGAATGGACCAAAAACAAATGAAGATGTATCTACACTTAAATCAATATCCGCGCCATATTCAAAAATCTTATTCGATGTACTCAATTCGATTTCAGCCGGTTTAGCCACCTGAACAAAGAACGAATCAGCCTCGGAATCTTGACATACACCATTTTTAGCAATAGCCCAAAGATTGGTTGAAGCATCCAATTTTACTTTTCGGACAGAATCTTTAGTTTCTACACCATCAAACCAAACATACAATTCAGGTCGACCCGATATAGGAGTAGCAGAAAGTGTGATGCTATCATTGCCCGTTTGGCAAATAGCCGACTTATCAGCATTTATAGAAATCGACATCAACTCTTTCACATCAACGGAAATTTCTTTTTTTACAGACGGGCATTTATTGTATTTAGAAAGAGCAGTCAATGAATATTCGGATGATATAGTTGGCAAAACCTTTATTGTATCGGTAGTTGAGCCATCACTCCACATCAAAGAAGAAATCGACACATCTTTTGAATCAATATACAACGAAACTTCATTGGTTTCGTTTTCACAAATCACTGATTTAGAAGATTGGAGAGTAATATCAATTGGGGAATCTATAACCAAACGAATAGTATCCGATTGAGCCGGACAACGACCGTACTTAGAAGTAGCCTTTAAAATATAATCAATAGAATCAGCCTCTACAATGTATACAGGAGAAGAATCCGTATTATTCCACAAGAAAGAACCAATAGCACCGGAAAGAACTTCAGCAGAGAATTGAACATCATCTCCGAAACACAGCGTATCCTTATCTGACTTCAATGCAAAAGAAAGAGCCGGTTCAACAAAAATAGATTGTTTAAATTCGCTAACAACAACCGATTCATTTTCGATTGCCATACGAATCACAGAGGTTTCATCTAATTTCAACACAAGAGTATCTTTGTTCTCGAACTCAGGAATCGCTTCAAACTCAGTTGCACTCTCTTTCTTAACAAACCATCTCAAAGCATATCCTTCAGCAATTGTTCCAACACTCTCTTTATCGGCAATCAACGTTATAGCATCATCCAATGCACAGATAGAATCGGGCCAATTAACAGGACGTAATGAATTCAATCTCAAAGCAACAATATTAGAAATTTGATTGCTTCCACAACCGGACTCTTGATTTTTCAAAAATTCAGCCAAATCCGCTTCTGAAACAGACGAAAGAACTCTGAAGTAAGACTCTTTCTTAAAATTAAGAGCAAAAATATTCTTTGACAATTCTGTTGTTGAAGGGACAATGGTTTCCCAATTTATAGTATCCGAAGATACCTGATAAGCGAAGAATCTATCAAATTTATCGTCTGACGGAAGAGTAACGGTCAATAGAACGCTATCCGTTGTCAACGGGATTTCGGTTAGTCCATCCACTCCGATTGTCAATTGAGGAGCGACACCACACTCTTCACCACCCACATAGAAGAATTTTTCGGCAACAACTCCACTACCATCTTGAGTTGTCGCAGTCACTTTAACGAATCCTTCCGTAACGACCTTATTAGCGATTAAAACGCCATCGCTGGAAACTCTCGCCAATATCTCGTTATCAATTGACCAAACCAAATCTTTAACAGTAGAATTTTGCGGATAAAAATCCGGAGTCAAGGTTAAACTATCCCCATGAGAGATGCAAGCACACCCCAAAATATTTAAATTCTCTATCAAGACAGGATCTTCCAAATAGATATAGATTGTGGTATCGTTTGAAATCACAAAAGTATCTCTATTATTTTCACCGTAGTGCAAGTAATATGAATAATTACCAGACTCACAGAACAACTCTACGACACCATTATCATCCGTATAATTAGTACTATAGAACGCACTATCTTTATTTACATCCAACAAAATATTTACTCCCGGATTTTTACTCTTTTCATACATTACGACATACTTAACATCATAAAGTTTAGTACCGGAAATAATATCAAAATTAAGATCGTAATCCTTCACAATAAAGTCGCGCACAATATCCAAGATTCTAATTTGATAACGCCCCGGAACCAAATAATCCCTAATCTCTCCGGAAGAGTTTGTACGCAAAGAAGAGTGAGAAGCATCATCATAATCAGTTGTAGGCAATAAATTTCCATCCTCACCATACTTATAAATATTACCAAACACACCATTAACAAGATCCAAATTAGCATCTTTAATAGTAATGGTCACGCAACGCTTAACCGGCACCACAATGTATATTGTTGTATCGGGATTGAGAGGAGTTTTAATCGTAAACTTATTAGAATAGGTTCCATTATACTCATAATCCTTCAGGACATACTCAATAGTATAATCGTCCGGCACACAAATTGTCGGCTCAGAGAAGACCCAAGCCTCACCACTTGCTTGATAATTTTCATAATGAGTAGAAACCGTTTTAGAATAAAGTTTACCATCCTTATCATACAGATTCATGCTCATAATTTGAGGATAAACCAACTTTCCATCATGCAAAAACTGAAATAAAACTTTCTGAGAAACAGAAGCCTTTGCTCTAAAAGTCAACGTTGTATCCGATCTCAATTCCACCCGTTGAGTGTCTCCCAAAACAGAAAACACATAGTCATCTTGCAAGAAACTACCGGAATATTTTCCTAAACTATCCGTAGTGATATCAGACATAAACAAAGCTGATTCAACATGCACATATTGACGAGATTCAAAAATCATTCCATTTATATCCAAAACGTTAATTTTGACGTTGTAATAAGGGGTTAACGTTATAGGGACACGCACCACCGAATCAGTTTCTGCCACTCTAAAAAAACCGCGATATCTCTGATTATAACCTTTTTCTGAAACATAGAAGGTAAAATTAAAAATACCACGAGGGCACAATACAGGTTTTTCAAATGAGAAAGTTCCATCAGGCATTGGTATTGGGAAATAAGACCAATTTCTTGTAACATCTTTATTGTTCCACAATACAACTTCAGAAATTGAAATTGGTTCAAATTTCTCTTCTCCGTAAAAGAAATCAAAATAAACCTCTGTAAAATCACTTCCATCCAAATAGAAATAGAGTGTTGTATCAGAGGTAACAGAGACCCCATAAACCGTATCATTAAGAACGGCAACATCGTAAGCATAATCGGGTGTAACAAACCAACCTGCCCAACCACTGCCATCAGTCAAATTATACTTAGACTCCAACCCCTTCATCGGGTCCAACAAACTACATAGCACGTTCGGGATAGGAGTTATGCTATCCGATTTCATAAAAACTATTACATTAATCGAATAAGGAGTACCGGGAGTCTCCTCTTCCGCAATACCCATCTCTTCTTCGACATCTTCTTCCTCTGTTTCTTCTTGAGAGCCGTCTACCGCAGGCAAATCAGGCAAAACAATGTTGACAATATTTTTCACCAAGGCATCATTATCATCAACAATAAACGTATCAACAATTGTTCCATAATCCTTAGTTTCGACCGTACACGAGTATGTGCCGGCAGGACAAGAAACATAGTTATCTGTTGTATTATACAAGTAGTAACCATGAGCAACTACATTACTATGAGCATCAACAGCACCAAACAGATATAAACTATCCGGTGCAATATGCGTCACCAAAATATCCTTCGCATATACATCAACCTTCTCTCCACTCTTCTTAACGAAAGAGAAGTGAGTCTGGTGAGTAATTTCTCCACTCGTAACAATTACTGAAGAATTAATATTCTCATCATTCACCTCTATGGTCTCTGTTCCTCTAAACGTTGTATAGGTGTATCTACCCTTTGGCAAAACGAAGGTTGCTACTCCATTGACATCCGAAAACTTTTCACCGACATATGTCTTTTCCCCATCATCAGATAGTTTATGAATAGTAGCTTTTTTACCCTCAAGAAGAGTATTTGCATCATCTTTGAACGTAATAGTAACCGTTCGATAATCTAAATCAATCCAAACCCAATCGGACTTATGTATCGTAAAAGAACCGGTATTACAATCACCGTAGTCAAATGAATAGGTATAATCTCCCTCCGGTATGGACATATCTACCAAACGCCCACTTGCATCCGTCTGATAATTTTTATACAATACTCCATCCTTCTTGACATCAACAGACAAACCTGAAACAGGTTTATTCTTTACATCTGAAATTTCAAATATTAAAATACCCTGAGAATTCACACTGCTGATTTTAGCACAAAACAATAAAACCAGTACAAGAGTCTTAAAAAAGAACTTCATTTCGCTTTCTAATATAAAAATTTATAAAATTACCCTTTCCACAATCACACAGATTACTAAATAATTGGAAAAACGCTGCAAAATTACAGATAATAATTAAATTTATCAAGTCTTATAGAACTATATTTTAGAAGTTTCTCACCGTTGCTTAACAAGTAGAGACAATTAACAAGTAGAGGAATTAATTAAAAGGTTCAAAGAACTCATCTTTAGGAGCGAAAAAAATCAAATTTTCTCTCGGTCTTAAATTATTCTTTTTCTGCACCATCTTAATAAAGCCATCAGATAGGTCTTTGAAATTAGATTTTTTCGGTATGTATTACTTGATAAGTCTGTTCAAATAAAATATAAAGACTAAATCGTTGGCGGAAATTCTTATAATTCCAAGTTATTTTTTGAAAGGGTTACCTCTATTTTAGAAAAAAGTTCATTAGCTTCTCTTTTTGTAAGTCACTATCGCCAAGAAATTAAAAAAGAGAGCGAAAAGAAGCAAAGCACAGTATGAACTCCTCAAATCGATAAATCCGGCCCCTTTTAAATAGACAGCACGCAGGATATCCACGAAATAACGAGGAGGAAGAAACAATGTGATATTTTGCGCCCAAAGAGGCATAGAATCAACCGGAGTAAGCAAACCGCTAAGCAACATAAAATTCATGATAAAAAAGAACATTACAAACATGGTTTGTTGCATTGTCTCAGACAAGTTTGCGATAGTAAGGCTAAAACCAGAGATAACCAAAATAAATAGAGCAGCCCCTAAATAGATGAGTCCGACATTTCCAACGGGAGATAATCCATAAACAAGTTTGGCCACAATCATCGCAATAGTAAGGACAAACATTCCGATTATCCAGTACGGGATAAGTTTTGAGAGCGTAAAAACCAATCGAGAGACAGGAGTTACATTAATCTGCTCAATTGTACCCTTCTCCTTTTCTCCAACAATACTAAGAGCAGGAAGGAATCCGCATATCAAGATAAAGAGGATAATCATCAATGCCGGAATCATATAATGTCTATAGTTGAGAGTTGGATTAAAGCGATTTTCGATGGATATTAGTTCCGACACATTGGTTCTGCCGGCCTCTTCTGTCAGTTCCGACAAGGAGAAAGCAATCGTCTGCACAACATATTGCATACCCAATGCCCCTTTTGTAGCATTAACAGCATTAGCTGTTATACCAATTTTCACAGGGGAATCCAACATCAGAGATTGTTCAAACCGATTAGGCACTTGCACAATCACATCCACCTCTCCCCTTTCTAAGGCAAACATCGCCTCTGGATATTCAGTTGTAGCGATAGATAAACAGAGATAGTCTGAAGCATTGATATGAGAAGCGATACGGGCAGATGTGGAAGATTGATCCTGATCGACCAAAGCCACATTAACATTACGCACATCCATGGTCATGATAAGCGGCATAAGGAGCATTACCATAATCGGGAATACAATTATCAGTTTCGGAAGGAAAGAATTTCGCCGAATTTGCAAAAACTCTTTTTGAAGTAAAACAATAAAAGCTCTCATACTATTATTCCAGTTTATCGTTAAACTTTTTGAGCGATACGACAATCAACATGAGAGTCATACCCGCCAATATCAAACAATTTTTCCACACGTCAAGGAGCGACAGTCCTTGGATCATCATTTTACGAATAGCATCTATGTACCAACGTGCAGGGACGATATTTGAGACTACCTGAAAGAAAGTTGGCAAATTTTCAATCGGGAACAACATTCCGGACAACATCAAAATAGGCATCATCATCACCATGGCAGAAATAAGTAGAGCTGCTACCTGCGTTTCTGCAATCGTAGAGATAAGCAGTCCTAAAGAGAGGGATAGCACCAAATATAGCAGCGAGAGGAGAAAAATTCCCCCAACTCCACCAGACATAGGTACATCAAGCAAATAACGCGCCAACAAGAGGATCAATATCAAGACAATGCAAGATATCAAAAAGTAGGGAATCATTTTAGCAAAAATGATTTTAAAGGGTCTGACAGGCGAGACCAACAAGACCTCCATTGTCCCAACCTCTTTTTCTCTGACAATAGAGACTGAAGTCATCATTGCACACACCAAAATAAAGACAAGTCCCATAATTCCCGGTACAAAATTGTAGGCCGATTTCATTTGCGGATTAAACAACAACCTTGTCTCAAACAACATTTGTTGCGAAGCCTTATCTAACAAAACATTTTGCAAATAGAGTGTAGCAGAGCCGGCCGTATTTACATTGGAGGCATCAACAATGATTTGAATGATAGGTTTCACCGGAATTCCATTCAAGGAATGCGCCAGATATCGATCAAAATCTTTATCGAAGACAACCACTGCCCCCACTTTACCGGAACGCAAATATTTATCTATCTCCGAATTGTCGATATAGCCAATGAAAGAAAAATAGTTATTACGAGCCATCTTATCGACAGCCTCCTCTACTCCATCGGTTCTATTAGGCGCCACCACAGCAACATTAACGTTGTTTACTTCGGTTGAAATAGCAAATCCAAATAAAACCATTAACAAAATGGGAATACACATAACAATAAGCATTGTTCTCGTATCCCTTATAATATGTAATGACTCCTTCTTAACGAAGGCAAAAAAATTACTAAATCCCATACTAATCGCACCGTTTTGCACCACGAGCTATGACCCGAAATACTTCGTCCATAGATTCTGCGGCAAATTCTCTTTTTAAATTCCGAGGTGTATCAAGAGCTCTCACCTCACCATCAACCATTATCGATACACGCGAACAATACTCAGCCTCGTCCATATAATGAGTGGTAACAAAAATCGTGGTTCCCTTTTCAGCCGTCTCGTAGATTAACTCCCAAAATTGACGTCTTGTCAAAGGATCTACACCACCGGTGGGTTCATCCAGAAAAACCACCTTAGGCTCATGAATATTGGCGATAGCAAACGAAAGTTTTTGTTTCCACCCAAGAGGCAAAGCCCCCACAAGCGTATTACGTTCAGAAGAGAAATTCAACCGTTCTAAAAGTTGGCAAGAACGCTGTTCCGTCTGTGCTTTAGACAAGTTATATATTCCAGCAAAAAGTTGAATATTCTCTCCAACCGTTAGGTCATTATAGAGCGAAAAACGCTGACTCATATACCCAATATGTTGCTTTATCTGCTCCCCCTCTTTCATCACATCAAAGCCTGCCACGCTCCCACTTCCTGAGGTAGGAAAACTCAATCCACACAACATACGCATTGCAGTGGTTTTTCCGGCACCATTTGCGCCCAAGAATCCAAATATCTCTCCCCGCAACACATCAAACGATATATTATTAACCGCTGTAAAGTTGCCAAAGCACTTTGTTAGATTTCTGACTGATATAACAACCTCATTCATCGTTTCATTAATTTAATAAAGAGATCCTCAATGGTAGGATGAGCCTCACACATTACAAAATCGTCGCAACGATTCATTTGCCGAGCAAACTTCTCTGCGTCAAAAGCATCAGTCACTACCAAATGATGAAATTCACCAAAAGGATAACACTCCGTTACGCCCTCGAATCTGCGAGCCACTTCGAGCAAAGCATACATATTTTTGGCACGAATAGCCCAAAGAGGCGATTGAAATGAAGCCACCAATTGATGCGGAGAATCTAACCCCAGCAGACGCCCCTCATTGCACAATGCAATACGATCGCAAAGGGAAGCTTCATCCATATAGGGTGTAGAGACCAAAATGGTGATTCCTCGCTGTTTTAAATCCGCCAACATAGACCAAAACTCGCTACGAGAGACCGCATCGACACCGGTTGTAGGTTCGTCCAAAAACAAAACTTTAGGACGATGTATCAAAGCACATGAAAGAGCCAATTTCTGCTTCATACCACCCGACAATTTACCGGCACGACGATTTTTGAAGGGTTCAATCTGCTTATAAATAGGCTCTACTAACTCGTATGAATCCCTGACAGAGGCACCAAAAAGAGCGGCAAAGAAATTCAAATTCTCTTCTACCGTCAAATCTTGATAAAGAGAAAAAGTTCCCGGCATATATCCCACGCATGAGCGAATAGCAAGATAATCATCAACAACATCCCAACCAGCCACCTTGGCACTACCAGAATCGGGCGTCAGTAAAGTTGTCAGCAACCTAAACAAAGTCGTTTTCCCGGCTCCATCCGGACCAATCAGTCCGAATAGTTCTCCATTACGCACCGAAAACGAGACGTTGTCAAGAGCCTTAACCTTGCCATAACTCTTTGATAAATTATCTATTACTATAGCCTCCATACTACAATTTTACTTCGCCGGAAAGACCTATTTTTAACCGTCCGTCATTCTGAACCTTAATTTTCACAGCATAAACCAAATTGGCACGAGAATCTTGCGTCTGTATCGTTTTCGGTGTAAATTCGCTCTCGTCCGAGATCCACGAGATTTCACCCTTATAATCAAACCGAGCCTCGCCTCCAAAATTAGCAACTACTGTCACGGTATCCCCTAACTTAAGATTAGCCAACTGAGCGGAAGTAAAATAGGCACGCAGAAAAATATTATTAAGGTCTGCCACTTTCATAAGCGGTTTACCAACAGTTGCCAATTCTCCTGCCTCCATATACTTCACCAACACAACACCATTGATTGGAGATGCGATACGGCATTTAGCCAAGCGATCGTCCAATATCTCTATCTGAGCCTCCAATGCAGAGACATTGCTATTGATGGATGAGGTATTCTTGTCTAACGAAGAGAGCGTAGCAGACAACTGACTCTCTAACACCCTGATTTTCGCCTGCAAATCATCTTTCTGTTTAGGCGTTGCAGCCCCATCACGAAGCATATTTTCAACTCTCCGCAACTCTACGTTTTGAGTAGCGATCTGCTCCTTCAAAGAAGCCACCTGTTTTTCTACATCCGGACGAGACTTCAACAAAGCCGACTGTTGTGCCAGAAGTTGTTTACGTTGAAGAAAGATAGGGAGCGTATCTATCACCCCCACCATCTCACCGGCGGAGACACTCGCACCCTCTTCCACCTCAAAATTAAGAATGCGTCCTGTAGCCTCAGAAGAAACAACAATCTCTGTGGCATCAAATGTTCCTTGCGCATCAAACGTTTTTTCTTCACCACACGATAGCACAAAAAACGGAATGAAAAGATAGAAAATTCGTTTCATAAATCTATTGATTTAATATTGTTTTAAGCTTATAAACAGCCTGTAATAATTCAATTTCATGCGTTGATTTATTCAACATTGCCTCAGTCTCTTTCGAAATAGTCTTCAACAAATCGGTGGCATCAATGACACCATTGGCCAATTTAGACTCCTCTGCCAAACGAACCGAACGACGTAATTCAACAATACGATTATCATCCTCCAAAGCCTTTTGTAAACGCATCACTTCACCATCTTGCTGTACAATCTGCAAGTGAGAATTAAAAAGGAAAACCTCCTCTTGAAGTGCAATTTTCTGTTTTGCAATTTCCAACGTTTCAAAATTGTTTTGTTTCAGGTAAAACGCTCCGATATTCCAATTCATTCTTATGCCGACAATTGCATTAAAGGTCCAATCATTAGAGATCATACTCTTAAACATATCCAATCCGGGATAACCATAATAACCTTGGGCAAAGGCATAGAAACAAGGGACCACAGATGAGTTGAGAGCCTTTTGCTGAGCCTCCAGCCTCCGCTTTTGAGCTGCAAACATCGACAATTCCGGACGCTCCACATTACGAGCAGCAATCTCAGGCATCTGAGGACGCTCCAAGGTATCAGCAAGCAACGACTTGCCGATAAACAACTCCAACATCGTACGGTAATTCATACGCATCGCAGTCACTTGCCCCAAAGTCTGCTTGGCACACAACAACTCAGCCTCAACAAGATCAACATCAGCTTGCCTTACCACTCCATTCTTGCAATAGGTGCGCATTCTGTTTAGATTGCTCTCCAACACCTCTATCAACGTTTTTGTTTGCGAAACACGCTCATCAAGGAGAAGAATACTGAAAAAAAAATTATCCACTCGAGACTGCAAATCATAGAGAGCAACATCAGCTTGACTCCTCTGTTCAGTTGCATCAGCCTCAGCTACAGCACGATTAGCCTTTGACTTTCCCCCATCCCAAATATTTTGAGTCACATCAACAGCCAACTTATACTGATCATTTCTAATGCCGGACATATCCATACCGTTTGCCGTCAAGATGGATTTAAACGCCTCCGGATAAGTGGGTGTGGCACTTTGGTAGGTAGCCTGTCCGGACAAAACCACTTGCGGCAACCACGAACGTGTTGCATTGGATAAAGTATATTGTTCAGAAGCATCGATAAGGTTATACTTCCTAATCTCCGGATAGTGGTCGCGCGCCAATTGCCTGCATTCCTCAAGAGACTGAGCCTGAATCACAGCACAGGAAACGACAAAAAATAGGGTAAAAAAAGTTCTCATATCACTTATCTTTTCAAAATTCTACTCATAATAACTTCGATATTCTCCGCCTTGCGGATAGCCAAAAAACGCTCTCTATCAGCCATCAAATCGCCCATCGCAGTTTCCAATAACGGATAGGCAATAAAGGTAAAAACATTGAGAGACATAACATTGATGAACAACATTTTACCATCGACAGGAAGAATCTCACCTTTCTCTACCGACTTAGTAATTTCAGTTTGCAAATTATCAAAAACAGCTCCGGCATATTGACTTATACGACTTTGTAACAATTCGTACCGCTCCGGTCTCGACAAAATTTCGTTAATTAAAAACCTTGGCAATAACGGATTTTCCACCAAAAAATCAAAATGAGCAGAAATAATCATCGTAAGACGATTTAAAAATGGCAGATTAGGATCACCCCAAGCAGGGAAGAGTACCTTAGACATAACACTGACCTTTTCATCCAAAATCCGCTCAAAAAGTTGCTCTTTTGTACGAAAATAGTAATGCAACATTGCATGCGTCACCCCTGCCGCTTTCGCGATAGAAGTGGTGCGCGCACCATCAAAACCTTTGGTCAAAAATTCTTGCTCAGCCGCCACCAATATCTTCTGCTCATTACTCTGTTTCTCGAACTCGCTCATACTCTTCAATATTTTGTTTAACAGTCTTGTTAAACAATTCTGTTACAAATGTAGCAATAAAAATTAATTATCCAAATTTTCGCACCCCAATTCAAAAATGAAACGAGACTAATTTCTCAATCAGTCTCGCTCTGTAAGCTATTATAGGCAACATCTATAAAATAACATTTATAAAATGACCCTATTACATATAGCAAAAATAGGATAGAAATTATTTGAAGATTGTTATTCTTTTAAAGATAATATTATTCTTTTCAACAAACATTAGCAAGTAAGTTCCTCCACACATATTATTAAATTGTTCTCTGTCGAAAACGGTAGTTCCGATGCTTAATTCAACCTTAGAACTATGAATCAACATTCCAGAAAGGTCAAACAACAACATATCTCCCTCTATCGCTCTATCAGAAAGATTTTGCACAAACAAAAGGTCCTCTACAGGATTAGGATAACAAGCGATATCAGAAGAGGAAGAAACCATGGTAAGAAGTCCTGTAGGAGAACCGGTTCCGACAGGTAAATCCAGCAAATAGTAACAAGCATTTTTAATGATAGAATTTCCAACCTCAGTTATATTAGCATACGAACTACTATTCAAACCGATTTGAATCATTGTAGCATTTAACTTAGAACCGGCAATCGATGTTCCTGCAGGGATTTCGAAGATATTGCACTGCTCTTCCCCTGCAATAGTTGCCAATTCAACAATTTCACCACCACTTACAGCAGTAAAATCAGCAGGATTCATAAAGGTCAAGGCTTTATTATTCACTTCAGAAACGATTTGAAGTTCAGAAGCAGAGTTCAAGTCCACACCTGTGAAAATCGGGTGATTTTTACCCTGTTCAGTTACTTCGATAGAGGTAGCCTCATAATTATCACCGAATCCATTTTTAGCCCATCCCCACGCACCGTTTGCCTCTTTATAAGCATGCACCTTCATTGTGAGTGTAGGTTTGTCTATAGACTTCAACGAAGCTATTCTGGTAGCAGTAGATGCAGCCACTTCACTGATAACAATCAAATCAAAATCTGCTAAATCCACATTCGTTTTAGTTGCATCCACTTCATAAACGAAGAGTAGTTCACAGGACTTCAACATAGGTAAAATTTTTGTATCATTTGCGTAGTTAGCCCCATTAGGGTCGGTTATATATGCTACTCTCTTTTTACCTTCCGGGAAGTTGATTTTTACAATTGTGTCCACAGCATCACCTCCCTCAAAAACAGCTGTTAACTCTGTATTCTTAGCACCCATGGTAAAACGATGAAGCGTTTTCGTGCTTACATTCTTACTATCTTGATTCCAATTCAAGAATTTTGCACCGGAAGATGGCAATACTTTCACCGTAATCGGCGTACCTTCCGGGAAAGAATTAGAGAGTGTAATATCACCCGAATTAGCTTTATTCGCCTTTACTGTAAGAGAGTACAGAGGTTTCAAATAATTAACAAGCGACTCAATATAAGGGTCGTCAGACTTCCGTAACTCATCAGTAATCAACTTACATAACGTCAAAGCACCCATCTCTTGGAAATGCGTTCCATCAGAACTTCCATTAGGATAGTTTGGATACTCGCCTGCAGGATATGAATGATAGAAAAAGCGAGAGCAATAGGAAGAAGAAGTAGTTTTGAATAGGTTATGAGACTGGATATTTAAATCGACAAATGGGCAATCCATCTCTTTCGCAACCTCAGCCATTGCACCACGATAGTTGTTACCATTCTCCGTAAAAACATTTCTCATTCCTGCGTTGTTCCATGCATTCATCACCATCGGAGAGACAAGAACAGGAATAGCCCCTTTACCTCTTGCATCTTTAATAAACATTTGCATATTCTTCTTATAGTCAGCCACACTGGTATAACGTTCCGGTTTTGTATCCCTATCGTTATGTCCAAATTGGATAAAAACGAAATCTCCGGGTTGCAATGCATCTAAAACAGTTTTCCAACGACCCTGTTCGATGAAACTACGTGAACTTCGGCCTCCAATGGCGTGATTATTGATTTGAATATCAGAGTTGAAGAAATATTTAAGCACTTGTCCCCATCCTGTCATTGGGTATTGACTGTCTTTATAGTTACAAACTGTTGAATCTCCGATAAGATAGATTTTACGAATTACCCCATCTTTACCGATAGCCACCGAGATACTTAATTTTTTAGTCGAACCATCATTCAACACCATCTCAACAGTGTATGTTCCATTTTGATTGATGGTAAGCGTAGATTTAGTTTCGGAAGAAATAAGCTTGTTATTAAAGTACCACTTATATGATTTTGCTTCTGAAGCCACCAAAGATTTGGTAGAATTATTGATGGTCAAAGTTGGTTCAATAGTTTCCACAATATTTGACTCATAAACTGCCTTGTAGGTAACATCTGCAGAACCCATCTTCAACACATGCAAAGATTTGGTAGAGATAGATTTTCCGGAAGCATCTTCCCAACGAAGGAATTTTGCTCCATTTTGAGGTATAGTCTTTAGTGTAACATTGATACCTGCAGGAAATTCTGCAGTACGAGAAATTGTTTTTGCTTTAGAAGGATCGTTAATCTTGAAAGTCACTTTGTAGCGAGGCAACGTACAAGCAGCCAATTTTTTCAAATCAGCGTCATTACTATTCTCAATAGACTCAACAACAAACCTTGCATTTTCTGTAGCCCCTGTTTCTTGATAATGAACCTGATCGGAAGCTCCATTTTTGTAATTCGCATACTCACCTGCTTGCAAATGCATGGTAAGATAACGTTGAGCATACAATTCACCCTGAGCAACAAAAAGGTCATAACAGAATTTATCCAAATCGATCAAAGGTGTGGACAATTCTTTTGCCACATCTCGCATCAACTGTGGGTGCTCATGATAAGAGTCATAAGGTTTACCATTCGTCCATGCACATCTTCTTACGGTAGAAACTAAAACCGGGATAGCTCCTTTAGCACGAACATCAGCAACAAATTTCTTTATATATCCTTCAAACACGCCTTTAGGAGCATAGCGATTGGCATCAGAACTATTTCGGTCATTGATACCAAACTGAATAAAAACATAATCGCCTTTTTTCAATTGGTTTTTAACATCAGCCCAATGTTTTTCGTAAAAACTCTTGGAACTTGTTCCTCCAATAGCCTTGTTATAGACAACAGCTTTGGATTTATCGAAAAAGAATGATAACATCTGTCCCCATCCTTTTCGGGGTGCATATCCATCATTATAATCTTGAACCGTCGAGTCTCCAATGGTAAAGACCCTCAATTGTTGAGTATACGAAGGGCTCATCAGCAGCATAAATGCCACCAACAACGAAACTATTTTTTTCATGTAAATATTTATTTTGTGATTTATAATTGAGAGGTCATGCATTGTTGCACAACCTCTCAACATAGATGGAATTACCTAACAATCATAAATTTATTTAATAAATCACTACCATTTTCATCCACAATCTTAACAACGTATGAACCGGAAGAAATATTCAACTCCGAACGTATCAGACTATTTACGCCCTCATTCAAAGAGATGTTGAACGAAGCAACCATAGCGCCATCGATAGAGAAGATTTGTAGTTCGACAACCTTTTCATCGCCAATATTTTGGATATACAACAGCTCTTCAACAGGATTTGGATAGATGTTCAATGTAGCAGACTCTGCGTTCGTCAACAAAATATCAGTGCCTTCCCCACCTTGCTCAGGTTTCAATTCTCCCAACAAATACAAACAAGCATTTTCCACTACCGAAAGACCATCTTTTGTGATATTCGCATAAGAACTGCTATTCAATCCGATTTGGATATAATTTTGCGGGATAGATGTACCTGCCACAACAGCTCCGGCCGCAATTTCCAAGATAGAAACCGCCTCTTCTCCTTTGATATTAGCAATTGGTTCGATAGTACCTTCAGCCTCTGTAAATGATTCAGGGTTCATAAAGGTAAGAGCTTTTGTATTGACTTCCGACACCATATTAACTTCGTTACCATTTACAAAATTGACATCTTTAAACATAGGGTGAGAAAGATATTTTTCAGCCACCACCAAATTGGTTTCAGTAGTGTTATCACCATACCCATCAGCAGCCCAATTCCAGGCACCTGCTGCATTCTTATAGGCATGAACTTTCAATGTCAACACAGGTTTATCAATACCTTCCAACTCAGCCACGATTGGAGCAGTAGAAGGAGTCACCTCACTGATAACTATCAAATCAAAGAGAGAGTAATCGAACTTAGATGATTGAGCATCAAATTCGCGAACATACCAACCCTCTAAACCTTTCAGGTGAGATAGAATTTTATCTTTCTTATAGTTGTCATTTGTTGCGTCTGTCACGTAGGCAACATTTCTAAGACCACCTTCAACCAAAGCAATCTCAACGTCCAAAGAAACCACATTATCTCCTCCTTTGGTTTTCACTGTAATTGTTGCATTTTCGGCAGGCTGACCGGACAAGATCAAGTTGTTACCCTCTGATTTTGCAGAAATACCTTCGGGCAATTCAGTTGTTTCAATACCTGTAGCAGTACCTCCAAAAGTGAAGGTGATAGGAGCAATAGATTCGCCCGGCAAAAGTTCTTGCACAAGTTTTCCAGAATAAGACATGGTTGCAATAGTTGGAACCACCTCTTTCCCAGCAGTATAGATATCAGGTTGCTTCAAATTTTCCACGCCATCACCTATGTAAATTCCCAAATGAGGAGGTTGGTTATAGGCAGTATTTTGCCAAGCTACGGCACAACGGTAAACGGCATCATGCATCAAGGTGTACATACGATGTTTAGACTCGATGGTAGTGGTATAGATATACAAGTTGGCACCATCGTGAAGAATAACCTCTTCGCGCCAATCTCCGATGATATCTGCAGACAAGTTGGGAGTGTTTTTAGAACCATTACAAGCACTACCGGTAAAGGTAATCAAACGAGTTGTACCATTTCCATTCCACTTATCACACTTATTACCATCCAACAATTCGTCTTGCAGGTCGCCGTCCCAATATACACGGAAATTCACACTTGGTTTCTTGGTAGAAATACTCTTCCCGTTGCAATCGAAAACATCGCTTCCGTACGAACTCCACATCTCAAATCCCTTGTGACTTGCATCAATATCTGCCGCCATACCACGACCGTTGTCCGTATTTGTTTTTAGTCCGAAAATTACCTTTCCTGTTTTTAGATTTCTTAATTCATAACCATAAGCAGAACCTTTGTCTTCATGAACAAACCAGCCCTCTAAGACTCCATTACCCGGAATCATATCAGAGACGTGCATAGCATCTCCATGTCCATGACCGGTTCTATACATTAATTTACCATTATCATCAATACATGCCGAACCATAGATAATTTCATCCTTTCCATCACCATCCACATCGGCTACAGAGAGGTTGTGATTTCCCTCGCCGTATGCACCTTGCCCCCTTGTAGGAGAGTCGTGAAACCAACGTTCCACCAACTTGCCATCTTTAAAATCATAGGCTGCCAAAGTAGAACGAGTATAATAGCCTCGACACATCACAACACTTGGATGCTCTCCATCTAAATAAGCTGTACATGCGAGAAATCTATCCACACGGTTACCATAACCATCTCCCCAAGAATTTACATTTCCTCGAGCCGGTTTATAGGCAACAGTATGAATCTCTGCACCTGTAGCTCCTTCAAAAATTGTCAGATATTCCGGACCTGTCAAGATATAGCCGGAGCCATTTCTGTAATCTGCATTAGGATTATCATTACCCATGATTACATTTTTCCCCTTTCCATCTTTCGTTCCGGGAGCTGTCTTACAAACTAATTCACACTTACCATCTCCGTCATAATCAAACACTTGATATTGAGTATAGTGAGCACCTGCTCTGATATTGACTCCCAAATCTATTCTCCACAAGAACTTTCCTTCCAAAGAGTAGCAATCAATATATACCTTGTCAGTATTTCCATCTTGCGAGTTATCTTTCGCATTGCTTGGATCCCACTTCAAAAACAACTCATACTGCCCATCTCCATCTACATCACCAACACTCATGTCATTGGCATTGTAATTGGTTCCCGGACGATTCAACTTAATCGTTCTTTGTTGTGACCCCCATGGAGAAACTGCTTTCGATTCGGAAATCTCCTTGCCACCGACAACAGCCTTAACAACATACTTGGAATTGGTTCCTCCTTGTCCATCCACATAATTTGTTTTTGTGGTGATTGGAGAGGCATTAACTTTGGTTCCATCTCTATAGATATTGAATCCGATAGAGGGGTCATCTGTTCCTAAGTAACGCCAACTGATAAATACCCCATTATTAACTTTTACGGCAACAACTCCGCGATCCAAATACTCCATTTGTCTGGATGCAGAAAAAAGTGTGCCAATACACATCCATGATGCGAATAATAAAAATAAAATACGTTTTGAAAAAATTTGTGTTTTCATGTTCTGTAAAATTGGTTCGGTCGCAAAAGTAGAGCGAACCTCCATCATAAATATTCAAAATTAATTCAGTTGCATGTAAAATTAATTCATGATTATAGATTTTTTTGATTATCCCAACAAATTTCCAACGATGAAATGGGATATTCTTTATCAATTCACGATTCAATTTTTCAAAAAATTCCGCATCAAAAATAGTAATATTCTGGATTATTACAGTCAGAAAACAGAGAAAATACAATCTAAAAAGATAAATCTACTGATATTTTTTTAGGAATCTATCTGCAGATTTGGTATTTAAATATTTATTTTGCAAATTTGGTTGAAGTTATGATTTGTCTAACATTTTAATGAATTGCCATGGAACAGATTAAGTTTTATGAAGTGATAAAAAAGCATGCAGACGAGTTAGCCGGACAGAAAAGCACTCTTACAAGAGCTGATTTGGCATACGATTTAAATTCTCAAGGATGCCAATGTACAGACGATATGCACCTTTCGGAAATGGTTTATCGTGCCTATATTCACTATAATCGAGACAACAACATTTATAAATCCTTCCTATCCAATGAAGGGGCAATCAGCCTCGTCGAACAATATAAACTTAATGCTCACCTGGATGATAATCAGTTAAACGATGCTCTGACCCTCTTAGAAAAAGATTTATCAGTAGCCAAAGCGGAGCTGAATGAAGCAGAAAAGAGCATAGATACGGTTCTACAATTGGAAATCCTTAAAGCGGCAGGAGGAGTTCTGAAGGAGTTGGAGGGAACACAACAATTAAATGAAATAAAAGAAAAAGGAGCTGCCTTAATGCAAAATTATGGTAAGATGATTAATTCTTACCAATCGGCAGAAATGCAAGTAAAAACAGATATTAAAGATTTTGTCGATTTAAGAGGGAATATCAATTTCACCCTACGAAAATATGCCGGAGCATTGATTGATATCTTTGGAGATTCTATAAAAATGGTGGATCCGAACCTCTTTGATTTTGACCGAGTTAAATGGTTGGATGTAAAAGCAATGCAAAGTCAGACAGAACTACAATTCAATCAACTGGATCAAAATTGCACATTGCTTGTAAATGAAGTTGCAGACCATTTTAACAAAACCCTCAATCAACTTCCGGTGTGGATGAATTCGAGCAAGGTTTTGGGGCCTAAAAATGGCATCTATGGCACATTAGTGGTAGGCGCAATCTCCTACCTAAACCATTTTATGCAAGCTCAGGATAAAAGCATTCGTATGGAACGCGAATTACTTAAATTGAAAGAGAGTATAATAAAAGACCGCACTCAAGTTAAATCGGATCTGTATCGTTTGGCCAAGATTCATAAAACACTCAACGACCTATACATTCCGAAAGCGAGTGCCTACCTAAGACTTAGTGAAGAGGTTCTTTCTGCGGATTTAAATGAATTGATGAATAGTTTCTACAATGGCGAGTGTGAACAACTTAAGCGAGAGAGAGACGAAATCCTAAACCGCATGAAAGAGTTGGAAAGAAGCATCAACGACCACAATGACAACTTAGCTCTATTCAACGGACAAATGAAAGATTGGAGCGGTCTATTGGATTCTCAAAAAAGCAACTACGAAGAGGCTAAGAGTAAAAAACCGGAAGAACCGAACTTCATCTCCAAAATATTTACCGGAGAGAAGTATAAGAGAAAATTACACGAGTGGATGGTTACCAACGGTGAATTGGTGGGAGCTTACGAAGAGATGTTAGTGGATGTTGAGCTGACAAAAGAGAACATTGCTACGCATAAAGATCAGATAGAGAAAGAGAAAGTTGAATATGAAAGTTTAAGCAAAAAATTAAAAGAGTTGAATGCTAAAATTGCTCAAAAACTTTCTGCAACTCCGGAACAAAAATTGGCAGTACTGAAAAAATTAAAGGATCTTCTCTCTCTTCTTCATGCCGGAAAAAATGTGGTAGAGAGTCGTTTGGATGATTCGCTTTTGGAGGTTGCACAAATTCCAAATCCGGAACAAGCCAACAAACTTCCGCAAGAGATTCTTGCAAAATATGAAGGTTTCTGCAATAAGATTGTAAACGAAATAAGAGCAGGAGGCACAGAGGTGGCAGACGACCTTCTGAAAGAGTTTGGAATAGAAAAAGAGAGCGAAACAGCTCAAAAAGTGACAGAAACTTCGCAACAGGTGATGAGTAAAGTGGCAGACTTGCTCCAAAATGCAAGTTACCTACAAAGCGAGCAAATGAGATCTCAACTTACGGAAGAGGTTTATCGTAAAGAGTTGGAGAAATTACAAGAGGAGTTCAAAAAGAGCATGGACTGTATTTCCGACCAATCAAAGGTTTTGTTGGAGGCATTGCAAAAAGCCAATACCGCAACCAATAAATCGGATTTAAGGCAGGCGTTAATAGAAATATCCGGTCAGAGCGAATTTCAACTCTCAGAAAGCGATTTTGATGCCATGTTACGAGGAGAAAAAACCATCGAAATATAAGAAAGCTATATGCTCAAAATAAAATTTAAACAGCTCCAAAGTTATGGTAAACCAAAGAAGAGAAGATAAACGAAAAGACTTGGGCTTAGCCTCAGAAAAGGAGCGAAAGAAAATTGAAAAAGATGTTCTGTCTGCTCAGAAAGAGGTGGATCGTCATGCCAAACGAAGAGGCGAAATCGAGTCGCACTCCCTTTATCGTTTTGTGATTAAGGGAGCCTTCTTCTTTGACATCCTTGATGGTTTCTCTGGATTGGTAGAATTTGTTGGAGACGCTTTTTCCAGTGTTTTTCACCTGATCAATCTTTACCTTTCTATATTTGTCGTAAAGTCTGTTCGCCTCTCCTTTGCAGTGTTGATTATATCAGCTATCGACCTCTTGATAGGGTTGATTCCATTTGCCGGAAGCATACTAGATTTTGTATTTTGCAGTAGCATTATAAATAGGCAATTGATTCGCGGATGGGTAGAAAATGACCCTACGGCACACTCAAGAGTCAATAAAATTGCAGCCATAGGTACATTTGTTGTTGCAGGACTACTGGGTATTGTTTGGTATTTAATTTCGCGCACATGAAAAATAAAGCCTCACACGTAATAGATTTTTTTTCCAATAGTTATAACAACATTTTGAAAAGTTCTTTTATGTTACCGATGGCGCGGGTAAACAGAGAGAAATTCATTCAACGTTTATCCACAAGGGAGTTGAAAGGAATGAATGTTCAAGTTGCATTGGAAAAATCCCCTAACAGTGCTTATTCACAGCAAGCGATAAATAAAGCTGCAAAGAAAATCATTGCCAAACACGCACTTTGGGTAACCCTCATCTCCGCAATATCAGCTATCCCAACAGGCTGGATGATGATTCCGTTTTTTATCATAGACATCATTCAATTTCAAATTCATGTTTTTGCAGTCTCACAAAAGCTACTATATCTCTACGAAGATGAAGAGAAGTTAACAGAATATAGTTCGGACACTGCCACCCAACTAATGATTTTGATGACAACCATTATGATTGGGAAACAACAATTTACGCGTATGTTAAAATCTGCCACAGGGGTAGTCACCAAACAAGTGATACAACGTTTCACAATCAAAGCCCTCACACAATTTTCGATTCTCAACATAGTAAGACAAGTGGCCAAATGGTTTGGTATAGTCCTAACCAAAGAGACCTTATTGGAAGGGATTGATGTTGCCATCATCATAATTTGTGCAATCATATCGGGACTAATATCCTTGTGGCTCTTCAAACCAATGGCAAATAATTTGATGAAATATCTAAAGGAAGAGACCAAGAATCAAGGGAATTAACGATAGAAATATGCGACAAAGCCTTACACGATTTTTAGAGATAATTCTTCAACCACCGCCTTTAAGTGGAGTTCCACCCCATTCATAAACTTTGAAAACGCTATAAAATCAGCCTCTCGAGGAATTGGAACACCCATTCCAAAAATATCTCCACCTAACCCGAATAACACCTTCTTATCCACTTTTATCTCCACATTATCTACATCCTTAAAGGGGTAAAGCAACGCGGCCTTTTGGGCTGGGAGAACGTGCATATAGCTAATCATCTGAAAGAGGTCTTCACGCTGAATGGAAAATCCACTTTTGACATTTTCTTCCAACTCACCACTATTTAAACCACGAGACAATCGCTTGTACTTAGCATCCAAAACAAATGAGTCAATACCATCAAGGGCAGTTCCTTTTCGGTAAAAATCTGGAAAAAAGGATTGCCCACCTTTGTAAATTTGAATACCATCTTGTCGCTTTCTATTTTTTGGATGAACCATCCTATCCACATCTTTTAAGATCGTTGCCAGATACTCTTCCCAGAGCCATGCACCATCAAAAAGGACTCCATAAACCTTATTTTTTTCATATCCAAACTTTATGGATTCATGCCGAAGAATTTGCAAACAAAGTTGTTGTAAGTCTGTATAGGCCGAATAATAGGGATGTTGCAACCTTTTGAGATTTTTAGAGATAATTTGCATCCGTTCTCGCCTATTAAAAGATGGAGTAGCTTGTAAGATTTGAGAAACAGACTCTTTGGTCTCCCTATCGTTATTAAGAATATAACCACCCTGAGGTTTCACCTTTATATATTCTATCGTATGACGTACCAGTTGCGTAATTTCATTATCAAAGCTATATTCTCTATTACTATACGAAACTCGACCTCTAAAAGGAACATTTTCTTTAATATGACGATTGACATCAATAACACCTTTCACGTTAGAATCATTGTGTTCAAATCTTCGGTACTTCTTAAAAAGACCTTGTCTCAGAGCCTTTTTAAGAAAATGAGGAAACAAATAGAGCAAAAAATCAAATACAGATTCTCTGTTCATGGCATGTTTCATGTCAAACAGATTGATTGAAAACACCTTTTGCAACATATAATGCAAAAAATAGTCATTTTCATCTTCTTTAGCAAAACGAGATTTGATTTTCAGTTGAGTATCGTTAATTCCGATAAAACCCATAACATTACCCGTAGAGAGTTCTTTTCCTTGCAATGAGAGGATACGATTTTCACTTATCTCATCATCACACAGAGCCCAATCTCTTGGAAAAATCAAAAGATTTGGATTCTCTGCAAGAGTAACTTCCCTGATATTCACATTGGCTATTTTTTGAAGATTGTTGATGTGCATTTCAATCTTCTCTTCCGATGTAAGATTAGAGATGGGCGTCCAATCGCAATTATCAGTTATCTGAATCAGACTCATCTCTCCAATATGCGTTTTCAAGTTTTTCCATCAATTCGTCCATATTTGGCATTCCGCGCAGATACTCACGCAAAAGACCTTCAAGGTGATAGTTCCAAAGAGCCTCCCAACAATCATCCCCATAATCTTTCAGTTTCAAGAAATAACTTGCCCCAATATGGTAAGCAGAAGAGAGACCTTCAATTTTAGAGATAGCCGAATTTAAGCGATTCATTCTGTTTATTGCATCATCTTTCAAACCCAACTCCTCCAAGGCATCGAGCATACCCACATTATCTTCTGCCTTAACCTCCGCAAAGGCGAAGCGGCGACGGAATGCGAAGTCCATGCTCTCCACACTGCGGTCTATATCGTTCATTGTTCCGATGATATAGACATTTTCAGGGACAAAGAAACCATCGCTAAACAAATCCCCCTGTTCCAGCAAATTTTGATACTGCGTCTTCACGCGCCCTTTTTCTCCACGATAGCCCGGGTCGATGGAGAAGAAAAGTTCTCCGAAAATTTTGGATATTTCACCCCTGTTGATTTCGTCTATGATAAAGACGAATGGTTTTGTTACTTCATTTATTTCAACTTCATCAGAATCTATTGGGTCATCTACAACAATCTCTTTATTCCCTTTATTTAAAAATTCTTTAGCTCGATTTAATAATTGTTGTAGAGTCCAACCATATTCTACATAATCTAACCTGTTAGTTTTCCCTTCTGTCAGTTGTGATATTAATTTTTCAAAATCTCCCTTTTCATATTCTGACAAATCCCAAATTTGATTTTTAACATAATAATCATACATTAATTTCATGTTAGACTCAGATTCTGTTTTGTCATTTTCATAACGAATCCTACCACCATCATAAGATAACTTACCTGGTTTAGATTTTCTATAATAAGTAGTTATTGCACCTCTTTTCACATCATGCAATAAACTTTCATACACAACTTCAAAAGAAGTCCCATTAGCAGGAGTCAAAGGTATATTTTTTTGCTTTTTGTTTTTAACTCCTATTGTTTTCTTACAAAACTCCTTAAACACCCCATCTTTTCTTTCAAAGCCGATGTTATCGCAATTATCTTTCGACACGGGTCTCAACCCTTCAACAAAATCGGTATAATCGTAAGATGGATGGAACTGCACAAAGCCTATTTCATCTTTTGTGCAACCCATAGCCGTCGCAATTTGTTTGGCAAGGTATGTTTTTCCCGTTCCAGGTGCGCCGGTGAGGATAAGGTTTTTAGTTTTTTCTAATAATCGTTTTGTATCAACTACAAGGTTACTTTGATTGACTTTCATTTTTAAATTCCCATTAACATAGTTTCCAAAAATTGCGTTTATAGCTTCTTCACCTTCTACTTGAAATAATGTTCCAAACCACCCTCCTCTACTCATTTTAGGAGCTTTACCATGATATAGAATATCATCATCCCTGTTCAGTTTCTCAAAATCTATAGTACCAAACTCTATATTTTTGCCTACCACACGGGAAATTTGATAAATTTTCAAATCATTTTGACCTCCATATCCATGGAACGCAAGAAAATCTCCAATATTGATTTCTTTAATATTTTGCCAAGCTTGTTTTGCACCTTTTGTGTCAGATGTTTTATCCCATCCAATTCGCCAACAATTATCTTCGGAAAAATCCTCCAATTTATTTAGACCAGACCAAATAATTCCACCTGACCAATATTTTACATTACCGCTCTCTTCACCCTTATATTCAAGCCATTCATTCCAAATCTTTGCCGAATATTCAAAAATATCTTCCTCTTCGCCTTTTTGTTCTAGTAAGTACTTATACATTTGAGAGAACTTCGCTTTTTCAGAGTCCATCATCCCAAATTTTTTAGAAAGATACCTAATACTGTCTTCCGAAAATACATTAAGTAATTTATAATCAGAGTATAAAAAAGCAATTTTCCATTTAAACATATTGCTCATATCTATGCTGTCAATAGCTTCAAAATCGCCTACTTGCGCACACTCTGCAATTTTTACCAAATTAGACAAAATTGTCTCGTATGCAGACTTTGAATCGCTTCCGTATTTTGAAAGCCACGCATATTTTTCATCATGACTATATCCGGAGCCTTCTCTTGGCTCTTTATTAAATTCATATATCCCAAACTTATAAGAAGTTGAACCTTGAATAGAACCGAGTTTTCGTAGTTTTGTTTCTACCCAATAACAGAAAGAGTCACTTTTATTCAAGTTTGTATATTCCTCTATTGCGAGATTCTTCAATCTTTCCAAAGGAAATTCAATCAAAAAAGATTCATATAATTTTTTTGATTCGATTATATTGGGATTCCAAACGTTCTCTATGTTTTCCATGATTTAAGCGATTAACTCTTCCAAAAATACAAATATTATCGTAAAAAAAATGAAATTACTAACTGAAAATGCAGAATAAAACAAACACTTCCACTTTTCAGCCTTGCAACAATTAGTTTTTAATTAACATCACCTATTCAAAAAAAGGAGACTAACAAAAGCCTCCTAAAAAAATCTCAAAGATGCCGAAAATAAGAGAGTGAAACTCTAAAGTATTTTTTTTCAATAAAATTTAAACAGCTTCTTAATGTTTCAAACATCCTATCGGAACAATATAAATGCCATCTTCCGGGCGACGATAAGCATACTCTCCTATTGCGGTTAATATCATCTTAATTGCCATATGTAATATCCTATAAATCAAATCTTTAATACCACAAAAGTAATAAATTTTTTCAATTTTCGGCAATTTGGCACGAATTTTTTCGGTAATTTGGCACGATTTTATTCGGTAATTTGGCAAAATTGAAGTTTCCTCGACAAATTTATTCTCAAAAATGCCGAGGTGGAATCTAAGATTTAATGACTTTTTCTAATATCAAAACAAAATTACTATGATTTTCAATATAAAATTACTATTATTTTCAATTTGTAAAAAAAAAAATGAGTTAACCGAATTGTAAATTCATCTAACTCGCAATAAGAATTTCACAATGGTTTAGAAACACTGCAACTCTGAAAAATCATCAACATTCAAAAAGTTCTAGACTTTACCATTGACCTTTGAAGGGGAAATTCCAAAGGCTTCTTTGAACTTCCGACTAAAATAGAGTGGATCGTTAAATCCTACTTGATAGGCAACTTCACTGACACTCTCTGAACTATTTTCTAATCGTTTTTTTGCTTTGTTCAATCGGTATTCAGAAAGAATCTCCACCGGACTCTTATCCGTCAAACTCTTTAAACGGCGTATAAGCGTGGACTTGCTCATTCCTAACGATTGGGCTATATCATCAAAAGAGAAATTTGGATTCGTATAATGGGTCTCGACAACCTGCATCAATTGTTCCAGCAGAGGATTTACTTTCTCTGAATTTTGCTCTTTCTCATCGTTCATTTTATTGATAAGAACTTGCATCTGCGTATTCTTCAGCCATAAAATAATGTTACAGATTTTAGCCAACAACTCGGTATCGTCAAATGGCTTATTGATAAAATCTATTGCTCCTCCGGAGAGGGCGGTAAGTCTGCTATCCAAATCGGAATGAGCAGACAAGAATATCAGCGGAATATTGGAGGTATGCAAATTGTCTTTCATCTTTTGATACATCTCAAATCCATTCATTCCCGGCATATCTATGTCACTTATCACCAAATCGGGAATTTGCTGCTTGGCTACCAATATTCCCTCTTCGCCATTGGCAGCAGTGAAGACTTGGACGTAAGGTGCCAACAGGTTCTTTAAATGAAGCAATATCAGCGGGTCATCATCAATAATCAATATAGACTTATCTTCCAACAGTTTCTTGTCAATAACAATCTGTGCATGGGCAGTTGGCAAAACAGTTTTCTTCTTGTTCTCTGTCTTCACATCGGACGTTTTTAACACCACGGTCACAGTGGTTCCTCGCTCTTGCTTGCTCTCGATGAATAATTGCCCATCACTTTTCTCTACGTAGTCTTTGATAATTCTAAAACCTAATCCATGTCCCATTTCATTGTTGGTTCCTAACGAGGATTTTGCCGTTCCATTCATGATTGCTTCTAACTTATCTGGTTCTATACCTGCACCGGAATCGGTTGTCTTGATAGAAATCATCCCATTTTCTTCTAAAATCTCTATCTCTATCGAACCATTAACGGGAGAGAATTTTATTGCATTAGTAATGATATTGCGCAAGATGGTAGAAAGTATCTTTTCATCTGCAAATAGATGATGTTCTGCATGATTTACTACTTTTGTTTTAATATTTTTCTCTCGCAACAATCCTCCCAAAAGTGCCAACACCTCTTTTATCAACTTTTGAGCATCCACATTCTGTGGGCGAACAGCAAATTCATATTGTCCCTCTGTTGCCCAATCTAACAATTGGAGCATCTCGCTTTGCAAGGTGGTGGCGGAATGATAAATATCCCTTGTCGTCTCTGAATTTATTGTTTCACCCTGTTTCAGCATATGTTCCAATCCGCATACAATAGAAAACATCGGGTTTTTCAAATCGTGCGCTATAATGGAAATCAACTGGTTTTTATCCTTTAACGCACTCAACAAAGAGGAGTTTTGTTTCTCTATTTTATCCTTTTGAGAAAGTAATACTTCGTGTGCTTCATTCAGTTTTTGCGTACGTTCTGCCACAGTCTCCTCCAACTCATGTTTCTGTCTTTCTATACGACGAGTTCTAAACTTGAATATTGCAAACACAATAACAACTATCAACAAAAACATCAATAACTGGAACCATGGAGTTGCCCACCATGCCGGCAAAATCTCAATATCAAGTCTTAAAGTTTCATTTTCAATCATTTTATCTCCTTGAAAAAAGCGTGCTTCCAAACAGAATTCTCCATGAGGAAGATGACTAAAAGAGATAGTCTGATTATTTTGCACCTTCATCCACACAGAGTCCAATCCCAACACTCGATATTCGGCATAAATCTCCTGATAATCAGAAAAGTCTATCATATCAAATCGGATATCCAACTTGGTTTTATCGTATGGTAGGATCAGTTTTTCATCCTTATTGAATTTTGTTTTTTCATTGTTTACATACATTTCAGCCCACTCTACAAAGAAACTATCATCATCTTGGTTACTTGATGGGTTGAAAAGGTAAAAACCATTCTCACAACCAAATAGGATTTCTTCGTTGTTTTTTTGGTATATCGCGCGTTCCACAAAAAAGTCATGTTTTTCGCCTTCATAGAAAATATTTTCTGTACGTTCTGTTTGGGGGTCAAATTTTATGATTCCATTAGAACCGCAATTCCAGATTTGTCCGTTTTTGTCCAACAGAAGTGACTTGTAAGTCCCTTTAGGAAGGAAGGTTACCGGCTCGAATTTATAGTTTTGTTCCGCAGTAATTTTATACATTCCGTTATTGGATGCCACCCATAAATTTCCTTCGTTGTCTTCCAACGCTTGGTAGAAAATCATCGGGTTGTGCGATGGATTCTGGTCCATGTCCGGTAATAAAGCTACCATACTATCAATAGTTCCATGCCAGATAGTCCGAGAGGTAAGTATCCATATTTTCCCATCTTTCGTTTCTAAGGCGGAGTGTGTCCAACGGTCAGGAATTCCGTTTAAGGTAAGATCGAGCACCCTCCATTCTCCATTTTCATACAAATAGACGCCATCACCGGATGTGCAAGCCAAAAGTTTATCATTCCCAATCACTTCAATATATTTCACAGAAAGAGTTGGAGAGGGTATACCATAAAAAGGGACTTTTGTGAATTTTAGGGAGTTACCATTAGTCCGTACAATCTCTCCACCCCACGACGCAAAGTAGAGTTGCAACCCCAAGGAGGTAATTGACAACACATTGCTACTCGTCAAACCATTGTTATCAGAGAGATGATATTTTAGGGAAAAAACACTATCAGTCAAAAAGAGTCCTTGCCCATCTGTCCCAATCCATATATCGCCGTTATCACATTCAAAAAAAGAGGTACAGTAAAGGTTGTTTAATCCAATGTCTGAAGAGTGGTATAACGAAGTTTGACTTGCTAATCTACACTTCCACAAGCCTGAGTTTTGCGTTCCAATCCATATATTTCCGAAACGGTCTTCGTAAAGAGCTGAGATTTTCTTCATACTCTCCTTATCAGCATTGGAGGGCTGGATTTTTTGATAAGTAAAACCATCTTTCTTGGTGGTCATCCGCCACAAACCATTCCCTGCCGTACCAATCCAAACTGAGCCATCACGAGAGACCACTAATTCTGCAATGTTTTTGAATGGGGTGACAAGGTTCTCAACTTTTACATTTTCAAACGAATCGTTGAACTTCACATGATAAAAATCTCCGGAAGAAGAGGATAGCAACAGCTCTTTTTCTGATAATGGCAAGATGTTATTAATTCTTTTCAGTTGAGCGATGGTTGTTGGTGTGGCAACTTTATCTCCATTCAAGGCATAGAGCTGAATACCATCGTCTGTACATTTCCAAAATCTCTCTTTTGCATCAATAAACGCCTTGTAGGTTGGTTCAGTAGCATAGGGAAGTCGCTCGAATTGATGTGTACCTCTATTTTGGCGAAACGTCCCTAATGCAGTAGAAAGATAGCAATGGCCATCTTTTGAAGAGTACAATCCGGTGATATTACCATAAAAATTTCCTTCTCCCACACGACTTGAGTAGTCGATAAAAGTATCTTGCTTTTTGTCATAAACAACAATCGAGCCATTCGAACCTGCGAATGCAATCTCGCCATTACCTTTGTTGAAGGCATGGTAAACATCGTTTCTAAGCATTCTCGGATAGTCTGCAACATGAAAATTCTTGAAGTGAAGGCCATCGAACCGACTAATTCCGAAGTGAGTGGCAATCCATATAAATCCATCATCGTCTTGCGTGATATCATGCAAATAATTATCGCACAATCCCTCCTCTTCAGTATACTGAGTGAAGATAAATTTACTATCCCCGGCACCCTGCAACTGAACACAGAAAAGCAAAAACACAATAAATAACAACAACTGTTTTAACATGGTACAGAACAAATTCAAAAAACTTCTACAAATTAGAGCTAAAAAAAATTCTGAAATAAATTATGTAATAATAAGAAGCTGTTTAAATTTTATAAAAAAATACTTTAGAGTTTCACTCTCTTATTTTCGGCATCTTTGAGATTCTTTTTAATCTATTTTTATTATTCTTTTTTTGATAATAGTCCACTATTAACGGCAAAAAAATAATAAAAATAACCTTAAAAATCTCTCTCA
>JAGBVI010000035.1 GCA_017630395.1 Paludibacteraceae bacterium
GCCGAGAGTTTCAATGCAAAAGTAAAGGCTTTTAGAAATCAATTCCGAGGTGTCAGCGACATACCTTTCTTCCTCTTTAGACTAAAAACTATTTTTGCCTAATTTTTTTACATCTCCACCGAAAATTTACGGTGATCCGATTTTATACTTCAAAGTCTGACCTTTGTAAGTAAAGTCAAATTCAAGAGCATTTGCAATACCCGATGAGAGTAATGCAATAATTATAACTGTTAAATATTGCAATTTCATACCTACAGCTTTCTAAAATTATTAAGGAAGAACAAAACCACAATTTTTACAAATAGGCTCGACTGCCACACCTTTTTGAAACCCTTCTAAAATAGCTTTAGCTCTATCACTTTCAATAATGGTCAACAAATCTTGCTCAAAGATGTTACCGAGAGACATTTCAGCATCAGCATCCAAGCAACAAGGCACAACTGTACCATCAACCAAAATAGCCACATGATCTTTCAACGCATAACACTTACGAAATTTATGTTGCAAATCAACTTCACCCGGCCAAGAAAAACGAGCCGAACGTTGTAGAAAAATATGGTCAGACAATTTTTGATTTCTAGAAAAAGAAGATAATTTTACATTAAAAAATCGTTCAATAAACTCTTCGCACAAAGAATTAAATCGGTCCGATCTATCCACACCTTGGTTCCATAATCTGAAAGAAAAATAGGCATCAGAACTCTTCAAATTTGCAAAATCGAAGAGACCATTCCAATAACTCACCCACTCCGATTCATCAACGTTCTCTTCAGCATCATGCAAAGAGATATTAAATTGTCTGATTGGTGCAGAGATTAGCCAATCTTTATGTTTAGTAATCAATGAGCCATTTGTGGTAAGATTAATAAAAAAGCCCATTTCATGAGCTATATTTAGCAACCTTTGAATATCCGGGTGAAGAAGTGGTTCCCCTAAAACATGTAAATAGATATAATTCGTATAAGGTTTAATAGAAAAAAGTATCGCCGAAAACTCTTCCGGCGATACAAATCTCTTTATTCTATTTGATTTAAAACAAAAACTACAAGAGAAATTACAGCAATTAGTTATCTCAACATAGATTTTCTTAAACCTCATAAATCAATTCAAAAAGAAAGTTATTAAGGGTTATACTCCAATACACCAGTGTTGTAAACTTTCTTCAAGTACTTCCAATATTGGAATTTATAGCCAACTGAGATACCGAAACCAGTAGTTTTGGATGTTGTAAAACCTTGTGCAAAATAAGCACCGGCAAACAAACCACTTGCAAACTTTTGGAATTCGTAGTTAACTTTAACATTCAATCCCCAATCGAATTCGTCAAAGCCCTTAGGACCGAAAGTGTCACCTTCATCTCCACTACCACCTACAGCACCTGCAAAATATGGTCCCACACCTGGAGACAACTGTCCTGGACCAACATTGAGAATATTGTAATACACAATAAGAGGAATCTTTATAAAAAGAGCTGTATACTTAGATTCCTTAACTTCAAAGGATTCAGTAACTTTAGCAACCTTTGAACCTTCGAAAGTAAACAACAATTCAGGTTGAATAGACCACTTATCATTGATTACCATATCAGCCAACGCACCAACATGAAATCCTGGTGTAAAACCAGCATCTTCAAATTTAGAGAAAGTGGTGGGAGTAATACCCTCCTTAGTTTCCGAATTATAATCTGGTAAAAAACCATCTCCATTCCATTTCGTCATATTAAAACCTCCTAATACACCGAAACGCAACTTAACTTCTTTTTGAGCAGACAATGAAAAGGCACAAAGCATCATTGCTGCGAGCATGAACACTATTTTTTTCATTTTTCTAACTTATATTAGACTTTTTAGAATCCCGGAACTTCCCGAAATACAACTTTTGCGCAAAGTTATTTAAATTTTCTTAATTTCAAAATACAAATTAAAATTTAACACGATTTTTTTTACTTTTCAAGATTAAGAGGGAGAAAAGAATAGTAATAAATCGTTACGCAACTCCATCATATCATGATACAGACAATTTGCTCCTGCTTGTAATAGTTCTTCATCCTTTAAGATACCTGTATTAACTGCAATTGTAAAGATACCTGCCGCAACCGCAGATTTAACTCCTAAAGGAGCATTTTCTATCACAATCGCCTGCTCTGGCAATAATCCCCCTTTTTGAAGAGCCATCAAATAGGGTTCAGGGTCAGGTTTACCTTTTTTAACATCATAGGCAGTCACCATTTTATCTTTTTGAAAAACAGAAGGAAAAGAGTGTTCCAACTTATTCAAAAGAGATTTTTGACCGGAACCGGTTACCAGAAAAATATCCTTACGATTTTGTTGAATCAAATGCAAAACCTTATCTACGTTGGGTATAGGATATGAAGGACCTAAACTTTCGAAATAGGCAGCTTTCTCAGCATAAATTTGTTCGCACTCCTCTGCAGTAGCAGACCGAAAAAGTTGACTATTAAAAATTTCATTAATTGTAGATGCGCCTGTCATCCCTTCTCTCATATATGCCTCGTACTCATTAAAATCCAATCCTAAAGCGCGAAAAGAGTGCACCCACGCCTCTGCATGTTTAGGCATTGAATCAAATAAGACACCATCCATATCAAACAAAAAAGCCTTAATGTCTGAGGAAATAATATGCTGATTAGAAATCTTCATGGTTTTATAAAAATTAAGGTAACTTCTAAAAAAGTTATTTCACCTGTTTTTGAATCAAATTTAACTAAGTACTTTTTTGATTTATTTCAGAAACTCACTATTTATCAGACTATCAAAATATTCACACTATACCCTACTTTCGCACAGCAATTTAGTCGAAATAAATTCAAAATTCCACAAAATTAATTCATAGAACCCTCCTTAAAATTCTGACTACCATACACCCACTGCATGGTAGTCAGAAAATATAACGATAGAAAATCTGTTAGAATGAATATGCTACGCCCAAAGAAGTTGTTTCCCAGAATTGAACTTTTGCATGAGGCAATCCAAAGTTTTTGTCTTCCAATGTTTTAGTCTCTGCATTATCATATTTCAATTGAGTTTTAACAGAAAGATTCACATACTTAGAAATCTTAAACAATAACTCCAATTTCCATTTCACATACCAACCATGAATATCATGGTACTTAATCGACTCATCATCAACAAAATCTTCACTCAAATAATTTTGAGAACCATACCAATCAACATACTCATCGGTCAAAGCTTGAACAGCTTTATTATAAGCGTAAAAGCCCTCTAATGTACTAAAGAAATGCATCCACTCTGTAACATCGAAATCTGATTTTAATTTAAAGTAAGCTCCTAATTCTGCTCTAAACTTTTCATATTCTCCGGTTGTAGGATTCATTTCCATACTATAATTAGGAGCTAATAACTCATTTCTACAGAATGTAAAACGGGCTGTTATAGGAGAAAGGAAAGCGGAAAAGTACTTATTAGGAATGCATTCCATACCCAAAGAAACTTTCAAATAACCCGGAGCGAAGAATTCAGAAATAGCCACAGCCGAATCCTGACCGTTAACATCTGATTCGTAGTTGTAGCCTTTGGAGAATTGAGTCTCTAAATTAGCGAAAGCAGAAAGATACCAAGATTTAGAAACTTTGTAGCCATACTTTGTATTGAAAATCAACTCATCCATATTTTTTCTAATTAAATCTTCACCGGTAAATTCAGACGAGTAGATAAAGCCATACTTAGCAGACAAAAAGTTTTCCCAAAGCACTTTGTTACGCATGTAATTAGCATTAAGGTTCAAGAAAGCATCCAAAGAAACACTTGCTCCGGTACCATCCGTACAATAATCGTTAAAGAAGGCTTGATTAGCATTAACACCCATACTACCAGGGAAAGTCCAAACAGCACTATCTTTAGCAATCTCCACAACAGCTCCTTTTTCTAAAGTTGTTGCATCTGAAACAATCGCACTTGGATCTGCATATACACTTAATGAAGCCAAGGCTAAAATCGTTGTAAAAATCTTCCTTTTCATATTTAGTTTAAAATGTTAAAAATCATAAGAAATCTCTTGAAGACGAATCTCTACCCCATAGTTAGAAATCACAGGGAGAAATCGATTGCAAAAGTAACAAAAAGCAACACTATCTTCCAAGAAAAATAAAAATTATATTTTAAGAAGCTGTTTAAAATTTATTATAAAATTGATTTTGAGTTTCACTCTCATTTTTTCGGCATCTTTTAAGCGCTTTTTAAGCTATTTTTACTGTTCTTTTTTTGATAATAGTCCACTATCAACTTCAAAAGAATAATAAAAAATAATCTTAAAAATCACACTCAAATAGGCTCGAAATAAAATTTAAACAACTTCTAGGACAACAAGTAGAAAATATTATATATTTCAAAAATTTACAAAAAAAACAAGTAAATTATTATCTTAGCGCCCGAAACTATTATTAGCATAGATATGAAAAAGAAAGTTTATTCAAAATTTCTTATTACACTAATACTTTTCATAGTAAATTTTCTCAACTTGCACGCATTAGATTCCAATGCACAATGTTACTTATTCCATTCAAGCGGAATGGCAGTGTCATCAACCTCCGACAGACCCAAATTGGCTGATTTTGACGGGTCTGAATCGCAGAAGTTTATATTTATCAAATCCGGTTCATATTTCATAATCAAAAGTATGACCACAGACCTAAACATTGCAAAAACAGGTACGTGGGATACCGAGTTTTCAACCTCTACGGGCAATGTAGCGAAGTTCACCATTGAGAGCGGAGGTGGCGACTACTTTAAACTAAAATGTGCTGACAATAATCTCTATTTAGGAACAGATGCGACAGATAGTGGCAGTTCAATCTATTCGGACAAAAACGGGAAAGAGACATTGCACCTTTGGTATGTGAGATTTATTTCGGACAAAGAAATTGTCACCGACGGACTAAGAACTGCCATCGAAAAAGCAGAGCAGAAATTGGCTCAAACCAAGGAGGGTGATAAAGAAGGTGAATTTACCTATTCAGCAAGAAATAAACTTCAAGAAGCAATTAACGAAGCGCAATCTGTACTTCAAACACCCATCAGTCAAACAGACGTTATTGATGCCACCAAAGCATTGACTAGAGCCGTAAATGACTACATCGCCAACCGAAACCATCCTTTTGAAGTTGGAACAAAATATTATATCATGCATGCCAGCAATCGTTTTCTGACAAACACCAATAATTCGGTGCAGATAAAAAACAGAGACAATTCCACCGCCCAACAATTTGTGTTCGAAGAGGGAATCAACGGAACGTATAGCATCAGAAACGTATCATCCGGCACCTACTTGACATCCTCCGGCGAGTATAGCATGGCATTTATGCAGGCTCCCAACTCAAGTACAGCACGATTCAAAATTGATTATGCACCCAACGAAGAGCTTTACATACGTTTGCAAGTTGCTGAAGACAATCTATTTATAGGAACAGACGGAACATCAGATGGCAAAGGGGTTTATAGTGACAAGAACGGCAATGACGGAAAGCACTATTGGCACTTGATTCGAGTGGATGAGTCATCAGAACGACCTTACACGAACTTCAGAAACGGTAGTTCTGCGCTACGATTAGGGATGAATTGGTACGATGAAGAAGGAAAGCACATCAATGTGCATGGAGGATGTGTCTTGTACAAAGACAGCACTTATTATTGGTTTGGAGAAAACTATCGCCCGTCACCGGTAAAAAGCAACGGAATAGGCTGCTACACATCAAAAGACATGTATAATTGGAAATTCGAGTGCATGGCTTGGGAGTGTCCGGAAGAACCATTGAGAAACGATTATCAGGATATGAACTACGGACGCACATTAGAACGACCAAAGGTGATGTATTGTCCTAACACACAGAAATATGTGATGTGGGTGCACTGGGAGAATGGTTCTGGCTATGCAGCTTCGAGAGTGGCTATTCTCTGGGCAGACAAGATTACCGGCCCTTATAATTTTGTCAAGACTCAACGTCCGCGGGGCGACGAACAACCCTCCGGTTCCCGCGACCAAACTTTAATGTTCGACCCAGACTACAATGTGGCATACCACTTTGGCTCAGCAGAAGAGAACATGACAATGCACGGAACACTATTGCGCGACGATTATTTAGAGTTAACCAATACATGGGAAAGAATATTTGTCAAAAAACAATATGAAGCACCAGCCATTTTCAAGTATCACAAACGATTTGTGGCCATCTCATCAGGCTGTACAGGTTGGGACCCCAACCCAGCGCATAGCTCCTACTCGCAAATGCCGCTGTCTGGCTGGGAAGATAGCGGAAATCCTTGCGTGGATGCCAACAACAAAACGACCTACTGCTCGCAAAGCAACTTCGTCTTTAAAGTACCGAACAAATATGACGCCTACATCTATATGGGCGACCGTTGGAAGGGAGGTGACTACTTCAACGATGCAAACGTTGGCGAGTCTTGGCACATTTGGTTGCCTATAGATATGCGCACTGGCTACCCTATCATTCGTTTCTACTCTGAGTGGGATTTAAGCCTTTTCGACAAACTCAACCGATATCGCAGAGTAGAAAATTTTGAAGAAGGAAAAGAATATCTTCTGCTCTCCAAAAACGCCAATAAGATACTTTCACAGAAAGATGAAAAATTGCTATTAGCAGAAGATGACGAAAATATAAACCTCACTTTCAGAATCACAGCAACAGACGGTTATTATGTCCTAACGGACTTGGCAAGCGGAAAAGTTTTGGACGGAACAGACGAAAGACTGACCTTGGAAGACTCTGTCGGCAGCTATGAGCAACAATGGAAAATTGTATCGTCTAACACATCTGACGGATATTACTACTTTTATCCGCGAAGCAACGAAAATAAAGCAATAACCAATTACAGTGCGTCGCCAACCTCGAACGGAATTGTAGGATTAAATGAAGCGGAAAAGTTGCCTGCATGTCAGTTCGCATTTTGTTTTGACTCAGAAAAACATGATTATCAACCTATAAGCGACGAGTCGGACGGCAGTTATCAGAAGTGGATAGAATCTAAAGGATATAAACAAGTAGAAACTGGAACTACGACTTGCGACAAAATCAAAAGCAATGATTCACCTCTTAGAATATACAATGTAAAAGGCGGAATAACTATATATAGCGACATATCCCAAGCAATTAGTCTGACAGATGTACAAGGAAAGGTTTTGCATCATTTTTCGCTAAGAGGAGGGAACACTGAAACTATAGGCTTAGAAGCCGGAGTTTACATAGTAAATGGCAGAAAAGTTATAGTAGAACCTTAAACAAAAACCTAAAACAACTTAAATAATTAAAAATCAATATACTATATTATTACATTTACAAAAATTAACTAAATTCGTTCAGTCAGACTGACGGAATTAACGTAAATTCGTTCAATTAGACTGACGGAATTAATGTAAATTTATTCAGTCAGACTGACGGAATTAATGTAAATTTGTTCAGCTATACTGACGGAATTAACGTAAATTCGTTCAATCAGACTGACGGAATTAATGTAAATTCATTCAGTTAGACTGACGGAATTAATGTAAATTCATTCAGTTAGACTGACGGAATTAATGTAAATTCATTCAATTAGACTGACGAAATTAACGTAAATTCATTCAATCAGACTGACAAAATTAACGTAAATTCGTTCAGTCAGACTGAAAAAAATTAGATTTTCAGCTAAATAACCGGAAATATATATTACATTTGCAGAGAAACTTAAAAGATAAACACATGACAATCGAGAGAGAACTTAAAGCCCAAGTAGTCAAGAGGATTAAACCACAAAAGATGATGCTCATTTATGGACCACGCCGAGTAGGAAAAACACTTCTCCTTCGTGAAATATATAATGAATTCGAAGGGAAAAAACTCCTATTAAATGGCGAAAGTTCAGACACAGTTCGAATGCTCTCAGACAGATCCATAAGCAACTACAAACATCTGTTTGCAGAGGTAAGTCTGCTCGCGATTGACGAAGCACAGCACATCCCTGAAATTGGCATGAAGCTAAAACTTATGGTTGACGAAATTCCCGGATTAGCGATAGTTGCAACCGGCTCCTCCTCTTTTGACCTACAGAATCAAGCAGGAGAACCCTTGGTTGGAAGAAGCACACGCTTTATGCTCACGCCATTTTCCATCAAAGAAATAAACAAACAGCAACCAACGTTTCAAACAATAACAAATATAGATCAACATCTTGTCTATGGATTCTATCCGGAGCTCATAAGCATTGATTCCGGAGCAGAACAAGCACGTTATCTTACGGAGATTGTTGACTCCTATCTTTTAAGGGACATCCTTGCAATTGACGGCGTGAAAAATGCGCAGAAGATGCATGACTTGCTTAGATTAGTAGCGTATCAAGTTGGAAGCGAAGTCTCAACAGATGAGTTGGGCAAACAACTCGGAGTCAGCCGAAACACAGCAGAACGCTACCTTGACCTCTTGCAGAAAGTCTTTGTGCTATACAGATTAGGAGGCTATTCAAAGAACCTGCGCAAAGAGGTTGTCAAGTCGTCAAAATGGTATTTTCAAGACAACGGGATAAGAAATGCAGTACTAAACGATTTTCGTCCATTTGCAGACCGTTCAAGCGAAGAGCGAGGAGCATTGTGGGAAAACTTTATCATCGGAGAAAGAATGAAGCGGAAACACAACAATATGGCCGGCACCAACCTATATTTTTGGCGTACATACGACCAGCAAGAGATAGACCTCATAGAAGAAGATGGCGAAATCATCACAGCGTATGAAATAAAATCAGGGAAAAAGAACCCGAAGATACCCAAAGCATTCGCCAACGCCTACCCGGAGGCGGCGTACAACATCGTAAACAGAGATATGTTTTGGGATTATGTGGTGTGATAGATATTTTTTTATTAGTGTCCGATAAAACTTTTAAGCAATAAAAAAAAAATTAGGACTGAATCTGACTTGCAAGATTCAGTCCTTTTTGGTTATCTTTGAATTCAACATATGAAACATAACCATGGGCAAAAGTACACATTTTATCGGACAGAAGATGTGTAATCAGACACTAAAATTACTTGACAGGTCAAAAATTCTTCGAATCAGTCGTAAAAAAGGCTGAGAACGCTATACAAAACGGTTCTACGGGTGGACTCATTTAGTCGTAATGCTCTATGCCATCATCAAACGCTTTGACTCCTTGCGCGAGATAACCACCTCTTTACTTGCCGACACAAACAAGCTGGCACACATAGGCATCCTCTTCAAAATCAGCCGTAGCACACTCGCCGATGCCAATATGCGCCGTCCCCATGCCATATTTGAGGCAATCTATCGCGATTTATATGCACGTTACCGACACGAACTTATATCGGACAGCCGACGCCGCAAACACCCCAAAATCCACCTCCTCAACTAACTCTTTTTGTTTAAGGGGGGCTTGTAATTTGAAAAAAGAAATCTCAACCGCATAAAATCAGCGTTTGAGACTCCTTTTTATATCGTTTTTAGTTTTTATCGGACACTAATAAATTCTTTTACGAAACGAATGCCGCTTAAATCATCCAAATTTGAACAAAAAAAAGAGACTGTCCAACTTTTGTTGTTAGACAGCCTCGAGAAAAGTTCATTATCAAATGAAATTTTATGGAAATAGCCTGTGAAGGTTGGCAATTACTATGATGAAATCAGTCTGTATTATATTTCTCCATGACGTGTTTGAACTCTTTAGGATAGTTCGCTTTCAAATAAGCCATTTGATAAGCCAGCCAAGTGTAGCAAACAGCATGAGACTTTTGGAAAGCGTACATACCTATAGCCTCCATTTCATTCCATACCTTTTCAAGGGCATTCTTTTTGTGTCCATTCTTTATACCACCTTCTATGAAACGGGGCTTTAAGACAGAAAGCACATCCAACTCCCTTTCACGGAGGGCTTTTCTCAGCAAGTCGCTCTCACCTCTATCGAAGTTGGCGATCAGTCCAGGAATTACTGACAATCTTGATGAGGTTTTTATAGCCTTGATAATTCTTTGCTATGACTGTTAAGCGAAATCCTTTGCTGTGCTTGCCAAGCTTCTTGTCCTCCTTTGCACATGGTGCGACATATAGTTCACAACCAATGATAGGCTTAAAAGGTTTCTTCCCCATCTGCCGTCTTTCATTGTTAATACGAGAAACATAGTCGAAAAACTCCATCACACCAAACATGTTACCATTATCAGTAATAGCAATGCCGGGCATCTTGTCTTTGATGGCAGTATCAACCAGTTCCTTTATACTGGCGCACCCATCATTTATTGAATAATGGGAGTGCACATTCAAATGTACAAATCTAAAAGCTTTCATGTTATGTCACTATTATTGTTTTTGTGCAAAGAAACCAAAGACCTCCGCCAACTGGTGGCAGAGGTCTAAGAAAATTGTTATTATTAACCCTAATTATACGATTGGGTCTATACAAAAGTCTCGACGCTTGCAGGTCTTACAGAATTTACCCATCCATACTTCGTCAAACTGGTTCATTGCTTGTTCGACAATTTCTGTGTCATCTGTAAGGATGCCAGCTTCAAAGTTTCTTTTATTATCCGTCTTCATACCGATACCGGCACCAGTAAGGTTTGCGCTACCGATATATACTTCTTTGCCATCGAAGACAAACATCTTGAAATGAACACGAGGACAAAGCACACGTTCCAAGCGGTCATAGAGCACTGGGTACTTGTCAAAATCCTCACGAAAGTTTGGACCAGGCTCTTTGGCATGAATAAGTCTTACCTCCACACCACGCCGAATGAGTTGGGCAATGAGAGCCAGAAAAGGCTTCTTCTCTTTGCCTATTTCAACATATAGGTCTTTGATGTCAGCAGTACCAATCCAAAGCATGTGCTTCACGGATTGAACCCGTGAAAGCACTTCTTTGTAATGGTCAGTGTTGGAGATGTAGGTGAGCATAGTGTTTTATTAAAGTTCCATTTTGTCAAGCCTTTCCAGATCGTGCAGCATACGTTCTGCAATAACGGCAGCATCAAGTACCTCATAATCAAATGTAGCATCGTACCACCAATCATTCAGTTCTTCATAGTCTGCTCTGTCGCCAATGACCTTGCGCAATTTTTCTCTGGTTACCTTGGTACCTCTGGCTTTCCGTATGCCAATTTCTCCATACTTAGGTCTTTCTCCTTCCATGTAGCCAGCCCACTCATAGCAAGCCATAAATTCACCTCTTTCGATACCAATTCCTACCCATTCTCTGGCCCAATCCTGTTCGCGTTCAATCTGATGGTCATTATGATCACCAGCCGCAAAATGTACAAAGGCATCTTCGGGTAAGAGGTCTTTGACTTTGAGGATGAGGTCTTTTCTCATCTGTAATGTATCTGAAAGTACAATCTTTTCAATTAATGGTTTGATGATTTCGTATGCCTCAGTATATATCCTGCAATAGCGTTGAAAGGTCACTTTGGCAAATGTGAAACTCTGATTTTGGTCTCTTGTCACCTCTTCCGTTACAATTTCTATCTCTCTGGAAAAAAGAAGCTCATCTTCATTCTCGTGATACTCAGTAAAGTCATCTGATTTACCCTTGCTGCGGTTTATTTCAAATGGAATGGCAGCGATATTACCGATGCTCCATAGCCAATCTTTATCGTATTCTCGGTAATCAGCATTCCTCTTTCCCGCTATCCAATCTTGTGGTACGATATGGTCAAAGTCCCAGGGACGATTTTCCTCTGCCCACATATCCAACCTTGCAGGATCATAATTGCGGAAATGGGTGTTGATGTATTGCCTTTCAGCATACAACAGCATCTGTTTTGGCTCCGTGTGATTGTACCAAAAAGTTCTGTTGAAGAAGTTTGAAGCTGCAGCTGGCAGGCAATCCCTTAGTCTCCATCTTTTTGATTCTCCAATGTTCAATAAATTCTGTACCTCGTTGGGAGTATAGACATGAAGCACCTCACAATCATGGAAAAGGCGGGCAATACCTTTTAGAATATTTTGTCTGTTGATGCCCGACTTGCAACGTGAGAAGATTTCCTGAACGCACTTTTTTTTGTCATTACCAAACCAATGGATAAGAAAAGCAAGTGCCTTAATTTCTGAAGGCTGTAATTGTATTTCTGCCTCATTTCTGCTGGCGAAATACATCAATAGCAGATATACTTCTGGTGTCTTCTGAGCGATAATCGTACGAAGAATAGCCGGTGTCCTTGTATCTGACGTTTCCTGAACCCCTAACCATTCATCTACCTTTTCAAGAATATGTTCTAATCTGCCGTCTTCATAAAGATGCTCTATCTTCGCTTTATGCTCGGGGTTCCGTGCAGCGGTTCGAATCTGATTTATTCTCAAATCTCCTTTAAGGGAAGTGTCTTTCTCTGACGTAAGAGCCAAGCGGAATGCGAGCATCACAAGTTTGGCCGGATTCATATACCTTTCTGCCAAAGAATCATTTACGTCTTTGATAGACGACCAATATGCTTTGATAGCAGAATAATTTAAGTCATCTTGTGAGATTGGGGTTCCCTGAGTATTGAGGCGAGTGAACAACACCTCCAGTGTAGTTTGGTCAGCCGGATCACCCTCTGTCTCTCCTTCTACCACCCGTATAGGTAGGCGGTTACAATGAATAGTGTAATTCTCTATATTCTTGAACGCAGGGTATAGCGTATCATGAAGATATTCACGTGCGCTGTCCGTCAGTTCAAATTTATGCTTGTACTCGAATTCGGATTCTTGAAACAATTCGATTGATTTCTGAACGAAAGCATCAGCATCATGAGCCAACTCAATAGCCCTAAGCAGGCAATACAGTGGAATTGGACGATTAGCTTTAATCGGCCAAGTTTGTTTCAACGAAAAATAGTCGTTGTATATATTGCCTTTAAGATTGAATGCACTGATAGCTTCTCTTTTCTCCCACGTCTTTAATGGTTGAGCTTCGTCATCATTTTTATAGCCCCAAGGATGAGGAGTGGTCGATGCTTTAATCCAAAACTTTCTTGTTGAACTTTCTTTTTGTGGAGGTTCAAGATCAATCCATAGCACCGCCCTTGGTTCTGGAACGGTGTTAAAACCCACGCTTATAGCATTGTATCTCTGTTGGCCGTCCATCAAATAGTATCTTTCATTACCTTTTGGGGCGACAACATCAGATAACATAAAAGAACCGATGGGAAAGCCTCTAAGTATCGAATCCCAAAGAAGTTCTACTTGACGCGGCTTCCATACTAGACCACGCTGTAATGCAGGAATCAAGACCTCGGAATCACTCGAAGTCCAGAATGCAATTTGTCGTAGTGTAAAACATAAACTTTTCATGTGATTTAAATTTTATTTACAATATTTCTCTTGCTATCCACGCACAAGCCTCTGCATCGGCAAGTGCGTGGTGATGTTCTTTTAACTCATAACCACAGGCGGCAGCTACAGTGTGAAGCTGGTGGTTCTCTAAATCCGGAAGGACACGACGTGAAACGCATAGAGTATCGTAGAACTCATAATCTGGATAGTCCATTTGAAAGACACGGAACACAGCTTTTAGACACCCTTCGTCAAAAGGCTTGTTGTGTGCAACAAGTGGCAAGCCTTCAATTATAGGCTCTATCTATTTCCAAACTTTTGGGAAAACAGGAGCATCGTCCGTATCATCACAGCACAGACCATGTACCTGACTGCACCAATAGTTATAATAGTTCGGCTCTGGTTGGATGAGAGAGTAGAACGAATCTACTATCTCACCATTTCGCACAATAACGATTCCTACAGAGCATACGCTGCTGCGCTCATTGTTAGCCGTCTCAAAATCTATTGCTGCAAAATCTTTCATTCCATTTATTGACATTTAATGTTCCATGTGATACAATGTAAAGCCCCGCCATTTGCAGCTATATCACGCAGACGCATCTGACGAATCTTGCAACTGGGGTTAAGAGCCTTGATGTATTCTAAGGCCTGCTTGTCCTCTTCTATTCCAAAAACAGGCATAACTATGAGATTGCCGACCTGAAGGTAATTGATGTATGCCCAATTCCATAGAGGCTCTGGATGAGGGACATCAAAAAGCATTTCGGTTACCTCAAAACCAAATGATTCCATGATTCTGCGAATTTCCGATGCTTCTTTCGGATCTGTATTTCTATGATTTGACATCATGACTTTATTTCCACCACACCAATGAACAAAGCCATCGGAGTGTCCATATACATCTGAATCTTCGTCTTTCGGATTTATACAATGCCAAGGTATAAATATGATTTTATGCCTTAACACAGCTTCCAATTGTTTCTTGAATGCTTTGTCGTTTTTTTCTTTGTTATTCTCCACAAACACCTTATCAGTCATTACTACATACTCTCCACAAAGAGTCACATTACCTCCATCTATCTTGATATCTGTCACGCGATGCCTAATATCCATCGAATTGCAGACAAATGACGCATCTGTGATGGTTGCTTTTCTTTTAGGATCGTCTAACAAATAATCTGGTTCGTAGCGATAAAGCAGAAAATCGTTGTCTTCTATTTGAATTGGCATGTAATCCCGAACCCATATATCATTGGTGTGAGGAATAATGTCCCACTCAACACCCTCTTCGCTGAACAATGCCGTCAGTCGCCTGAAGGTGTCTGAATATTTCTTCTCCAATTGGTTGGATATGTATACCTTATTGCTATCAATATCCTTTATCATACTTCAATTTCGTTTTTCCGAGAATAGCTCCAGAGACGCATATCTCTTTTGTTTGTCTTCTCTTCTCCTACGTACTCATAAACATTTCTTCTGGGAGTTGGTAGATTCAGTTCATGTTTTGCTGATGAGGCTTGGTCAACCCATATAATATCATTATTTCCATTGACTGAGAACCCATTCAGATAGTTGTAAAGATAGGTTGATCTATCATCGTACTTGCATCCTTTTTTAGTTTCGATAAAACACTGCGACTTTTCATCAAAAATAGCATAAGTTCGAATAAGAGCTGAAGCCCTGTATTTTAAAGCTTCGTTCTCGAAAGTGATGTCAAACCCAGAAACATGAGCATGAAGCGTCATTATAGGGAAATAAGGAACGTCACCTTTGTGAGGTTTTCCATTTCTGTGATAGACAATTGGGTCTGATACGTTCAGCAGACTACCTTCCTCTGAATGTAAATAAAACTCAACAGTTTTTATATACACTCGGTATTCGTTACGTACTTTGAGATAGCCATCGTACAACATTTTTTTTGCTATCTCTTCAAATTTTGTTTCAATGTTTGTTGCGGGCGTCAAGGAGACGTTTTCTAAAATGTTTTTTAATGTCATCTTAATTCTTATTATATTTGTTTCACATTCTTTTAATCTTTCCAGCAATTTCTTTGCGGAGCCAGTAGGGTTCAAGTACCTCCATGTCTTCTCCATTCCAAAGCAGTTCCTGCTGGAAATCAAACTGAGGCCGGATATTGAATGTGAAGATGCTGTACTCTTCATTGCGCTCTATCTCTTTCTGCGACTCATGTATCTTCAGATCACGGATATAATTGGCTTGACTTGCCGTCGCCTTCAGTTTGACAATCTGCTTCTCTACACTCTGGTCGGCTATGATTCCAAAACATCCGTTGAAATACTCCTCCGCATCCCAATCCTTGGGCATTACAAATGTCTCATCTTTCGTTTTTAGCTCCCGAATACGGTCTAATGAATATATCCTCGGTCCATTATCATAATAGGTGCTTTTTGCCACCATATACCACCTCTGCCTGAACAGTTTCACACAATACGGCTGAACATCAAAGTTATTCTCCTCGTCTTTCCAATAATTGTGATAGGTCATGTTCAGCACATGGTTTTCCTTCATCGCCTCAATAATGGTCTGGAGATATTCCTGTCCTGATGGTACATATTCCAATATGATGCGGTCCTTGATGCTCTGGCTGTTTGCTAAGGCATTGCTCACACAGAAAGTGTTGTAAAGCCAGGAACGAAGTCCGTTCTTGCTAATATCCTCTTCATTCTCGATATAATAACGGTATTCGCCTCGTCCTTCATTGGCGATGTTGATACCGAACATATCCCAGATGACATAACGCCAGTTGTCAAAAGTACGTTTGGGAATATCCACACCTCTGCTGATGTCATCACAAAGCCAGAGTTCATTCAGTTCTTTGAATGAAATCTTCCGTCTGCGATAGATAGTCTCTATCACCCAGACATATTTGCTTATTAGGCTTTGTCCTCTATCGTTATTAATCATTTTAAATTGTTTTTCTGCAAAATTATACTGGGGGTGCGCCAAACCGTGGCAGAGGTTGGAGAAAATGTAGATTTTGTTAAAAATTCATCTACATTCAACCTTTAGGGACATCCAAAGCTCGGAATTGTTCTTGAAGGTTCGTTATCTTTTCCATCAACTCGCCGAAAGTCAGAGGTTGCCCATAAATGAAGCTCTCCTTCATTTCGTTGTATTTTCCTAATCTGCTGTACTACTGCATTCTCCATTGATTTTGTATATAAATTATGGTCGGAATGCTAACAAATATTTCCGACCGAAAAAGATACAAAATTTCTTTCATACTACAATACTTTAAGTGTTGAAATTAAGTTTCATTGGCAAATAATAGCGTTTTTCTATCTGTATAGATGGCATTCATATATAGATAGTGTGTCGCTTTTTACATTAGGGGGCAACAATGCCAGAAAAGATGACACCAAATAAAAATGCTATGCCCTAATCAATTCATTGCACACTTGTATGCTATTTGTGGTTCACAAAAAAGTTAAAAACGTTAAATATTCGTCTTTTCCCCAATCTTTAGAATCTAGGTAATCACTTTTCTACCGTTTAGTACATAAACCATTGATACTAAGTGATAACATGATTTTGATAAAAAAGAGAAAATTGCTACTCAACAATCCGCACCATAAATAATTTAAGTAATAGTAATAAATTATTAAAAACAATATCCTATATTTGTGATAGTAAAAACACCTTGCAGTAGCCATAATAAAGTTCACTCTACATGGAAATGCAAAATTAATTTATAGAACTTCAAGCAGATATAAAATGATGAAATACTTAGTAATATTCGGTAGTTTACTTTTGCTTTTTTTGATTTGGAGAAAGAAAAACGAAAAACAACAGCCAAAGAGTGGTGATGTAATCACTTGCGATGGAGTAGTTAAAAACAATTTGTTAATCGTTGAAAATGTTACAAACGAGCAAGTTGAAAAAGCTATAAAAAATATAAAGTCGAATGACTATAAAATAGATTTTGAATATGAGCTAAAGGATAATTGTCTATTTATAAACTATCCCAAAGGAGTAGAATTCTATCCATTATGTTATATAGCAAACAGCATTCAATACGAATTTGAAAAGAAGAAAGTCAGATGTTGGTGTACAACGAACAATATTAATTGGGGAGGAAGTTCAGACATCATGTTGTACATGCATCCTGATACAGAAGAATATGACTGTATATATATTGCCACAAAATCCGGTGAATTTTACAAACAAGAGTTTCATGGCTTCTCTTTATGCCTAAAAGAAGATATTTTAAAAATTCCTTATGAAAATTGTACAAAGCAACTATAATACACTTTATCTAAGTTAAAATTACCAATAGATAAGTAATAAGGAGATGAGTTAACTTTTTATTTTATTCCTACAAAGAGAGAATAATTGCATTTATACATGTATTCTTTCTCTACATTTCTATCCATTTCAACAAATTAACGTCAGCAGAGTTCTAACGATGCTGTGAAAATATAAAAAAAAGGTTGAATCTTTCGACTCAACCTTGCGGTGCGTAGGGGACTCGAACCCCTGACCCCGTGCGTGACAGGCACGTATTCTAACCAGCTGAACTAACGCACCAAACTTTCTTTTCAACAACTCTCTCCCGAATTGCGATGCAAATGTACAACATTTTTTTTATACTACAAATATTTCAACACTTTTTTTTACAATATTTCAAAAAAAATACAATTTTTCAACCCAATAGGGGTAAAATTCACAGAAACACATATAACATAAATATTGCAAAAAAAAACGACTCCACCAATTTCGAAAAAAAAATCAATGGAATCGCTTATAAGAACAATCAATCATCTAATCATCAAGACGACCAAATACTTTTTGCAATAAAGAAGAGGTACGAGCAGCCACATCGGTACGAATTTCCAACTCCTTATCAGCAACTTTAGTGAACAATCCGTCCAAAGCGCGTCCGGTTACATACTCACCTAAATTTGTATTAACATGCTGAATGCCATTAATTTTATCATATAAATCAGATTTACCTGCTTTACTCAATCCAATTTTCAAAGCAGCCATAGCAATTGTTCCTCCGGTAGTACTTTTAAAATCAGCCACTTTATTATAGTAAGTAGTAAAACCACTCCAAGCCTCATTCAAAGTATGACCGCTAACTGATACTTGATCAAAAGTTCCAGTTACGACTTTTCCAAATGACGTTTGCAAACCGCTATAAGTTTTATCATGCAAATATTGAGTTGCTGCATTATCAGCTCCAAAAAGAATAGCTTCTCCATCTTGTACAGTCATACTTGTAATGGCATCGGCAAAAATACCTGCTGCTTCCGGAGCAGCTTGTTCTGCCGCTCTATTAATCAATGTATCCAAAGTTTTACCAACAAAAGCATCAGCACCAACTGCAGACAAGAATGTCTTACCGGCATCAGTATTTGCCAACTCCAACATTGTTTGCAACTCGTCCGGCATAGCAATGCGAACTTTTTCATCATTTAAATACCCATTTTCAGCACCCAATTTATTTGATGCCACTTGAGCACCAATTGTCAATGCCTCCTTTAATGCTGCAACAGTATCATCACCTCCCCCATTTGTTATAGCTTGTAAAGTATCTTCGTCACAAGATGAGAATGTAAGAGTCAAAAGTGCCATTGCAACCGCATAAAATAATCTCATTTTTTTCATTTGTATAAAATTTAATAGTTCAATCAATTAAAATAATCTAACAATAATACAAAGATAAACAACTTCAATAAAGTTTTAGAAGTTGTTTAAATTTTATTTCGAGCCTATTTGAGAAAGATTTTTAAATCTATTTTTAGTCTTCTTTTGCAGAAAATAGTGGACTATTATCAAAAAAGGAGAATAAAAATAGGTTTAAGGTGAGTTCTACAAATTCACCGTTTAAAATTTAAAAAGTGTAAATCGAAGATTGATAAAC
>JAGBVI010000036.1 GCA_017630395.1 Paludibacteraceae bacterium
CGGTGAATTTATAGTACTCACCTTAAACCTATTTTTATTCTCCTTTTTTGATAATAGTCCACTATTTTCTGCAAAAGAAGACTAAAAATAGATTTAAAAATCTCTCTCAAATATGCTCGAAATAAAATTTAAACAACTTCTTAAACAACTTCTTGAAATCTTCTCAATCTATAAAATCTCTGTACTACTCTTTTGGTGTTTCCCAATTAATCAAATACAATCGTTCAGAAGCACGGGTTACCGCAGTATATAACCATCTTAGATACTCGATATCAACCATTTCGTCGGTGACATAACCTTTATCAATAAAAACATTTTTCCATTGTCCTCCTTGAGCTTTATGGCAAGTAACCGAGTAAGCAAATTTAACCTGAAGAGCGTTCAAAAAAGGATCTTCACGCATTTTTTTTAAACGCTCTCTCTTATTCCTAACATCCAAATAATCTTCTTGAACAGCCAAAAACAACCTATTGCTATCAGAAGCGTTCAGCGCCGCCGAATCACTTTGTAAAACATCCAACAACACTTTCGCCTCCAACTCAATATCATAATCAGGGAAATACAATTCCACGTCGGCAAAACGGAAGTCATACAACTCCGTGGTTCTTCGTATTCGTTTAACCTCAGCCACATCACCATTGGCAATAAAATCGAGTTTACCTTCAGTAGATTTTGACCAAAAATAATTATTGCGCACAACCATCAACAAATCCCCGGAAGACAACTCCTCCTCTCTATACAAAATCCTATTCCGAATCCCATTATTAAAAACATTGGCCCTTTTATTAGATCTCGACACAATAATTGTATCGTGATACCCATCTCTGCTATATGCGCAAGAGAGCTCTTCGATTAGATCTTCACCACTCACCTTTATGATATCGGGGAAGTTGAGTTCCAATTTAGGAAATTCGCCCCATTGTTCATTAGTCAACAACGTTCTAAGATAAGTTGCATTTTTCAGGATTCCGGAATCCTCCGCTTGTCTAAAGACCTCAGTAAGCAAGAAATCGCAAACAGAGAAACCGTAACCTGCAACAAATAAATTATCCAAAGCAGGGCTATACTCCTGGCCGACAGGCGGAAGCTGCGCAACATCACCAATCATCAACAATCTGCACCCCTCACCACCATAGACAAAAGAGATTAAATCACCCAACAAGTCTCCCGACCCGAAGTTTCTCTCTGCCGAAGTGGCAATCATAGAGGCTTCATCAACGATAAAAAGCGTATGTTTATGCATATTTACCCCCAGAGAAAAAGCAGACATCTCGTCACCAACGACCAACTGTCTGTATATTTTTTTATGAATAGTGAAAGCAGGAAATCCGGAATAAGAGGAGAGTACTTTGGCCGCTCTTCCGGTAGGAGCTAACAAAACCACACTTTGTCTGAGCTCGAGCAAAGCCTTTATTAAGGCAGAGACCACAGATGTTTTTCCTGTACCTGCAAAACCTTTCAGAAGAAAGATTGAGTCATTCGGCGAAAGCAAAAAATCAGCCAAGGACAAGATTAATTCATGCTGCTGCAAAGTAGGTTCAAAAAGGAGTTGCTGCTCAATATTTTGTGTTAAAAAAGTCTTCATTAAAAAAAAATTAAAAAATAGCCTCAATAAAATTTAGTCCAATACTCTTTTTTTTTTAAATTTGTGGACTGAATTTGAAAAACAAAAGTAATTAATTAATTCGATATGAGAATCGCATTTAAAACTCTATTAACAATTGCTTCTATTATGTTAGCCTACATGTGCTATAGAAGCATCATGGATCCCATTGAATTTGAACAAGCAAAAGCAGAAAGGGACAAAGCAGTTATCGCAAAGTTGGTTGACATTCGTAAGGCTCAAATTGCCTACAAAGAAGCCAAAGGTGTTTACACGAATAATTTTGATTCATTAATTCACTTCTTGAAGTATGATAGTTTGATGATGATCTCCAAGAAAGGTGAGTTAACAGATGAACAATTGGAAAAAGGTTTGACCGAAGAGATTGCTCTTGCATTGACCGAAGAGAATGCAGCAATGTATGGTATTGAGAATTTGGCAGAATTTAAAGAGAATTTCCGTCGTGATACAACCTATGTACCGGTTCTTCCTAATGTATTTGGAGCCGGATACAAAGTAGATTCTATGGCATACGTACCATTCATCCCTAACAAAAAATTTGAAATGGAAACAACCATGCATAAGACTGTTTCCGGAATAGAAATTCCTTTGTTTGAGGCTAAAATTCCTTACAAAGAGTATTTGAATGGTTTGAACAAACAAGAAATCATCAACTTATCAAAAACAGCTACTGAGTTAGGAAAATACGAAGGTCTTAAAGTGGGTGACATCTATTCTCCTAACAACAATGCAGGAAACTGGGAGTAATAGATTATTATGATATGATGGAAATTAAGAAAAATCCGTTAAATCTTAATAGTACAACATTATCCATTCGGACTATTCCGAATGGATTTTGTTTTGCCCTATTTGAACGATATTCAAAGGATTTGCTCTACTTTGCTCAACATGACTTCTCTTCTCTCTTGAATCAAGAAGATGAGCTTAACCAAATTATACATCAACAACCCATTTTAAATCACTCTTTCGACGAAGTGTTTTGGTTAGTTGATACAGAAAAGTATTTTCTAATCCCATCGTCGATCTTTGAACAAGAGAGTTTGTCTCACTACTGGCAACTCAATTTCCATCCATTAGAAGAGAATGAATCTATTCAATATGATATAATCCCAACCTCCGACGTAGTGGTTGTTTATGCCATAGATAAGAGATTGGAGAGTCTTTTCCAAAAACGATTTCCCAACTTACAATCAAAACATAAACAAAGTATCCAAATTTCTTCTGTACTAAAAAAGTACCGAAAAAATGGTCAACAACTGAATCTCTTTCTGTATGAAGACTGTTTCGATACGATATTAATAGAAAACGGTCGGTTAATTTTAGCCAATAGCTACCCTGCAAAAGATGTAAATGAATTCTTATATTTTCTCTTGAATATATTTGAACAATTTCGGTTAGATCAATACCAAACGGAGTTGAATATCCATGATAGCAGCTCCAATGAGGTTTGGATAAATGAGACAAAAAAATATATCAGCAATGTACTCGTCAATAAGGAGTGTTTAGCACCAATTGACAAAAAATTCATGCAATCTGCAGAGTGCATAAAACAAATTACACTCTTAAATTTACCTCTATGCGTATAATAAGCGGCATATACAAAGGGAGACACTTTTCTCCTCCTAAAAATTTGAAAGCACGTCCCACCACAGACGTTGCCAAAGAAGGTTTGTTTGATATACTCAGTCACAGAATTGATTTTGAAGAGATTAGTGTGCTTGATCTTTTTGGAGGAACAGGCAGTATAAGCTTGGAATTTGCCTCACGAGGATGCAACAAAATTACGTTGCTCGAACTCAATTCAATCAATTATGCCTACATAAAAAAGGTTATCGCAGAGTTAGATGTAAAATCAATCAATGCTTACAAAACAGATTCTTTTCGCTTTTTGAAAACTTGCAAACAATCTTTTGATTTGATATTTGCAGATCCACCGTACGACCATAAAGAATTAAAGAATATTCCGGATATGGTTTTTGAAAGAGAACTACTTTCAGCGGAGGGAATATTAATATTGGAACACCCTAAAGAGTTTGACTTTTCTCAGCATCCACACTTCTATGAACATAGAAAATATGGACATGTGAATTTTTCATTTTTTAAAATTGCTCCTGAAATATGAATTATTTAAAACTCGCAGAAATGAAATTTAATGCCTACCACGGCGTGATGGAGAATGAAAAAAAGGTAGGTGGCTCATATAGTGTTTTCTTAAAAATTGGATACGATTTTGAAAAGGCTTCTCAAACAGATTGTTTATCTGATACCATCAACTACGCCGAAATATTCGATCTTCTCAAAGAGGAGATGAAACACTCTTCAGACTTGATTGAACATGTAGCCTTTCGCATTGAAAAAACAATATTAAACCACTTCCCTCAGATTAAAGAATTGGAGACTGAGGTGAGAAAGCACAACCCTCCTGTTAGCGGAGAAATGGCGTATGCAGCCATTGTAAGATATTATTCATTATAACGATTCTATAAATAGATAAAGATGCTGACAGAGTACTGCAACACCTTATCTTTTTGAATCTTTCTCCTTACAATTGTTCTTTAAATCAGAGAGACTCAATCGTAAGAAACAACTTATTTCAAAACATGCAGAGACAACAAGCGCTGAACCTCTTTTATATTTGTGCCTCTGCTAAACTCTTGCTCAATTGGAGAAGAGCTCCCGGAAAGCCAAATTTTTAATTCACAATCGGAATCAAAAGTTCCTGCACTTTCGATTTCATAACGAACGATAGAACGATACGGAATAGAGGTGTATTCTGTTTTAGGGCTTCCCATAAAAGAGGATATTAACAATAGTCGCTTATTGGTAAAGACCCACTTGTTTTTAAACACAGAGAAGGCTTTTTCTAATTCCTCTCCCTCTATCAGAATGTCTGAAGTAACTTTTTCAACCGACTTTAAATCAACCTCAGAAGCATTTCCCATTAAAGCATCTAATAATCCCATAATATAAAAATTTAAATAACAACTTAAGGTGCTGTGAATTAAGAGAACTCACCTTAAAATAAAAATACATTGAACTAAGGTAATAATTTGACAGATGAAATAAAAATAATTTATGAAAATTTATGTTTCTGCCAATAAGTTTTCAAGGAAGTTAGCACCTGCACAAATAAAGTTGAGCGAAGAAAGAAGATATATTTAGAGTTTATCCAAATAAAATTCTTTTGTCAATTCTTTATACTCAGCTGAATAACAATGTCTTCCACCGGATTCAATCACCAACTCCTCCAAGACAGTATCAGAGTTGGAGAAGGAAAATTCCATCAACGCTCTTTTAGGATTTGCATTAGACAGAGGCATCACTTTGCAAAATCTGGAACAATATAAATTATGAGATTTCGCTAAATCAATAAATTCAGTACAAACGTCGTAAGGGAGAATCAGCGAAAAGATTCCCTGAGGAGCTAATAGATTCTTCACGCAAGCAAGTAACTCCATGTAACTCAAAGTAGATGTATGTCGAGCTAAAGAGCGATGGGTATCCGATGACTTTAACGAATCATTAAAATAGGGCGGATTAGAAATTATGTGATCAAAGGTTTTAACAGCGCAATAACTTCTCACATCAGAATGCACAACTTGAATACGATTAGGCCAAGGAGAAGCCTCAACATTCTCCTTGGCTTGTATTACAGCCTCGTCATCCAACTCGATAGCAACAACAGCGACATCACGATTTCTTTGCGCTACCATCAAAGCCAACAAACCGGTACCGGTACCAATATCAAGGCAAGATTTAGCCGATTTGACCGTAGCCCATGCCCCCAACAATACCCCATCCGTACCCACTTTCATTGCGCAATTCGATTGCTCTACACGAAAATGTTTAAAGCAGAAATAACTATTAGCCATGAGCAAAAAAATTAGAGGAGGAAACTACAAATTAGCGAGCACCCTCTCTCAGTTTTATTTGAGTAAGCACCCTTTTTGTATCAAGAGTAAAGTCTCCTTGCATCATCCAACCATAATAACCAGGGTCATTTTTAAGGATATCTACCAACTTTCGCCCCTTATACTTACCAAAATTTATGACTTCGCAACCATTTTCATCGTAGATAAAACGCCCGGCGAAGTCCACATTTTTGTTAAAAGAGGAGTAGTTAGACAAGAAGTCTATATCATTTGGCAAATCAGAATAACGATCCAACTGCGCTTTCAGCACCTCATAAGTAGCCTTGGTATCAGCCTCAGCCCCATGAGCACCCACCAACTCCTTATCACAATAGAACTGGTACGCAGCCGAAAGAGTACGTTGCTCTTTTTTATGAAAAATAGTTTGAACATCCACAAACTTGCGACGTTTCAAATCTATATCAATTTCTGCACGAAGGAACTCCTCTGCCAGTAAAGGGATATCAAAACGATTCGAATTAAATCCTGCCAAATCGCACCCTTCAATCTCCTGAGCCAATTGTTTTGCAATTTGTTTGAAAGTAGGACAATTCGCCACATCTTCATCAGTAATGTGATGAACATCCGATGCCTCCTGCGGGATCGGCATTTCAGGATTAATCCTCAATGTTTTAGATTCCTCCTTACCATTGGGCCAAATTTTCAGATAAGAAATCTCAACAATCTTATCATGAACAATGCTTGTTCCCGTTGTCTCCAAGTCAAAAAATACAATTGGATTCTTTAAGTTCAAGTTCATATCCGTACAATTAATCGTTCAATTTCATAGGCATTAACAACATCAAAGTATCCTCATTTTCATCTTGCTCCAAAGGAAGAATCAAACCTGCGCGAGAAGGATCGCTCAATTCGACAATCACCTCATCAGAAGTTAAATTGGACAACATTTCGACAAAGAATGAAGATTTGAACCCAATATTCATAGGTTCTCCATCATAGCTACAAGCAATTTTTTCTTGAGCAGACACATAAAAATCCAAATCACTTGCAGAAAGAATCATTTCATTTGCCTTGAACTCCATCTTAACCAAATTGGTAGCTTGATTAGAGAAAATAGAGATACGGCGAAGAGTGTTCAACAAGGCCACTCTGTCTATAGTAGCTTTGAACTGATTATTCGTAGGGATAACAGAATTATAATTAGGGAATTTCCCTTCAATCAAACGACAGAACATTTTGTAATCAGACAAGATAAAACAAGCATTCTTGTCACCAAATTCCACCTTAACATCTTCAGATTCTTTAGCAAGAATATTTTTCAATAATGAGGTTGGTTTCTTAGGCAAAATAAAAGAACACTGTTTCTCTCCTTTTGCTGCCAAAGTTTTCACTCTCACCATTTTATGTCCATCCGACCCAACAAAAGTTAGTCCTTCAGGTGTAATATCGAAGTAGATACCACACATAATAGGTCTCATCTCATCAGTACTCATGGCAAAGATTGTCTTATTAATTCCGGAAAACAATGTTTGAGCAGGGATTAAGACGGTACTAGTATCACTTTCTGATTCCGGCATGGTTGGGAACTCTCTACCATCCGTTCCGACAAACTTATAAACACCACCTTCAGAAACAATTTTCACAGCAAAAGTCTCTTCATCCACTTCAAAAGTCAATGGTTGGTCAGAGAATTCCTTCAATGAGTCCAACATTATTTTTGAAGATAACGCAACTGCACAAGACCCTTCAGAACTGATTAATTGCACCTCCGATTGCAACATAGTTTCTGAATCCGAAGCCATTAGCAACAATTTATTGTCTCCAACTTTAAACAAAAAATTATCCAATATAGGATTAGTGTTCTTCGAACTAATTACACGACTAACTGTCTGTAAATGATTCAGCAAATTAACGCTTGATACTGTAAATTTCATATCTTAATTATTTTATTATTTTCATTAAACCTCCTTCTCTGATTTGTTTTTGCATAGAGGAGCAGTATATCTTTTTTTACGAATAAATAAGAAGAGAGCTGCAAAAAGAGCCAAAACAAACAGAGGAAATACAACATTAAGGATTTGCCAAAAAGTACGTTGTCCGATAACAGCCGGACGATTTAGCAAACGCAATTTAATCTCTCGAGATCGCAGTTCCATCCAACCATCATCATCCGTTAAGTAATTAACTGCATTTAAAATAAAATCGCTATTCCCAAATTGTTGATTCATGTATCTGTCATATCCCAAAGGCAACACATTCATATTCTGGCCATACCCTTGAACATCATTTCGGATAATATCACCGTCAGCCACAACAATCATTTTCGTAGGTTTACTATTAGTCAAAAACTCACCTTTTTTTATTCCATCTGGAGCCATTCTATTTGTAAAGACAGAAGGGAACTCCCCTTCTAAGAGAGCACCTACAATAGCATTTCTGGAGTTAAAGTAGTAGCCATTTTTTTCCACATTAATCACATCCATGCTAACGATAGAAGGAATATTTTGAATATGAGTGCCGGTTGAAGTTACCAAGAGAGAACTCTTTTTCACCGGCAATTCCGGATTCACAAAGCTCAACGAACTAGCAAACTCCGTCTTAACCGGAGATAAATTTTTGGAGACAGAATGAGAAGGAACAGCCAATAACAAGGGCGAATAATACCACGGCATAGGCTCATACTTTGGAGCATCGCCCAGGCGAGACATATTAACCGGGATCAAAACACATTGTACATCCTGAACAAGATCCGGATTAATCCTCACCCCGTATTTAAACAATTGATCCGACAAGTTCAAATCGTTTTCAACACCCACTGTTTGCGAAGCCGTAGAAAGACTATCCAAAGAGATTTTCGCACCATCAATCAACCATAACACCTTCCCGCCTCTCATGATATATTGGTCAATAGCATATTTATCCTTCTCTGGGAAAGGTTTGGACGGAGCCGCAACAATCAACGCCTTATACTCATCCAATATTGCAGGATCATCAGCAATAGCACCTCTATCCACTTGATAGTATCTACTCAACGTTTTGGAAATATCATAAACAAAAGGTTCAGCCAACTCTCCGTGACCTTCCAAAAAAGCAACCTTAGGAACAGTTGTTGTAGTTAAAATTCGTAACGCGTCAGTAATTTCATACTCTAATGTTTCGATAGAAGAATTCAAATTCTCTTCACCCGATTTTTGAGGGATATTTTTCAGCAGATTCACCACCCTGCTTTTCCCTTTGTAAGACAACTCCACCCAAGGGAAAACCACCTTTTGCGACGATTCGCCCTCTTGCGTTTTATCATGCACCAGAATGCCCCTCATTCCCTTCTTTTCCAACTCCTCATACTTCTTTTCTCTTGCACTATTAGTTGCACCTGCAGAGGGGTTAACAAACTGATAATTGACATCAGAACCTGAATAGGCACTAAATTCTTCGAACAACTCTTTGGTAGATTTTCGCAAACGCAGAAAGCCGGAATTTAAGTCTCCATCGAGATAAATGGTTACCAACAAATCCTCATCTAAATCTGCCAGCAACAATTTCGTATTGTCTGACAAACTATATCTTTTTTCAGAAGTTAAATCCCATCTAAAAAAGAATTTTTCAGATAAAAAATAAAGAGCCGAAACAGCTGCTAAAAAAATAACTATATGAACTAATTTTTTTCCCATCTCAATGTTTCAACCAAACGAATAATATCTTCATTAATATAGTTTACGACAGGAGCAATTGAATCTTTATTCGGATTCGAATTAAAATAGAGAGCTCCCCTCAAAAAATGAGTTACACTATCTGAAACCACAAATTGTACATTAGAGGCAGTATTACCTTTCAGTTCATACAAAATTCCGTAAACATCACGTTCTGCACTCTGATACAATGATTCTGAAATAGCATCCGCCTTGACAGTATGCGGTTTATAAACAAGCATTCTTGCCTCTTCTGATAATTGTTGGAAATTGCCATTCATCTTTTTGTACGTACAATATATTTTTGCATTTAACTTAGGATAGACAATATCAATCCAAATAGAGTCCTGCTTACTTCCTCTCAAAATTACGCGCGAGACATTTTGAGCATATTCAAACAGGCAAGGCAAATCATCGTTTTGATATATATCATACGTTTTTTCATCCAGGTCTATTCGATAATAGCCTCTTGGTTTAGGGTGATACTCTGTACACCCTAATAAAAAAAATAAAATGGCAATATATCCTAAAAAGCTTTTCATTATCCTTATTTAAATTTCATTTTCACCTCCTTAATTCGTCTTCCATCTGCAGAGAGAATTTCAAAGATATAATTATCATATTCAATAATCTCGCCCACAGATGGGATATATCCCTTGATACCCAATATCAATCCGGCTAAGGTGTCAGCATCCTCTTCTAAATCAAGAAAATCATCTTTACGAACATTATCTATTCGATAAAAATCGGTTAACAACAACTTACCATCCAAAGCAAATGAGCCATCTTCCAATATGCGTATCTGCGTCTCCTCCTCGTCATGCTCATCACAAATATCACCGACAATAACTTCGATTATGTCCTCCATAGTGACAATACCGGACGTTCCACCAAACTCATCGACCACAATAGCCATGTGAGTATGTTTCTGCTGAAACTCTTTGAGCAAATCATCCACTTTTTTATTTTCCGGCACAAAATAGGCTTCGCGAATCAATGTTCGCCAATCAAAATCCTTTCCTTTATCAGTATGACGGAAGAAATCTTTGACATACAAAATTCCCTTAACATCATCTATCGAGTCGTCATAAACCGGCAATCTGGAGTATTCAGAATCGCAAACAATCTTTAGCACTTCCGAGAAATCGCATCTATAATCCACGTCCACCACATCAACCCGAGGACGCATAATTTCATCTACATTAATTTTCCCGAAATTCATCACTCCCCTCAAAATCTCCTTTTCATCCGATTCTGCATCAGAGAGATTCAAGGAATCTGAAATATCCTCTATGGCTGCACTTGTTTGAGTACGAGACTCCAACCTTCTTTCTACAATATTGGTAGCTTTTATAACCGACTTAACAACCGGACGTAATATCAGTCCGAAAAAATAGAGAAGTTTTGCACTCCAACACAATAAATTAGGATTATCTCTATTGGCCATTCTCTCCGGAATCAACTCAGCAAAAATAAATATCAACAATAACAATACGAAAAAAATCAACAAGAAACTACCCCCCATACTAAGCTCAAGCAGACCCACTATCCCCTCATATAAACTTAATGTTGCAGTTGTGAGCGCGGAAACAATAAGCATATAACGCAACACTATTACGGTTCCTAACGACAACAACAAATCCTCTGACAACATTTTCAAACGATGGTATCTTGAATCATTTGAGATTCGAATTTCTGCTATTTCCGTACTGGAAAGAGAAAAAAATTCTGATTCAAAGAACGAAACAAAGGATAAAAATAAGAATGAAATCACAGCTACAACTGAAAGAGCACAAGAGATTGCAACCGCCCAATTTGACGGTTCTCTCAAAAATTCTGATATGAGTGGTATATCCAATGAAATATAAATTTGTTAAACATACAAGGACGAAACTTTTCCGTCAATGCAAAGATAAAAAATAAATTGAGATTATCACATTTTATATTGCCTCGATAAAAACAAAATTAGCGACAAACTATTCTACTTTTTCGTTTTAGTTTGAAAATTGAGGAAAATAGAATGTGAAATACATTTTCTTTCCTCTTCATTTTCAAATAAATACAAATATAAAGCCCTCTTTTTTCTATATCCTAAAGAATCAGAAATCAATCAGATCTTTTAATATTCATCAAGAAAAATTCACAAAATATAATCATTAAGAAGCTGTTTAAATTTTATTAAAAAAAAATTAGAGTTTCACTCTCTTATTTTCGGCATCTTTGAGATTCTTTCAGGTGGATTCTATAAATTCATTTCGAGGAATTTTTGAATTTATTTCGAGTAAATTGCCGTGCGAAAGGAAGGAGCAGTGCGAGCACTGTGACCGACTGACAAGCAGCAATTTGCCAAAATAAATCAAAAAGTACCGAAAAGTTTATCAATCTTCAATTTACACTTTTTAAATTTTAAACGGTGAATTTATAGTACTCACCTTAAACCTATTTTTATTCTCCTTTTTTGATAATAGTCCACTATTTTCTGCAAAAGAAGACTAAAAATAGATTTAAAAATCTCTCTCAAATAGGCTCGAAATAAAATTTAAACAACTTCTAAGAAAGAGCCTCAACTCATTAGAATCCATTTCACTTATCATCATTAAATCAATTCACCGTTTATAATTAAGAAAATATAAAGAAGTTGTAAAAAAAATTAGATAAGGCAACAACCACCTGACACGGATAGAAATTGCCTTATCAAAATTAGATATACACAAAAGGTGGTTCTATAGGCCATTAGAATGGCAGGTCTCCTTCCGGATCATCAGCTGGAGCTGCATCTTGTTGAGGAGAGGAACTCTTTGTTTTATCAGAATTTTCCAAAGGAGGAACACCACCTTCAGGACGTTTCCCCAACAATTCCAAATTGTCGGCCATGATTTCAGTAATTTGCCTTGTCACCCCATTTTGGTCTGTCCAAGTCCGAGTTCGTAAGTGCCCTTCAATGTAAAGAGAGGTACCTTTTCTCACATAACGCTCAACCACTTGAGCAAGCCCTCTCCAAGCGACAATATTATGCCATTCTGTTTTTTCCGGAACGGTTACACCACTTTGGGTTTTATAGGCACGTTCCGTTGTAGCCAAAGAAAAATTAGCCACAGCCACTCCTTGTTCCACATAACGAACTTCAGGATCTTTCCCAACATTTCCTAATAGGATTACTTTGTTAACAGACATAGATTTTTTGTTTAATAGGTTATAAAATAATTAATAATCACACCGACAAAGGTAAAACTAATAATTTAAACAGACAAGAACTCAATAAAAAGAATTCAGTGATTGCCCATAAAATAAGTTAAGCAGGAATGTAATTCAGGAGGGGGGGGGATTCTGCAGATAAAATTATCTCCCCTCACTCTTTATGACAAAGGAATGAGGGGAGGTAATTTATCGACAAATATAGAAATCAACTATTTTGATTTATCACATAGAATCCAAGTGGACATCTCGGAAACCAAGGAAATACAAAATTCCGTCCAATCCGATAGTCGAAATTGATTGTTGAGCATTCGCTTTCACCTTTGGTTTCGCATGAAAAGCAATACCTAAACCGGCAAGGTTAAGCATAGGGAGGTCATTGGCACCATCACCCACAGCAATCACCTGCTCCAATTCAATTTTTTCCACTTGAGCAATCAGATGCAACAACTCAGCCTTTCTTTTTCCATCCACAATATCCCCAACATAACGACCTGTAAGTTTACCATTCTCAATCTCCAATTGATTGGCATAAACATAATCGACACCAAATCTCTTTTGGAGATATTTTCCGAAGTAAGTAAAACCTCCCGAAAGGATAGCGATTTTGAATCCACATTTTTTCAGCACTGCCATTAAACGATCAGCCCCATCCATGATTGGCAAATTCTCTGCAATCTCTCTCATTACAGATTCATCCAACCCTTTCAGCAGAGCAACGCGTCTTTTAAAACTTTCAGAGAAATCGATTTCACCTCTCATAGCAGCCTCTGTGATTTCTCTTACTTGTTCTCCCACACCGGCTCTATCCGCCAACTCATCAATCACCTCAGTTTTAATCAATGTAGAATCCATATCGAAGCAGATTAGTCTTCTATTTCTTCGATACAAATCATCTTTTTGGAAGGATATATCGATATTTTCTTGCGCAGAAATTTCCAACAACTTAGAAGCTAACACGTTTTTATCCATCATCTCACCACGCACAGAAAACTCGATACAAGAACGAACATGTTCAAAATCCTCCTCGTCTAAAGAAGGGCGACCGGTTAACCGTTTGATAGAATCAATATTCATCTCTTGTTCAGCCACCACTTTGGTCACCAAAGCCATTTGGTGAGCTGTGATGATATGCCCCAACATCGTAACCACATAACGATTTTTTCCTTGTCTTTCAACCCAATTATCATACTCATCAACAGAGACCGGGGTGAAGCGAACTTGCACACCCAACTCATAACACTTAAAAAGAATATCCTTTAAAATGGTACCGGAATGTTCAGAATCCTCCATTTTAACCAAAAATCCTAACGATAAGGTGTGATGAATATCCGCCTGTCCCACATCAAGAATCGTTGCTTTGTATCTACCCAAAATTTCCGTTACAGAAGCCGTTACCCACGGCTTATCATCTCCATAAATACTGATTAAAAAAATATCGCTTGCCATGTTCCACATTTTATTGAAGGCGCAAAGTTAATCATAAAATTAGAAAACTACAATATAGTAATTGTAATAACAATGCATAAAAACAATTTGTTTAATACTGTAGAGCCAACTTGCAAATGTGAAATTAATTGACGCACATGTTTTGAGATGTGTTTTTGAAGCTGTTTTTATTCACTCTTTTGTAATAATAGTCCACTATTAACAGCAAAAAAATAATCTTAAAAATCTCTCTCAAATAGGCTCGAAATAAATTTTAAACAACTTCTAAATCAGGTCGAGATAATTTTGTTGTTCCTACACGATTTTTACTTCTTAAATTTCAAATAAAGAATTTATGGGACTCACCATAAAAAAGTGAGGGATGCCAAAATCATTTTAGCTCCCCCACCATTATGACACTGTCAAACTTTTGCATCAAAAAATCGACACAATGTATAAACAATTGTTCACGATTACTCTATCTCTTTACCACCTTAACGCTCTTTACTTTCGCGTCCTCTTCAATTTGCACAATATATTCGCCGGCAGACCATTGAAGCATAGACAAATACAATTTGTCATTCTTAGTTTGCTTATAGAACATCTTAGCTCCTATAGAGTTATAGATAGTTATTTTGGCATCACCATTCAATCCTTCAACAAATAAATAGTCTTCCACTTGAGTAGGGTAAACAACTATGCCATTTTGTTCCACATCTCCACTTTGAGTTCCGGCCACAGGAGACAACAATACCGGAGTAGCCGCACAATGATTACCGGTAGAAACCCTCCAATCATAGAGAGCCAAATAACGGCCTCCCACTTTGTTCATCCACGACTTTTCCTTGTTAGCTCCATCAATAGAAATCAAACCTTCAATAACGTATGGGAATTGAATATCGGGGTCGGTATGGGACTGTTTCAAGATTCCCGTAGATCCTACCATATCAAAACGATATGCACCAGGTTCCAATTCCACATTTAAAGCTACTCTATTTGCACCTGTCACAGGCAAATTGAAGGTGTTATAATATACCTCTTCGTTCGTTTCACTATTTAAGATTTTAAGAACAATATCACAAGGCACCCGATAAGGATAGAGAGAAATAGAGTCTATGGTCAAATCTTTCAAAACGGTAAATGTCATCCACGCTTCTGTCATTGCTTTATCCATAGAGGAGTTGGAATAAGTATAAGTATTTCCTGTTATCCCTTTTTTACCCACCAAACCGGAAAAACCGTCCAAATCCTTTGCATAGATATAGGTAGGAGTAGCAGGCATCTCTGTAGAGTAGGTTGCACCCTCGGCTATAAGTTCGTCACAAGCTTCCGATTTATACCAACCCACATTTTCTGGAGCATCTTGTACATTTACATCAACCATTTCTCCTTTTTGAGCAGAAACATCTTCGATTGACAACAATCCGGACTCCACTTTCACCTCATCAGAAACAGGTTCACAATTAGGAGAAGAGATTTTAACACCATAGTTACCTCCCTCTTTGACAAGCAATGTAGGGGAAGTAGATGTCAACTTTTCATTATCTTTGCTCCACTCAAAAGTGACTCCTTCGCCTCCAACCTTTGGGTCCAACGCAACAAAAGATTGGTCGCATATTGTTAGCTTTTCCGGCAACATTGATGTTAGATTTTTTGTCACCAAGACCGTATCTCTTTGCGAACACCCCAATGAGTCCACAACAAGAACGTATGTACCGGGCTCTGAAACTGTCAAAGAAGATTTATCTGCAATCGGAAGACGATCTTTGAACCAAGTATAAGTTAAATCGTCCGACTTAACACTCGCCTCAAAGGAGGCTTCACCATCCACACAAACAGATTTATTAGCTCCCAAATCGATAGCACTACATCCTTTATACATCACATCTTCGTAGGTGCTACCAATACGAATATCATCAAACCAAATGTAGCAATCCTCAATCGGCGCCCAAGTTGCATCTCCACCTCCATGGAAAGTAGAGATATAGAAATTATCCACCAAAGCATCGTTGGTTCTCAAACGAAGGTCGGTCCGATTCAAGACCAACACACCATTCACCCACACTTGCAAGATACCATCAGGGTTAGCCTTAGCTACACCATTTTCCACTGTCACTGTGTTCATTTTAACACGTTGCGCCAAGTGAATCCATTCACCTCTTTCTGCAACAACAGCTCTTCCATTGGGATAAAACAAATCAACATCTTGGCCATATATTTCTTTGAAATCCATATGGTACAACAAAACAACCAATCTACCTCCATCCCTCCACATGTAACGAGCCGAAAAACCATTTGTTCCGTCACAAACTTTATTTCCGTTACACTCTGTTCCACTTGCTAATCCGGGCAACTTTCCGCCATAATTGGTTTTACCCCAAGTGAAATTTTCTGAAGGACGCATAGAATAACTCACATAAATATCTTCTGCCGATTTCTCTTCAAAAGTCAACGGAATCTGTACACCGGTATTATTCACACCGGCTTCTCCTCCTCCTTTATAGAGAATCCGCATAGATTTTGCACCTTCCGAAGAGTGTTCTACATCAATGCTACTACGAGTATCGAATCCTTGAGACCACCCCGGATCATTAAATCCCTCAGACACCCATGAATTCCTTGTCAGTTGAATGTCTGTTTCAAATGCTTCAAACCCTGTTTTAAAGTAAAGTTCAGCATAGAGCGAGCTTACTAAACATGAAGCAATTACAAGTGATAAAATTCGTTTCATGATTACACTAATATTTTAATATCTTACATGTTTTTACCTTTTCTTTCATCTCAATTTGCAACAAATACTCTCCATTAGCAAAATTTGCCAACGAGAAGTAGGCTTTATCCCCCTTCTGCTTACGAACGATCATTCTCTTCCCTTTTGAATTATAGAGTGTGATTTTGGTCTCTCCATCCAATCCTTCGATAAATAAATCTCCATCAGTAAATGAAGGATAAACATCTATTTGAGTTGCAATATTTGCTTGGTTTTGGGTTGATTGCAAAGGAGACAATAATACCGGCGTTCTGGCACAAATATTTCCGGCAGAGATTCTCCAATTATAAAGACCCAAATAACGACCACCATCCACATTCATCCAAGCCGTATTTGTCCCATCAATACTCATTACTCCTTCGATTTTATAGGGATAAGAAATATCTGCATCTGTATGCGATTGCTTTAATGTTCCTGTAGAACCCACTAAATCCATTCTATACTTCCCAGGCTTCTCTATATAGGCATTAAGTGGTAAACGATTCTCTCCCGATTGAAGACCTGCAAATTCATGCGAAAACAAAACCTCCTCTGTTTCATCATTCAGAATACGAATGACAATATCGCATGGCAATGAATGCGGATATACAGAAACCGAATCTATCGTCAAAGCTCTTTCCGTTGTGAAAAGCATCCATCGCGTAGCTTGCTCTGTCGGCTTAAATGTATAAGTATTCCCTGTGATTTGCTTCTTTCCAATCAAACCGTCAAATGCATCTAAATCTTTCACATATAGATAAGTTGGCGACGATGGCATTGTGGTGGAATAGGTCATTCCTTCCGACAATAAATTACCACCGGACTCTGCATCATACCAACCGTAATTTCCGGAGTCTGACAAAGACAATTCCACATCTTTCCCCTCTTCTGCCGTAATATCTTCGACAGACAATAATCCGGAAGAGACCTCCACTGTCTCAGTCACCGATTCACAATTAGGCGATGAGATTTTCACCTCGTAGGAGCCGGCATCTTTGATTTTCAGTTGCGCCTCCGTTGCCGCTAATTTTTCGCCATTCTTGCTCCATTCAAACGACAATCCATCAGGACATAATTGAGGGTCTATGGTTGCGAATGATTGCGAGCAGATAAAAAGCTCTTGGGGCAGCTTCGGTTCTATTTTGTCCGACAAACTCATTGTGTCTCTTTTTGAGCAACCCATCGAATCTACCACCAACTGATAATCACCCACTTCAGACAAGACAACCTCACTCTCTTGAGAAATAATCTTTCTATCCTTTATCCAGCTATAGGAAAAAACAGGGTCAACTCTGTCTGATTTCACACTAACCTCATTACTCGAACATAAATTTCTATTCGGGCCCAAGTTAGGTTTTCCACAATCCGAGAACTTAACATCATCGTAAGTAGTACCAATAGTGATATCATCGAACCAGATGTGGCAAGTATCCGTTGGGCACCAATCATCATTTGACCCACCATGGAAAGTAGAGATATAAAAATTATCCACCACATCCCCGTTGGAAGTAAAACGCAACCCGGTTTTATGAAGCACCTCCACCCCATTCACCCAAACTTGCACCTCACCATCATAAGTATTTCCATCAGAATTAATTTTTACACGCTCAGCAATGTGATACCATTCCCCCTTTTTCGCATAAACAATATCACCATTAGGATAAACCAAATCAACATCCTCACCGTAGGTTGAAGGTTTATCCATGTGATAAAGGTAGAGAACAATTTTCCCTCCATCGCGCCACATAAATCTTGCAGAAAAACCATTTGTACCATCGCAAGAGCTACCACCGGAGCAATTATCACCACCGGAAAGACCAGGCAATTTACCTCCAAAACTTGTGGTACCATACGAAAAATTCTCGGAAAAGCGGAACGTATAACTTGCATACATCTCTTTACTTTTCTTCTCTTTAAACAACAAAGGGAGCAAACAACCTGTATAATCTGTTCCAAACTCATCTTTCGGGTAGCACACCTTCATGGAGTTGGTACCGCTTGATGAGTAGTCATTATCAACCAATGTTCTCTCTTTGAGTCCTTGATCCCAAGTGTCGGGATAAAAACCTTGTTCCGACCAATATGATCGCACAGCAGGTTCATCCAGAGGCATTTTCTCAAAATCCATTTGAAAATAAACCTCAGCAGAGATTGATGTTGAATACAATATCAATACCATAAATGTAAAAAGTCCTATCCTTTTCATAATCGTGCGTTTTAATATCCTATCAAAATAAAAAAGCAATCGTTACCAATTGCCGGGATTCTGAATTTTCCCAATGATTCCTAACCGATTCGCTAACAAATTTAAATTTAAATTTACTAAAAAACAAAAAAAAATTAAAAAACTTATCTGTACCAAGCAACATTATAATTTGTTAAATTTTTATGGTCTGAAACGCATAACAGAATCAAGAAACAGGGGGTGAGTATAGGGAAGATAACGAATATCAGAGATTAATAATGCAAGAGAGGAGAGTGGTGAAATTTCTATAAAACACCAAAATTTAATCAGTTACAAATGATTTCTATAAAAAATTTAGATAAATTTTAAAAAAAAATCGTATCTTTCGCCGCATTTTATCTTTAAGATAAAGAGAGTGAGTAAATTTTAAGAGTTTTTGATACAAAAAAGTAAAAAAGAATAATATAAAAAACGAAGTATATGTATAAAGGGTCAATTTTAAAGAAAAGAAGTATAGGTGTTATTTTCACCTTATTGATGCTGGGGGCAATAGAGTCTCAAGCACAATGCGTGGTGGGAGGAACGGATTTTGAAACCTCTACTACGTTGTGTAATCCTCAGTTGGCAAATGATGAAACGGGATGGTTTAGTGATGATCCTGATGTTTTGGCTAATGAAATTGCAGGATGTGGTGAATCACAAGAATCTTTAGGACACGTAATTCAAAAAGGATTGCAATCAAACTTAATGAACACAACATCAACGTTTTTTACCAATACAGATGCGTGGACAATAGAAAACACAAGAGGAGATGCCAATCAAGGAACTACCGGTTATTTGGCAGTTATGGCGAACCCAAAACTATTGGATCCTATTTTGAGTGAAGGAAATGGAACTAATATGTTAGTCAACGCTGGAACCGCAAATAGTCAAGCATACTTTATGAGTTATTCAGTAAGTGGGTTGACTCCTAATTCTAACGTAGAGTTGACAATGACAGCCTACTATTTGGTTGATAAAGCATCTGTTGTAGCTGCTCAAGAAGCTGCTCAAAAGAATGTTGTAACTTATTTAGGAGGAGATATTAGATACCAAGCGGACACTAAAGGGTTTCAAGCTCAATCTACAAATATTACATGGGGAACAGCTCTTCAATGGGGTTCAGTTCCAACAACAGATGCAATCACTTTAACAAGTAATGATACAAATGGGAAACTGGTAAGTTTAAAGGGAAAAGCAGATGCAAACGGAAATATAACCTTTTACTTTGGACGAGGTTCAAAAGGAAATTTCCCTATTGGTATAGATAACATAGAGATTACAGGAGAAGTTAAACCTGAAATTTCGTTTTATGGCAATCCATGCCCTGTAATGCCTGCATCTATAAATTTAAAACAAAAATATCCGGCAGGAACAACCTATCAATGGGAAGAATCTACAACCGGAGAAAAGGCAACAACTCAAACATTCGACTTTACTCCACCAAGCGCCGACAAATATAATTTCACTTGTACTGTAACGCTACCGGGATGTACTCCGGTTAAATCTGAACCATTTGCACTTGAAGTAGAACCATGTTGCGAAGACGGAAATGGGAATGCAATGGCAAAGAAGAACATCTACATGAATGACTTCGGTTCTTTCTCCGGTACAAGTTATACCTATTTAGATAAATTAGGGATGCCAATAACGGTAACAACAACAGATTTAATGGATTGTGGCGCAGGAAATATCCCGGCGATAGATGACCTCTTAGGAAGTATTTCAGCAAGTATTCCATATAACTCTAATTTTTGTAATGGTGGAGGTTATAACATTAGTACAAAAGATCCTTACGCAAAACAAGTTGAAGATCAAGCTAAACCCGGAATTGGGGGATTTATGATGATGGACTTAAAGACCGTTGATAAAAGTCCGGTGTTTGAAAAAAGAATAGAAGGAGTATGTCCTAAAAGACAGCTTTATTTCAATGTGGATGTTTCTTCAATCAATACAGAAAATCCTTCAAACGTAGATTTGCTGGTCGAAATCATTGAAACAAGGACTGGTAACGTTATAAAAGATGGGCGTTGGGAGCATAAATTAGGCAATATAATTCAATGGGAACATGACTATTTAGAATTTCAAGTAGAGGAGGAAACAGATTTGATCTTACGCATGACTGCTTCTCACCCTAAAGGAAGTACATCATATGGGAACGGAGAGGGAGACTTTGCCATTGATAATATCTTCTTGCAAGTATGTTCTCCTCCGGATATTACAGTAGATTATCAATTATCGGGAAACGCTACAGATTTGTTAGATTTATGTACCGGAGATGTTTTGACTCTTCAAGCGACAAATACAGGCGCAGCCAATAATTTTTATGGTGCAGAGATTGGTTATATGTTCCAATATACATACGATAATCCAAAAACAACAGATGCAGACCAGATTGATTGGGTTACGATGAAAAATGATCAAGGTCAAGAAATAACAGATAGTAAAGATTTTATAATCAATGAACCTGCTAATCACAAGGCATTCGAAGCAATCCAAGATGGAACAGAAGCTGAAGTATATTTTCGTATCGTAGTAGGTAAAAAGAGTGTTTTACAAGACCCTGATGAATTGAAGGTGGATGCACAATCTCCTTGTCGTAACATCTCAATATCCACAATGTGGGTTACTGCAAGTTTGAATTGTGCAAAATGTTACCAATCGGGGCCAATTGATATAAAGGGAGATATTGTCAGCACAATTAAAGATGCTGCCACCGGTTATGATGTTTATGAACTTTGCTATGGTGAAGAATTAAAATTAAACACCGCTGACGTTACTACGGTAGATAAAGACAATAAACCATACGCAGATTATACTATTCATTGGTATAAAGATGATCAAAATGGTACCCCAATGACTGGCATGACTGTATCTCCTGCCGCCAAAGCGAAAGAGTTGGTAGTAAAAAATAACAATACCGGAAATACAGCTGAGGAGCATATCTACTATGTTCAAACAGTAGATAATTTTGACCCTTCAGCTACGAACTGCCAAAATTGGGATGCTGTGAAGGTGATTCTACACCCAAAACCGGCTAAACCGTCTATCACAATCCCTAATTTCTGTGATGGTACAACTGCTCCTACAGTGGCGGAAGTTCAATCGCAAGTGCTTGGTTACAAAATCAATTGGTTGGCTGCTGATAGTTCTGTTATTACAACAGATCCTGACTTCTCATCTGTAGGGGCAGGAACTACTAAGACTTTCTATTTGAATATAGCAGATGCAACTACCGGTTGTGTAAGTGATTCTGCTTCGTTTACCGTTACAGTGGATACCATCCCGTCTGAGGTGTTGGCACCAATTGCAGATTTCTGCGAAGGGGACGCTACAGCTACATTGCCTACCTCTGCAAACGGATATACCGTAGCATGGACAGGAAATACAACTTTGTCAACTGTGCAAGGTTCTA
>JAGBVI010000037.1 GCA_017630395.1 Paludibacteraceae bacterium
AAGCAATTATACCACCGGTATTTTACATTGACGCATTAATGTCATTCTTGAACAAGAAATATTATATCAGTTTGCTTAATGCTGCATCTTTCTATGGAGCATCACATCAAAGAGCGCAAACCTTTTCTGTTATAACTGAGGCTCCTAAATTGAGAAATACAGCCAAAACAGGCACATCTATTCTTTTCTTCTCTAAGAAAAATATTCCTGAGGAGTATATAAGAAGCCATAAGGCTCAATCTGGTTATGTGAAAGTGGCATCTCCAGAATTGACAGCCTTAGATTTAATAGAAAATGAAAAACATATTGGAGGTTTAAATAGAGTGTGTACTGTCCTAAATGAATTAGTTGATAGTATTGATTTTGACAAATTAAATAAAGATTTTTTCGACCTTGCATCGACCCCTATTTATCAAAGATTAGGATTTATATTAGAATCCATTCTGGAAAGAGAAGATCTTGCAGATAAATTTAAATCAAAGTTCCCTCTTTCTCTGGCAATGAGAAATGTTCCATTCAAAATTGGTAAATCAACAGAAGATTGTGAGATTGACAAGAAATGGAAAATAATTATTAACCAAGAAATAGAAATAGACGAATGATACCCGAATTTGCGATTAGAGAATGGAATGAAGTCGTCCCCTGGACTGAATCAGAACAGGTAGAACAAGATTTGCTTATATGTAGGGCCTTAACTGAAATTTATAAAGATGAGTATTTAGCTTCTCATCTTGCATTTCGTGGTGGTACTGCTCTGCACAAGCTATATCTTTCGCCACAACCTCGTTATAGTGAGGATGTTGACCTGGTTCAGATTAAAGCAGAACCTATTAAAGAGACATACGACCATATTAGAGATGCATTGTATTTTCTTGGGGAACCGAAGGTTAAACAAAAAAGAAATAATAATACCTTGATATTTAGAATGGAATCTGAAATACCTCCTGTTGTTCCGATTCACTTAAAAGTGGAAATAAACTGTAAGGAACATTTCAATGTATTGCCAATGCAGGAAATTCCATTTTCTGTTTCAAACAAATGGTATCAAGGTGAATGCAATGTTCTCACTTACCAACTAGACGAACTTGTAGGAACAAAACTCAGAGCACTATATCAAAGACGAAAAGGAAGAGATTTGTATGATTTATATAAAGCTTTGACAACCAAACAACTTAATATTGATAATGTGCTGAAATGCTATCATCAATATATGGATTTCGTTGTTGATCATATTCCCACATACAAGGAGTTTATTATTAACATGGAAGACAAAATGCAAGATGAAGAGTTTTTGGGAGATACTCAACAATTACTTCGCCCTGATGAAAACTTTGATCCTCAAGATGGTTATGAGGTTGTTCGCTCACTGCTAATTGACAGGTTACAAAAATAAGGTCATTTTATTTATGACGAATTAAAATTTGATAAATTATGAAGTATAGTTTTAATTTAATAAATGGTTGTAGAGTCAACTAGCAAGTGCGAAATTAAATATAATGTATAAAGAACTTATCTTTAGGGGCAGAAAAATTCAAATTTTCTTTAGGTCTTAAATCAATCTTTTTCTGCACTTTCTTGATAAAGCCATCAGAGAAGTCATTGAAATTACTTTTTTTTCGGTATGTATTGTCTAATAAGTTTGTTAGTGTTTTCTATACATCCTTTCTGCCAAGAAGAATAAGGGTCTGCAAAATATACCGTAGCACCAATCTTTTGTGTTATTGTCAAGTGATCTGTGAATTCAGAACCATTGTCGGTGGTTATGGTCTTAATTGTGTTCTTGTAAGGAAAAAGTAATCTCGACACCTCTTTAGCCAAAGGCTTAGATTTTTTCCCTTGAGGCAGTCTTTGCATTAACAACATATTTGTAGAGCGTTCCACCAATGTAAGTATAGCATGTCCAATAGAATCCACAATCAAATCCATCTCCCAATCTTTTCCCGTCTGACTCTATTGGTCTTTCGTGTATGCTTGTACGGTTAGCTATAGGCATGTGTTTTATGGAAGACCTACGTCTATACTTCATTTTATGGCGGGTGTTCATTACCGGTTCTCCGGTTTCATCAGCATGTATCAGATTGTAAATGGTCTGATGAGAAACTTTAGTTCCCTCTTTTTTAAGGACGCCTCTGATTTGTCTTGGAGACCATTGTTCATTTTTAATCATTTCCTTTATCCTCCACACCAGAATGTCCGGAAGTTTAGAATTAGCAGAACTACGTTTCCTCCTTGACATAGCCTTTTCATGAGCTTTATCCCAAAGATAATTACCTTTAGGTGTGCTATTCCGCTTTATTTCTCGGTAAATGGTTGATTGATTGCAGCCAATTATCTCGGCTATAATTTTTTTCGCTGTTTTTCTTTGGAGTAAGGCGAAATTTTGCGACCTTTGCTCTCGGGTTAATTGTTTGTATTTTTTCATAAAGCAAAAATAATTAATCTATTGGAGACTTCGGTCCCCTTTTTTATTTTTGCTAGCTAACTCTATTTTTTTCCTACTGGAGCACTCCAGTAGGGAGGGAAGAATGACTATATTTTTTTGCACTTCGTTTTTTACAGTACAGAAGAAGGGGGCGAAACAGTTTCCGAACGCGATAAACAGTAGTCGCCATCTGTATTCATTCTTTCATTAGCTTTTCGCTTTTTAAACGAAATTACCACTCATTTATTGTAATCAAGTGGGACCTCAACAAAAGTATATTTTAAAATTCTGTAATAAATGAATGAAGACAGAGTTTTGCGAGGTTTCGTAATGGTTATTTTTTTATTTAGTAACAAATGAGAGGAATTTTATTCTAATTTTCATAGTTGTATATTTAGTAAATGACAAGTATTGAAAATGGATTAAAATTCCTCTGATATAATACTGCCTACCACACAACCACCTTATCAACGATGGCTTGTTGTTCCGTGCTAGTTCTACGGAGATATATGCGTGTGGTTTCTATGCTCTCGTGTCCCATCAAATCCGCTAGTAATGAGATGTCATTGTACTTTTCAAGAAAGTTCTTGGCAAATCTATGACGGAATGAATGAGGATATACAACTTTTTCATTAAGCCCGTACTTCAGAGCATAGTTCTTCAACTGCTGTGCTATACCGCGCGTAGTAATTCTCTCTCCGAATCGATTGAGGAAAAGATATCCGCTTGTTCGGTCCTTATGACTCAACCACTCAATAGTTTCTTCTCTAAGTTTCTTAGGAATAAATAATCTACGATATTTACCTCCTTTTGTGTAGATGTCAAAGTATCCAACATTAACATGCTCAATCTTTATTTGCACCAATTCGCTAACACGGGCGCCAGTTGCAGCCAGGAATCTTACAACAAAATACCATTCCAAATTTTCCTCCCTCTTCAATTTATTTTTTAAGAATGTGTAGTCGGCATTACTGATAACATTCTCCAAGTATGAACGCTGCTGAACCTTAACGGATTTAAGTCGCAACCTCGTCTTGTTCATATACTCCAAATACTTGTTCAGAGCTTGGATTCGCAGATTAACCGTTTTTGGTTTGAAGGTCTCCATCAGATAAGACTTGTACATAAGAAGGTTTCGTTTGTTCAAATCCTTCTTACGCAAATAATAATCATTGACTGCATACACATAGGCAGCAATGGTGTTGTCCGACATATTCTCTTGCCGGAGGAAAAGTTCAAAATTCTTCACCATAACAAATTACATTTTAGTTAAACAAAAAGTTGTCACTTAATAAATTATGATGACTCTCTGATTCTGCCAATTCCCATTATGAGAAGTTTGCCGACGGAACAGTTAAATGTATTGACGATGAGACACCTTTTGAGATACCACAGAGTTGGTGCTGGGTGAGATTAGGGTCTATAATTGATTTTAGTAAAAGCAATTCCGTTAAACCCGAC
>JAGBVI010000038.1 GCA_017630395.1 Paludibacteraceae bacterium
CATGTACCAACTCAAAATAATCGTATATTACACTTGGTAACAACAATTTTAACGGATCTTCTATCTTCTTTTTACGCTGTTCCATACCACAAAGATAGTATATTTTCAAATCTTTCCCACCGAAATTTTACGGTGATCCGAAAAAGTTATTATTACCAGTTGCAGTTTTGGCAATGGTTGCAATTTCATGTTCTAAAGAATGTGAGTGCGAAATTAAAATGGGTGGACAAGTTATCGAAACAGAAACAGTAGAGATCGAGGACGGTAAATGTTCTGATATGAACAGTGATGTGTTCGGTGTTGTTACTGAATGTAAGTAATTATTTCGCTGAAAATTTAATGGAGCAAATTCTTTGTGATTTGCTCCATGTTTTATTTTGGGTGATTACTACAACTCTGTAATCTAAATTTACTACTACAGCAGTTTTTTTTTGAAAAATTGCCTATTGATGTTTTTTCGATATTTTTTTGTTTCTCTTTAAATTATTATTACATTTGCGATATAAAAAAATTTCTCGAGTTGTAAAATTGTGAATTTTTAATTCCGAATATAATTTTTTGAAAATGAAAAGACATATTTTTTTATCAGTATTGTTTTTTATCGGTTTACTCTCTTCATGTACTATTGATTGCGAGTGTGTGTTTTACGATGAAACCGGAGAAGTAGTTCCTAGTTATAGTACTGTTTTTGAAGAGGTTGACGTAGCACAATGTTCGGAGTTGTCAACAATTTCAACACCAGGAGAGAGAGCAGGGTATATCTGTCCTTAGTTTTTGATAATTTATTGATTTGTACTACAAAAAGAGGGAGAACCATAGTCGAATTCTCCCTCTTTTTGCGTTTTTATTCTAAAAGCATTAGAACTGTGTGTTTACCAATTTTTTGCCCTTTTTCTACTGTGATTCTCTTTATTTTTCCATCGTGAGGCATACGTATGATGTTTTCCATCTTCATAGCTTCTAATATGAGCAATGGAGTTCCTTTTAGAAGCTCTTCTCCTTCGTTTACAAATATTTGAATGATGGTTCCGGGTATTTCAGAAACTACTTCGTTTTCGTTCCTTTTTTTGTATGAACACCTATTTTTAAACTTGTTAGTACTGTATGTATTATATCTCCCGGATTCTAATAATAATTCTATTTGATTACTTTTTTCCATGTTTTTCAAATTTAATTAGAATGGAGGTAGCCCGTGTTTTTTCTTAGGGTGTTGCTCTTCTTTGGATTGTGAGATTAGCAGTGCATGAGCCAATTTTTTTCTTGTTTCTTTGGGCTCTATGATATCATCTATATATCCTTTGGATGCCGCAACATACGGATTGGCAAATTTATCGGTGTATTCTTTTACCTTTTCAATTCGAGTTTCTGTCGGATTTTCAGAATTCGAAATATCTGATTTGAATATGATATTGGCTGCGCCTTCAGGTCCCATTACTGCAATTTCTGCAGAAGGCCAAGAGAATACAAAATCGGCACCTAAGTGTTTAGAATTCATTGCAATATATCCACCACCATATGCTTTTCGAAGTATGACTGTGATTTTAGGTACAGTAGCTTCTGAATAGGCATATAGCATTTTTGCTCCATGACGAATTACTCCTGCATGCTCTTGATCGATTCCCGGCAGATAGCCTGGCATGTCTTCTAATGTTATAATAGGGATATTAAATGAATCGCAGAATCGAATAAATCGGGCAGCCTTATCTGCGCTATCACAATCCAAAACCCCGGCTAAATAGAGTGGTTGATTCGCTACAAATCCAACAGTTTTTCCTTCTATTCGTCCAAATCCTATTACTATATTAGGGGCAAATAGAGCTTGTACTTCTAAAAAGTCTGAATCATCTGCAATTGCTTTGATAATTTCTTTTACATCGTACGGTTGTTTAGGGTCGTTAGGAATTATATTTTCTATGTTGAATGTCTCTTTGGGTAATTGAGGCGTTACTGGCTGAGGCTGTTCGTTATTGTTTGCTGGTAAGAACGATAGTAGTTTCTGTATTTGTTGAAAACATTCTTTCTCATTTTTGGCATAAAAGTGAGCATTCCCGGTTATTTCTGCATGAACTTTTGCACCGCCTAACTCTTCTTGAGAGATTTTTTCTCCTAATACAGTTTCAATCACATTGGGTCCGGTGATGAACATTTTTGAAGTGTTTTCCACCACAAAAACAAAGTCGGTGAGGGCAGGAGAGTAAACAGCTCCTCCTGCGCAAGGACCTAATATTACTGAAATTTGAGGAACAACACCGGAAGCCAAAGTGTTACGATAAAATATTTCTCCATAACCGGCTAATGCATCTACACCCTCTTGTATTCGAGCTCCACCTGAATCATTGATTCCGATGCAAGGTATTCTCATTTTCAAAGAGTAGTCCATTACCTTGGTTATTTTTCTCGCATGCATCAAACCGAGTGAGCCTCCCTGGACAGTAAAGTCTTGTGCATATATGCAAATTGCTTTTCCGTTGATTGTTCCGGTACCAACGATAACTCCATCGCACGGTAACTCTTTTTTCTCCATACCAAAATCATGGACGTTATGGTGGACAAACATGTCGCACTCATCAAAGGAGTTTTCATCTAAAATCGCATCAATACGTTCTCTTGCGGTTAATTTGCCAATTGATTTTTGTTTTTCGATGGCAGATTCGCCTCCGCCTAATGCTAATTTATTTTTTTTTGCATTTAATTCGTCTATCTTTTTATTCATTTTTTGCATTTATTTTCGTTTAACGCATGGGTTAGCTGCTATTTTGGAGCCTTTTTGTATAGATACACAGCTATCAAAGAAAATACGATATTAGGAAGCCATACAGCTACCATAGGCGGTAGCGAGCCATTGATGGTAAATGTAGATGAAATTTCTCCAAATAGAATATAGACAATACTTAAAAGTAGTCCGATTCCCAAGTTGATTCCCATACCTCCTTTAACTTTTTTTGATGAAAGTGATACTCCAATTATGGTCAAGATGAAGGCTGCGAAAGGGAATGAGAATCTTTTTTCATACTCAATTTCGAAATTCTTTATATTTCCGACCCCTCGTTCCTTTTGCCGTTCTATATAGGCAGACAATTTCCTATTATTCATCTGTTCGTGCATGTTAGGGAATACCAATAAGTCAGCAGGTATGATGTTAATCTCTTTTACCATGGTATCTCCCTGACTTATATTTTCATATAAACCATCAAATTCGCGATGCGTATATCTCGTTATCTTCCATACATTCGTAGTGTCATAAATAAGTCGGTGTCCGGTAATTCTAGATACCAATGTCTTGCCATTAAATTGGTCTAAAGATACTCTATGACCGGTATTTTCTGTGTGATCGAAGTAATCAACATAAAGAATTTCATTCTGTGAAACCTTTATTTGTAACTTCGCAACAAAATCCTTCTTTTTCTTTCTGACATACTCTTCTTGAAAATCCAATCGAATTTTATTTGCAGGAGGAATGACATATCCCCCTAAAATATATGTCATGGAGGCTATAATAGATGCTGAAATTAGGTATGGAACCATCATTCTGTGGAAACTGATACCAGACGCAAAGGTGGCGATGATTTCTGAATTGTCTGCCATCTTTGATGTGAAAAATATCACTGCAATGAATGTAAATAATGGGCTGAATAGATTAGCGTAATAGGGAATAAAATTTACATAGTAGTCGAAAATAATAGCTCTTAGAGGAGCTTCATTTTCATAAAAGTTATCTAGTTTTTCTGAAATGTCGAATACGACAGCGATACTGATTATCAGAATAATAGATAAAAAGTATGTCCCTAGAAACTTTTTAATGATATAGGTGTCAAATCGTTTTAAAATCATAATCTATTACTCATTTGATTTACCATTTGATTCTTCCAAACAGAAAAATCTCCTGCGATAATGTGCTTTCTAGCCTCTTTTACCAACCAAAGGTAGAAAGCCAAGTTGTGGATAGAAGCTATCTGCATTCCCAAAAGTTCGTTGGAAACCAATAGATGTCGCAAATACGCTTTGGTATAAGCCGTATCAACGTATGATGCACCTTCCGGGTCGATTGGGGAGAAGTCATCTGCCCACTTTTTGTTTCGCATATTCATTGTCCCATATTTAGTGAACAACATTCCATTCCGTCCATTTCGTGTAGGCATTACACAATCAAACATATCAACCCCTCTCTCTATTGCTTCCAATATGTTGATTGGAGTACCAACACCCATCAAATAGCGAGGTTTCTCTTTCGGTAATATTTCATTCACGACTTCAATCATTTCATACATAACCTCTGCCGGTTCGCCCACAGCCAAACCTCCAATAGCATTTCCTTCTCTATTTTGTTCGGCAACAAATTCTGCCGAACGCTGGCGTAAGTCTTTGTAGGTACAACCTTGTACTATTGGAAAAAATGTTTGACTATAACCATATTTAGGTTCAGTCTCGTCAAATTGTTTCAATCCTCGCAACAACCAACGTTGAGTTCGTTCCAATGACTTTTTTGCGTAATTATAGTCAGCAGTGCCCGGAGTACATTCATCAAGAGCCATTATTATATCTGCTCCTATGATACGCTGTGTATCCACAACATTTTCGGGGGTAAATATATGTCTGGAACCATCAATATGAGATTGAAATGTACATCCCTCTTCTGTTAGTTTTCTCATGCCGGTAAGCGAGAAAACTTGAAAGCCTCCGCTATCAGTAAGTATAGGTTTGTCCCATCCATTAAATTTATGCAGTCCTCCTGCTTTTTCTAAGATATCCAAGCCCGGTCGAAGATATAGATGGTAGGTGTTACCTAATATGATTTGAGCTTGAATGTCTTCTTTTAACTCTTTTTGATGTACTGCTTTTACTGAACCAACCGTTCCAACAGGCATGAAAATTGGTGTCTCAATTTCGCCGTGGTCGGTAATTAATTTGCCGGCTCTTGCGCCACTTTTTAAATCGGTATGTTGTAATTGAAATTGCATGCTACAAATTTAAGAAAGTCTTTTTAATTATCTTGAAAAGGTTTGAATTTTGTTTCCTATTTTTAGTTTTATTATTCAAAACGAATGGCTTTTATTGGTGCAATTCTTGTAATAATATGGGTTGATAATCTTAAAACTAAGTAGGAGATGATTATCGTTCCTATGTTAACTAAAAGTATGTTGAGGAATGATAATTCAATTGGAACGGAATCTACATAATACATTTCAGGATCTAATTTTAAAATAGCAAACCTTTTTTGAACAATGGTCAAAGTTAAGGCTATAATATTTCCCCAAGCCATTCCTTTTCCGACCAATAATAGAGTATGATAGAGAAAAATTTTTTTTACGGAGTGGTTTGTAGCACCTAATGCCTTAAGTATTCCTATCATATTGGTTCTATCTAAAATTAGAATCAGCAAGCCTGATATCATAGTAAAACTTGCTACTGCTATCATGAGAATCAGAATAATTACCACATTTGTATTGAGAAGATCCAACCATCCAAATATTTGAGGATTGATTTGTTGTATGCTTTTCATCATGTAGTAGTTTCCTGCTTCATCCGTTCTATTCCCTATAATGTTAAATAAAGATTCTTGAACATCCTCAATCAATGAAAAATCATTTACCTCAATTTCTATTCCGCTGCATTCGTCCTCCTCCCATTTATTGAGTTTGCGTATGTGTTTGATGTCGCCAATGATAAAAATTTTGTCATAATCCGAAAATCCTGTTGTATAAATACCACTAACCATAAATGGACGAACTCTTACTTTCCCGTCTATGATAAAATAGGTAAAAAACTTATCTCCAACTTCCAGTAGTAGTAAATCGGCGATTTTTTTTGAAATTAAAGTCTGATTAGTTGATGAACTATCATTTATTTGAAATATTTCTCCGGCAATAAGATAATTTTCAAAAAATGTCCAATCGTAATCTTTGTCTATTCCTTTCAAGACAACACCCTGAAAATTACCATTCACTTTAACTATTCCCGGTTGTGTCGCAAATTGTTGTGCATGTTTGACGTCGGGGAGTAAATTGATTCTGTCTATCAGTGAAGAATCAATTTTTAGAGATTGTGTTTTGTAGGTGTGATTGGTGAATGAAGATGAAATTTGAATGTGAGAGCCAAAGCCGATTAATTTGTTGCGAACTTCTTGTTTAAACCCAATAACGATGCCAACAGACAATATCATTACAGCTAAACTTAAAGCAATTCCTCCCATTGTTAAACGAACAATAGGACGGGAGATTTTGCGTTCTCCCTCCTTATTGAATTGTATTCGTTTAGCAATGAAAAATTCAAACTTCATTGTTAGTTATTTTTTTTCAAAGTGTGCGTCCGGGATAAACCTCCAACGCCTTTTTTAGAACGAAAAGAGCTTTAGATAATTCCTCTTTTTCCAAAACATAGGCTAATCGAACCTCGTTTTTCCCAATCTCTTTACCGGTATAGAATCCGGAAGCCGGGGCCATCATAACGGTTTGACCTTCAAATTCGAAATCGTTTAACAACCAGGCACAGAATTTATCTGAGTCGTCAATTGGTAATCGGGCAACCGTATAGAAAGCACCCATCGGAATAGGAGAGTAAACTCCCGGAATACGATTAAGTCCATCAATCAAATACTTACGACGTTCAACATACTCATTGTACATCTCCAACATATATTCCTCTGGTGTGTCCATAGAAGCTTCAGCAATGATTTGCCCAATTAGCGGAGGACTTAGTCTCGCTTGGCAGAATTTCATTACACTTTTTCTTACCTCTGCATTTTTTGTAACCAATGCTCCAATACGAATTCCACACTCGCTATATCTTTTGGAAACGGAGTCGAATAAGATGACATTCTCTTCAATTCCATCCAAATGAAACGCAGAAATGTATGGTGCGCCCGTATAGCAAAACTCACGATAAACTTCATCTGAGAATAGGTATAAATCATATTTCTTTACCAAATCTCGGATTTTATTCATCTCTTTTTGAGTGTATAAATATCCAGTAGGGTTGTTGGGGTTACAGATTAAAATACCTTTTGTTCGAGGGGTTATCATTTCTTCAAACTTGTCTATATCAGGAAGTGCAAATCCCTCTTCTATAGTAGATACTATGGGTTTGATGGTAGCTCCTGCTGCGATCGCAAATGCAGTATAATTAGCATATGCTGGTTCTGGTACAATAATCTCATCTCCAGGATCTAAACAGGCCATAAATGCAAAATTTACAGCTTCAGATCCTCCACAAGTGATGATAATATCATTGCTTGTTACGTTAATTTTAAATTTTTGATAATATTCGGCCAATTTGGTGCGGAGACTCTTGATTCCATCACTCGGACTATATTCGAGAATATCTCGATCAATCTTTTTTAGAGCATCTAATGCGATGCGCGGAGTTTTTAAATCCGGCTGACCAATATTTAAGTGATAAACTTTAACCCCTCTTTCTTTGGCTTTGTCCGATAAAGGAACCAATTTTCGAATAGGGGACTCAGGCATAATCTGACCTCTTTGTGATGTCTGTGGCATACTAATGTCTATAATGGATTTGCAAAATCCTCATTTATGTTAAAAACTAGTTTTTTTAGAAGGGGAAAAAGTGTCATTTCCCCTCTTTTGTACAACTTACAAAGATACTTTTTAATTTGGTTTTTATGACGATTTTTGAAAAAAAAATAATACAAAAGAGGTGAAGTTGACAAGAACTTACCATTTTCTCTTATATTTGCTTATGTAATTTCCCTTGAATAGAGTCTCTTTCCCTCATCCTTTTTTCCAATTTAGCAGTAAATTCAAAATTTTTTAATCCCCATGATGGTTTTAATAATAGTTCTGTCGGAGATTGTGAAATAAAACGTTCAACTACAAAATCAGGGTGGATTCGTTCTATAAAATCAATCGCAAGATCAATGTATTCATCAGCACTATAGAGATAAAACCATTCCGGATTTTTTAGGTATTGTTGGGCCATTTTAGTCCCTTTGATAAGTTGTAGTTGATGAAGTTTTATACAGGTTAGAGGTAATTCTGAAATATTTTGGGCATGTTTTAATATTATATCTTTATTCTCTTTGGGTAAACCTAAGATTAAGTGTGCTCCTGTTGCAATTCCTCTTTGAGAGGTTGCAATAATGGCATTTCTTGCAGTGGCAAAGTTGTGTCCTCTATTTATGAATTTTAGTGTGTCGTCATCTGTTGATTCGATGCCAAACTCAATCATTACATATTTTGTTTTAGATACTCTTTCCAAATAGTCTAATAGTAGATTATCTATGCAATCTGGTCGAGTCCCAATAACAATACCCACGACCAACGGGTGCGATAGTGCTTCTTCGTATTTGGAAATCAGGATTTCTAACTTATCATAGGTGTTTGTGTAGGCTTGAAAATAGGCTAAGTACCTTTGGTTTTCATATTTTTTTCTAAAAAAGTTTATCCCTTCATTTAATTGTTCGGTAATGCTTTTTTCCGGTTGACAATAGTCGGGATGAAATGTTTGATTATTGCAATAGGTACAACCTCCAAACCCTATTTTCCCATCTCTGTTGGGACAAGTAAATCCAGCATTAATTGAAATTTTTTGAATTCTTTGTGGAAAAATGTTACTTAAATAGGATGAATAATCGTTGTATCTTTTTTTTGTTTCCATAATTCAATTGATAGTTTCTCTATTAAACTCTTAAAATCTAAGGAGCGCTCTATAAATTCATTTTGTGGAATTATTGAATTTATTCTGAGTGAATTGCTCATAGGAAGGAAGATGCAGTGCGAGTACTGTAATCGACAGATAAACAGTAAGTTGCAGAAATAAATCAAAAGGTACCGAAAAGTTTATTCCGGACGATTTATGCTTTAAAACGTTGTATTTATAGAACTTACCTTATAGTAAATCCCCAAACTCATCTACCTATGATTTATACTTTTTTTAGTATAAATTGTAGCATTCTCCTTGATAGTTTCGGACTAGTTTTAAATTTTTGTCCAAAATTTAAAAGAATCTCTGAAATTATTTTCTGCAAAATTAAAGCAAGTTTTTATTTTTTTAAGGCAATATATAGAGATAATTTTGTATATTAGCGAAAATAATTTTAAAATCGAAGCCTATGCTAACAAAAGAAGATTTAGAGTGCTTGGAAAGAAAGGGCATAAGTGAGGATGCTTTCAGTGAACAGTTGCGCCGATTTCAAGAGGGTTTCCCTTATATGAAGGTTGAGCGAGCTGCTGTTGTTAATGATGGTATTTCTGTGATAGATGAGGCTGATAAATCAGCTTATATAGAGTTGTGGCGTACTTATTTGGCATCTGGTTGTAATGTGGTGAAATTTGTTCCTGCATCAGGAGCTGCAAGTAGAATGTTTAAGAGTTTGTATGCTTTTTTAGACTCGGAAGGAGAGATGGCTGATTCTGAAAAAATATTTTTTGAGCAAATTGAAAAGTTTGCTTTTTATTCAGAGTTGAATGCGAAGTGCAAAAGAAATGAAGGACGTGAAATTTCACGATTGTTAGAACTTGACAAACAAAAAACTATTGTAGAGAATCTTTTAACAAAAAAAGGTTTGAACTATGGTTTCTTGCCCAAAGGTTTATTGTTGTTTCATAATTATACCGATGCTCCAAGAACTCCTTTTGAGGAACACTTGGTAGAGGGCGCTTTGTATGCGAAGGATTCTAAAGGAAAGATACAACTTCATTTTACGGTTTCTAATGAGCATATAACCTATTTTAAATCTTTATTAGATGCAAAGAAAGGGGGATATGCTTATCGTTTTGGTGCTGATTATGATGTCTCGTTTTCTGTCCAAAAGCCTTCTACCGATACAATTGCTGTTGATATGAATAATGAACCGTTCCGAACTAATGGCGAATTGTTATTCCGTCCGGGAGGACATGGAGCTCTGATTGAAAATTTGAATGCAATTGATGCTGATGTTATTTTTGTCAAAAATATTGACAATGTTACTTTGGACGCATACAAACAGAGTACGATAGAATATAAATCAGTACTTGCAGGTTTGTTGATTAAAGTGCAAAAAAAGCTTTTTGAATACCAAGAGAATTTGGATTCTGACGATGTTTCTGATGATCAGCTTCAGAAGATGTTGGCTTTTTGTGAAACGACTTTAGCGGTTACCAATAAGTTTAATCCATTAGATTCAAAAGAAGATAAGAAAGCTTATCTAAAAATGATTTTTAATCGCCCGTTGAGGGTTTGTGGTATGGTTAAAAATGAGGGAGAACCAGGAGGAGGACCTTTCTTATGCCAAAATCCTAATGGGACTATCTCTGCGCAAATTTTGGAGAGTTCTCAATTTGATATGTCTGATGAAAAACAAGTTGAAATTCTAAAAAGTTCAACTCACTTTAATCCTGTGGATTTGGTTTGTGCTGTGAAAAATTATCGTGGAGAAAAGTATGATTTGACTCAATTTATTGATGAAAATACAGGTTTTATTTCTGTTAAGTCTAAAGATGGAAAAGAGTTGAAAGCTTTGGAATTACCTGGGCTTTGGAATGGTGCTATGTCTAATTGGAATACCTTATTTGTGGAGGTTCCTATTGATACATTTACTCCTGTGAAGGTGGTTAATGATTTATTGCGTCCTGTACATCAGGGTTAATTGTTATATGTTTTAGTACTAAATAATTTTAAGAGGGTCTTAGCATTGTTGTAAGACTCTCTTCTTTTATTTTTCAATCATTAACTCCTTTTTAGCTTAATTCTAAGACTGGTTCTATAAATTAGATGAGATAATTTTGAAGAGCATTTTAATACGGTTGATTATATTCATGAACCTTTTCGTTAAGCCAAATGAGTATAGTGAAACTTGTTTTTGCTTTGTCATGGTAAGAAAAGGAACGATGTACGCAGCGTAACTTATAGAATATAACTAAGATAAGTAAAGTAAATTCAAAAGCATCCAAAACAGAATTTAAGAGTCGAAAATAGAAAATCGTAATTTATTGAAGTTGCATTAATATAATTAATCCGTATAGTGACATTCATAGCCTAATTTTTCTACTTCATTGATAATAGTCTCTTTCTGAATGTTACCGGTGATATAAGCGATACCGGTTTCTAAATCAATTTCTACAGAGGTAATTCCTTTCATCTTTTTTAGGTTCATTTCAACATTGTTTTTACAATGATTACATTTCATACCATCTATTTTAAATCTAAATAGGTTGAGGCTGCTTTTTTCTTCTATTCTCATTTTGTTCGTCTCTCTTTTTTTTATAAATGCATGTGTGATTAATCCTATAAATAAAAGGCTTGATGCAATTTTCCACCATTCAACTTCATTTTTACAGGAAGAAATCTTAGAGGCAACAAATGTATTGCTGAACCACTCTGCAGGTAGTAGATAATCAATGGTTAATCCAAATCCAATTGCGCCAATAATGATTGATGTTAGATATAAAATTAAAGTCTTTCTGTCTAATACTTTTCTGACAATCAAAATAGATGCCATGTTTGTTGCAGGACCAGCCATCAATAGGACGAAAGCTGCTCCGGGGGACAATCCTTTTAGCATTAGTGCTGCTGCAATAGGAATTGAACCTGTTGCACATAGATACATGGGAAGGGCGAATAATAAAATCAGTAACATATTTGCAAAGGGATATTCTGCAAAAATGGTAAAAAAATCATCAGGAACAAAAAGTGTTATTAATCCGGCTATCAATAACCCAATTATCAAGTATTTTCCGATGTCTTGCATCATTTCTATAAAGCCATAATGAAGGGCTTCTATGCATCTCCCTTTGAAATCTTTTTTTTCAGTACCGGAGCTAATGTCTATTAAATTTTCTTTTTCCACTTCATCTTTATTGACAACATTAACTAATGTCCCTCCAACTAAAGCAGTTATTAGAGCTGCTAATGGTCGTATAATGGCAAAAGGAATCCCCATTAATGAGGCTGTTGCTAAAATGGAATCAATTCCGGTTTGAGGTGTGGAAATCAAAAATGATACTGTAGCTCCTTTGGAAGCGTTGTTTTTTCGTAATGACATTGCTGTTGGAATTACGCCGCAAGAACAGAGTGGGAGAGGTATTCCAAATAGTGTGGAATAAAGTACCGATTTGAAGTTGTTTTTGGAGAAATGTTGTTGGTAAATCTTTTGAGGTACAAATGAATGCAATATTCCGGCTATAAAAAAGCCTAATAGTAAGTAAGGAGACATCTCATTTAGGATGTAAAAAAAAGGTTTTATATAGGTTTCCATGTTCATTATTTTATTGCAAGTTCAGATTGGAAGAATTCAAATTTTGTATTTTTGAGAATCGCAATCTTATGTTGGATTTTTAGAAGTTGTTTAAATTTTATTTCGAGCCTATTTGAGAGTCATTTTTAAGATTATTTTTATTATTCTTTTGAAGTTGATAGTGGACTATTATCAAAAAAGAATAGTGAAAACAGCTTAAAAAGCGCTTCAAAGATGCCGAAAAAAAGAGAGAAGCTCAAAATCAATTTTATAATAAATTTTAAACAGCTTCTTAACTACAAATGTAGTGAATTTTTAATGTTTAGGCAAATGAAATAGGAAGTTATTTAAATTTTATTTCGAGTTTTTTGAGAGATATTTTTAAGGTGGGTTCTATAAATTCATTTCGAGAAATTTTATAGAACTCACCTACAGAATATAACTCCAATGTGTCAATTTTAATCGCTGAGGACTTTGTCTTTAAATTTACTCTTCCACTTCGTAGCTAACAAATGCAAATTGTTTGCTATCAGGAGACCACGAGTTTACGTTGATAGTGCCTTGTCCTCCAAAAAGAGAAACAATAGTTTGAGGTTCACCACCTTGGGATGAGATAAGTCTTAATACTACATTTTTATTTGGTAAGTGTTCATCAGGTTTTAAATCTCCCTTGTGATACGCAATATAAACCACCCATTCGCCATTGGGAGATACATGAGGGAACCACGAATTTAAATTTTCGTCAAATGTCATTTGTGTTTGTTCGCTACCATCAGATTTCATCTTCCAAACTTGCATTAGACCTGTTTTTACCCAGTTGAACCAGATATAATTCCCGCAAGGACTATATTCCGGTCCATCACTTAGTCCATCTTTCTCTTCTGTATGAGCCGTTTCAATTCCAGTTTCTAAATCGATGGTATGAACGACATGAGCATTCCCTCTAAAGGCACAGTAGGCCATTTCTTTCATGGAAGGATGCCAACCATGAAGGTAACTAGGACCTTCTGAAGTGATTAGCTCAGGCTCTCCACCTTCGAAGGGCAAAGTGTAGATTCGGGATATTCCATCCTCACCGTGGTGACTTACGGCAATTTTCTTACCATCAGATGAAATGACATGGTCGTTGTTGCATTTTTGAGCAAATCCGGATTCGATCAGAATGGGCTCATCACTACCGTCAGCTGCCATGCGATACAATTTTCCTTCTGAATTAAATATCAGCCACTTTCCATCAGGAGACCAATTGGGAGCTTCGATTAAATAAGGAAACACTTTTACGACTTTATGACTTTTACTTTCTATGTCATAAATCTCTACTTTACTTATAGTTTTCATAGATATATAATTGAAAATAACCTTAAGGCGAGTTTTATAAATTCATTTTATGGAATTTTTGTATTCATTTATAGAACTCACCTTAACAAAACTAAGGTATTCCAATTGAATAGAACTAACATATTATGATTATGAAGAGGACATAATATATTACACAATTAATTTACCTCTGATTTGTTAAGGGTAAGAGTTTAAAAAAAAGCAAATCGGCACTATTTTATTAGCTTATTAGTGGCTGTGTCAGGGAAAACTACTGTGGGTTTAAATGTTTTAGCCTCTTCAAAATCCATGATAGCATATGACATAATAATGATAACGTCCCCCTTGTGAGCCATTCTTGCTGCTGCACCATTAAGGCATATAACGCCGGAACCTCGTTCTCCTTTTATAATGTAAGTCTCAAAGCGGGCGCCATTACAATTATTGACGATATACACTTTTTCGTTTGGAATCATGTTGGCAGCTTCCAATAATTCTTCATCAATTGTGATGCTACCAATGTAATTTAAGTCTGCTTCCGTTACAGTAACGCGATGTATTTTTGATTTTAAAATCTGTATTTGCATAATTTACTATTTATATTGAATATTATCAATTAACCTAACTTCTCCACAATAGACAGTGATACAACCTGTAATATTTTCACAATCGTACCAAGAATTAACGCTTTGCATAGTCAATGAATTAACAATTTCGTAGTATTCAACCTCAAGAATAGCCTCTTCATTGATAGTGTCGATAACCCATTTCTTAACCTCTTCAACGGAGTGAGACTTTGCCATTTCAACACTTTTGAAAAGAGTTTGAGAAATCTTTACAGCTCTATTTCGTTCATCGGCAGATAACCGTTCATTTCTTGAACTGAGAGCCATGCCATCTTTTTCCCGAACGATAGGACAGCCAATAATTTCAACAGGAATATGGTACTGTTTAACCATTTCTCGAATGATAGCGAGTTGTTGAAAATCTTTTTCTCCGAAGTAGGCTTTTTGGGGTGCAACAATATCGAAAAGTCTGCTTACTACTTGAGCAACGCCATTAAAGTGCCCCGGTCTGTATGTTCCTTCCATAACCTTGTCAAGAGGACCAAAATCGAATTGACGTTTATCTACTTTAGGGTAGATCTGTTTCACTGAAGGAGCAAATACAACATTACATCCTACACTTTTCAATAAATTAATATCGCGTTCTAAATTTCTTGGATACTTTTCCAAATCAGTTTTGTTGTTGAATTGAGTTGGATTAACAAAAATACTGACAACGCAGATATCATTTTCATTTAAACATCTTTTAACAAGAGATAAATGACCATCGTGAAGCGCCCCCATTGTTGGAACAAATCCAATTTGCGCTCCATTTTGTCTTAATTCGTTTAAGTGACGTTGTAGTCCCGCAACCGTTTTATATACTTTCATTATTTTATCGTTTAAAAACAATAATTAACAACTATTCGAACTCGAAAAAAGTACACAAAGGAAGTAAATTCTCTTGATTATTGAAAGAAAAAAAATGAAAATTTGGCAGTTTCCCATGATTTTGCTATCTTTGTGATTAAAATATTATCTAATGAGTACTACAAGAGTTTTGTATATCGCCCAAGAGATTACTCCTTACCTTCCGGAAGGTGAGATTTCTTGTATATGTAGAAATCTTCCGCAGGCGATTCAAGAAAAAGGAAAAGAGATTAGAACGTTCATGCCGCGTTTTGGTTGTGTGAATGAACGCAGAAATCAATTGCATGAAGTGATTCGTCTTTCTGGTATGAATTTAATTATTGATGATACAGATCATCCCTTAATTATTAAGGTGGCTTCTATTCAGTCGGCAAGGATGCAGGTCTATTTTATAGATAACGATGATTTTTTTCAGCGAAGATACACTATTGCTGATGAGAATGGAGAGTTTGATGATAACGAAGACCGCTCTATCTTTTTTGTGAGAGGAGTTCTTGAGACAGTAAAGAAGTTGCGTTGGACACCGGATATTATTCATTGCCATGGTTGGATGACAGCTCTTACACCTCTTTACATAAAGAAAACATTTAGTCAAGACCCATTTTTCCGTAATTCTAAGTTGGTTTATTCTGTTTATGCTGATGATTTTCAGATTCCGTTTAGTAATAGATTTGGAGAGAAAGTGCTAATAGATGGGGTTACAGAAGATGATGTAAAGCGTTTAATTGGTAAAGAAATTTCTTTTGAGGAGTTATCTAAATTTGCTGTTGAGTATTCGGATGCTGCAATTATTGGTAGTGAAAATATAAATGAAAACTTAAAGACGTTTATTGAAAATTCAAATAAGCCATTTTTGCCGTACCAGCCGCAAGATACATATATAGATGCTTATAACAATTTTTATGATAAATTAATGGAGTCTGAGTTATAATATTCAGACTTTTTTACGTTATTCGGTTTGAAATATCTGTTCTTTAGTCTCTTCTGTGTGTTGTTGTAGGAGATTTTAGCTGAGGATATTTTGATTGGATTTTAGTTGAATTTTAATTTACATTGTATGTTTTTTAGAATAATAGTACTCTGTGTTTGTGCTCTTTTAGTAGGGTGTAGCGATGAGGATGGAGTGGGTTCTATTATACAACCCGAAGAAGATTTTTTACATTCCTATTCTAATGGTTTGGAAGTGGGAACTTCTACCATTAAATCAGATTCTGTTTTAAGTAAATCAGAATCATTGTTGTTGGGACGTTATGTTGATGCTAAATTTGGAGAAATAAAGGCTGAGTTTTTAACTCAATTGGATGCAAGGTTAGGCGGAGGAATCGTTTTGCCTGATACAACGGTTGTAGCTGCAAATTCAGGTATGTCAGGGATATTAAATTCTATGTTACAATCTGTTGATGAAAAATTTGGTTTGATTAAAAGTGTCTATTCACCATCAAATTTAACGGTCGATTCTGTAGTATATATTATTCAATATGGAAGCGATTTTATGGGAGATTCAACCTCCTTGCAAGCTTTGAGTGTTTATGAATTAACAAAAGAACTTACAAATCAACATTATTATACAGATGTTGATGTCTCAGAATATTGTGATAAAAGTAATTTGTTAGGAGCAACTTCATTTCAAGTAAAAAATTATAGAGAAATTCGAATTCCTTTAAAAGTAGAGTTGGGAGAAAAGTTGGTTAGCATATACAATACCTCCTCAGATATTAAAACACAGGAGGATTTTAATTCATTCTTTAAAGGTGTGTATGTTTCTCACTCATTTAATAGAGGGACTATTTTAAATGTTTTAGTCTCAGGCGTTTTGGTCTATTACTCATTTGATGCGATTATATCAACATCATACGATGGTAGGGATACCGTTCTTACCTCTTCCCAAATAGAGGATAGGTATTCAATTAATCCATTGGTTTCAAGTGTTTTCTTGTCTGCTAATAAAGCTGTACAGCGTGTGAATGCGATTCAGCATTCTGATTTGGAATCAGTTTATGAAGATTTGCAGGTAGATACATTAACTTATGTGTTTACCCCGTCCGGATTTTATACAGCTGTTTCGATTCCTTTCAAATCGATGATGGATTCCATTCGATTGAATGCAGAAGATACATCTAAGGTGATGTTTAATTCTGTAAAATTACGATTCTATTATGCTAAGAAATACTGGGATACTGATTTATTGCAAAGTGCAAATATGCTTTTGATTGATAAGAAAGAGGTGGAGTCATTCTTTTATGAAAATAAGCAACCGGATGGAATAACCTCATTTGTATCGTCGATGGATACAACTGCAAAAGCGTACATATTTAATATAACAGCGGCTACTCAGGAAAAGATATTTGGCGGAGGTGCTTATGGAGATGATTTAGTTTTGGTTCCCGTTGTTAAGACGGCTGTAAATGGAAATATATATTATAGACAACAATTGTGGTTGACTACAGCCTTACTCTATGGAGATAATGTTTTAAATAAGGAGAAAAGGCCGCGATTGGATATGGTATATACAAAGAGAGAGTAGGAGGGTAAATACTAAATAATTTAAATTGCAAAATAGAAAAAGTTTTTTTATAGCAAAATATTTTTTACCTTTGCGCACTGAAATTTAGAAATATATTAAACGTTGTTAAAATGAACATCGAAAGAAAAGATCTTGATAGTGTGAATGCTATCATTAAATTGCAGATTGAAAAAGGAGATTATGCGGATGCAGTAGAATCTTCACTTCGTTCTTATGCTCGTAAAGCGAATATTCCTGGTTTCCGTCCGGGAAAAGTTCCTGTAGCTCATGTGAAGAAAATGTATGGGAAAGCAGTTATTGCAGAGGAAGTTAATAAGTTGATTTCTGATACTTTGTACAAGTATATCAAAGATAATGATATAAAGTTGTTGGGTGAGCCTTTACCAAATAATGAGGAGCAAAAAGCAATTGATTTTGATTCTCAAGAGTCATTTGAATTTGCATTTGATATAGCAATTGCACCTGATTTCAAAGTTGTTTTAGATAAGAAGGTATCTGTGCCTTATTATGAAATAGAGGTGGATGATAAGATGATTGAGAAAGCTGTTAAATCCTATACGGGACGTTTCGGGTCGTATGAGGATGCAGAGGCAGCAACTGAATCTGATGTTATCAAAGGAAATTTGGTTGAAATGCGTACAAAAACTAAGGAAAAAGAGGATGGGATTTCTGTAGAAGATGCTGTCCTTTGTCCTAAATATATGAAAGCAGAGGACCAAAAGAAATTATTTGAGGGGTTGAAAATTGGTGAATCTGTATCATTTAATCCTAAAAAGGCGTATGAAAATGAGGCTGAGATTGCATCTTTATTGAAGTGTACAAAAGAAAAAGTCGCTGAAATTGATTCAGATTTTAAGTTTACTGTAGTAGGAATTACTCGCTTTAAAGAGGCTGAATTAAATCAAGAGTTATTTGATAAGGCTTTGGGAGAGGGTGTTGTAAAATCAGAAACTGAATTTAAAGATAAATTGGTTAGCGATATGAAGGCTTCTTTGTCTGTTGATAGTGATTTTAAATTATTGATGGATGTTAAAGAAACTTTATTGAAAAAAATTGAAGATGTGACTTTCCCAGAAGAATTTTTGAAACGTTGGGCACTTGAAACCAATGAAAAGTTAACTGCGGAAGAGTTGGATCAACAATTTCCTAAAATGTTGGATGATTTGAAGTGGCATTTGATTAAAGATCAAATAGCAAAGAATAACGATGTAAAGATAGAAGAGGCTGATATGATGAATTTTGCAAAGAAGGCAACTAAAGCTCAATTTGCTCAGTATGGAATGATGTCTATTCCGGATGATATGTTGGAAAATTATGCAAAAGAGATGTTGAGTAATAAAGATTCTCTAAATAATATCATTGATAGAGTTATGGACGAGAAGATTTTGGCTGTAGTGAAAACTTCTATTAAACTAACTGAGAAGAAGACTACTTTGGACGATTTTAATAAAATGTTCGAAAATATGTAGCTTTTAGTAAATCCTATTGTGTTAAAATTCCTTTATTAAATGGGTGACTTTTGATAAAATTTTTAAATAATAAGATTTGCTAACTTAAGAATAATAAAAATAGTCCCTGACAATAAAATTTGTCGGGACTTTTTTTTGTTTTTAATGCAAAAAGTTTAGTAACTTCGAGGTCTGATTTTAAAAACTAGATAATATAAGATTTTTTAGAATCCTATTGTTTTAATTTTAAAATTAAAATTGGTTGTTTCTGTAAATTAGATTAAGAATTTAAAGATGAAGATTTAACACAATAATTAAAAATATTTTACTACAATTGATTGAATTAAATCTATCTATAGAACCATCCTTATAAATTATATAGATAAAAAAGAAAGGGGAATTCCCTTATAATATAACATAATAAATTACTTGTTTATGAATAATAAAGATTTTAGGAATTATGCTACTAAGCATTTAGGAATGAATGGTTTAGCATTAGACCAATATGTTAGCAGTGTGTACAATAATTATATATCTCCTACAATATTAGAGGAGAGACAATTGAATGTTTCGCAAATGGATGTATTTTCCCGATTAATGATGGATCGTATAATCTTTTTAGGAACACAAATTGATGATTATACCGCTAATGTAATTCAAGCACAATTGTTGTATTTGGATTCTGCAGATCCGGGGAAAGATATATCTATTTATTTAAATACTCCCGGTGGGTCTGTTTATGCAGGTTTGGGAATTTACGATACAATGCAGTATATTGGTTGCGATGTGGCTACTATCTGTACTGGAATGGCTGCATCTATGGGGGCAGTATTGTTGGTTGCAGGAGAAAAGGGGAAAAGATCTGCATTAAAGCATGCAAGAGTGATGATTCATCAGCCAATGGGAGGAGCTCAAGGACAAGCCTCTGATATTGAGATAACAGCAAGAGAAATTCAAAAATTGAAAAAAGAACTCTATACAATTATTGCTGATCATTCGGGTAATTCATTTGAACGCATTGAAAAAGATTCGGACAGAGATTATTGGATGACATCCGGAGAGGCAAAGGAGTATGGAATGATAGATGAAATTTTGGTTAGAAACAGATAATAATATGGCAAAAAAACAAAATGAGGGATGTGCTTTCTGTGGTTCACCAAGAACGAATGGAATACTGTTACAAGGTTTATCGGCAAATATTTGTGAGCATTGTGTAAAACAGGCTTATGAAGTGCTAGAACAATCGGCAAAGCAGCAGAAACAGTTGAATTTAGATAAAGCTAAATTACCTAAACCGGTTGAGATTAAAGAATTTTTGGACCAATATATCATTGGTCAAGAAGTAGCAAAAAAGACTTTGTCTGTAGCTGTATATAATCATTATAAACGATTAATGCAAGACATGGATGATAATGACGTGGAGATTGAAAAGTCTAACATCATTATGGTTGGAGCCACTGGAACAGGGAAAACATTGTTGGCAAAGACTATTGCTAAGTTGTTAGAAGTTCCTTTTACCATAGTTGATGCTACTATATTGACGGAAGCCGGATATGTAGGGGAGGATATAGAGAGTATTTTGACCCGTTTGTTACAAGCATCAGATTACGATGTAGAGGCTGCCGAAAGAGGAATTGTTTTTATAGATGAGATAGATAAAATTGCGAGAAAAGGAGATAATCCATCAATTACTAGAGATGTAAGTGGAGAAGGAGTGCAACAAGGATTGTTAAAATTATTGGAAGGTTCTATTGTGAATGTGCCACCACAAGGAGGAAGGAAGCATCCAGATCAAAAAATGATTCCGGTTAATACAAAGAATATCTTGTTTATATGTGGAGGAGCATTTGATGGTATAGAGCAAAAGATAGCTCATCGTCTAAACACAAAAGTGGTGGGTTATGCGGCATCTAAAGTTAATGCTGTATTAGATTCAAATAATCTTTTGCAGTATGTATCTCCACAAGATTTGAAATCATTTGGATTAATTCCGGAGATAATAGGTCGTTTGCCGATGTTATGTTATTTGGAACAGTTGGATAGAGTGGCGTTGCGGAGTATTTTGACGGAGCCCAAAAATTCTATTATCAAACAGTATATCAAAATGTTTGAAATGGATGATGTGAAGTTGACATTTGATGAAGCTGTTTTAGAGTTTATTGTCGATAAGGCGATAGAGTTTAAATTGGGAGCGAGAGGGTTACGTTCTATTGTGGAGACAATTATGTTGGATATTATGTTCGATGTGCCTTCCTCAAAAAAGAAGAGCGTGACTATAAGTTTGGAATATGCCCAAAATAAATTACAGAATGTGAATGCAGATAAATTAAGGGCGTAGGAAAAATTTTTTAGATAATACTTGCGTGTTTATTCAATTTGTTTATATTTGTATTTGATTAAAGTATTATAGAGTATCCAAAAACTTAAAATTAATTCGTATGAGCAAGAATTGTGATTTAACGAGTCAATTAAAGTTGCATTTTGGTTTTGATTCTTTTAAAGGGAATCAAAGAGATATCGTTCAAAACGTTTTGGATGGTAAGGATACTTTTGTTTTGATGCCGACCGGAGGCGGGAAATCGCTTTGTTATCAATTGCCTTCGTTGTTAATGGAGGGAACAGCGATTGTTATTTCGCCGTTGATAGCTTTGATGAAGAATCAAGTGGATGCGATGCGTAATTTCAGTGAAGAAGATGGCGTAGCTCACTTTATAAACTCTTCGTTAAATAAGGCTGCGATAGATAGTGTAAAGGCTGATATTTTATCTGGGAAAACAAAGTTGTTGTATGTTGCTCCAGAGTCTTTAACAAAGGAAGAGAATATAGAGTTTTTGCGTCAGATAAAGATATCATTTTATGCAGTAGATGAAGCGCATTGTATTTCGGAGTGGGGGCACGATTTTCGTACTGAGTATAGAAGAATACGTCCTATCATAAACGAAATTGGTCAGAAAGCTTCAGTAATTGCTTTGACAGCAACAGCTACACCGAAGGTTCAGCATGATATACAAAAGAATTTAGGTATGACGGATGCAACAGTTTTCCGTTCTTCCTTTAACCGTTCGAATTTATATTATGAGGTTCGACCCAAAAGTAACGATGTTGACAAAGATATTATCAAGTACATTAAAAGCAAAGAGGGGAAATCCGGTATTATTTATTGTTTGAGTAGAAAGAAGGTTGAAGAACTTGCTGAAATGTTGCGCGTCAATGGCATTAATGCTTTGGCTTATCATGCGGGTATGGACAGTGCTACGCGCTCAGGAAATCAAGATAGTTTTTTGATGGAGAAAGTGCAGGTTATTGTTGCAACCATAGCGTTTGGTATGGGTATTGATAAGCCGGATGTACGTTTTGTTATTCATTATGATATTCCGAAAAGTTTGGAAGGTTATTATCAGGAGACAGGACGAGCAGGTCGTGACGGTGGAGAAGGTGAGTGTATAGCTTTTTATTCGAGCAAAGATTTGCAAAAATTGGAGAAATTTATGCAAAGCAAACCGGTGGCGGAGCAAGAAATTGGTAAACAGTTGTTGTTAGAGACTGCTGCTTATGCCGAAAGTTCTGTGTGTCGTCGTAAGGTGTTATTGCATTATTTTGGTGAAGATTACGAGAAAGATAATTGTGGAAATTGTGATAATTGTTTAAATCCTAAAAAGCAAGTGGAAGGGAAAGAGTTGCTATGTACCGTTTTAGAAACGATTGTAGCGTTGAATGAAAAGTTTAAGGCGGAGCATGTTGTTGATGTTATTGTAGGAAACGTGACCTCCGAAGTTAAGTCTTACGGACATGATGAAGAGATTGAGACTTTTGGTGAAGGTAAAGATGAAAGTGAAAGAACTTGGCAGAATGTAATCCAAAAGGCAATGATTTCTGGTTATATCGTAAAAGATATTGAAAATTATGGAATCTTAAAGATAACCCCGGAAGGAAAAGCCTTTTTGAAAAAACCTAAATCATTCCAAATTATCAAAGATGATGAGGAAGAGGAGGAGACTGATATTCAAATTAAAGGAGGGGGATCTTGTGCTGTAGATCCGGAGTTGTTCTCTATGCTTAAAGATCTTAGAAAAAAGATGTCTAAAAAATTAGAGTTACCTCCGTTTGTAATCTTTCAGGATCCATCTTTGGAAGCTATGGCTACTACCTATCCGATTACAATTGAGGAGTTGCAAAATATTCCGGGGGTAGGTGCAGGTAAAGCAAAACGTTTTGGTGACGAGTTTGTTAAATTGATTCGAATTCACGTTCAAGAAAATGAGATTGAACGTCCGGAGGATTTACGTGTTCGCTCAGTTGCTAATAAGTCTAAATTGAAAGTTTCTATAATTCAGGCAATTGATAGAAAAATTGCTTTGGATGATATTGCGGAATCAAAGGGATTGGACTTTTCGGAGTTGTTAGATGAGATTGAGGCTATTGTCTATTCTGGAACTAAGATTAATATTAATTATTTCTTGGTGCAGATCATGGATGAGGATAGAATTGAAGAGGTGTTTGAATATTTTAAAGATGAGGCTGAATCGGATGATGTTGAGACTGCCCTTAGGGAGTTGGGTGAAAATGATTATACTGAGGAAGAAATTCGTTTGGTAAGAATTAAATTCTTATCTGAAATGGGTAATTAAGGTGATTCAATAAATTCACCATTTATAATCCAGAAAGTATATTAGGGTGGGGATGAACTTTTCAGTAAGGTTGATTTGTTTCGGTCACTTATTGTTTATAGAATCCATCTTAATTCTTTCTTGCGAATATAATAGTTGTGTGTCTATAATGGTTGTGTTTCAATTATTGGAACGACTTATTTTTGGTACACAACTATTTTTTTGTTTGTAACAGTGTAACTTGGTAGATTTAGATAATAAAAAAGCCTCAATGTTTTTTTTATTACATTGAGGCTACATTCGGTCATCTTTCTGTTTTTCCATAAGTACTCATTTTTTATTTTGTTAATGCGTCTTTGACAGATAATACTTTAACTACGAAAGAGATTACCACTGCAGTTGCGAAAAAATAAGCTGTTACCATAATTCATAAATATTTAATTGTTATACATTTTGTTATTATCACAATGCAAATATATGCAATAAATTTTAATTAGCAAATATTTTTTACATATTTTTTCAAAAAATATTACATAATTTTTTATGAATTATTGTTGTTTAATAAATTTGAAATATGAAATATTTATCTATTAGCTTGAAATTTAGGTGTATACGATATATTTTTTTTATTGTATATTGATTGAATAAATATTTATTTTGGGATGAATATTTATTCTTTTAGAGTCGTTTTAGAATTCGTTTTCTAAGATTTTTAAATTTTGGATGCGTAATCATTTGATTTGGCTTGATGTCACTTTTCCTGAGAAGGAGAAAAATAATGCAAAGAATAGATAAGATTAACAGCCAACCATAAATTTCTTTCATAGAAATTATTGTTGCATGTTGGTAAGCTATGTGGTATAGATCTTTTATAGGAAGAGTATTTACATCTGTGTTTACACGATCAAAAGAGGCACTTATCAGATTAAAGTTTTTTAATGAGACGACATCTAATAATCTTCCAACGACAGCATTTCCAATCGCAGCACCGAAAATTGCGCTAAACATATTTTGAATTGTTACGCCTTGAAAAAATTCAAATGGAAAAGGGAGTCTTGTATTGGCAGTAAGTAGCGAAATTGAAAGTATGACGTAACCAAAATTTCTTATAAAAATTGGAAAGAACAACATCTCTTTTGGTAGATTATAATCGATATAAAAATAGAAATAGAGAAGGTATAAAAATATGCAAATAAAGGAGATTAGTAACATCCTTTGATAGCTCCATTTCTTTATTGCAAATACTCTCCAAGTGAAGAATACTCCCAATATACTCCCTCCAAGAGCAATCCAATTTAAAGAGATTAAGTTTATGGCATCATATCTGAACATTCCCTCCATTAAAATATGTTCGAATATATGTCCGGGAGCTAATAGAATATCTGCAATTATGATAGTTGCAATAATTTGTAATATAATGGGATGTCTAAACGTACGTGGGAAAATGTAAGCATGTCTTATAAAACTGGCTCTCCATAAATTAAGAGCGACAAGTACAACGGTTGCAATAGTTGCTGCCCAAATATATTCTGACTTCCACCAATCATAATGTTTACCATATATACATATAAACAGAGCTGATAATGCAGCTGCTCCCCACATAAACATACCTAACCAATCTATGCCAATTAAGGGAATTTTGGGCATTGTAGAGTAGTTTTTATAGCATAGCATTACAATAAGCAACATGAATAGCATTAGGCCGATTATAAACCATTGCATATAGTGCCATTCAGAAAAAGTGCTTATAAATACGGTTGTTAGTCCTGACAATTGAATGGTGCCATTCACTATTAAATAGACCCATGAAAAAAATACCGACATATCCCTTGTTGGAGTAAGCCATAGTTGAATTGTTGAGTTGCATTGAAATGTAGCTTGCATTCTGAAAAAGCCGGCAATTAGACAAGTTATAACTAAAACCGGAACGCTATGAGTGTTCATGCAGATGAGGTTGGCCAGTATAATGACTATTCCGCAAACAAAATAGGTAGTTTTAGGAGGAATTGCACATTTAATGCGAAACATAAGTACAAAGTTTAAAGCCATTCCAATTAGAGAGGCATATCCTGCCATCATAATATCTTCTTGCATAAGAGCCGTTGTTCCCACCATCTCGCTAACAGATGAAAGGTACACACCTCCTGAGAATTGAATAATTATCAGAAAGGCAATAACAATAAATGGTTTAGCTCGCTCTGGTATAAATGAACGAATTTCAGGAATAGAAAAAGTCTGAGAATGTTGATGCTCCATGTTGCTTTGCAATTAGTAATTAACAGTGCATTCTACGTTCATTCCTGCGCAAATACGTTGTAAATCTTCCGTTCTATTATCTTTTGTAAAATTGATACGGATTGGAATTCTTTGTTCTATTTTTACGAAATTTCCCGCAGAATTGTCTTGTGGAAGTAGTGAATAACTTGCTCCCGTAGCTTTAGATAGTGAGCCAACAACTCCTTTGAATACGATTCCTGGAATTGCATCAACTTCAATATCAACAGTTTGTCCTTCTTTTATATGCGTTGTTTGTGTCTCTTTATAATTTGCAATTATCCATTTGTCGTTATCATCAACAATATCAACAATTGTTTGACCTGCCTGTATTAATTGACCTTCTTGAATATTTTTTCTTCCAGTATAACCATCGCAAGGAGCTGTAATAATTGTATATGATAAATTTAGTTTTGCCAATTCTAAGGCTACTTCTGCTAATTTTACTGCTGCAGAACTTTGGCCTAAACGATTTTGTTGCTCTTTTTTTATTAACGAGGTTGATTGTTTCTGCTTTGTCAATTGATCATATCTAGCTTGTAATGCCTCATAGTTTGTTTTGATGGCATCGTATTGTTGCTTAGTGACTGCTTCTTGTTCCAATAGATTTTTATACCTTTCATATTCTCTTTGGGCATTTTCTAATCTAACTCCAACCTCTGTTATTGCGGCATCTGATACAGATATGTTGTTATCTGTGGTGTTGATTGTACTTCTCATTGCTGCTTTTCCGGAGGTGGCTTTTTCATAGTCTGCTTCTGCTAAAGCAACCTTATAATGATATTCAGCATCTTCTATTATTGCTAATGTGTCCCCCTTTTTTACGGGTTGGTATTCATTAAAGTGTATCTTTTTTATGAATCCTTGAATTCTTGAATTGACCGGAATAATATGTTGTTTAGCTTGTGCGTTATCTGTATATTCGACATTACCAAAGTGTACGAATTTGGATATGACCCATGCGATTGCAATCACTAATACTATGCATACAATAATGTTGTAAATAATTTTTTTTGTTCTTTTTTTCATTTCTTTATTAATTTCAATTGTTTATAACGTTCCGCTTAATCTGCAAAGATTAAAATAGTGCATCAAAATGTTGATTTTTGAGTCTGCCATTTGTAATTCGGCACTTAATTTAGAGTTACTGGCATCTAGCATATCAGTAATTAATGCCAAATCATTTAAATATCTATTATTCACTATTTCGTAGTTGTTATTTGCTAACTCCAAACTTTTCTTGTGGGTTTCTAATATAGAAAAAGATTCGTTGAATCTTGTCCAAGTTTCGTTTATTTTTATTTCAAGTTCTTCCATTGCTAACTTCTCATTTTCGTTGGCAATTTGTCTTCCTAAATTTGCTTGCCTCTCTTCTCTTGTGGCTTTATAGAGTGAAGCAATGTTGTATTTAACTCCTACACCCACATACCAATAGTTTAAATTTTTGTTGATAGGGGGAACTTCTATGGTAATCGGACCTTCAAGTTTATCTCCTGCAAAGGCAACAATTGTCGGAATCTTCTGAGCTCTAACAATTTTTAGACTGTTTTCACTATCTTCTTTTTGCAATTGAGCCAGTCTAATGTCAGGAGAAGTTGCAATTGCAATGGTCAACCATTCGTTCTCTTCTTTTGGAATAGGCAATTCATTAATTATTTGTTTGTCTATTTTGATCTTTGTGTTGGTTGGAAGTTCTAACAAAATACGAAGCCTATTTTGGGCTGTTGTTAAATTGTTTTTTACTTGGGTTAAAGCTAATTGTAGATTTTGCAATTGTAATTCATATCGTGTAATATCATTTTTTAGGGCTAACCCTTCTTGTGCTTTTAGCAGAATATCATCTACTAATTTTTGAGTTTGTATAATGTTTTTTGAATAGATTTCTTTTTGATTCTCTAAGTGAAATATTTGTAAATATTCTCTGAGAAGAGCAAATTTAATATCTTGTTTACATTTTAATTTTTGCATTTTTGTCTTTTGATAGGCTACTTCTGCGTTCTTTATGCTATTTTTTATTGCACCTCCGGAAAATAAGATCTGTGAAGCTTCTATACTGATATTGTTGCCAAAATGGGGCATTTCTCCTGTTATTCCATTATCGAAATTTCTATCAGTAATCCATGCATTCCCTAGGTAACTGGCTGAAAGTGAAAAATCAATAGATGGAAGCAAAGCATTTTTTGAGACTGATATTCCTTCTCTTGAATTTTCTTCTAATAATTTTTGAAGTTTTATAGCTCTGTTGTTTTCTTCTGCTATTTTAAACATACTATCGATTGTTAATGGAATATTTTCCATCTCTTGGGAAATACAGTAGTTGTTTATGCTACATGATAAAAGTGCAAATAGAATTGTTTTTTTCATTTTTTTTACTCATTCGTTTTGCTTGCAAATTTCTTAAAATTTAGTAGATTTGTTCTTGATTAAAATTTGATGAAATTAGTTTATTTTGGACATGTTTTTATTAAAAATTGTATCTGTAACATATTTTATTTTGAATTATTAGAATATTTTTTACTTTGTGAAGATGGTCGCATTGCAAGATAGTCGTTTTTTTGAACCACCTACAACGGGGTCATTGCGTTGTAAATTAAATTGTTGTGAGTATGATAAAGTTTTATTAAAACAAATTTTTTATGAGCCGATTTCTATTGGGGCATCAGTTACTTTATTGATACTATCAGGACGTGCAAAAATTATGGTAAATTATAGAGTCTTTGAATTGAAGGCTAATAATGTGATTTTACTCTCCACACTTCACCTTTTTCAATTTATTGATAGCAGTGAGGATTTTAAGTGTTACTCTCTTTTTGTTTCTAAACAATTTATGGATGAGATGGATCCTGCAGAGATGATTTCGCTTAGAACCAAGTATGGAATTCGTTTATTTCGCAATCCTGTTGTTTGTTTAGATTCTACTGAGTTAAATTTGTTACATCGAAGAATTTTAGAGATAAATCGTGTCTTGGATTCGTTATGTCATACCTATTATCATCAATTGGTTTTGAGTGCTGTAATCATGTTTTTTCTTGATTTTAGTGATTTGGTCGATAAGAGGGTAGGTGGGGGAGATGTGAAGTTGACTTTTACGCGTCAAGAGCAAATTTGTTTTTCGTTTATCAGTTTGATGTTGGAACATTACAAGGTGCATCATGGGGTTGATTTTTATGCGGATAAATTGGGTATATCTGCTCATTATTTGACTTTGGTTGTGAAACAAATGACAGGTCAAAGTGCGTCAAAATTAATTGTTAGTATGTTGTATAATGAGTCAAGGGTTTTATTGTTGCAGTCTGATTTATCTATTCAGGAGATTGCATTTCAGTTGAATTTTTCTGATCAGGCTGTATTTGGAAAATTTTTTAAGCGTTTGTCTGGTGTTTCTCCTTTTGCATTTAGGGCAAATAAATTCGATAGAGATTGTGTAATTGATAAATGTTGCTTTTAACAAAAGAGGGTATATCTATTTTGAGACACCCCAAATAAAAAAGAAGAGGATGTTAAAAACACCCTCTTCCTATTATAAATTTCCTATTGGAAATTATTTTTTGATAATAGATTTGAATGCGATACCTTCAGCAGTGTAAGCCTTAACGATGTAAGAACCAGCAACCAAAGCCGCAATGTTAGCTTGGTTTCCTTCTGCGGAAGCTACGATAGCACCATTCAAAGCGATAACTTCGATTTTCTCTACATCACTGGAAACTGTGATAATATCAGTTGCAGGGTTTGGAGAAACTTCGATAGCCAAGTCAGATTCGATGTCCGCTACGTTGTCACCACCTTCGTGAACTCCTAAGTGGATGTTATCAACCAAGTATCCGTAATTAGCATTGCTCTTGAATACCAAACTCAAAGTTTTTGCACCTGCAGGAACTTCGATAAGAGATACGATATGATCCCATTGTCCATCCATTAAAGAGTCTGTAATATTAACAGTAGCTCCATTGTCAAATTCAATCACTGCAGGAATTACTCTTTGCTCGTCTGTGGCACTCTCAAAACCAGAACCTTCAGCCCATTTGTTTTTCATATAAGCCTTGAAGCTGATTTTTCCACCCATTCCTGGATCTAATTCTGGAATTTCAATGTCATCAATTCTGATATCTGCACCACCGGCAGGAACTGAAAGAGCATGCTTGTTTTCAGTGTCCATGAACCAAGAACCATCGTGACCGTTATCTTCCCAAGATCTTACAAAACTGATTACGTCAGAAGATCCCCAGATCTTTCCGCCTGCTACATCTTTATCTCTTAATTTCCCAGAACAGGTATTGTCAAGATACACTTGAAATCTGGCAGCACCAACACCTTGGAAGTCTTCTGCGTAGAAGGGTTTCCTTGCACCATTGCAATCAACGAACTTCAAGTTCTTGATGTAGATAGGATCCAAGCTTTCTTCAATCTCACGGCAGTAAGATAGGGTAAGTATTTTACAAGAATCAACGCTCGGGTGTGCATAAACATATTTTCTTACTGTAGTCCAAGTATCAGCTTGAGCAGCAAATTTTCCATCAATAGCAATATTGATGTCTGCCTTGGTTACATCAATTTTTTTATTATTTGC
>JAGBVI010000004.1 GCA_017630395.1 Paludibacteraceae bacterium
GAAATCATCATCTTTAATTCCCAATTGTTTCTTTAAATTAGTCATGTCCGATTTGTGGAAAATGTTAGTATTAACACAATTTGGGAAAACCGATACATCTTCTTTTTTAGAAAGACCAAAATCAATACATTTTCTTTTATTTTCTGTCGATACGCTAATGACACCTGTCACAGCAGAAGCCAATCGTTTCTTGCTATCTTCTGAGATTGTGTTTACCATATTCTCCAAGGCATCATCGCCCTCGCCACAAGCCACAAAAAGTTTTTTGCCTTTCTTTATAGCATATTCATAAATAGGTAATGTATTATTCCAAAAGTGAGAATATAATACATCACTATCTATTTTCTTGAGAATAGAAGTGATGACCTTTCTGTTAAAGCGTTGAGCAATACGGCCAAATAAATCTCTATTACCGAATGATAATTTGTAGGGTCTATAAACTTCATAAGCGATGCCTTTTTCCGTTATTTCCCTACTGAATTTAAGTAAAGGCTTCTTTCTTCGTACTATATTGTGTACAATACTTTGCGGTGCAACAACAGTTACTTTGACACCCATATTTATAATTGCATGTACCAATTGCTGGACAAATATGTATTCTATATGTCCTTGGGCAGGATAATCATCGGCAATTAATGTTATTGATTTAATCGTCCTCATTAATAATATCGTTCTGTTCTAAATTATAAAATTCAAATGCAAAATAACCTATCAACATTGATTCATATAAATACAAATCTTTTATTGAAGCACTAAAAAGTGTTTTACTAAAGATTATTATAAAAAGCGTAGCGTATGAATTAAACATCATTCCAGAAAAAACATTTCTGCTTTTCCAAACATTCTTTCCAAATGCATAAAAGAAGAAAAACAAAATAATAACACCTACCAATCCATTATTACAGAATGTCTCCAACCAATCTTGATGGGCAAACCCACCTACTACTCTCAATGTAGAATCGGCCCCCCTTCCAAAATAGAAATATAAAGGTCTCTGTTCTAAAAGTAAAGTATTCCACAATTTACCATAGATAATATCCCTATTACTTGCATCACCTTCTAGAGTCTGATCAACTCGAGCCATAAAATATGCACTAGTGCTCATCATATAATTGATATACATACATATACCAACTATAATTATTATAGTCAACATTACAAAAAGAAACTTAACTCCTCGAGATGAATTTTTTATATTAGCATATAACAAAACTATTGAACCCAACACCGCTATCAATATTGCTCCTCGTTTCATACCCATAAACACATATAAAAGTATTATCCCCAAAAACACAAATTGCAGTATTGGTTTCTTTGAATAGAAGAACAAGATAGGAATTAATGGTATAAACATATATCCAATATTATTTGTTATCTCCTCTTTATTAGTATTTAATAAAACCTGACTTTCATTTTTATAATATAGCAAAACACTAGTAATAATCAGAATTGGAAGATATACCCTAATTCTGTCACTTGTCAATTTACCATTCATTGTATATTCATAAAACAAGAAAATCGGAGCTAAGGAGTTTAATGAGGTTTGTAGATAAACATATTGTCCATGACGCATTATCGGAGAGTCAAACATGATATGGATAACTCCATATATTATATACATCACCATTAAAAGGAAAGTAGCTTTAAGAAAAGATGAATATATATACTGAGATTCAAATATATATTTAAAAACGGCTATCATAGCCCATAGCAACATTATCAATTGCAATACACGATTAATAATACCAGATGGATACAATACGCCCTGTAGCATATAGATACACCACAGACCTACATATATATCACACTGGTTTATTTTCTTAAGCATACCAACTAAATGTATTAGTTATCAAATGGGAGTTTTATCATTTCTCCAAATTTATAATCCCACTCATTAGGATTAAAACCTCCATATCCTGAGGTTGGGAAAAAGGTTAATTCTCCAAAATATACCTTATTCTCTATTTCATAAAAATCGACTCTTAAAAATGAAAAACCTTTTGACAATATGGAAGCCATTCGTGACATTTCATTAATACAAAAAGGTTTATCATGTTCTATCACAGAAAATGGATAATCTTTAGGTTCATGAAACGGCTGATGACTCCATTCCATATTATAAAAATCAACACACATCTCGTTACTCCTGCCAGAAATAACTTGACAAAATTCTGGCTGACCATTAAAACAAAAGAACTTGTAATCTTTTAAATCATAATCACTAGTATGAGAAAATGTATCTTCTAAAAAAGTTTCAGCTATTATTTTTCTATCCACATCCTTATACGGCCATTCACGAAGTGACTTATAAATACACTCATTTAAACTTTTTTTAAGTTTTTTTATGGCATCATTCTTATCAAATGTAGTCTTGTCCTTACAGATTACAACACCACTGCCTCCTCCGCCATGAGTAGTTTTCAAAACAAACTTCTGTGGTAATTTATCCCAATCAATATATTCTGGTCTATCCCAAACGCCCAATGTCGGTATTATATATTCTTCTCCAATTATTTTAGCAACATATTCCTTCACGGCATATTTATCGACCATTGTGGTATATTCTGGTTTTCTGTCATAAAATTTCAACCACTGCAATTTCTCACTGAATGTTTTAGGGTTATTCCAATCCATCCAATATCCCATTTTTAATCTAAATAATAAAGAAAGATATAACTTATCGGGAAATAAGAAATTAAAGTAAGTCAGAATAGAAGCAAAGAACTCACCTCTTTTATGCTTCAATAAATTTATGGCTGTAGTTATTTTGCTCATTGTTTATTAAGTTTATCTATTTCTGACAATAAATAGTAATCAAGTTTATCCTTGTGCGACTCACACATAACAACATTAGATAATTCAGGCAACCATTTATTATTCATCAATTTAGGAAGCAGACCTCGATTTTGTAATCCTCTAATATATCTATTTCTTATCGGTTCAAGGAAAGTTGCTATTTCATCTTTTGAACGATTATAATAGTCCAAAGAACTATTCTTTAATGATTCAGGATTACTTATTATTTCATTCAATTTATTTATAGAATCGTTGAATGCATCTTCCGCTAAAAGATTTATAGTAGCTTCATCTCCATACTGACAATAGGGATATATTTTAAAAGTAATCGAGAAATCAAAATCTATCTCCACAAGATATCCCTCTGTCCATTTCTTTGAAGGAGCCCCTTCCCAATCGAAGCAGAAATTACCTAATCCATAAAAGATTGGTTTGCCATTATAAATCTCATAACCAGAATAGCAATGCTGATGATGATTTACAACAGCATCGGCTCCAGCATCGACAAAGAAACGATAAGTCTCTTGCATTCTCGGCGATGGCAACTGATAATGCTCATGACCTCCATGAACTATAACCAAAACATAGTCAGCGTTTTTTTTCGCTTCTTGAATGCAGTAGTATTGTCTGATAGGGTTTAGAGGGTTTGCTCCACATGATGTTTCTGTTGCAATAGAAAATTCATGCTCGCAACAATTTATTATAGCTAATTTCTTTCCTTTTTTTTCTATATAAAGTATTTGTTCTGCTTCTTGTAAATTTTTTCCAACACCAACAACGTCTAAACCTACATTTTTACAACATTCTATTGACTTGTACAATCCATCTGCGCCATAATCAAGTATATGATTATTGGCCATTGCAACAGCTGTAAATCCAGCATATTTAATTGCATCAGCAGCATCTGGTGTACATCCCAAGTTAGGTCCACATTTCTTTATCGGTTTAAAGTCCTTTTCAATAATTGGACTTTCAAAATTAACTAAAGAATAATCGGCAGATTTAATTGTAGCTACAAGATTATCCGAAAATATTTCTTGAAAATCCCTTTTTTCAATTTGCTTTGCAAGTCTATGCTTTGGAGCGAAATCGCCTGCTATAATAACTTTCATACTCTAATCAAGTTATAGTCGAGATGTTGTAAAAGAGGTTATAGATGCACAAATATTAATAATTTATACCAAGCCTATCAAAAACTTTTACAAAACGGCACCACCATGTATGCTCATTTTCAGTTCTTTTGTGCGCAGCTATTTTCATTGACATAAGTAATGTTGCCTTGTCTTTTTGTGTATAGTAGTGTGCTTTTTCTATAAGTTCCTCATCATTTCTATAAAAGACAATCTCTTTATTATCCTCAAAATAATTTGATAATTCTTCATTATACTTGCATATAGCCAATCCTCCTGACATGGGAATCTCAAACGCTCTAAGATTTACTACTTTCAATGGATATTTAAGAGCATCTGTATGATTTGTTGATGTAGATGAAAGACTGAGCGCATATTTAGAATAGTTGAGCATCATATCGTCAAAACTACAAGACGGATAGCACTGTAGATTTTCATTTTGGCAAATTTCTCTACTACCTATCAATTTATTGACAATAACACCCAACATAACTTTACGTCCCTCTTTGTATGTCATTCGTTGAATCATTGTTTCACTCCATGATGGAGTTATTGAATCATATTTTACATTAATTGTCTGCTCCAATTGCTTCTGTATTTGAGGATTTTTGCCAGTATAAAGATCCACTTTAACACCGTTTTTTGTTAGAGTATTAATCATTAATGAACGGCTTCCATAAGGTGTTCCTATGAAACAAGCTTTCTGGACAATTTCTTGCGGTGTGAAATGAAACACATTAGGATTAGCGGCATAAGGAAGGAATATAGTATTTGCGCCCCACTTTTTGTAAAGGTACTCTGTTTCCCATGAAGTAAGCCATACGAGATCGAACATTTTTGATAATTTCTTATCATAAAATGGTTTAAGATGATTATCCCAACGTATACAAAGAGTCGGTATGCCTAGAGTTTTCGCCGTCTGCAACACTTCTGGGAATATCATCTTTTCGTAACAAACACTTGACATTATCAAGTCATATTTATCAGACTTCATCAGTCCTATAAAAGCCTCATTTGCTTCTGTAGGATCATTAAAAAGAAGAGAATTGAATGTGACAACTTCCACTCCGTGACTTTCTAATTCATTGATTATATGTACACGCTGCCAATTATACATATTCGTTCCATACTCCGGAAAAAAATATAATACCTTCATAACTTCTTCAAATAAATTTTACTACCTGTTACTTAACAATTTGATCTCTTTTATGCAATGTCTACAATTATCATTGAATATTATTTATCACCGAATATTATATTTACCCATTCATTTTTATGAATAAATAATGAAGGAAACCTCAACATTAATACCTTTATAAAAGCTATTGTATCATTAACTTTCATTCGATATATTTGTGAAACTATATATTTCAAAGGATTGGCATTCCATTCCTTACGTTTTAAATAATTATTATAAGCATTGTGTTTCACAATATGCATAACTCGGCACATCAACTCTTCAGGAGATTGCTTCTTAGTTCCTAGACTATTAGGCGTCACTACATAATTGTAAAGACTTTTATTATTCACTGCAATTTTTTTTGCTTTATGTCCAATCCACAATGAGAAAAGAATATCATTTCCATTAGGAGCCTCCTCATAATAAGCATGAATCTGCTTTACAAAATCATGGCTAACCATCTTTGACCACGGTGAATTGTTTTTATAACGAATTATATCTTCCTTCTCCTGTGATTGGTCAAAAACTTCAATTGTTTGTTGAATCTTTGTTGGAGGCAATATATCTCCACTTTCACCATCTATAAAAGTAAAGTTAAAAAACAAAACATCAATTGTAGTTTCTTTATATAAATCAAGAATTTTTATAAAACCTTCATTGTAATAATCATCACTATCTGGGAAAAGCAACCATTTCCCCTTAGCTTTAGAAAGTCCAATATTCCTCGCTCTTCCAGCACCCTTAGTATAATTCTTGTCTATATAAATGTATTCTACTTCTGATCTACCACACTCAATAGGTTTTTTATCAGCATCACTATTATCATCAACAACAATAATCTGTATGTCATCCCTCTGAGGTATACTAGATAAACATCTGTCTAATAAATCTGGACAATTATGATGAGGTATTATAAAGGTGTAGGTTATTTCTTTCATTTTTTGAATATTTCGTTATTCGAAACTTGAGTTACATCATAATTAAAAACAATGTGAGATAAATTCTTTTTGTAATATTGGGGGAATTTATCTGCCCTTACATACCCATAATATTCTATTTCGGGTCTTTCCTGCACAAAGTCATTCTTAGGAATGTAATTCACCACCTTTGC
>JAGBVI010000039.1 GCA_017630395.1 Paludibacteraceae bacterium
GTTTAAATTTTATTTCGAGCATATTTGAGAGAGATTTTTAAATCTATTTTTAGTCTTCTTTTGCAGAAAATAGTGGACTATTATCAAAAAAGGAGAATAAAAATAGGTTAAAAAGAATCTCAAAGATGCCGAAAATAAGAGTGTGAAACTCTAATTTTTTTTTATATAAAATTTAAACAGCTTCTTATTTTGATTTGATTGCTCTGCGAGAGGGCGGAGCAGTACAATCACTGTGATTGATAAACCTGCTATAAATTCTTGAAAGAAATCAAAATGAACTGAAAAGAATTATTCTATATGATTTATCCTTTTTTATAAAAAAAAATAATGGTGTTTTATAAAATACTTGCGATAAATTGGGGGTATTTATTAAAAATATGCTTATTTTTGCAAAGTGACCCCTGAAAAAATGAGGGTATTTGTATTTTTTTTGGATTTTTATTGGAGTATCGAATGATATTTCATTAGGGTTTCAGCAAAATACAAATCGAGTTTTATAATAGGGGATTTTTTTAACGTAATACTTAAAGTATGGCAATAATGAGATTTAATGCGTTGCGAGAGTTGTATGGACGCAAACCCTTGAAGGTGGTTCCTCCTTCCCCCAATTTATCAGATTATTATGCGATTAATGTATTTACAAAAGACAAAATGCAGCAATATTTGTCTAAAGAGGCTTTTAGAGCTTTTTCTGCTGCTGTTGATAAAGGAACATTATTCGACCAAAATGTTGCCGATCAGATAGCATCAGGTATGCAACGATGGGCAAAGGAGAGAGGCGCAACACATTATACTCACTGGTTTCAACCCTTGACAGATGGAACTGCAGAAAAGCATGATGGGTTTATCGATTTTGGTGATGATAATCAATTGATAGAGCGTTTTTCCGGGAAGGTGTTGATACAACAAGAGCCGGATGCCTCTTCTTTCCCGAGTGGAGGAATTCGTAATACTTTTGAAGCAAGAGGATATACAGCTTGGGATTTATCTTCTCCGGCTTTTGTTGTGGGATCAACGTTGTGTATCCCTACTATATTTATTTCATACACCGGCGAGGCTTTAGATTATAAAACACCTTTGCTGAAAGCTCTCTCTGCGGTAGATAAAATTGCAGTAGAGGTTTGTCAGTATTTTGATAAAAATATCACTAAGGTTACCACTAATTTAGGCTGGGAACAAGAGTATTTTTTGGTTGATACTGCCCTCTATAATGCTCGTCCGGATTTATGCATGACTGGACGAACACTAATGGGACACTCTTCTGCCAAAGAGCAACAATTGGACGACCACTATTTTGGTTCTATTCCTGAACGTGTTACTGCCTACATGAGGGATTTGGAAATTGAAGCGCATAAATTAGGTATTCCATTAAAGACTCGTCATAATGAGGTCGCTCCTAATCAGTTTGAATTTGCCCCGATTTTTGAGGAGGCGAATTTGGCTAATGACCATAATCAACTTGTGATGGACCTCATGAAACGTATTGCTCGTAAACATCATTTCCAAGTTTTATTGCACGAAAAACCTTTTGCAAGTGTTAACGGTTCCGGAAAACATAACAATTGGTCTTTATGTACAGATACGGGTATTAATCTTTTTTCTCCTGCTAAAAATCCTAAGGGGAATATGCTGTTTATCACCTTCTTGGTGAATGTAATGGCTGCTGTATATAAACATCAGGATTTATTGCGTGCTTCAATTATGAACGCTGGTAACGTTTATCGTTTGGGCGCAAATGAAGCTCCTCCTGCAATTTTGTCCGTCTTTTTAGGTCAAAACTTGTCACGTATGTTGGATAACCTTGTAGAAAAGGTTGGAGATAGTAAAATGACTCCGGAGGAGAAAACTGCCTTGAAGTTGGGTATTGCTCGTATTCCGGATATAATGTTGGATAATACAGACAGAAATAGAACATCACCATTCGCTTTTACAGGAAATCGTTTCGAGTTTAGGGCGGTGGGTTCTTCTGCCAATTGTGCGGCATCTATCATTGCTTTAAATGCTGCGGTAGCACATCAATTAACTCAATTTAAGGCTGATGTTGATGCGTTGATTGCCAAAGGAAAGAGTAAAGATGAATCAATTTTTAAGGTCTTAAAGACTTTGATTATTGAGTCTAAACCTGTTCGCTTCGAGGGAGATGGATATTCAGAAGAGTGGAGAAAGGAGGCTGAAAAGAGAGGTTTGACAAATATTACATCGGCTCCTGAAGCAATCGGAAAATATCTCTCCGATTCATCTAAAGAGGTGTTGATTGGTATGGGTGTATTTAATGAGGTTGAGTTGAGAGGCCGTGTTGAAGTTGAGTATGAGAAATTCTCCAAAAAGGTGCAAATAGAATCGCGTATCTTGGGAGATTTAGCTATTAATCATATTGTTCCTACTGCCGTATCCTACCAAAATAGACTGATTGAAAATTTATGCGGACTTAAACAACTTTTTGATTCCAAAGAGTTTGATGAACTGGCTGCGGATCGTAAAGATTTGATTCGTGAAATTTCGCTTCATGTAACGGCGATTAAAAAATTGTCTAAGCGCATGATTGAAGAGCGATATCAAGCCAATACTTCTGAATGCGAAAAGAGAAAAGCTGAATTGTATGACTCGACTGTTCGTCCGACAATGTTGGAACTGCGCTCACATATTGATGAGTTGGAATTAGTTATAGATGATGACATCTGGCCTTTGCCTAAGTATAGAGAGTTGTTATTTGCTAAATAGTAGATGGATAAGAGTTTATGATGTCTTTAAATTCTGTTTTTTAGCATAAATCATCTCTAAATATTTGGTGTTTTCTCTAAATTTTCTACTTTTGTAACCAAAACAAATAGTTTTTGTCATGGCAAAAAAAAATGATATAGAGTTTGATAGCATAGAGACGATTTCTGATGTTTGGAGTCTTTTATCAGACGAACAATTAGCTTTTTTAAAGGATAACTATCTTGTAAGAGTTTACAAGAAGAATGAAATGGTCTATTGTGAAGGAGAAATTCCAACCCATGTTTTATGTGTGGCGAAGGGGAAATTAAAAATTTTTAGAACCGGTTCTGGAGGTAGAAGTCAGATCGTTCGTATGGTAAAACCGGGGGAGATGTTAGCATATAGAGCAATGTTTGCAAAAGAAAATTTTGTGACCAATGCTTGCGCGTTTGAATCCTCTGTAATCTACATGATTCCTCGTGAGGTTATCAAAACATTGATTTTGAATAACAGCAAATTGGCTTGGTACTTTATTCATAAATTGTCTGTTGATTTAGGAATAGCAGATAAACGTGCAGTCTCTCTAACGCAGAAACATGTGCGTGGTCGCTTGGCCGAGTCTTTACTATTCCTTCGTGATAATTATGGCTTTGAAGAGGATAATGCAACATTGAGCGTGCATCTTTCTCGCGAAGATTTGGCAAGTCTTTCGAATATGACAACCTCTAATGCTATTAGAACTTTATCGTGGATGGCTCAAGAGAAAATTATTGAACTGGAAGGGAGAAAGATCAAGATTATTGATGAAACTTATTTGGCTTCATTAAGTAAAAATGGTTGATTAAAATTTGTTTGAGTTATGACTATTGGAATTATAGGTTTAGGATTGATAGGTGGCTCCATGGCTATTGACCTAAGAAGAAATAAATTTGCAGATCGTTTTATTGGTTGTGATAATATTGAGTTAAATGCTTTAACTGCTCAGCGTATCGGTTTGGTTGACGAAATTGTCTCGTACGATGAATTAATTAAGCAGAGCGATTTGATTATTATATCTGTTCCGGTTAGTGCTGCTCTAAAAATGTTGTCTGATGTATTGGACAAAATTAATGATAATCAGGTAGTAACTGATGTATGTTCAACAAAAGAGAAATTGAATGACTCGGTTCACTATCATCCTAGACGTCGGAATTATGTAGCTTCACATCCAATGGCTGGTACAGAGTTCAACGGTCCTTGGGCTGCTATCCCTAATTTGTTCGCCGGTAGAGCAGGGATTATTTGTAATGCTGAAGACTCTGACTATAAGGCTGTTGAACTTGTTAGACGAATGTATGACTGTTTGAATATGCGTATTATCTATATGCGTGCTGCTCACCATGATGTTCATACGGCTTACGTTTCTCATATCTCTCATGTTATCTCATTTGCTCTTGCTTTAACGGTTTTGGATAAAGAGAAAAATGAGAAAAATATTTTTGATTTGGCTTCCGGAGGTTTTGCTTCTACAGCTCGTTTATCAAAAAGTAATGCAGATATGTGGACGCCAATTTTCTTACAAAATAAAGAGAATGTGTTGTCTGTTCTGGATTCTTATATGGATAAATTGCAACAATTCAAAACGGCTATTCAAGAGCATGATGAGGTGGCCTTGCGCCATTTGATAGAGGAGGCAAATCGTATTAAGAGGATTTTGAGATAAAGGGTTTTACGCTCTTTTTTATCGGGAACTTGATTGCTAGTCGAGTTCCTTTTTTTTGTTAAGATTTATAAAATCAACCTTGTTTTTGCGGTAGATATAGAATTGGTCCGAAATTTATTGCGTTTGAAAATTTTGCGTTTAATTTTGATAATTTTAGTTTTAAATTTGAATTTCTGATTGTGTTAACATATATTTGTATATTTGTTTAAAACGGGTAACTTCTATAAATTTCTATTCTATATTAAGAGATTGTTTGAATTTTATTTCGAGTATATTTGTTTAATAAAATTTATATGTCTTCTAAGAAAAAGTTTAGATTTTTTGTAATCACATAACTTAATTTGTAGAAATTACCATGAAAATATAAGGGTATGAAAAAAATAGGATTATTTATTTGTGGTTTATTTACTTTATTTGCAGGTTCTGTTAAGTCTGCACCCATAACTGAAAGTGATGCAAAAAGTGTTGCAGAGGTTTTTTGCGCAAAAAAAGGGATAACGGGGGATTTGAGTCTGTCTGATGTAAAAAGAGAGAGTTGCTATATCTTTAATAGTAGTGAAGATGGTTATGTTATTGTTGCAGCTAATGATAATCTCACTCCGATTTTAGGGTATTCAAAGACGGGAGCCATTCATGTTGATGCGCAAAAAGTTGTCGCTTTTATCGGTTGGTTGAATAGTATTGATGCAGAAACCGATTCTCTTCTTGCTATAACGGATGAGCAGAGTATGGATAAGACGAATTGGAGTCAATTGAGGTCTGGCGAAGTTCCTGTTTCAACAAGGGGTGCCCAGTCGGTAGATCCTCTTTTAACTACCAAGTGGTCTCAATATGAGCCTTACAATTTGCTATGTCCGGAGAGTAGTCCAACCGGCTGTGTGGCTGTTGCTATGGCTCAGATTATGAAATATTATAACTATCCTAAGAGGGGTACGGGAAGTACAGAAGCCTATGCAACCGCCACAAATAATTATTCAATTCCGTCCATCTCGTTGGATGTCGAGTATGATTGGGAAAATATGTTGGATGACTATAGTGGCGATTTTTCTCAAGTAGAAGCTGATGCTGTTTCAAAGTTGCTATATCATTGTGGGGCTGCTGTTTATATGGATTATGATGAGGTTGGAAGTGGTGCGAGTGTGCGAGATGCCATTAAACCTTTGTGTGGATACTTTGATTATGATAGGTCGATGCATTTCTGTGAAAGAGGACATTTTACAGTTGAGCAATGGCATAGTTTGTTGAAAGAACAATTAAACAGCGGTTACCCGATTATATATAGCGGAAGAAACGAATCTGCAACTGAGGGACATTCTTTTGTTTGTGACGGGTATGATGAAAATGGTTTTTATCATTTTAATTTTGGCTGGGGAGGCTACTGTGATGGATATTACATGTTGGATTATATTCTCCCTGTTGAAGAGCCTACAAATGACTTAGTTTCGAATTATTCTTATTCTCAAACTGCTTTGATTAATATTTTTCCAAATAAAAGCGGTTCTTGTTATTATGATTTTATCAATGTGGTCCCCGAGGATTTTTCTATCTCAAAAGATACAATAACAGAGGAGGAAATTGTTGAAATCTCTAATAAAATTTACAACGCTGCCGCTGAGAGTTTTGACGGAGAACTCTTTATGGAAATTAGGGATGGTGATAAGAATCTTTTAGAAATAGTGTCTTTGACATCTGTCTCAATTGACGCATATGCTTATATTACTTTGAAGAATATGAGAATGAGTTATACTCTATTTCCTAATGGTGTTTATTATTTGTCTTTTAAACTTAGAGATTCTGATGGGAAGGATTATGTGATTAGGGATGTCAATGAATCTGTTGCTTTGCGTAAGTTTGTTGTAAATATACCGCAAAAAGACACTTCTTTTAACTTTGTTTATGAGTGGTCAGACTATTTTAATGTCTCTCCGGATACTGTTCTTCAAGGTGAATATCTTAATGTAGAAGCGTGTATTAGCAATGTTTCTCAAGCGACATTTAAAGGTTCTGCAAACTTGGTTGTTTTCAACTCGGCAGGAGATACCGTGGGTGTATTAGAGAGTGAAATCTTTGAAGCAGGCTTTTTGGGTGGTGGATGTCTTTATTGGGAGTTTCCTATAGATCATAGTTTTGCAGGTAATTATTACGTGGAAGTTCTTCTTCGGGATGAAACCGGTAAGGTGTATGCCGTCAGAGATGCAGAGAACTCCGATAATAAGCGCAAGTTTTTTGTTAAAGCTCCGGTTGTTCCGGAAACATCTCAGTGTGATTTTGTTTGTAAGAATTCTACTGATTTAAAAGTAGTTATAGAATCGACTAACGACACAATTACTAGTATTGCTGTTAACTACCAATTTTTTAACGAAAGTAATTTTAACTTCTTAGGAACGGTACATTTTGATCTTGTAGAAGAGTCTGGTAGAGTTCTTGGGTCTGTTTCAAGTGAAGAATTAACTATTAGTGCCACTGAGAGTTATCAAGGTGCATTGAGAATTGATTTGAATTGTTGGCCGCTTGGTGAATATTATGTGGTCATCAGATTGGAGAGTGCTGATGGTGATGTTTATCTAGTGAAAGATGTAAATTGTGAAACAGCCAAAGGGATATTTACTATCGGTGAAACTATAGGTTATCCTTTGGTATTTACGCAGGATAACTCTTTGCTTGTCTCCTATTATAATCATCAATTGAATTTATATTCAGATGAAAAACAAATTGTCGTAATTTATGATTTGCAAGGTCGAGTTGTAAAAACTATATCGGTGGAAGGTTCTGTTCATACGGATTTGAAGTCGGGTTGTTACTTGATAAAATCGAAGAATTCTGCTATAAAAGTAGTATTGTAGGATGAAACCAACTACCTGGCTCCGCTCAGTTGGATTTACGATCCAACTGAGCGGAGTTTCAGCATTTGCAATGCGTTAATATCTGTCTATGGTTTTAGGTTTCTGTTTTTTTTGCCTTCTAGGCAGGGCAACATGGGGCTATCTGTTAACCATGTCTGTGATTTGGGCTATCATCGCTATTTTTCTGAGGCTGCGTAACGGGTGGCCATCGATACGGTCCTGAGACTTCGTCCCAGGCTACCATCGCTTCGCTCAGTACTGCCTTCCAGGCAGGGCAACATGGGGCTATCTATTAACTATGTCTGTGGATTGGACTACCATTGCTATTTTCCTGATACTGCGTAACGGGCTACCATCGCTTTGCTCAGTACTGCCTTCCAGGCAGGGCAACATGGGGCTATCTGTCAACTATTTCTTCGTCCCAGGCTACCATCGCTTCGCTCAGTACTGCCTTCCGGGCAGGGAGGAAACCTGAATCCTGAATATGATACCTGCGTCAGCACCTTGAAATGCATATTACACTATCGAGGATAAATATCGCTAATACAAAAACAGGGCGAATGCGATTCGCCCCTACGCTAACAAACCTGAAACTTGAAACCTAAAATTCCCATTTCTCGGCAAAATTTGGTCAAATTTTGATTTGCTAACGCAAAAGGGAGAAAAAAGTTCAAAAAACGTTTAAAAA
>JAGBVI010000040.1 GCA_017630395.1 Paludibacteraceae bacterium
GCATGTACCAACTCAAAATAATCGTATATTACACTTGGTAACAACAATTTTAACGGATCTTCTATCTTCTTTTTACGCTGTTCCATACCACAAAGATAGTATATTTTCAAATCTTTCCCACCGAAATTTTACGGTGATCCAAAATTGGGATCCCCTATAAGCATAGAAGAAGGTTCATCCCATAATTCTGCAAAAAAATCACAACTTATTCCGATTCGCTTTGAACAAAATTTCGGATTCTTCTGTATTAAATTCCACTTTGAGCAATGAGAAATTATCACTACCTTAGTAGCTCAAATGTATAACTAATTTAATTGATTGTAATTATGAATGGATGGAAAATCGAATCGCTCATTTTAGCGGTAGGAATGGCTGTTTTAGGATGTTTTATTAAATTTGGTTTAGACAATTTTGCAGGGAAAGATCGTGTAGTCACCGTCAAAGGGCTATCAGAAGCGGAAGTAATGGCAGACAATGTCACTTGGCCTCTTATGTACAAAAAAGTGGGGAACGACCTAAGTCAGCTCTACAACGAAATCAATAACACCAACAATCAAATCAAGGCGTTTTTATTGAAAAAAGGAATCGAAGAGTCGGAAATCAGCATTGGTGCGCCGGAAATAATCGACATGGCGGCTGAGCGTTACAACAACTCTCCTGTCCCATTCCGCTACAATGTCACCAACGTTATCACTGTCACCTCCAAAAAGGTGGAATTGGTACGCAGTTTGATTCAAGAACAGAGCGAACTCCTCAAACAGGGCATTGCCATCACCGGTGGAGACTATCGCTACAACGTGCAGTACGAATACATGAGCCTCAACGAAATTAAACCTCAAATGATTGAAGAAGCAACCAAAAACGCTCGGGCTGCCGCAGAGAAATTTGCGAAAGACTCTGATAGCAAATTGGGCAAAATCAAACGGGCCAACCAAGGTCAATTCAGCATCGGAAATCGCGATGAAAACACCCCTTACATCAAAAGAATACGCGTGGTAACCACCATAGACTACTCTTTGGAAGATTAATTATACCTCGTTAGATTTTACTTCAAATTTTAATTATTGAACATGAAAAGTTTTGGACAAAAATCGTGGATGCTTCCACAACCGGTTCTGATTATCGGGACTTACAACAATGACGGCACACCCAATGCCATGAATGCTGCTTGGGGCGGACAATGGGACGCCAAAGAGATTGTGATCTCCATGGGTGCACATGCAACCACAGAAAATTTGAATAATTGTGCCGATTTCACCGTGGCTTTTGCCACCAAAGAGACAATGGTGGGGGCAGACTACGTGGGTATCGTCAGTGCAAAAGATCAACCAAAAAAAATCGAAAAAACAGGATGGAACGTGGAGAAATCCACCAATGTTAATGCACCTGTTTTCACCAACTTTCCGATGACGTTAGAGTGCCGCTTGGTGAGAAAAATAGATGAGAGTGCCGAAGGGTACTACATCGTGGCAGAAATCGTCAACATCTTGGTGAATGAGAATTTCTTGGCAGAAGATGGCAAACCCGACGTAGAGAAAATGCAATTGATCTCCTACGACCCTATTCACCACGGATACATACAATTGGGCGAACGTATGGGGAATGCATTTGCCGACGGAAAACTTTTGATAAAAAGGTAAAATCAGGCATACACTTGCCTGAATATAAAAACAACTTAAAAAAAAAATAAAATGATTACCTTTGCGGTCTAATTTAAATTATATATTGAGTTATGAAGAAATTATTTTATTTATTGCCGATCCTATTTTTTATTTTATCTTGTGAAAAAGAGGAACCAGAAGCAGAAAAAGAGACCACTATCGAATTTAGCCGTCACTTTGGATACAACCAAATGGATCCGCTTGTAGTTGATGCCTACCTTTACGGATACAACGCCAACGACGAAAAGATTTTTGAACATCCTTTAAAGGAAAGCCAAGACAATAAAGTTTATTCAATCCCGGCTCCTACTGATGTAAAAAAAGTAAAAGTATATTGCGTGATACTACACATGAGAGAGAGAGGATCGAGTAGCGATGATTGGACAGAGAAATTTTGGGTTGACTACATAACTTACCTCATCCCGAACAAAGCCAACACAATCTCAATTGATGAAAATACCTTCAAATCAGAGTCGGAACCGGAATAACGTTCCCAAGGCATTTTCACAATCCTGCAACCCAAAAACTATCTATGGTTAGGAGTCTTCCTTAGGAAGAATCCTCCTTGGATAGTTTTTTCTATACAAAATTCTATAGTTGCCGAAGAGTTTATTAACTTGCGATTTATTCTTATTTATAAAGATTAAATTTATAGTACTCGCTTGATATAAGCGATTCTAAATTTCTTGATATGCAGATTGTTATAGGTTACATAATCATCCTCAACATTGTCACTTTTGCTGTATATGGCATAGATAAGATAAAAGCAAAAAAGGGGGCATGGCGAATTCCGGAAAAGAGTTTGCTTCTTTTAGCTTTTATAGGAGGAAGTCTGGGAGCGGCTGCAGGAATGCGATTTTGGCGACACAAAACCCTGCACCCTCAATTTAAATGGGGTGTACCGCTTATACTTCTTTTCCACCTTGCTCTCATTGCTTACCTCGCTAAAGGCACAATATAGAAGTTCTTAAAACAGGGGTTGATTAAATTTAAAACCGAAGTGCCAACCCTAAACCTAAGTCGCTCACCACGATAGCAGGAACAACCGCAGCCGAGGTTTCTTTCAGACAGCGTTGATTAAACAACTCCATCGACTCAGCTTCCAATTTTAAGCCTTTTTGTCTCATTCCGGCAGATGCGCAAAGTTCTATGACACCCACAGCAGTGATAGAAACCGGCACCGCAACAGAATAGTTACCATGTTCCATGCCCGAATAGACCAATCCCACAATCATACCTACACCTAACGTTCCTAAACTCAATCCCATAACAATTTTTGAGGAGCGATAAAGCCTCCTACCCTCCGCATACATCTGATAGGCATCCGGACAAAAAGCTTTGGTGATTTGCTCATACTCACTACGAGAGATTCTGTTCTCTCCCTGGAAGAAATGAGAGACGGCACCACGTCTTACTCTGTAAATTGAATCAAGCTGTAGAGAAGAAGAGGAGGTAAGCTCAGAATCATCAGTAGCAGGGCTAACAAAATTGATCACCTCTCCATTTTGGAGTACAATCAGATTAAAGTTCTCCTTCAAAGTAGAGAAATGCACAGAGCTACCCTCTTTTCGATATTTCACCTCAGTATCAGTAATTTCCACCACTTCTCCTCTGATGGTACGATTATCTTTTGTTATCATCACATCCACCGCTCCGGCCGACAATGCAACAAAGAAAAACACAAAAAATCCAATTAACTTTTTCATAAATTTAGTTTTTATCTGGTCCTAAAAATCGCGACGCAAGTTACAAAACTTATTTGACAATATGAGGGGAAAGGGGATTAATTTTTTTTGGGGATTGGGAGGGATTGGAGAGATCTACAATGTTTTATGTTGTGAATTGCTTTATCTACAATAGTAGAAATTATAAAATTACTATAGCCCTCAAACGCTGCAATTCGTGATTTCATTGATCTACAATAGTAGAAATTATAAAATTACTATAGCCGCAATCTCGCACAGAGGTCCTGTAGTAGATCTACGATAGTAGAAATTATAAAATTACTATAGCCCCCTCTGTAGGTGCTGATTATCAGTTGGCATCTACGATAGTAGAAATTATAAAATTACTATAGCCAAAAAACGTCAAAAGAAAATAGTTTTTTATCTACGATAGTAGAAATTATAAAATTACTATAGCCGAAATTGTATTAGTAAAAAAGACAACACATCTACGATAGTAGAAATTATAAAATTACTATAGCCGTATTACAAACAAGTTCTCTATCAGCTTCATCTACGATAGTAGAAATTATAAAATTACTATAGCCATTTCTTAAATGCTTAAAGGGACGAGAAAGATCTACGATAGTAGAAATTATAAAATTACTATAGCCGTGCGTTATGAACTTCAAGCGGCAGTCTATCTACGATAGTAGAAATTATAAAATTACTATAGCCATTGAAGCATTGAACAATTGTTGTTGCTATCTACGATAGTAGAAATTATAAAATTACTATAGCCCAAGATTTTATTTTAAATTGCGGTAGTAATCTACGATAGTAGAAATTATAAAATTACTATAGCCAATAAAACCTAGATCTTCACAGATGTAGATCTACGATAGTAGAAATTATAAAATTACTATAGCCTAAATTAGCGAATTTAGGGAAATATTCATATCTACGATAGTAGAAATTATAAAATTACTATAGCCCTGTTGCCATATTATCCAATTATTGATTCATCTACGATAGTAGAAATTATAAAATTACTATAGCCGTAGTCCGTTATCCATAAGCGGAAATTCATCTACGATAGTAGAAATTATAAAATTACTATAGCCAAAGCATAAGGAAGAGACCGATAGACTTCATATCTACGATAGTAGAAATTATAAAATTACTATAGCCTAATATTGGTTATGTTCTTGCCATTGAAATCTACGATAGTAGAAATTATAAAATTACTATAGCCGATGGCGCAAAAGAAGAGACCTTTGCAATATCTACGATAGTAGAAATTATAAAATTACTATAGCCAATCAAAGACGCAAACTCTTTTGTGTTTATCTACGATAGTAGAAATTATAAAATTACTATAGCCTCGAAAGTTGCTTGAGATAAAGCGATTGATCTACGATAGTAGAAATTATAAAATTACTATAGCCGGTAATAAATTTGTTGTTGGTGGGCATCAATCTACGATAGTAGAAATTATAAAATTACTATAGCCTGTAAGACGACACAAAAGCAGATAGACCATCTACGATAGTAGAAATTATAAAATTACTATAGCCTAGGGTTTATAATGTAAAATGATTGTATATCTACGATAGTAGAAATTATAAAATTACTATAGCCATCGTATTTTCATTGAATCTCTCGTTTCAATCTACGATAGTAGAAATTATAAAATTACTATAGCCGTTTACACCTTGCAAATCGGGAGTTTGGATCTACGATAGTAGAAATTATAAAATTACTATAGCCTGTTTTAGACCCTTTAAGGCGCAAGTACGATCTACGATAGTAGAAATTATAAAATTACTATAGCCGAGAATAAGGAACTAAGATCTCCAATTAATATCTACGATAGTAGAAATTATAAAATTACTATAGCCATCTATTGTATCGTCTTGACACCGATCGCTATCTACGATAGTAGAAATTATAAAATTACTATAGCCCAATACCTTCACCACCTCTTGTTAATGTGATCTACGATAGTAGAAATTATAAAATTACTATAGCCTTTGAAAAGTGTTGTTTAAGTGCAATTGAATCTACGATAGTAGAAATTATAAAATTACTATAGCCATTTTAAGATGATGGTAAGATTTACAAATCTACGATAGTAGAAATTATAAAATTACTATAGCCCTTTGTTTGAACATAATATATATTTCGATCTACGATAGTAGAAATTATAAAATTACTATAGCCGTACGATGTTATGTGCGCAATGTTATTTTAATCTACGATAGTAGAAATTATAAAATTACTATAGCCTTATTTATTGCAAATGCAAGATGCTTATCTACGATAGTAGAAATTATAAAATTACTATAGCCATACTTTTACAATCCAATTATGACCATGATCTACGATAGTAGAAATTATAAAATTACTATAGCCATTTCACAACCAAAGTAGGAGAGTATTAACCATCTACGATAGTAGAAATTATAAAATTACTATAGCCCTATCAGAGATGAACAACAAAAACGAAGAAATCTACGATAGTAGAAATTATAAAATTACTATAGCCTTGGGCGCAATAGTTGTAACTCAAACCTAATCTACGATAGTAGAAATTATAAAATTACTATAGCCTCTTCTGAAACGTTTGTTTGTCCCCACCATCTACGATAGTAGAAATTATAAAATTACTATAGCCTCGTAAAGCAAACACAGAAAACAGGCAATCTACGATAGTAGAAATTATAAAATTACTATAGCCAAATATATCTTAAATTTGAACACGTCTAATCTACGATAGTAGAAATTATAAAATTACTATAGCCTATATCATAATATAAAAATCATTCTATTAATCTACGATAGTAGAAATTATAAAATTACTATAGCCTCTACAGACTAAATTTTTTTAACAAAGATAAACTTTTCATTCTTAAAATCAAATAGTTATAAGATTAAATTATTTTAGATGCTAACAAGATTTTTACCCCACCTAAAAACAAGAAACCTCTTAACTTGATAACTACTAACATATTACACAAATTATTCATTTTGTAAAGAGCATGGTTTGCATACTAAAAATAAACAATATCAACATCTCTATGAATTGCATTCCCATATTTTTTTAATTTCACTTCTGATACATCAAAAATTATAACGCTATCAGATCCACTAAACTCTTTTGCAATTTGATCTATCTTAATCATCAAATTATCTAAAACTCTTTTCGTATTATTTACCTCATACACAGAAAATTGCAAACGAATCGCCCCATTTCTTGTGAGCATCTTTGAAAAACGCGTTCGTAACTTTGTATCGTGAATGTCATAACTTACTACCAACATTATATTTCAAATTTGGGATAATTACTAATTTCTTTCCCCTGCATAAAACAACGATAATATGCTCGAATAAAACAAAAAATATCCATCTTATAAGGAATAAGTGCATCAAAAAAAATCTTCATATAGTTCGCGTTTTTTTCTAACTTAAGACGATATTCGCCTTTATGTAATTTAAAATCACTTTTCTTAAATTGCTTGCGATTAAATGCACTCCTTATCGTTCTATCTATAATACATCTAAATGGCTCAACTAAATCACATATCAATGATTTTCGCTTAAACCAAAGACGATGATATACACCAACATACAAATCAAATCCAAACATTCGTACAAAACATTCTATATAGTTAAACAACATTGTATAACCGATATCTAAACATGTATTTATTTCATCACATTTAGTCCTTGGTTGACGCTCTTTCCATCCTATATCTTGATAATATGCAGCAAAAAAAGCCTTTGAAACATACCCCTCCATGCCCATCAACTTATTATAATCTACAATTACTGATAGCCAACTCGACAACGCTTTTTGACACACCTCTTTTGCTTGTACTGTCAACGAATCTAATTTTCTTGTACTTTGTAACAATTTTAGTTGATTTTCTACCTTACTACGAACAATCCACTTAGCTATACTTATATCTGTTTTAGCAAACATGTACTGCTTCTGTCGTAACAAATAATTTGCTTCTGCAGAATTTGCCCAAAAGAAAACTGGTCGTAAAGATGGTTTAACTACAACTAACGCCACATTAAATTTCTTGCATTTCTCTAATAGAGGTGTAGAAACATGAATATGCCCAACTACAAACAGCGCTAAAATTTTTTGAAAAGGCAATTTTGTAAGAGTCTTTTTCTCTTCGGTCTCTTCTAACAGCAGTTCTCCATTGCATACTCTCAAATTGCGATCTTTGATGCAATTGACCACGTAAATAGTCCTATATTCAACATCTTTGTTAGTAAACATTATCTTCTTCTGTTTTATCGCAGAGATTGCAATAGATGCAATGACGGCATTTGTTGAAATTTATTTCTATATTTCCAGATGGATCAAAATTTTTAAACCTTTCGATAAATTGGGTAAACTCGACTTCTTCTTGTTGTGTAGGAATAGCTATTGGAATTGTCTTGTTTGATGAAATTTCATAAAAAGCAAGCTTTTCTACTAAATATCCCATTTCTATTAGACAAAAATATTGAGCCCATAATTGATAAATCTGCCCCCGAAATAGTTGCTTTAATTGATATTTTCGTTCAACAAGTAATTTCTCACTCTGCTTATATATATCAATTTTACCAACTAAACCAAATTTTGACGAGTAGATAGGCAGAGCCATCAGTGTATCTCGTTTATTGCTTGCCTTTTTAGTATCAACGGATTCATGTGAAACTCTACCTCGTGTTTGAGGTGTTGCATGATACAATCCTTCGTCCGTCTCCATATACACATTGTGGAGGTATATGGAGTACGGACAAAAGATGTAGTCATTAAGGGTTGATATGGAAATATAGTTATGCATCCTTACTCATTGAGATATGGTTTCTCCTGTGCAAATTTCAACCACTCCTTGTTACTGATAGATAACTTCACATTTTTCAAATCATCCGCAGCCTTGATTTGCTGAACTATCCACAAACCTTTCCGTGCAATGTTGTACGCTCCGTTTGCATCAGCATTCTTAGGCAAAGAATCATCGCAAGTGTCACTATTGTAGAAGTTTCCGTTAGCATCAGCTACCGGCGACTGCATATAATCTATTTCTGTACCTATTTCACTATTACGCATTTGAAGAGTTAGCTTCAGCAAATACAAAAGCCCTTTGAAGAAATCAGCCGAATCTTGTTGAGAAATAGCTTCTTTCAAATCTGCTTGAATGTCAATTTTATATTTTGCAAAAAGCTCTTTAAACTTATCTGTCAAATTAATTCCCTGGGATGCCCAATTTGAATTTTGCTTTTCGTCCCGAAATTTCTCAATGCGTTCTCCATAAGTACACAGCGTCCAATTTGTACGAGAGCCTTCTGCCTTTGATGTGAAATTTGAATAATCAAAGGCAAATTCAAACCAATCCTTAGCTGTATTATAACGGATAGCATCAAATTTTCCGAAGAAATCTTTTGCCTTTTCTCGTGTTTCATAACGGGTGTCAAACAGATTCACAAAACCTGTTACAGGGTCAATCTTGCTTGTGTTCCATGCTTGGGTATAGAAAAGGAAGCCACTTTGTTTGCCAAGTTTTTGGAAACTATCAAATTTATTGGTCAGCTGATAAGCATTAAGAACACCGCCGTCCTCTTCAGGATTCTTTTTCTTATCTACCAAATAGTTAAGTTTGTCAATCAGCATCTTTTCAAACTTCTGATAAACAGAAGATTCCACTTTTTGACGACCGCGCATGAATCCCATATTCAAATCTTCCAAAACCACAATGGCATTATATTTCACTATCAGTTCTGAAATCTTATGAATAACCTGACTTAAATAACCCTCTTTGAGTTCTTTGATATTCTCAATCGTTTGCCAGCTTTGGCGAGCCTTCATTCGTTCATCCTCACGTTTAGACAACAAGTCATGATAATTTGTGGGGTATTCATCGCCATTGTAAGTATTTACGATTTTGTTCAACGAGTATTGCTCTTTATCTTTTATCCGGCCTTGCAAATCAATCACCGTCAAATAGAGCAGATGACGTTCACCACGGTCAATGCCTATAATGTGCAAATCATCGCTTTGGCGGATGTATTCATTAACCAGCAGATTGATATTGTCACCTCCAGTACTCTTGAAGTTCATTGTAATTGGCACATGGAATTGAAATTTATCCACAGTATAACGTTTGTCTTTCACCAAATCATATTCGAATACACTTTGTTGCTTATTATTCAAAGCATTCTTGTTATCTATTGGTTGGTTTGCCGGATGCGTTGGTTTATCACAAATGATACTTGATTTACGGAAAAACACCTCTGCTTGTCCATTTAGCTTATACACCACATCTGCCAAATTCTTTTCATCGAACAACATCTTCCAATAGAGAGTATGCAGATTGGGTGTACCCTTGCTATATGGTGAAAAATCTTTGTTATAGATTTGGAATAGATAAATCTTTCCTTCTTCTACAAGTGAGTTGATATAGTCAACAGATACATTACGGAAAGAGATATTATACCCTTGCTGTTCAACTTCGCGATAAAATCCACTCAAATCCTCATAAGTATTTGTATCTGAAAATTTAAATCCAAATTTACTCCAATCTTTATGTTTATTGATAGAAGCCTTAAAAAAATCAATCAATGCATGACAATCAGATAAATTAAACAAATTTCCTTTCTTGTGAGTACCTTTGTTATAGTTTTCCAATAGTTGTTCACTTGGTGCAAATTCATCAATTCTTGACTTTGAGAAAAATACTTTAGGAAGCATTTTATTTGCGCCAGGCAACAACTTATATTCCATTTTTTCAAAACATTCTCCGTTTTTCGATATGTTTTTCACATCAAATACGCGATTGTGTTTTTTATTCATAATTGCCAAGTAATACATTCCATCCTTACGAAGGATAACAGTAGTATTATCTTGTTCCTTATTCAAGTCCCAACCATTCATCAACGTAGAGTTCTCAAAATTGAGTTTGATTTTCTCTGTCGAATATGGTTTGCGTGTCATATAATTCCGCACCATATTATAGAGCGGTGTAATCTTGTCAAGTTCTTCCCAAAGCATAGAAAACTCGCCATAGAACTTTTCATCCTTTTCAGACTCTGTTCCATCTCCAAGCAAAGGTTTCACAAAATGTTGAAGTGCCTTGATGGTATCCAACAAAGTCTTTATTTTTTCTATAGCCACATTGTCTTGTGCTAAATTCTTTCCAGAATAAGGCGTGTTCAATAAATCCTTTACCTCTGCGTAAGCATTCTCTATTTGAGTGAATAAGTTTTCCTTTTTTACCGACTCTGTCTCTACAGCTCCCAATGAAGCAAAATAGGTCTGTAGGGTATTTTGCTCCTCTGAATTTTGTTTTTGTACACCCTGATTAATCAATGCGATAGGAATGCTTCCTTGGGATTTTATTATTTTATTTAATCGCTCTTCATAGGCTTCGTCAGACTCCTTTTTAGGCTTCTTCTGCACATCTTCTTTTAGTTGTTCTAACAAGGCTTTGTGAATTACGTCCCAATGACCAAACGCTTTCTGAGATATGTCAGTCATCTGAGTGTCATTGCGGATATATATTTTAGAGAGGTCATAATCAGACAATGAAAGCAACAGATCTTTTAAAGAGTGCTCTCCCTCTTTTTTTCGATTAAAAACTTGTTCTTCCAAATCCTGATAAGCCTTCTGAATCGCTTCCAAAACTTTTTCGTCTGACTGGAATTGCTCCGGCAGCCAAGAAATCGCATTTCTATCACTTAATATTTGTTTGTAAAGAGGTTTTAGCTTTGGAAGTCGTGCTGATTTGTCTTTTTGTTGTTGATTGTAAAGGTTAATGTATTCATTCAAACCTTGAATCTTTTTTCCATCTTCCAATGTCTTTCCTCCCACGATAGCATTATAAACATCTATTTGTGTTTGAGTAAGTACAATATTGTAGTAATCGAGACGAAACATTTCACCAAGCTCAGACACGTTCAGATACTCTTCAAAATCGCTATACAATTTTGCAAAATGTTCCGCAATTGGTGAGGCTGCCACTTTATCAAAAACCATTATATTGTCAATGAATTTTGGCAAATTCTCGTGAATCAAACGATAGGCAATTGCTGTTGATTGCGCTTCGTCAGTATACATATTTTTCCTATTTTCGTGAAAACCGGTAAAATAGGTGGTAAAGTCTTTAAATTCTTCTATCAATTGTCGTTTTTCCACATCCTCAACGAATGACAGCAAATCTTCTTTGATGAGTTCCTTTTTATCGATTCTCTTAAATCTATCGTCATCCGAAAACCTTTGGGTAATTTGCTTTCTCAACTTATCTTGAATATCTGCGAATTGTCTTTTTTGCATTTCGTCTTTCGATTTACACATATAGTAAACCAAAAACTCTTCAAGAGAATTTTTCTCACCCCTATTTTCAGAAAACCTGAAATCTTTAAGAACATTTTCTATAAATGCCTTATGGTATTCATCAATGATTTTCTTAACCTCAACATAGCTTTCAGCACGATGCTGGTCTTGAGATAAAATTCCACTCTTTTCTATATGTTCAAGAGTTTTTCCGATTGGTCTTAATTCAAACCTAAGTGTTTTTGACAAGGGATAAATCCTACTAAAAGCATTTAATTTTTTCATAATACATCTTAATTTTAATTGTTAAACATAAAAATTTGCCATTGCATAATTAATTATGCACACAGCATAATATATATCTACTATAGTAGAAATTTAGACCTATAGGTCAATTTGCAAGCTACGTATTAACCTATACGTCGAAAGTATGGCAATATAGAATTTATTTTTAATATATTATGCACATGGCAATTATTTTTTTTTACAACAACAATTTAAATATTTACAAAATTTCAAAATGAGATCCTCTCCAATATATATCACTCTATTCGAAATTTTGTAAATTAAATAATAAACTTTGACAACTTTTGTCACAACTATATTTTTTTTAAATTTTGATAATACAGCCTACGATAAAATAAATAGTAAAAAAGACATTTTACTTCATAGGATTACTCTTCGCCATATAATGATAGTCAAGGATGCCTTTGCATAATATGCCTCAGAAAACAAGATAAGCTAAATATAACTACCTATTAAAATTGTGTATACTAACAATAATCATCAATACAATCACCTCCAGTCCATTCTTGACCAATTTCAATCGTAAATCTTTTCAATCCTCCTATCTCTTCAAAAAAAGAATGCCTGTTTTCATGGACATAATAACCATCTTTAACAAAAATTTTGCTTAAAGCCCACGGCTTTACCACATTGTCTCCTTTAAAACGAGTAAGAACATATAAAGCACTTTTGTCTAAATTATAATCAAACTTTAAAATTACGTGTTCTCCATATTTTGTTTTAGTAAAGAGTTTGCCTTCCTCCAAGTTTTTATGATAAGATTCTAAAGATACCTCATTCTCATTATTAGGACACAACAAAAATTGAGTAGGTGTAAACCAATTTAATTGTTTTGCCTTCGGGGTTAATGAATCTATTAATACGTCATCTTCCAATTCATAAGTTTCACAATGTTGATGTTGGGGACACATAATTTTGGCAGGAGACAAATACTCCGAAAATATCCACTCACCTAAACCTTCTCCATTTACAAGTTTATCGTCCTCTTTCAACCACTCATTTAATCGTTTTAAACAATTTTGAGTTTCTGCTTTAGAAACAGTGCGCATCCACTTAAAATTAGGAAATTTTGACTCTTCTCGCAACAATGATGGATTATTTAAAAAATTTTCTATGCTTCCACATATATTAATTATACGTTTACGAGTATACGGATTATTTAAAGCATTTTCTAACCTTGTTACCCAACGTAGATTTTCCGGTCTATTATTACAACGATTAGTATCTATGTGATCTACAACCATATCTTCACGTGGCTTTGTTCCATGAAATGCAGTACAGACGACTTGATGAACTCGTACATCATTTGCAAAAATCATATAGCCATTACACTCTGATTTCTTACCAAACGTCCATAAATTATCATATTTAGACACTCTTCCTTCACTTTTAGCACACCTAAGAATTGATCCGTTATCACGAACTTTATAGGTACGACCTTTATAGTCGCACTGTACCTCGCAAGAATATTCATTAATTAGATTGTCCATAATTACTTTGTTAGGAGTTAGGAACTAAATCTAAATGAGCATCAAGAACAATTGCAATTCTAGACAAAATATCAATGCCAGTTGAATACTTCCCTTGTTCAATTCGGGATAGATTGGCAGCATCAATTCCAGCTAATAATGCTAAATCTCGGCCTTCCATTTTTTTATTTACTCTTAATTCTCGTATGCGCTGACCAATACGTACTCGTTCACTCTGACGACTCCCGCAATCTAAACCCATGGAAGGAACTCCATTGCGCAAAAACTCCCAAGAAATACGCTCAATCATCTTTTCTTTGTCCTCAGAAAAATTTCGATCAAAAATAAATTCAATCAAATGCAAGATATAAGCTTTATATTCATCACTTTCAAATTTACTTATGTCAGAGATGATTTTAAAAATCTCTCCGTCTTTTGTCTGTACTTCAACGTAGTATTTATCTAAAATTTGAGCTTTGGAAATAGTTGTTGTTTCCATGAATTTTTTAATATTTTTATCCATAATAATTAAGTATTTTTGATGTCTCCGCCATCGTTAAGTTAATAATTAACGCAAAGATAGAATATTTTTTTTTAATTGGCAAATATGCCAATTGGAAAAGTAGACATTTCACTAATTTTCAAAAAAATTAATCATTACTCCCACAAATTGAGCAACAAAAGACTAGAACGAACCTACTATAAAGATTATTTAAAACAATTTTAGTTTTATCTTTAGGATTAACATGTAATGTATTTGAACCCAATCTTATTCTAAATAAAAAAAGAGGACCTTGGCTCACACCAAGGTCCTCCCACGATATAAAACTTCGCAATAAGAAAATCAATTTATCCGCAACATTTCACCATCTCTGTAAAAAGCAACGATAATTTATCTTGAGCCAAAATAGTGTTTTGCTGCACCTCCTCGTGCGTCACATTACTTAGATTGGCATCCAATCCTACGTTAGAAACCACAGAAACGCCAAACACGGCCATTCCGGCATGATTAGCAACTATCACCTCCGGAACAGTGGACATTCCCACTGTATCGCCTCCTATAATGCGAAAATAGCGATATTCTGCCAACGTTTCGAATGTTGGACCTTGCGTCCCAACATAAACACCACACTTTAAACCAAATCCTTTCTCCTCTCCTACCTCCAAGGCTCGCTTCACCAATGCCTTGTCATACGCATTGCTCATGTCTGGAAAACGAGTTCCTAACTCCTCTATATTGGGGCCATGCAACGGGTGCTCCGGAAAGAGATTGATATGATCTTTGATAATCATAATGTCGCCCGGAACATACTCCGGATTGAGTCCGCCTGCTGCATTCGACACCATCACTGTCTCTATCCCCATAGCTTTCATCACACGGATAGGGAAAGTAATCTCCTGCATAGTATAACCTTCGTAATAGTGCAATCTACCCTTCATCGCCATCACCGGAACACCATCGATATGCCCGAAAATCAAACAGCCCGAATGCCCTTGCACAGTGCTTACTTTGAAATGCGGTATCTCCGAATAAGGAATGGTATCTGACACTGCTATCTTTTCAGCAAAATTCCCCAACCCGGTTCCTAATACAATCGCCACTTTGGGCCGTATCTCAGAGCGGCTTTTAAGGTAGTCACATGACTCACTAATTTTCTTCAATATATCCATAAACTACACTATTACTTTCTCTTATTGAAGACCAAATTACAAAAATTTTTGTTTAACTCCAAATGTTCAAACAACTTTTCATCAAAATCGGCTCCTTCTTCTCGTAAAAACTTAACGTACAACGGTACGTAATAGATATACTTCATTAAACTTTTTGGGAAGTGAGAATCATTCATCAGACGCACTGCATCTTTCTCTGTCGTCAGAATGATTTTTTGTTTATTCTCTATCTTTTCAAACTCCTTCTCTATCCGCTTCAAATCGGACTCCGAGAAGTTATGGTGATCTGAATAATTGAGACTTACAATCTCTTTCACGTAGTTTCTAAGATAGACCTCAAAGGTATAAGGCGAAGCTATTCCGGTTACCACCAAAGCTGAGAAATTCTTAACATTCTTCTGTGTCAACGGACAATTGACACGCCCCGGGAAGAGGGGTTGAAAATCTCCATACGTCAGTGTGGTAAAGAAAAGAGATTGATAAGCATAGAGTTTTAAGTTTTTTCGTATCAACCTGAATTCTATGGGTTTGAGGTCAACAGGGCATTTGGTGATCACAATCATATTCGCTCTGCTTTTAGAACTTACAGGCTCCCTTAACTGCCCCATCGGAAGCAGATAATCTTCTGTAATCATCCTATTGTAATCTATCAACAATATCGAAACCGTAGGGCGGACATACCTATGCTGATAAGCATCGTCCAAAACAATAATATCCGGTTTCCCTGTCTGTTCAGACAACATATTGCGTATTCCTCGCCTGCGATCGGCATCCACCGCCACCATGATTTCAGGAAATTTGCGTTTGATTTGATATGGCTCGTCTCCTACCTCACTTGGAAGTGAATGAGAGGTTAGCAACTTAAAGCCATTAGACTTGCGTTTGTAGCCTCTACTCAATAAGCCCACTTTATAGTTCCCTTTCAAAACTCGAATCAGATATTCTGAAATCGGCGTCTTTCCTGTACCTCCCACCGTAATATTTCCGACCGCAACAACCGGAACATCGAAAGACTCAGAGGGCAGTACCCCCCAGTTGAAGAGGTAATTTCGTAGTCCGACCACCAACCCATACAAGAGGGAGAAGGGCCACAACAAAATCTTTACTATTACCGATCTTTCGTTTTTCATGATACCACGGTTTCGGCCATATAATCTGTAATAACTGCTTATTCTGCCATTTAGCCTTGCTAAAAGACTCTTGTCTATCAACAAGTCAACTACAGAAAAAAAAAACAAAAGGCTACTACTATAAATCACGAAATCAAAATCATCTTCACAATTTATAGAGTAGCCCAACAAATGAGGGACTGCCGGCGACTGCTAACCCGAGAAAAGGGAAAGTCAGTCTTACCCGACCTACTAACAACTTAAATTTTATTGCAATCTATTGAGAAAAAAGTATCCAAAACCACCTCAACGGTGCCAATACCTTATCCTTGTGCTATAATTAAAATTAGTTCTGTATAAGCAACTAAATTTAAGCTCACCAAATAATCATTATCTGATTTCAAATTGAATAGGCATAAGTGCTTGATAGCGATCTATCTGCCTAATCTGCTCAAATATAGCACTTTCTTTTGAAAAAACAATACTCAATCCTAATTTTTTTTGTGAGATTTCAAACATATCACTCAATTCTGTCATAAAATCCTTCTTTTTAGGATAAAATTCGAGGTTATAATCAGGCAATCCTGCCTTTTCAGAGGCCAATTGAATGGCATCGTCCAAAGTGCCTAATTTATCCACCAAACCCAACTCGTAGGCTGATTGTCCACTCCAAACACGACCTTCTGCCAAGCTCTTGACAGAATCAATGCTCAACCCTCTACCATCTGCACAACGTTGCAAAAAGATATCATAGACACGCTCTGTATGCTCTTGCATCTTTTGTTTCATATCATCCGACAAGGGTGTCATGATGCTGGTTCCAAAATCGGAATTCTCGTTGGTATTCACCGTCTCAAGCGAAACGCCTAACTTTTTCGACAAAGAATCGAGATTAGGAATAACACTGAATACACCGATAGAGCCGGTAATAGTGGAAGGATTGGCAACGATGTAGTTGGCAGCGGTAGAGATATAGTAACCTCCGGATGCTGCATAATCACCCATACTGACAATCACAGGTTTTTGGGCTCTCACACACTGCAAAGCGCGCCAAATCTGTTCAGCCCCATAGGCACTCCCACCGGGCGAATTAACACGCAAAACAACGGCTCTTACCGACTCATCATCAGCAATATCCCAAAGCATATTCTCAAATTTTCCGGAGTGAATGCCATCATTGGTACCATTGTCTATATCCCCCTCGGCAAAGACCACTGCAATTTTATCTCCTGACATAAGCATTTTGGAGGCTTCAGAACCTTTTACCTCATTCAAATAATCTTTGTATTTCACAAATACCGGTACGGAAAGACCGGATCTATTTTCCGCTTTATGTAAAAAATCGTTGCGATAGCATATTCCATCAATCATCCCTTTCTCTTTCAACTCACTCGGATAATCAAAATACAACAAATCATCAGCATATTGATTCAACACCTCGACAGAGAGATTGCGCGCACCGGAAATTCCCTCTAAAACCGACTTCCAAATGGAGTGTATCAACAATTCAGACTGCGCTCTATTCTCCACACTCATAGAGTCTGAAGAGTATTGCTCTGTAAAGGATTTATAGGCGCCCACTTTGATGATTTGCATCTCCACTCCCAACTTATCCAAAATCCCTTTATAAAACATAGAAGCAGAAGAGAGTCCCTTAAAATCCAACGTTCCTTGAGGATTGAGAAAAATAGAATCGGCAGCTGTTGCCAAATAGTAATTTTTTTGACTATAATTTCCGGAATATGCATAAACAAATTTTCCGCTTTTCTTAAAATCCTCCAAATATTGCTTCAACTCTGCAATCGAAGCCATACCGCAATTTAATTCTCCCATTTCAATGGAAATACCTTTTATTCTATTGTCCTTCGCAGCCGCATCTAAAACAGTCATCAAATCGTCCATGTAATAGACTTTATAATCGTTTTCTTCCAGCCAATTAAAAGGCATATCTTCTATGGATTGTCTGTCCTTCAATTGTCCGTTAAGATTCAACATAAGAATACTACCTTCCGGAATTTTGCTACTTGTATCTGAGGTAGAGAAAGCAATTGCCATCAATCCGATGATAGGTAAAAAAAAGACTAAAAACGAAAATAAAACAAGGGCAAGGAAACATGCCAACAAAGTCTTAAAAAACTTCATAACAACTCAAATTTAATAACGATTCGATTTTACCTCTTAAATGTCTTTCAATAATTATGCACTCTTTTTAAAAGAGAAAAAAAGAGACATTAAAATAAAGAGTAAAATAATAAAAGGGAAAGCCAACAATTGGAAAGCAATAAGCAACAACACAGCAAAAGCAATTAAAACAAATCGCGGTTGATTATCTTGCCAAGAGAGGTTTTTAAATTTCAACGAGAACATAGGCAGTTCGCAAACCAAAAGGTAGGAAAAGAGGAGAATCAGTGCAACAACCACCCATTTATTACCGACGATAGCAGATAAGAAAGATAGATTAACCCACCCCGGCATAGGAACAGAAGGGTCCATCACAGCAATCAACGAAACGAAGAAGATGGCATTGGCAGGCGTAGGCAAACCAATAAAAGAGGTGGTTTGTCTCTCATCTACATTAAACTTTGCCAATCTCAACGCAGAAAAGACCGGAATAAGGAAGGCAACATAAGGGAGAAACTCGTTACCGGCAATCTCATTCAACCAAAAGAATAAGACCATACCGGGAGCCAATCCAAAGCTAATAACATCTGCAAGAGAATCGAGTTCTTTTCCAATATTTGAATAAGCATGAAGAAGGCGAGCCACCATTCCATCTAAAAAGTCAAACACTGCAGCCAATAACACAAAAAGAGCAGCTAAGAAGAATTGGCCTTCGACAGCCATTACAGAAGCAACACACCCGGAGAAAAGGTTCAAGCAGGTGATGGTATTGGGGATGTGTTTTACTATACTCATAGTGAAATTATTGAGGTAACTTAGCAATGATTGTTTTGTTACCAACAACATGCTGTCTCATATTCACAAGAATTTCAGCATCCATTGGCAAATACATATCCACACGAGAGCCAAACTTGATAAAACCAAGTTGCTCGTTGACATTACACGACTGACCAACACGTGCATAAGTTACGATACGACGAGCCAACGCCCCCGCAATCTGACGAACTAAGATACGCGTATTATTAGAGGTTTCAATCACCACAGTAGAGCGTTCATTCTCTGTACTGGATTTTGGCAAATTGGCAGACATAAATCGACCATCATTATGGGTGTAATAGACAATTTTTCCTTTCGTTGGGAACCAATTGGCATGAACATTGAAAACACTCATAAAGATTGAAACTTGCATTCTTTTCTCATTCAAATATTCATCTTCCATAGTAGGTTCTATCACCACAATGGTACCATCTGCAGGAGCTACAATCATTCCATCTTCGAACCCACTAAAAATACGATTCGGATTACGGAAAAAATTCAAAAAGAACAAAAATATTACTAACGTAAAACAACAAAAGACTAATACTTTCGATGAATTATCATCCCAAAAAAAGAGAAATGCTGCCGCATTAAACATCATAATAACGGCAAACAACTTTGTCAATATCCCTTTTCCTTCCTTATGTATATTCATACTAACAAAATTTTTCTTCACAAAGGTAATATATTACCTTAAATTATACAAATATTCTGAGAAGCTGTTTAAATTTTATTATAAATAGATTTTGAGTTTCACTCTCTTTTTTTCGGCATCTTTGATGTGCTTTTTAAGCTATTTTTACTATTCTTTTTTGTAAATAGTCCACTATGAACATCAAAAGAATAATAAAAATATTCTTAAAAATCACTTTCAAACATGCTCGAAATAAAATTTAACAACTTCTGAGAAGCTGTTTAAATTTTATTATAAATTGATTTTGAGTTTCACTCTCTTTTTTTTCGGCATCTTTGATGTGCTTTTTAAGCTATTTTTACTATTCTTTTTTGTAAATAGTCCACTATGAACATCAAAAGAATAATAAAAATATTCTTAAGGAGAGAACAGAACGATATCTCTACACCAGCAACAAATAGACTGCTGCTAAAACCGGTGCCGCAAGACAAGCACTATCAAATCGATCCAACATTCCACCATGTCCCGGCATAATGTTTCCGGAATCTTTCACTCCAACCGAACGTTTAAACATAGATTCCACCAAATCCCCAAAGACACCAACAACAAAAATCAAAGCAGATAAAATCATCCAAAACATTAAATCGGCTTGAGGAAGTTCTACCCAGTTTAACCGATAGAAGAGATAACCAAATCCTAAGGCAAAAGCCAATCCTCCAAAAAATCCTTCCCATGTTTTCTTAGGAGAAATTCGTTCAAACATCTTATGTTTTCCTACGCATACCCCAACAAGATATGCTCCTGTATCTGATGCCCAAATCAAAACAAAAAAAGCCAAAACCAATTCTTTGCTAATGGGCTCTATCAAACAAAAGATGGTGAACGGGATAGCCACGTATATATGTCCCATCAACGAGACTGCGATATTCTGAATTGGAGTGCCTGCAGAACGATACAATTCCGGTATAAACAATATCGGTATATATATAAGGTATAAAGCGAACCATTTCGGACTCCACTGCAAAAAAGAGACTCCGGCCGCTATCAGGAAGAGCAACACACCTCCTGCAATCGCTAACCATCCATTTACCTTCACTCCGTTATGATGAGAAGAGAGGCTGTAAAACTCTTTCAGACCCAAGAATGTGAAAGCAAGAAAAACAATCGCAAAATAGAAAGATGATAACCAAATTGCCCCCACCATCAAGGCTACAAATACAGCCCCCGACAATGCTCTGATAATTAAATTCTGTAATGTCTTATTCATTTTTTACCTTATTATATATATTATGCGCCTCCATCACTTCCTTCTGAGGTTGCATCTCCATCTGCTCCGGAAGTCACCTCTTCATCTCCTCCGCGTTTTTTCTTTTTACGCTTCGACTTCTTATTCTCCTCTTGAGCAGCTTTTTCAAGTGCCTCTCTCTCTTGTTTTTGTTTCATCAACTCACTAATTCTGCTCATAACCAAGTCATCTGCAGGCATTTCAAGCGTTGACTTCGCTTTAGGTTCTTCATACGGCATATCCGGAGTTGGAGCCAACTTCACCTTCTGCTTAGATTTCGACTTCGTTGGTGTTGGCTTCTTGGCAGGAGCCGGTTTTGGCGGAGTTGGCTTTGATGCTTCCGCCTTAGGCGAAGTAGAAGATGAACCATCCGGGGTTGATGGTATAGAATTGAAGTCTAACGTCTTCATATTATCACTTGGTCTATTCACAGTAAGTGGCGGCAAAACAATTCCTGAAGAGACTCCTCCCTTCTTCGGCTTGCTCTTCTTCTGTTTCTCTGCCAGCAGAATCATTTGTTCTAAGTTGTCGTAAGACAAAGGTTGTGACGGCAGATCGTACTGTAAATCTTCCATCGGATCAAACTCTTCACTCTCACCATCTCCACTTGAGGTGGAATCTGCATCACCTCCCCACAAAATCATATCTAACTTATTATGGACGCTATCCAATTCGGCACCGCTCAATGACAAAGACTCTAAAAGAACCTCTAAACTATCTTGAACAGCTTGAATACTATCTTGACCCTGCTTAATTTTCATGATAGCCTGCAATGAGTCTGCCAACAGATTCTCTTCGATTGACAAAGAATCTTCGATCACCAAAGAATCGAACTGAGAAGCATCCAACTCCTCGATGACCCGACGACGGTTACCGGTGTAGAACTTGATATCACCTAAAGAACCCTTCTCTCCAAACTTGGATGGTTTCAGTTTCGAATAGATCGATTTTTGGCGAGAATTACGGAACTTAATTTTAATCTCTCCGGTGGCCAAATATTCCAAATTAAGCTGAGTGATAACCGTATCCAAATATTCCACTACAGGGTAGTTAGGTATCAAAGTTGCCACTGAATCGGCAATCTTATTGAAATCTGTATGTCTATATTTAGAGTTACCCACCAACTTCATCACCTCTTTGGCAACAATACGAGTGGAATCTACTCTATCGTAGAATTTCTTGCGATGGAAATAACGATGGTCAAAATAGTGCAAGAAGAAATCATATTCATAACGGAACTCAAACTTGCCACGCACATAATAGACATCATTGAGGTACCGACAATTAGGAATTTTTATCTTCAACAAAATCGTTTCGCTCTTCTTTCCTTTCTTCTTGTTATTCTTCTCCAACTCCTTAATATCGCGAATGTTCTGAAGTTCCAATTCCAACTCTTCTATTTGCTGTTGCAACAAAGTAGAATCGATCATCGATTTCACCTCCTCCTCTTCGCCTGCGGTAGAATCCGCAGAGTAATCAATATCAGTATTGATTACAGCCCCCGTGGAATCGTCCACTTCAAAAGCCAAATCCTCCTCTTCCATACCAAAATCACTCTCATCAAACTCAAGCTGTTCCTCTTTAACATCAAACTTTTCGCGCTGTTCAGGAGTCAAATCCGAATTATCACGAGCACCTGTTATCATATCAAAGTCACCATTAATGAGCAACATAGAGTCTTGTCGAGCCTGCTCTTCTTTCTCTTGACGACCTTTTTGAATCTTCTTCAACAATTTACGCTGCTTCTTCGTCAACTCCAAGGTTGCATCATCTGCATCCTCCTCTGCATAACGTTCCAAATCTTCTGCATCCTCCTCCGCAAACTTCAAAGAATCTTTACGCAACTGTCTCTCCAACTTCTCTTTAGCACGCTCCTCTTTCCGTTTAATTTTATCGGCAGCAGCCCTCTCTTTCTCTTTACCACGCACAATTTTCTTTGCCAACTTCATGGTCTCTTTCTCCACCTTCTCGCGCTCTTTTTGAAGAGCCAACATTTCTTTATCCTCGGCGGATTTTTCAGCCTCCAACTGCTTCTGTTGTTCCTCCAATTCTTTTTGGCGGTCGTAGTATTCCAACAAACGTCTCTCAGACTCTCGCTCCTTCTCCTGACGCTCTTTCATACGAGCATTCGCCTCTTTTCTTCGTTCTATATCCTGCTCCATTTTCGCACGTTTCTTCTCTTTCGCAGCAGCAGCGCGCTCACGCTCCTGCTCTTTACGTGCAATCTCTTTTTCGCGTTGAACCTGACGAAGTTCTATCTGTTTTTGCTTTTCAGCCTGACGTTTTTTCTTTAAGCGAGCAGCCAAATCCTTCTCTTTAGTACGCTGCAATTCCAAACGTGCTTGTTCACGCTGTTTCAACTCATTCATGTAAGCCCTGCGTTTCTCTTCCGCAATACGCGCATTTTGCCTACGTTTCAACTCTGCGGCCCGTTTTTGATCTCGCAACTCTTTCTCGCGCTGACGTTGCTGCTCCATACGAACTTTCTGTTGTTCTCTTCTCTCAGCCTCTTTTCTCATGCGCTCTGCTTGAGCCTGTTTTTGCGCTTCAGAACGTTGAGCCAACGCTTCACGTCGAGCCTGCATAGCCTCTTCACGCTGTTTGACAGCCTCCTGACGTTTAGCCATCTCAGCTTCACGACGAGCCTGAAGCTCTTGTTGTTTCTTCAAATGCTCCTCCCGTTTTTGCTGAGCCAAGGCTGCCTCCTGTTGCTGACGAAGTTTACGCTCCTCAACCAATTGTTTTTGACGAGCCTCATACTCAGCCCGTTGCTGTTGACGCAAAGCCTCTTGCTCTTTCCGAATTTGCTCTTGTTGCTGCTTACGCTCTGCCCACATCTCTTTCTCTTGCTGAGCCTGTTGCAATTCGCGCTGACGCTGAGCCTCACGTGCTTCACGCTGGCGCGCTATCACCGCCTCATACTCCTTCTGACGACGAATATTCTCTTGTTTTTCACGTTCTTTCGCCGCCTCTATTTCTGCCTTCTTTTGCTCCCACAGTTCGGTATATTGCTGACGCATCTCTGCCTCCTGACGCAAACGAATTTCCCGAGCTTGTTTCTCCAATTCTACCGCTTTCAGGTACTCCTGCATACGACGTTCCTCTTCCGCCTCTCGCAACTCTTTCTGCTGCTCCAACTCTTGTTTGCGCTGATCCCACATTTGCTTCTGCTTATCACGCAACTCCTGCTCTTTCTGCTTTCTAACCTCGCGCTGCAACTTGTCACGCTCAGCAGCATCCACATATTGTTGCTGACGCTGTTCACGCAACATATCCTCACGTTTACGTGCAGCATCCAGTTCTTTCTGTTTCGCCGCCCATCGCTCTTTATCCATCGCTTTCAACTCCGCCTCACGACGCAAACGCATCTCTCGAGCTTGTCTCTCTTGCTCAAGGATGTTTTCGTACTCTTTCAATTTTTGGGCTTGAAGTTCTTTGCTCTTCTGTTTGTTGGTCTCTATCTCTTTTTTCTTCTGTTGCCACAACTCTTGCTCTTTCTGCTTTTGAGCCGCTTCTCGCTGTTTAACCTCTTCTCTTCTCTGTTTTTCACGTTCCAACGCAGCTTGAGCCTCTTTCTGACGCTGATCTCTCAACTGCATATCTCGTTCGCGATTAGCCTTTTGTTGCTCCTTCAATCGCTCTGCACGAATACGTTGCTCTTCCCGAATACGTTCCGCATCGGTCTGAGCATTAACCATCGAAATGCCCAAAGCAAAAAAAGAAATCAATATGACTAAAAAACGTTTCAAACTAAAAATTTCTACTTAGCGCTCTATATACCGCTTTTTCAAACCTACCATTCGGTTTTTATACGAAGTATAAAGCCAAAATACACGAATTACAAAATTACAAAAAATTATTTACAAAAAATAGCATAATAAGGCGATTGAGTTAAAGTAATTCTTAATCACCTATCAATCAATAAAAAAGAGCAACAAATTTTATTGAATTTTATGAAAAAAGAGGTAAAAATCAGCCATAAAACAAGCTGACAACAGAATGATACGAGGTAGATTTTTTGAACTCTTCATGAAATTTCCTCAAAATAAGGTCAAAATAAATCGGCAAGAGGCATCAGATGACCGGCGAATATTTTTTGAGTCTTGCTCTTAAATTTTTAGCCTTACCCTCTGTAAAACTGTCAAGCAGGTCCCAAAACTGAGGTCCATGGTTCATCTCCTTCAAATGACACAACTCATGCAAAAGAACATAATCCACCAATTCGATTGGAAGTTTCATCAAAAAAAGCGACAGATTGATATTCTTTTTTGTGGAGCAACTACCCCACCTCGATGAGATATTTTTGATTACGCAGGAGTTATACTTAAAACCATACTTCTCCGCCCACATTTTCAAACGATTGGGAAGGAAGATTTTTGCTTCACTCAAAAGGACATCTGTGAGTAGTTTTTTCACGATGGATTGGAACTTTTCTGTACATACATTAACACCTTTGGGGTAGTAAAAATAAAGCACTCCGTCCTTCAAATTGTAGCTATATTTTGAACAATCGTATGGGGCAATTTTCAGACTAAAAGTAAGTGATTTCCAATTCGTATTCTCATCAAAAAAACTCTCCGAGTCTGTGCGTTTAGATTTAGGTAGCATTTTCCGACAAAAGTCACGACTATCATTAAGAAATTGAATCCCCAACTCCCTATCTCGTTTGCGAGGAAGTGTCAAAACCACCTTCCCCTTAAGACAACGCAAAATAAATTTTCGTGCACTCGCAACGTAACGAATTTCTACCTCTCCAAATTCGTCATCATGAAAAAATTCACTTGCCATAAAAAGAAATTTTATACGAATAAAAGATATGTTCTAATCGAAACCATTCCAAAATTTCATAAAATGAATTTAAAAACAGTTTAAATTTTATTGAAAAAAAATATTTTAGAGTTTCACTCACTTATTTTCGGGATATTCAGGACCTTTTCAGCCTATTTTTATTCTCCTTTTTTTTAAGAAAAGAGTACTATTAACTGCAAAAGAACAATAAAAATAATCTTAAAAATCTCTCAAATAGGCTCGAAATAAAATTTAAACATCTTCTATAGAGACCACCTTAAATTCCAACAACCTTTAACAACCAAAACGAAGCCCCTGTTTCAGGAAATTGTTTCTACAAAGATTAGAAAAGTTATAGAAATTTGCAAGAAAATAAAAAAAAAGTCATTTTTTGTTTGGAAGTTTAAAAATAAAGCGTACCTTTGCATCGCAAAACAAAAAAGATGGTGCCATAGCTCAGTTGGTAGAGCAAAGGGCTGAAAATCCTTGTGTCCCCGGTTCGATTCCTGGTGGCACCACAGTAAAGAGAGTTACAGAAGTGACTCTCTTTTTTTTTGTTATTCTCCTAATTTCCAATATCGGATCACCGTAAATTTTCGGTGGAGATGTAAAAAAATTAGGCAAAAATAGTTTTTAGTCTAAAGAGGAAGAAAGGTATGTCGCTGACACCTCGGAATTGATTTCTAAAAGCCTTTACTTTTGCATTGAAACTCTCGGC
>JAGBVI010000041.1 GCA_017630395.1 Paludibacteraceae bacterium
CAGGTGGTTATGGCGGCGGGGTTCCACCTCTATCCATTCCGAACAGAGAAGTTAAGCCCGCTTGCGCCGATGGTACTGCAGATTGTGGGAGAGTAGGAGGCCGCCATCTTAAGGGATCATTCTTTGAATGGTCCCTTTTTTTATTTTTTTGATGAGAAACCTATCTTGTAGGTTCCTATCCAGGTTATGACATCTTATGCTTAATCTGAAGAGTTTTTTGTTTGAAAAGTAATAATGTTTGATATGAAATTGCGTTTAATTTTATTTTTATTCTTGATTTGTAGCTTTCACTCTTCTACAAAGGCAGAAAAACTTGTATTGAAAGAGTGTTCTTTTTTAGGAAGGGTTGATAATACATGTAAAGGGAAAGTGCTCTTTTCTTTTCCCGGAGTCTCTGTAAAATTAAAATTTAAAGGTTCTTCAATGATTTCTGTTTTAATGGCTGATACGCTTAGAAGTATCCCGGATCAATCCAACTATTTTTATTTGTTTATTGATGGGAATTTAATGGGTAAAATTCAACCTACAACTTTTTTTCAACCTATCGTTTTAGCGGACGGATTATCAAAATCGGAACATACTGTTGAATTAGTTAAACTTACAGAATCTCAGGTAGGAACAACTATCTTTAAAGGTTTCCTTTTAGATGATAAGTCTAAAGTGCTTAAGAGTAATTATTCAGCTAACCTCAATTTTGAATTCATTGGTAATTCCATAACATGTGGCTATGGCAATGAAGTAGCTTCATTCCCTCCTAAATCCGGTTTTGAATCTGTAAATCAAAATAATTATTTCGCTTGGGGTGCAATTGTTGCTCGAAAATTGTCTGCTAATTATCAGTGTGTAGCTTACTCTGGTAGAGGACTAAGAAGAAATTTTTCAGGTGATAGTTTGGGAACTTTACCTTTGATATACAATAGAGTTTTACCTGATGATGCTGCTTCTCAATGGAATTTAAAGAATTATATTCCCAATCTTTTGGTAATTAATTTGGGAACTAATGATTTTTCAGCAGAGACGAATTTAGGTCTTACTGTAGATTCAGTTGATTTTGTTTCGTCTTATCTAAAATTTGTCAAACAATTACGTGATTACTATCCTAAAGCTACAATTGTTTGTGTTGTTGGACCAATGATGAGTGATGATTACCCTAAAGGGGGAATGCAGTGGAGTCGAATTCAACGTTATGTAAATTCTGTTGTTTCAAATAGAAATATAGCTGGGGACTCCAATATTTATTATTTTGTTCATGAACCACAGGTTCCTCCTTTTGGAGAAGATTATCATCCTTCAAAAAGTACTCATAAGAGAATGGCAGATCGTTTTATTTTGTTTCTTAAAACAATTGGATATTAAGCGTATAGAGGAACAATTTTTGACCTCTTTTATTTATTATTTCTTAATTCACATCCTCTTGTTTCACCAAGTTGTTGAGTAATGCATATACAGTAAGTCCAGATATGGATTTAATTCCGGTTTTACTTGTGATATTCTTTCGGTGTGTCATGACAGTGTGAATAGATATATTTAGTTCATCTGCAATCTCTTTGTTAGTCTTACCTTTTGCAACAGCAATTAGAACCTCTTTCTCTCTTAAACTGAGGTCAAAATCATCGTTGCCCTCTTTTTCTGCATCAGATGAGAGTATAGTTTCTAATTTTGAGTGTATGGATTGAATATTATCTTCGATAGAAATTGTGCCATCAAACAGGTCTAGTTGTTCTTGTGAGATAAAATTGGTTTGTAGGGCAACAACGGCTATTGATGTGTTTTTTTCTTTGCAGGCGTTGATAAATTGAGATGTTTGATAACCAACCAACCTTGTATCCACTATGATAATAGTGGGTGTATAGCCGTTCAAGAACGTAAGAGCTTTATCGCAATTAGGTACAACTTTAGATATTTCAATATTTCCGAGAGAGCGTAGAATATTGGATGCACCCTCTAACAATATTGGCGAATTTTCAATCAAAAGAATCTTTATTTTAGTTGTCATTCTTGTTTGAATTTAATTGTAGAATAAATGGAATAAGTATCTTTTCTTCAATGATGTCGTGTTTTTTTAAATCATTGGATACCTGTGAAATATCAAACCAAACACCAATTCTTTCATTAGGGAGAATGTCGGAAGGAAGGTATTTGATAATAATATTAGTTAGGTCGGTTAGTTTGTCTTCGATAGAGGAATGACACTCTTCAAAGTCTTCTGAAAAATCCATTGAGGAAGTTTTATTAAGGATAGTAGGGAATAATTTTTCCTCTTCAAATTTAAAGTGGTTCTTAACCTCTTCTACATATTCAGAGTAGAAAGAGTTAAGAATATTCCCAATATTTCCGCATTCCAATGCAATTTTTTCAATATGTTTTCCAATATGAGATAACCGTTTGTCTAAATAGTATGTATGAGATTCTTTTAGATATTTGACAAGTATAGCACCATCTATTTGATTGATTTCCTCTTGCGATGGGAAGTAGGAATCAAATGTATAAACGTTGCATAATAGTAAAAATAGGTTTACCGGAACATTATTTTGTTGACAAACTTCTTCAACTTTTTTTTCTCCAAACCCCAATCCAATATTAAAGCGAGGTAACATCAGTATAAGTTGAGGATTGATATTTAGCATATCAGCTAATTTAATATCTGCTTGAAAAATAGATGAATAATTACACATATTTATTTGTTTTTATTACAATTTGTTGACTTTAAAGGACAATTATCACATGTGTTGCTTTCAATTTTGCAATCAGAACTATAAGATTTTTTTATCCATCTTATTGTACCAATAATTGCAAGTAAACAAATTATACCAGTAATAATCATTTGAGTCTTTTCTGCCATATATTTTCTTTTTTTTTACAATTCTGCGAACCATTTAAGTAAAGATAGCAAAGCATAACTATAATCCATTCGCTTTCTTCCCTAAATTTCAATTCCACATCTTAAAATGATAGCAAGTGCATTTTTCGAAGTAATTTCTCTGCCTGCCGGAGATATTATATATTGAATATCTGGTTGAACATAAAAATGGTTTAAGAAATTAGCCTTGTAAAAAGCTTCTATAACTGTTTCGTGTTTAAACGGCATGTTCTTAAAACCGGCATGAGCAACCCCTAAGCCGAGGCAATTTTCGCCACGTTTATCTCCCAACCCATAAAAATTAACACCCCCACCGATATAATATTTATGATAACTGCTTTTTGTTGGATTTACCGCTGTCTGAACGAAAAGATTTAGTCTTTTATTTTCTGCCCATTGTCCAATGTTTTGATCTCCCATAAAGTAGAATCCATAATTATATACGCCTATATTCTTCGGTTGATTATAATAGTAGCCTCCAATCTTGTATGTAGAATTGTATTTTTGATTAGAAGAGTAATTAAATTCTGTCACAGCAAGAATTCCATCATTAGGATTTAAGTTCCACTTTATGTTGTATTCGTTGTAATCAAAATCATATACTTCTCCGCTATAGATAATGTTTTTCCAACTAAAATTGTCATTAATATCCCAATTTACAGACAATCCAATTGCAGTGATAGGAAAGATAGGAGAGGGTACATTCTCCGGTATCGTCGATGGAATGCCAAACGAACTATTTATGTAGTAGGAGGCATTATCGGTATTAGCAAATTCTGCATTTAGATCTTGAAGTCCAAACGTCAAGTTGACGTTCCCTATTTTCTGTTTATACCAACACTCGAAAAGGTAAGTATGATTTCCACCTCCATCAATATTGGAAATGATCTGAAAATCTCCAATGAGTTCTTCCGATGGTGAAGCTCCATGAGTATTTCCCCCTTTTACATAAAATTGTCCACCCTTCCACCAATTAGCCTTTTCAGTTTCCAAACTTATGGATAGATTGGCTGTCCCAAGGTATTTAACCCCGGTTGTAATTCCTCCGATCGTATTTCCAACCACATCTCCTACGTATGTAGCACTAAATTCAACGGGGCACACTTTGGTAGAATCTTTTTGCATTTGAGCCGTAATGTTGAAGAGGTTAAAAAAGGAGAATAAAATATATATAAATACATTAAGTATATTCTTTTTCATAATAAGTATTTTTTTATTTTTATAATAAACTTCCAATTTGATAAATGCAAAAAGACATAATCCATGCAACGCAAGTTGTATATATTACGCAAAAGCCTGCCCATTTCCAACTAGCCTCTTTTGCGATTGCCGTAATCATAGCAACGCAAGGGAAGTAGAGAAGTACAAATATCATAAAAGAGAACGCTATTAAAGGGGTCATGCTATTTTTGCCACTTTCATCTTTGTGATGTTGAAGAGTTTGAATCAGTTTTTCAGACTCTTCATTAGCCTCAATGTCGCTATGATATAGAATTCCCATAGACGAGACGATAATTTCTTTAGCCGCAGCTCCGGTGAGAATGCTAACTCCCATTCTCCAATCAAAACCTAATGGTTTTACGACCGGTTCAATGATATGACCTATTCTACCTAAGTATGAGTTTTCGCTTTGAGCGGCAGCACGTTTCAATTCCAATGATGAAAGAAGTTCCTCTTTTATCTCTTCATTATCGTAAGATTGGTTTTGAACCATTTCAATCTGTTGGTCGATACTCTGAATTTCATCGTTTGTTGTAGGAAAATAGTTTAAACACCAGATGATGATAGAAGCAAAAAGGATGACAGTTCCCATCTTTTTTAGGTATTGAGCTGATTTGTCCCACATGTGTATCAATGTGTTTTTGCAAGTAGGAATTCGATAGGGAGGAAGTTCCATAACAAACTGATCAGAGTCTGTTGGGAATTTCACTTTTTTTAGAAGCAGAGATGTTAAGACAGCAAATGCAATTCCAATTAGATAGATACCCATTAAAATAAGTCCTTGATTCGACTCAAAGAAAGCAGAGACAAAAAGTAAGTAAATAGGCAATCGTGCGGAACAAGACATAAATGGGATGGCCATCATGGTAATAATTCGATCTTTCGGATTTTCTAAGGTGCGAGTAGCCATTACCGCCGGAACTCCACACCCGAATCCTGTAAGAAGCGGAATAAACGATTTACCATGAAGTCCCATCTTATGCATTAACTTATCCATGATAAATGCGGCCCGAGCCATGTATCCGGTATCTTCCAAGAGGGAGATAAAAAAGAATAAAATCAAGATGTTTGGGAGGAAGACGAGAACTCCTCCAACACCGGCTATAATTCCATCAATAATCATATCCGAAATCATTCCGGCTGGAAGTATGTTTTTAACGAACTCTCCTAATAAAGCGATACCATTCTCTATCCATTCTTGCGGGAATGCGCCTAAAGTGAATGTTGTTTCGAACATAATCCATAAGAATAAAAACAGAATTGGGAATCCTAACCATTTATTCGTAAGGACTATGTCAATGGCGTATGAAAGTTCAGCTTTCTTATCATTATTCCTATGAAATGTTTCTTTTAGAGCTCCTCGAATGAAGCCATATTTAGCATTTGTAATTACAGAAGCAGCATCTTCACCAAATTCTTCTTCAATTTCCATTCTGCATTTTTCTGCTGTTTCCCGTATTAGGAGAGTATCCGAAATGTGTTTTTCGAGATGTTTGTAGGTGACAGAGTCGTTTTCCAATAACTTTAAAGCGACATAGCGGAATGGGAAGTCCACGGCAATCTCTTTATGTTGAGTCAGCAATGGTTTTATTTTATCAATAGCGCTTTCTAAATTTTTGCCGTAATTGATATGAATATGTTTTGTTACTTCTTCCGTATCTTCATAAACGCTGATGATGTGATCTAAAACATGAGTGATTCCCTCTCCGGTTCTTGCTGTGGTTGGTACGCAAGGGAATCCCAATAATTGTTCCAATAAGTTAGCATCTAATTGACTATTAGAGGCAATCAATTCGTCGTACATATTTAGAGCCATCACCATTCTGATATTCATGTCTATCAATTGGGTAGTAAGGAAAAGGTTTCGTTCTAAGTTGGAAGAATCAACAACATTTAAAACTACGTCAGGATGGTTCTCGGTTATGTATTCTCTAACGAAAAGTTCTTCTGGAGAGTATTCTGTTATGGAGTAGGTTCCGGGGAGGTCAACCAAGTCAATTTTGTATCCTTTATGGAAGAAAGAACCGATTTTGGAAGAGACGGTAACTCCGCTATAGTTTCCGACTTTTTCATGCAATCCTGTAGCATGATTAAAAAAAGATGTTTTACCGCAGTTGGGATTTCCAACAAGAGCAACAGAAATTATTTTTGATTCATTTGCAATGGTTTGTTTTATCTCTTCAGAAAATGTACCATTAAATTTGTATTTATTTTGTTCAAGATGCTCTTTGATACCGATTACCTCTATGTGATTAGCTTCGCTTCTTCGTAGAGAAACGTGGCTATTCATAATTTTGTATTCTATCGGATCTTGTAATGGAGCGTTTTTTACAACAGAAACCTTTTCTCCACGAATAAATCCCATCTCCATAACACGATGGCGGAATCCTCCATGTCCGTTTACTTTGACAATGATACACTCTTCTTTCTCTTCAATTTCGGATAACCTTTTTGTTTTTTTCTCTTCCATAGGATACTTTGATTTTCTAATTAAATAGGAAAATCCTATTGTCGATTTTCACAAATAGCAATTTCTAAATTTAGGTGTAAAATTTCATTTTGTTCAAGGAGGAACCTACCGGTTTATTTTATATAGTTCACCTTAATTCTCACCATTTTATAGAAATAGTTAAAAATTATTGTGCAAAATTAATCATTAGTTTTAAAATGTTTTATCACTACAATTGGTTATTTTTTGAGATAACTCTCACTAAATGTGATTAGAAACTATCAAGAGAAAGTGTTTAATGCCTAATAATTATTGTAATTTGGAGCTTTGAATTCTGTTAGAGCAATTCCTTCTATTTCAATTAGCCAACCAGGTCTGCAAACAGGAGCTAAAAGAATAACTTTAGGTATTTTGGGAAGTTCTTTGTCAAATATCTCTTTCACTATGCTGTAGTCTGCCATATCTCTTAAGTAGATGATTACTTGGGCAAAGTCGTTGAGAGTTGCATTGGCTTCAGAAAGTAAGACACTGCAGTTTTCTAACATTCGATAAGTTTGTTTTACGATGTCATTTTCGTGCATAATCTCCCCTTTATTATTGATGCTGGCCGTTCCGGATAAGAAAATATGTTTTCTGTCTCCATATATAATTTGCACACCTCTTTCAAATGTAACACCGTATTCTATTGTGGGATTTAGGTGAGTAGTTCCGTATAAGAATTGTATTTGTTCGTTTTTTAGTCCGTTTACGTTATAGGAGTCGAGATGTACTAATTCGTTTGGATTCCCATTCCTCCCTTCTATGCCTGTGCTGGTAATATAATGAGTATCTTTTGATAGTCCTAATTTCTCAAACTCTAAACGACGAGCTTTAACCATGCCGTGGTAGGTTGTGTCTATATTTTGCATATAAAACCATGTTCGGATACAATTATCTTTTATGCTCATCTTAAGAGTTCGAAGTTTTTCCACTTCATTATTTATAAGATCAACTGTTTGCTGAAATGAGTCACCATTTTCCCCAATTTGTGTATTCCAAAAGTGGGTGTAACCATTGTGCGAATATGTTTTAATTGGAGACGCTGTAGAAGGTGTTAAATGAGAAGAAAGATAGCACCAAATAGCAATTTTAGAACCATCTAATGGAGGTTGTTGTATTATAGATATTGTGCCCTTATAATCGATTTCCTTTAGTTTTTCAGACAAAAGGTTTTGTTGGTTGGCTGCATCGCTCAGAAATACTCTGCAGAATGGAGATGAAAAATCAGACCAATCGCTTAATGATTTTTTTAGAGCGTTACAAATATTGTTCAATTGATTTTTGTAGCCTTCATGAATATTTTCAATATGAAAGATTTGATGCATTTCAGTCGTTCCATCAGTTATATTAAACGATGAAATTTCTGACCATACATTACCACAATCGGCAAAAACTCTTTTTTCGAAATTTAGTTTTGTCATCATGTTATTATTTTAAACTATTAATCCATAATTTTAGCAATTTGACATCCTCTTCTTGACTATTGAAGCTAACGTTGGTGTGATTGTATGAAATGTTATCAGAAGAGTGTGCCAAAACGTCCAATATAAAGCTCTCTGATTCAATTCCCGGTGTCACCAGTTTTTTTCGTTAACAATTTTAGAATTGACATTTACAAGAGCATTATAACTATATCCCTCTGTTAAGTTCAGATCTGCAGCCGCATAAGAACTACCTCCATGGCAGTTTATACAATTAGAAAAGAATTGGTTTTGAACTCTTGTAAAATCGAGTAAGTCGATAGACAAGAGTCCTAACGATCTAATCTGAGACTCTATCTCTTTAGGTTGTATGCTATGAGAGTAGAGGTCTGTTACACTTTTTCTACTTTTATTCAAGATGGAAATAGAAATTCTATCAGTGTCGAACGGGATTCCGGTCAGCTCAATATGGGTGGTATCTCCAATTGAAGGTTTCCCAATCGCTTTTGATATAGAAGGTATCGCCTCCTCTTTTTTATAAGCAGCAATAGCAACTTGATAGTCGATTGGCCACGAAGAAATATTTTTGAAGATGATAGAGGTATTGCACTTTATTCCCTCGTTTTTGAAAGTAGTTTCTTCGTAGATGTCACCGCTGTCACATGCTACAATAGAGAGTGATAGAGTTAGTAATATGTAATAATATTTATATTTTAATACAAATTTCATACAATTTGGTTTTGAAGTTGTTTTTAATTTCTATATCAACTATTTAGAACGAATATTGTAGCAATGCCATACCAGTATGGATTGGCAACCCCGTGTCATCGTTATCCCTGTCTAATTGAGTTTTATGTCCATATTTTCCCACATATTGGTACATCAGTTGCAATTTGAGATTACATCTCATGAAGAAGTAGTTTAGAGCCAATGCCGGAGAGTTTAAAAAACCATCCTTTTTTAGTCCGTTACGGTTAAAGAAATCGTAACGAAAGGCAGGTTGGAATTTTTTTGTAACAAAAAATCCGGCTTGAGCATATCCTCCAATAAGATCGAAATCAGAAGCTAACTGCATTCTTTCAGTCCAATTCATGCGAAGGTAATAAAATTCTCCCGATAAGAAAAATCTTTTATACAACCAAGAGAATTCAGCACCACATCTAAAATCATTTGCACTCTCTTCTTCCGCTTCAACATTGTAGTTAGCAGACAGAGCAAACAACAACTTATTATTCTTTAAATCATCAGGAGCTCCTTGGTAGGAGGGCATATTTCCTAAAGGCATAAAGGCGATGCGTGCAGTATATAGGAGGGACGGGAGCCATTTGTTATCGTCGCTCATGGTCTTGGATGCAGATAAGGACCCCCCATTCCCATTAAATACCCCCACTTGATACATTAGTTTATCTTTAATTAAACCATGAAATTGAATTCCCAAATCAAACCCGAGTCCGACAGATGGATTAACAGCGTTCAAACTCATATCAACATTTGCAGTGGAGGTTAATGATAGGGGAAGAGCAGGGAAGAGTGTTTCTCCTAAAGTCACCAAGTAGGCTTGATTAAAAGGGGTTTTGAATTTCCCTGCGCGAATGCGAAATTCGTCCGCAATGTTGATGTCAAACCACGCTTGTTGAAGCAGGTTTGCACCACTTTTGGAAGCATTTAGAGCAAAGTTGAAAGTTATGATATTAAAAGCTTTTCCCGAAAATCCGAGAATTGCATTCGGAATAGAGAAACCGCTATTTGCAATATTATCTTGGTCTGCCAAATTTAATCCTTCATCGTCGTAATAATTCAGGTTGGCAGCAGTTTGCACTAATATATAGGGCTTTAGCAGGAAATCACCGGCTCTTGTTTGAAGTGAAAATCCTTTTTTGTCGTCAAGTCTTACAACGTCGCTTTCAACAAATTTGTCATCTACTTCGTTGGTATATTTAAAACTGATTTGATTTTTAGTTGCTGTTGTGTCTGTTGCAGCGTTGGCGGAAGTAGCTGTCAAGAATAGCGTAAATAAGATAAATTTAAGTCTCATGTTATATTTTTTCAGTTTTACAAGCGTTGATAATATCTAAGGGTACTTTTAAAGAAACAACTTACAATGTTTCCAAAAATACGATAAGAGCATCTCTGTCTTCTTTGGGCAAATTTTTAAATATTTCGCGGGAAACGGCACCTTCTCCTCCGTGCCATAATATTGCTTCTTTCAGGTTTCGAGCTCTTCCGTCATGAAGAAATTGAGTGTGCCCGTTTACAGTCTCTTGGAGTCCGATTCCCCAGAGAGGTGTTGTCCTCCATTCTGCTCCGTATGCCAATCCGGATTGTATATGGTCGTCCAATCCAGGTCCCATATCGTGAAGTAGGAAGTCGGAGTAGGGATGAATTGTTTGTCCTCCGAGCCAAGGCAAAGATGTTCCATTCAAAAGCACAGAGCCCGCAGGTCTTGTGTGCAGAGTGGGGATATGGCATAGATGGCATTTGCTTGCATAGAATGCCGCCTCTCCTTTTTTCACTATTTCATTATCAACATAACGACGTGCCGGAACACCCAATGCTTGCATATATAGGTCAACATCTTCCATCTCTTCTGTAGTGATTTCAAGTCCATCGAAAAAGTCAGGATGTTGAGCCTGTCCTCCGCAGACCTCTTCCGGGTAGCGAGAGTTGGTAATTCCCATATCGCTGGAAAATCCTAATTCTACTGTTAAATCAGCATGTTGCGCTTTGTTTCCAGATACTCCAATCTGTTTTACACCTCTCTCCACAATATAATTTAATCTTCCGCTTATCCCATATTCAGGGTAGTTGCTTTCCTTTTCTAACCGGAGAAGTTCATCATTGGAAATACTCATTATTTGTCCCATACCCACATGTCTCAAAGGTATTCTGGCAGATATGTATAAATCATCGGGAGAGATTGAGTCTGAGTACCATTCAGAAATTGAAAAATGTGGACGACGAAGTGAATATTTTTCTCCGTCAGGGAAACTATATTCTTCCTCTGTAATCGTTACTTTTAATTTGCCTTCCGCTTTGGAACCATAGATTGTTTGATCATGGAGTACCCTTCCGTAATCACGAAAGAATCCTCCGTTTTTTCGAACAATATAGACCAACATGGAAGAAAATCCATAGTTTCCACTTCCATATTGGGAGTAGATTGTAGAAGGTGTCCTGCCGGCATTTTTATGGCAACTGCCACAAGAATATCCTGCATAGACCGGTCCTAACCCAGATTCTTCTGTAAAAGGATTATCGTATAAAATATCTCCATTGTTAAAGCGAATAGATAAGGAGTTGGCTACCCAAGGTGCCGGCATATCATATGCTTTACTGGAGGTGAGAAAGATGGTTGAAGTTCCGGCTGATAATTCCGAATATTTAGCAATATCTCCGTTGGGTTTCATTATTGCTTCATATTCCAATGTAGCCTCTTCACATGCCGATAACATTGTTATTACGAGAAGTAACATGGTAGAAAAATGATTCTTTTTTTGTTTCCTATTCATACCATTCAATTAATAGTCGTTAATTTTTATTTTAAGTAGTACTGATGATTACTTATTTTGATAGATAAAGTAACCTTAAAGCCCATTCCTAAATTTGTACCACTTCTCTTGTCATATTTTTATTAATCCGTTTTTTTATTGTCTTGCTCCAAAAGGGTATATCAAATTTTGAATTTGGTACACCCTTAGTTATAGCAAATAGGTATTGTTAGAATTTTATGTAAGTTCTATAAATTCACCGCTCATAATTAAAGTAGTTTAAATCTGAGGGGATTTTCTGTACTCACTGTTATTTAATTATAGTTTTAATTTTGCCTAATATGTCGTTTAAGTCATTTAACCTTTCCATGGCAAATTCGATTTCAGAACTTGCAGTAAGGTTATTACGAAACGGTTGAGGAATTGCATCAACAGCATTTCTGGCTTCTTTGATTGCCTTTCTAATCTCTTCATCCAAATCACTATTATTTTTTGCAACAATCGCCGATATGCTATTTTCATTTCCGATATTGTCTAATAGTGTAATATCATCGGACATATTACCCAAGTAGGAGTGCTGAATACTTATAACATTGTTCTCGTAATCAGCCAAAGAGTTCCAAGAGTACCATGATTCAACCTCTTCTACATTTTGTGTTTCGTAAGGACCTCCAATTTTTTGTTCTCCAACTTCTCCGCAAATGTCTGTACAACCATCAATAATTTGCCAGATAACATCCACTTGGGTTTTATATAGTTGGTCGAACATGTTGGGGTTACAAAATCTTTCCGCAAAACCATTTGCAGAAGTTTCTACTTCTAATTCTTCCAAGATTGTTTGTTCTTTTTCTGATACGTTATTCTGACCGTTCCAATAGTACCAAAGTTGTAAGCAATCATCTCTAAGTACGGTTGCTACAGCTACCATATATTCCTTTTGACGATCTGTAATATCAGCAGCAGTTCTTGCTTTGCCATCTTTGAATAGAAGATATTCTAACGTGTGAAATCCTCTTACTGTAGCTCCTAAACTTTCACGTACGTTATCAACATCCAAAGATATGGAGCTATTTAGATAACTTTCGATATTAGTTTTGTCGAGAGGCCATGAGTCGATAAGAGGGTCCAACCCATAAGTTGCAGCAGGACCAAATAAGAAGGCTTCACTCTCTTCCCAAGGTTCTCTTGTATTACGCCAAGCATCACAAGCTGCCTCTAATTGAGCATCGGTTCCTCCTTGGGCAAATTCTTCTACTTTTTCAAGCAGTGTAAATGCATTCTCTTTCATTTCTGCATAGGTCGGAATTACAATGTCATAGACGTAATTCTCAATTGTTTCTCCGTAAATCTCTGAAGATTCACTTTGGTTCACTTCTCCATTCGTTTCATCTTCGCAAGACGATAGAGAAAGAGCGGGAATCATCATCAAGACTCCCATTTGAAGGAAATTTTTTCTTTTCATTTTACTATATTTTTTTCTATTTGCTTATCGTTTGAAGAACCATCCCAAATATCCAATACTTAATGAGACCCTATTTTCAGAGTTGAAGTTACCATGATCTATCCATCTTCTGGAGTAATCAGCTTTGATAACTAAATTTGGGAGTGCAAAGTAGTTGATACCTGCAGTTAGCAACTCTCTTTTGAAGCGAGGGTCTGCAATGATGTTTCCATCTGTTTTGTGCATCGAGTTATAGTACTCATATTTTAAGAAAGGGTAAAGATGTAGTTTCTTAGAGATAAATTGACCGATGTTTACCCCAATTTCGGCATACCAATTGATAGCATTCTTAGCAACTTGATCTCGTGGGAATATTGATATACCGGCTTTACTTGGCATACGAAGATTTAGTATTGAGAGGCGTTCACTATCACCAACTTCTCCCCATAAAAAATTTGCTCGTGCAACAATTATCTTGTTGTCAAATTGAGCATCAGCACTCAGCACTGAGACTGGAATTTTAATCTCTTCCATTTTATCCGCTTTGGTAGAGTTGCCGGATGTTTTCCATGCGTGGTAGGCTGATATTCCTAAGCGCGTGTGTTTGATTCCATTGTAATCGATCCTGCCTGCCAATGCAGGATTGGTCATTGTGTAAGTTTCAAATAGAGATTGTTTTCCTTTTTTTATGAAATTTTCTCTATTGAAAAAATTGGGGTCTAATCCATTGATAACCATGATTTCATAGTCGAAATTTTTTATTGTACCATATAACGATAATCCCGTTTCGTGCCATGTGCAAGGAATCAGGTTGGATTCGCCTTCCGGTCTTGTTGCGCCAAAGTAAAAAATTGGTTCATGATGAGCATTTGTTAATCCTACGGGGACAATAAAGTGTCCTATGCGAAGGTGAAGCCAATCTGCAAATCTTTTGTTGATATGAAATTGTTCCAATACAACTTCCCCTCCTTTTTCTACCTCCATCTCATATTCACCGGCTTCATTGAATTCATATTCGACAGCTGAACCGGTTCCTCCATATTCAAATTCAATTTCAGAAGTGAGAGTCCAAGTGGGAGAGAACTTAAAGTCCATGGCAAGAATAAATCTCGGGATGGATATTTCTGCTCTACTATCAGGGTGAGACCCCTCGTCAAAAAAACGATTTTGTGTATAGTCGAAATATTGAAATAAAATTTCTCCGTATCCACCCATTCTAAATCGCCAATCTCCGAAATCTTTCTGTTTTTTTTTGATTCGTTTACTATTGGTACTGTCGTTATCTATGCGGATAGAATCAATCTGTGATGCATTCGCAGAAGAAGCGAATATTGAAAAAATTAAAATTAATAGCCAAATTTTCTTCATTGTTTTGCTTTTTTTTACGATGCAAAATTGAAAATTTAGCTATTTGTTGGCAATACCTAATTTGGGTTAAATTTTGTTGCGGACTTAATCACTTTTTATTACTTACATATAGTGAGGGTAGGGAGTAGAGTACGAACTCGTCTTAAATTCCCAATTGATTTGATTTTGCTATCAAGTAAGCGTCAGCAATCGTAAGAGCTGCCATGGCATCTACAATTGGGACTGCCCGAGGCAATACGCAAGCATCATGTCTTCCTCTGGCTTTGAAAGTAGTAGGATTTCCGTGTATGTCCACAGTCTCTTGGTCCATTAGAAGGGTAGGGACGGGTTTAAATGCTACGTTAAAATATATATCTTCACCATTAGAAATACCACCTTGAATGCCGCCGGAGTTGTTTGATTTTGTACCAATGCCCTTTTCGGTAGGTATAAAAACATCGTTCAGTTCAGACCCTTTTTTTGAGACCCCGTTAAAACCGCAACCATATTCAAATCCTTTTACAGCATTTATTGATAGCATTGCGTAGGCAAGTCTTGCGTGAAGTTTGTCAAACTGTGGTTCTCCAAGACCAACGGGGCACCCCTTTATAACAGATGAAATTACTCCTCCAATAGTATCTCCTGCATTTTTTATTTCCATGATTTTTTCTGCCATTTTTTCGGCAACAGCAGCGTCCGGACAACGTACCGGATTGTCATCAATTTTGTTCAAGTCCAGGTCTGAATAACATTTTTCTAATTTTATGTCACCCACTTGAGAAGTGTAGGAGTAAATCTTTATGCCAACTTTATTCAGAAGTAACTTGGCGAAAGCTCCGCCTGCCACTTGAGCGATGGTTGTCCGGGCAGAAGTCCTTCCTCCTCCGGCATAATCCCTTATTCCGTATTTAGTTTGGTAGGTAAAATCGGCGTGAGACGGGCGGAAAAGATTTTTCATCTCTTCGTAGTCGCCCGAACGCTGATTTTCATTTCTTATTTCAAATGCAATAGGCGTACCGGTTGAGTACCCGTTAAATACACCTGAAAGTATCTCGATTTTATCTTTTTCAGAACGCGATGTGGTTAGTTTTGATTGACCAGGTTTTCTTCTATCTAATTCTTTTTGAATGAATTCGATATCAATGAAAATCCCGGCTGGGAATCCGTCTAAAATTCCGCCAACAGCAGGACCATGAGATTCCCCAAACGTAGTTAATCTTAATATCTGACCAAACGAGTTCATTTATTTATTAATTTTTTTATTCGATGATTAGTGGCAACCACCTTCACATCCGCCGCAACCACTTTCGCAGTCTCCGCCACCGCAGCCACTGCAACCTCCGCATTGGTGTTGAGTAACCACTGCAATCTCTTCTGGAGTCGCATCTCTTACTTCAACTACCTCTCCTTTGAAATTTAAATCTTCTCCTGCTAATGGGTGATTGAAGTCCATTTTTACTTTGTCCGAGGTAATTTCTAAAACGATACCATTGATGCGATGACCTTCTGCATCCATCATAGGAACTAAATTCCCCTCCTTGATGTATTCGTTATCAAATTTACCATCAATTTCGAAAATAGACTTGTCTAACTCAACTACTCGTCCGTCTTCGTAATCTCCGTATGCATCTGCACAGGCAATTGTAAAGTCAAATTTATCTCCGACAGAAAGTCCTTTTAGGTTCTCTTCGAATTTTTCTAACATCATGCCTAATCCGCAAGTGAATTTTAGGGGCTCATTTTTTGGAGCTTGTTCCCACAATTCCGGAGTCCCATTTTCTCCGGTTACATACAAATCGTATGATACTGCAACAAATTTTTTATCTGAAATTGTCATATTCTTTTTTTTTGCAAAGGTATAAATAATATTTTAGGTGATTTCTATAATTTCTTCGTTTTAAATTAAAAAAAAGTATAAATTGTAGGTTTTAGAACTATTTTTTGGCAACGTAGGAGACGTTAATGTGAGTATTGGGATTTGAGTTGTGAAAAAAGAATTAGGACTTAGATTTCAGGTTTCATGATTCAGATTTCAGGTTTCAAGCAGGCAACTCCCCAACATTTCTCCCTGCCTGGAGGGCACTACAGAACGTAGCGATGGTAGCCTGGGACAAAGTCTCAGGATGGTATTGTATGGTTTATAATTCATGATTCATAATTCATAAATTCCCTGCCTGGAAGGCAGTACTGAGCGTAGCGATGGTAGCCTGGGACGGAGTATCGGGAACCCAGAGAGAGCAACCAAGGACGGAGTCTCGGGACAATTCAGTGTGAATATAATCAGGGCGAATGCGATTCGCCCCAACGGCAGCTACCGAAATCAATAGATTGTAGGTCCGACCGCCCCGAGTAACAAACATCTTATAATTTCTCTATTTCGTCAATAGACAAATTTGTCAATTTTGAAATCACATTCACATCCAAGCCCTCTTCTTTCATTTTCTTGGCGGTTTTCAGAATACCAATGGTTTCGCCCTCTACTCTTCCTTTTTCTATCCCTATAGCTTCGCCTTTTTGCAATCCTATAACCTCGCCTTCTGCTCGTCCTTTTTTTAGACCTATGGCTTCGCCTTTTTGTAATCCTATCGCTTCTCCTTCTTCCAATCCATCTTTCTTGGCTGTATTCATTACACTGAACCAATCATTGCAATTTTTCAAGTTCTCTTCGTAATCATATCGTTCCGTTTGGGAAAAGGCTGCAATTTCTGCTACCTCAAAAAAGCGTTTGAAGATGGCTTCGGTTAATGCTGTGGGCTTATCGTCTAACTTCCCAAGGTTTTTGATGGCATAAAGCCATTTGTCCATGAA
>JAGBVI010000042.1 GCA_017630395.1 Paludibacteraceae bacterium
GAAGGTAAGTGACAAGGCCACACAACTACTGATGACCGAGTTCTACAACAACTGGATCGGCAAAGACCAATCCAAACGCGAAGCTTTTCGAAATGCTCAAAATACCGTCCGCACCCAATACGAAGAACCCGAATACTGGGCAGGATTTATTATGTTAGATTAATGCATAATCATATGAAACACTATTTAAATTTAATATTGCTACTCTTTTTTTCAATATCCTTATCTGCTCAACAAACAGAAACGGTCTCTCATAAGCATCTAATGATTGATGCAATCAATAGGGGAGATTATAACCAAGCGCCCCAAGAACTAGTATTAGTAACTGATTGGGGCGATGATGTATATTTGAATGTGGATTCTGTCATTACTTTCATATCCCAAGTCAAAGAGAATAAGCTATCAATATCTCAAAACTTGATAGATAGTCTTAGCAACTATGCATATTTATCTTTGCAGAAGTCCCTTTATCAAGAGATAGATACGGCTAAGCATGCTGAAGCACGTTTAAAGTATGAACTATTACTGAAGTATAACAAATTGTTATTAGGTGAACACAATCCAAAGCAAACTATCATATTAAGAAATATCGGATATTGCTATTATCAAGAAAAAAATCTTGAGCTGGCAGAACAATATTTTATAAATGCTTTTAATAATTTGCCTAAAAACCCATCAACTGAAGAGGATGTTGAGAATTACATATTTGTCTTGAATTGGTTGCATAAATACTATTATGAAGAAAAAGAAGATTTTTATTTATCAAAAGAATATATATCCAAGCTCGTACAATTCCAAAAAAAATATCATGGTACAAATCATGGTGAATACATCATTGCATTAGACAAATTAGCGCAAATACATTATGAGTTATCAGAATATAACCTAGCAGAAAAATACTTTTTAGAAGTATTAGACTTTTATCAGCATAATACGAATGAGTACCATTTAGAATATGTAACGTTATTAAAAAATCTAGGCATATTATATAATTGTAAAGCCAACTATACTTTAGCGAAAGAGTATTTTACACAAGCAAAAACCGCAATTAATAGTGAAGACGAACAATATGTCAAGGTATATGTAGAATTACTAAGGTCTATAGCAAATTTTTACTGTAATCAGTCTAATTATTTATTGGCAAAAGAATATTTCCAAAAAGCAATTGAATATTGGAAAAAGAATAAAAAAGAAGTAAACAAAGAGTATGCATTTATATTAGCAGACTATGGAACTCTATATAAATATATAGGTGAATATTCAACAGCCCAAGAATACTATACTAGTGCTCAAAATATATTAGCAAAAAAAGCCCAAGAGGCAACTATTTCTTATGCTTCCATACTGGGTTTGTTAGGTAACTTGATGACTGATTTGGGCGACTATACAACAGCTGAATCATATTTTCGTCAAGCATTGGATATTGTGGAGAAACAACTAGGTAAAGAACATATTGGTTACTTAGTTATGTATAGTAACATGGTACAAATAGATATCTATAAAGAAAGATATACAGATGCAGAGGAAAAATACCTTACAATATTGAAAGGAAAAAAGAAATTATTGGGAGAAAACAATCCTTCTTATGCAGGTACACTAGGCAATTTAGGTCATGTGTATATGTATAAGGAAAATTATGCCAAGGCAAAACAAACTTATGAACAAGCAGCAACGATTTTCAAGTCCACTGTAGGCGAAACACACCCTGATTATGCTACTGCGCTGTCTTCTATTGCCCATTTTTATCGTCATGTACAAGACTATACAAGTGCAGAAAAATATTGTATGCAAGCACTAGCAATATACAAGGATGTGCTCGGAGAAAATTGTCGAGGATATATTAATGAATTGGAACATATAGCGCTATTGTCATCTTTAAAACATGAACATGATAAAGCCATTACATATTTACTAGAAGTGTTTGATAGAAAAAAGAAAATCTTTGGAGAAGAAAATATTAATACCTATCAGACTATAAAAGATTTAGCTATTGAATATGCAAAAGCTGGAGATTCTTCTACTGCAGAAATATATATTAAAACTATTGTTAAATACTATAAAAGAACTCATAACGAAGATTTCCTTGGTTCTATATTTTTTAATATCGGTGTAGCATTCCACCAAGCCAATAAATTAGATATAGCGGAACGATACTATTTAGAATCTATTAAATATTCTAAAGGTGATGAAGCATATTACTATGAGTTATTAGTAGGAATAGGATACCTATATAATTTAAAAGGCGACTTTGACTCAGCTGAGAAATATTATCTATTGGCTGAAGAAATGGCAGATCAATCCAAACTAGCATACTTATTAACGGGTATTGCAGAGTTACACTTTGCGAAACAAGATTATGTAACAGGTAAGCAATATTGCCTAAAAGCATTAAAACTAATAGAAAATAAAGCGGACCAAATCTATTTATTAAATGCACTTGGTAATGCTCATTGTTTAATGAATGATTACGACAATGCAGAAAAATATTTTTTGCAGTCGCTAGATTTGCAAAAAGACATCTATGGTGAAAAAAGCCCTTTATATATGAGTGCATTGGGTGCAATGAGCGAATTTTATGTAGTTAAAGGGGAATTTGAATGTGTTATAGATTATTTAGAGATGACATTAAATATCCAGAAAGAAGTGTTCGGAGAAGAACATATTGCATACGCTTCCACATTAAGTGCATTAGGTTCAAATTATTCTAATATAGAAGGTAAAGAAGCACTCGGAGAAAGGTATCTCAATGAATCCATTAAAATATTTGAGAAATTAAGCGCTTTTGATAATATTCATTATATCAGGTCTTTGTTGCTACTAGGTATATATCATCAAGGGGTAGGAAATTTAAGATTAGCAGAACAATATAGTTTAAAAGCTTATTCCATAGCGAAAGATTATAATCCAGATGATTCTTCTACATTATCTACCATTCTTGTATCCTTAGGAATGCATAACTTGCTACAAAACAAATTACAAGATGCAGAAATGTATTTGCTAGAAGCCGAAGAATTGGGGCAATACGAGCAATTATCAACAATCTACTCTGCCAATTTGACAGCCTTAACCTATCTATATATGTTTCAAAATAAGCTTGATTTAGCAGAAGAATACTTAATGAAATCGTTAGCGTATAATGAGAAAATATTTGGAATAGACCACCCCATGTATGCACATTCAGTAACCTCTGCTGCAATTATAAATTTTTGGATAGGCGATTTGCAATCTGCCAAAAAGTATATAAAATTAGCTTCAAATGGAATACATAGAGTAGATATAAGCAATTATGCAACTCTACAATATATATCTGCCCAAATAGAGTTTGCTAATAACAATTACAAACTAGCGGGTAAATATCTTAAGCATGCATACGATATTAAAAAGACAAAATTTGTATTTACTACAGACTACATGACGGAAAGTCAGCGTTTAGCATATTGGCAGTCAAATAATTCGTTGTTTGATAGAGATATACCCCAATTTGTGTATCGAACATATACGAATAATTCTTCAGTCACTTCCTTTGCTTATGATAACGAATTGTTTCATAAAGGTTTGTTGTTATCATCATCCAACTCGATTCGTCATTCTATTTTAAATAGTGGAGATAGTTCGTTAATTCATCAATGGAATGAATTGACTGAAATCAAACAAATCATTTTCACTTTAGAAGCAAAACATGAATCAGAAAATAACTATCTAACATATATTCAGCAAGCTGATTCATTAGAGAAACAACTTACAATATCAAGTTCATTATATAGAAAAAACAAAGAAAAGTGGCAAATCACTTGGGATAGTATACGTAATCACTTGTCTCCTAACGAAGTTGCAATTGAGTATTTTGCTGCTCCGCTTTCGATTGATAGTATAATGTATTGTGCTCTACTATTACATAATAACTATAGGTATCCAGAAATCATTCCACTCTTCGAAGAAAAAGAAATTACTGCTTTCCTCTCTGCAGAATGTGGCAACATCACCAATAAAACATATGACTTTTATGCCAATGGCGACACCATCTCTCAACTCATTTGGAACAGAATCCTTCCTCATCTCAAAGAGGGAGAAACCATCTACTTTGCGCCATCAGGACTGTTGCATCAATTGGCGATAGAGTATCTACCGTTTGATGAAACGCACACCATGGCAGATGTGTATAATATGGTGCGTCTTTCTTCTACAAGAGAGATTGTACTGAACAAACCTAATACAGAACACACTACCGCAACCATCTATGGTGGTATCCAATATAATTTGGATGCAGATAACTTACTTGTAGAAAGTGAAAAGTATCCCAAAATAGGATTGCAGGCTACTCGCAGTATAGAGAACGATACACTTAATCGTGGTTATGTACAATACCTCCCAGGCACCAAGAAAGAGGCAGAAAAAATCAATGCTCTGTTACAGCAGAATAATATCTCTGTCCAATTATACACTACCGCTGAAGCCAATGAAGAATCCTTCAAATCCCTTAGCAGTAAACACAACAATATCATTCATATCGGCACACACGGCTTCACATGGACTGATAGCACTGCTCGAAAGCAAGACTATTTTGCTCAGCACATGCAAATGCAATTACAACAGTTAATGTATAGCAATAATATTCAATATGGTCCAATCATAGATCCACTGAACCGTTGTGGTTTACTCTTCGCAGGTAGCAACATAGCTCTTTCTGGTCACTCGATCGAACTACCCGATGGTGTACAAGATGGTATCTTAACCGCAAAAGAAATCTCTTTGATGGATTTACGAGATGCTGACCTTGTCGTCCTGTCTGCATGCGAAACAGCCAAAGGCGACATAACTTCCGAAGGTGTCTTCGGCTTACAGCGTGCCTTCAAGATGGCAGGTGTACAAACCATTATCATGAGTTTGTGGAAAGTCAACGACCAAGCCACCCAACTCCTCATGACAGAGTTCTACAACAACTGGATCGGCAAGCACCAATCCAAACGTGAAGCCTTCCGCAATGCCCAAACCACCGTCCGCACCCAATACGAAGAACCCGAATACTGGGCTGGATTTATTATGTTAGACTAATAAATATGAGAAGGATAAAGAACGCTACAGGCTATGAAAAAGATAGTTATTATAATTTACGTTTGTGTATTTTGTTGCAATAAAGTAGTTGCTCAATCCCCATTACTTGATTCATTAATACCATTAAGAGAAGATACAATGGTTGATCAAGTTTATTTGAACAATCAAATAGCTAAAGAATGTTCACGCATAGGAGATAGTACCTCTAATTTTAGTTATTATACTTATGCTATTTTTTACGAAACAGAGTCTTTTATGCAAGGAAATGATAGTGCGAATAGAGCTGTTTCTTTGTATAATCTTGCATACTACTATAATCTTTTCGGCTATTATACTCGTGCTGCTGCATACATAGATTGGGCAAAAGATTTATATAGCAGTATTCCAGAGAAAGATAGTGTGATTTATCAACATATTGTCGATTTTGCATTAATATGTGATTCCAATGCGACTCAATATTATACGCTTAAATATACGTTGGACGAAGTACTACAAGTGGACGAAGCTGTTACTCAAGATAGCATTATTAGTTATTCGGATGCTCTTTTCTTTTGTGCTCATGTACTACATTCATTATCAAATGATACAGCAGCAATAAATGCTCTTAATGGCATATGTGCTGTCGCACAATACATGTCTGATTCCGTTGTTACACAAGCATTGTACGAACTAACATATTACAATTATATAATAAACAATCATCAAGGGGTTCTAGCTGCCGCAGATCAATATTTCCAACTAATAACAAAGAACAACGATTATGATAAAAAAATCTATGACTATGTTGTTAGATATGCTTATGATGTGTGGAAAAATGCATCAATGCAAGTTGATTCACTCACGGCAACAACGAGGAATATTCTTTACAATAAACATGTAGAATCTCTATTTGATGAAGCATACAATACAACAGATGAACTCCAATTTATTACATTGAAAGACTCTGCTGTCGTATATGCCCTTGAGCATCATACTGGCGATTGCACACCATATATTGAAGATTTATTAGATTCGGCTCAAGTGCTTATTCGAGTACAAGATTTTGCAAGTGCGCTACTAATCTTGAATCGTGCAGAGCAAATTGCTATTCAAACTTCTACGCCAATGGATAGTCAAACAATGGCACTGCTTTTCGCACAATCTATGCTTGCGAATTATCGTGTTGGAAAGTACGATAGAGGTTGGGAACAAGAATGTAAACTAATGGCCTCTCGTAAAAGTCATGAAATAACATATAGTATACACGATGTGGATATGTACTATAAAGCCAAGTCGCTTATCATGCTTGTTAATAGTTCTGTTGAAGAATTACATGCAGAAGGTGACAATATCTATGTGTATAACACCCCGATTAGTTTTGCATCCTATGACAATGTAGATTACTATAACTATGATAGTAATCCGATAAAACAATTCAACGATACGACTGCATATGTACATGAACATATCAGTGCTGAAGTAAAGATAGATAGTCTTATTATGGGAAAGGAGCAATTGAATGGAAATGCAGTGTCAATGGAAAGGCGCTATATGAGTGATCTCAATGAAGTTATAGAACAATTGATTAACAAAGGGAATTATCAAGATGCAGAGCGGATATGTAATCATGCTATTGATGTGATGGTGTATTTTAAAAGCAAGGTACACGAGTCTTATTTAACTCAAGCAGTATATTATATGGCTATCATATCTGCATATAATGGAGAGTGGAAGAAAGCAACTGAGTGTATTGAGTATGCATATGCATATTATGCTAAAACAGAGCATTCTGAAATGTTGGCACAATTATTGGTGTTGTATTCTGAATATTACCAGCATTTTGGAAATGTGCAAGAAGCATTGAGATATGCAGAACTTAGTATTTCAATTTGCAAATTAATTCCTATGGAACATCGAAATCATGACAAGTGCTTTCACTCATTTATAAATTACGCCAAATGTATCATAAATAGTGGCAACTATGATTTCGGAATGGAACTTCTTGCTTCTTTACAAATATATGTTAAAGAAGAACAAGGTGCGGAACATCTGAATATGGCACAAATATGGCTTGAATATCTTAACTATGGGATAAATATTAAAAATAAAGAGGCTGGATATACAGGATTCGTTAAAGCAAGAGATATTTTAGCCACACACGAAGAAGAACTTCTATGTAATTCTGGATTGGCTAACATATTCGTTAAAGATTACATTGATCTCTATGTCATGGGTGCACAACTATTTTTACAAAATAATGATAATGATAATGCTCTTGCAGCAAGCGAAACCGCAATAAAGTATGTAATAAAATACTATGGTGAAGCTCATCCATACATCTTAATGCCAATACTCCTGCAGTCACAAGCGATGCAAAAAATGGGAAATATTAGAGAGTACACAATCAAGAACTCTATGTATGCTAACCAACTCGCTCAAGAACTCTATGGTAGAAATCACTGGATTGTTGGAGAAACGCAGTGGCGATTGGCGGAATTAGCACTTGAAATGCAACATACGAAAGATTTTGAACAATATGTAGACACCATTCAACAAATATTTTCTCATAATATCCGCCATGAATTCACATTTTTAACATCTGTGCAACGTGCACAATATTGGCAACGGCAGAGTCAGATTCTAGAGAATATTTGCACTCATGCAATTAGGTTACTAACTCCTACAATGAGTAAATATATATATAATGTTTCGTTGATGACAAAAGGAATGCTACTTAAAACCGATGTGGAAATCGCTAATATTGTTGCGCAAAGTCGTGATTCTACATTATTTAACCAGTATATGCGTTTGATAGAACTTAATAATCAGCAACAAATAGCACTTGAACATAATACTTCTTTTACTCAAGAAATTGAAAAAGAAATTATAGAACGGACTATACAGCAACGTGTACTAGAGTATGGTGATTACACACGTGCTTTAGAGATTCGTTGGCTTGATGTTCGTGAGCATCTGCAAAATGATGAGTTGGCAATAGAATTTCTATCCGTTTTACAAGGTGATAAGGAACATATGTATTGCGCTCTCCTTCTCCGTCATGATAGTGAATACCCCGAACTTATTCCCCTCTTCGAAGAAAAAGAAGTCTCATCATTCTTGTCTACCTCCAATAGCAACATTACCAATCAGACATACGACTTCTACTCGAACGGCGACACCATCTCTCAACTCGTTTGGAGTAAAATACAACCTAAACTCAATAAGGGCGAAACAATTTATTTTGCTCCATCAGGCTTGCTCCACCAATTAGCTATAGAGTATCTTCCTTATGATGAGAATCGTACTATGTCTGATGTATATAATATGGTGCGCCTTTCTTCAACGCGAGAGATTGTCTTAAACAAACAAAAAACAGAATATACTACAGCAACCATCTATGGTGGCATCCAATATAATTTGGCTGCAGATAACTTAGTTGTAGAAAGTGAAAAGTATCCTAGAACAGGATTGTTAGCTACTCGCAGCATAGAGAACGACACGCTTAATCGTGGTTATGTACAGTACCTTCCAGGCACAAAAAAAGAGGCAGAAACAATCAATGCCTTGTTACTGCAGAACAATATCTCTGCCCAATTATACACAACCTCCAAAGCTAATGAAGAATCCTTCAAATCCCTCAGCGGTAAGCACAATAACATCATACACATCGGCACGCATGGTTTTACTTGGACAGATAGTATCGCTAAAAAGCAAGACTATTTCACACAGCGCATGCACATGCAGACATTGGATGGTAGCAGTCGTCCTACAGGACCTATTATTGATCCACTAACCCGCTGTGGTTTACTCTTTGCTGGTAGCAACATTGCTCTATCTGGTCACGCAAGCGAATTACCCGAAGGTGTACAAGATGGCATCTTAACCGCAAAAGAAATCTCTTTGATGGATTTACGAGATGCTGACCTTGTCGTCCTGTCTGCATGCGAAACAGCCAAAGGAGACATCACATCCGAAGGTGTCTTTGGCTTGCAGCGTGCCTTTAAGATGGCAGGCGTACAAACCATCATCATGAGTTTGTGGAAAGTCAATGACCAAGCCACCCAACTCCTCATGACCGAGTTCTACAACAACTGGATCGGCAAAGACCAATCCAAACGCGAAGCTTTTCGAAATGCTCAAAATACCGTCCGCACCCAATACGAAGAACCCGAATACTGGGCAGGATTTATAATGTTAGATTAAACTATTTCCTATGAAGAGAATCCTATTTATTATATTATTTATTGCAGAGTCCCTTTGCTTCTACGCAATAGGGAATAACGAACTATTTGTACAAGCCATTAAACAAAAGGATTACTCTTCCAGTCTAGAATTGGCAGACAATGCCGCCTCTTGCTTACGCTTTTTAGGTAATAACCAGATTTCTTGGGATGAATATGTGAATTTAATGTCTTACGCAGATGAAATAAATCATCCATATCGAGATTCATTAATTATTAATGGCGTCATTTTTCTTGGGAATTGCGCTATTAAATATACGGAAATTCAAAGCTATGAAATGGCTATATCTCTACTCGAAACAGCCTTATCTTTAAGCAATTTCGTTTTTACACAAGATAATATCCTACAGGCTGGTCTTCACAAACAATTGGCTGTTAATAATGGACAATTAGCGAAATATAATGAAGCAATAAAGCATTCTACAATAGCGTATGAAATAGCAGGTAAATGTACAAATGATACAGTGATTTTAACATCTATGTTAAATGACTTAGGCTTTTTTTATTGGCAAACAACTGATTATGAAGTTGCAAATAAATTTTTACAACAAGCAGAAGACCTCTCTCTCTCTTTACCTTCCAATCATAAAGAAAGAATAAAGACAGTATATTATATAGCAAACTCCTTCTCAGAAATGGGTTTGTTAGATGCTGCCTATAAAAAAATAGATAATTGTATTTCATCAATTGGACCAACCGACTACGCCTATCTCCCACCGCTACTGAGTAGTTTAGCAAAAATCTGTGTAGATTTAGGCAAATATGATCTTGCTGTTGAGTATGGTGAAAAAGGATTATCCATTTTATCTGAATATGGAACAATGTCACTGCAAAAAGAAAAAGACGAATCTAGTCTGCTCAACCATCTTTCGACGGCATATTTTTATCTTTATAATACAGAAAAAGCTATTGAATATGCAGAAAGGGCATTCAGTATATATACGCCTACCGATTCCAATGAATATGCGATATTCTTAAATAATTTAGGAGCATTATATTCTAATAGCAATGTCCAAAAGTCTTTAGAGTGTTATAATAAGGCCATTAGTTTAATTTCGCCATCAAATAATAATTATCTACTATTATTAAGTAACATTGGCAATTTGTATTTTAAAATAAAAAACTATAAGGAAGCTCAAATATACTACGAAAGAGCATTAGAATCAATTAGCAATATATCCATTGTTAATAATACCCATATAGCTACTCTATACCTTCATATAAGTGATATTCTTGAAAAAATGGGTAAGAATAAATTGTCACTTCAGTGGTGTGAGGATGCCTTTGAAATCTGTAAGTTCGGTGATGTCAGTAATGATTTTATAGCCTTACTAAAAAGCAATAGAGCATTCAAATATAGTTTCATCAAAGGAAAAGAACTCCACGCATATGACTTATGGCATGATGTCTTACAAACATACACAAATCTAACAGCAAATCATTTTGATTATCTCACAGAGGAAGAACGCAGTATGTATTGGCAGAAATCACAAACCATGCACGATTTCATTCCTTCATTTGTCTATGAGTATTATAAAAAACACCCGCAATTCACCTCTTTGGCATACAACAATGCTCTTTTAACCAAAGGTATGCTGTTGCAATCTACAAATCATGTTCGCAAATCAATAGAACAAAGCGGAGATACACTATTGCAGCAGCAGTGGGAAGAACTCCTTAAAACACAACAGGTGCTAACATCTTCTGCACTCCCCAACACAACCAAAGACTCTCTTACCAACAGAGCGGAATTGTTAGAAGCATGGATAATGAAAAACAGTCGCGAATTTCGACAATCTAAAGAAATATGGGAAAAGGATTGGACAGATGTTAAAAATGTACTTAAAGACGGAGAAGTAGCTATTGAGTTTATAGATTTTTATAGCATTATCAAACATGATAAAACCGAACATATCTATGCTGCCTTATTGGTCAGACCAAATGATAAGCGACCTATATTCGTCCCCTTGTGCGCCGAAGATGAGATACACTCTCAATTAGGCAACCCAACCCAAACATATGACATCAATGGCAGTGAACTATACGAGTTGATTTGGTCTCAAATTACACCATATCTTGCAGAAAACAATACGATTTACTTTGCACCATCAGGGTTGTTGCACCAATTAAACATTGAACTCTTACCTATGCAAGATCTGCGCCTCATATCTGATGTTTACAATCTAGTGCGTGTTTCTTCTACCCGAGAATTATTACTAGAACATGGTAACACGAGTTTCACCTCTGCCACTTTGTATGGTGGTCTCATATATGATATGGACACCACAGATATGATTGCCAATAGTTCAATCTATGACGATATACAGTATCGCAGTTTCTCTTTGAGCGATACATTATCACGCAAAGGCGTTGCATATCTTCCTGGAACGAAAAAGGAGATAGAAAACATTTTTCTTTGCCTACAATCAACTGGTAGCGAAATCAGGATGTTTACTGGTGCACAAGGCAACGAAGAATCATTCAAAGCTCAAACAGGTGGTAACAATAATATTCTTCACATCGCCACACACGGTTTCTTCTTTGAAGATGAAGAGGTAAATATCACAGATTTGTTTAAACCACAAATGCAACAAATAGGGCAAAGAGAGCAAGTTCTTGATCCACTCTTGCGTTCTGGTCTTTTACTTGCTGGTTCTAATTATGCATTTACTGGTCATTTCGAACAATTACCGAAGTCACTGCAAGACGGCGTTTTGTATGCTAAAGAAATCTCACTACTTGATCTGAGCGAAACTGAGTTGGTCGTTTTGTCTGCATGTGAAACAGGACAAGGCGACATCACTTCCGAAGGTGTCTTTGGTTTGCAACGTGCCTTCAAGATGGCAGGTGTACAAACCATCATCATGAGTTTGTGGAAAGTCAACGACCAAGCTACCCAACTCCTCATGACGGAGTTCTACAACAACTGGATTGGCAAACACCAATCTAAACGCGAAGCCTTCCGCAATGCCCAAAACACCGTCCGTACCCAATACGAAGAGCCCGAATACTGGGCTGGATTTATTATGTTAGATTAAAACTATACTTATGAAGAAAAAATACAATTATCGCAATCGCACCAAACAAATTTGGGAATTTTGTAGCACTCGTTGGCAGAAGATTGTACACATTTCAGGAATTACGATTCTAGCAATACTTTTTGCTCGCTTCATTGTCTATGATTTGATGTCACTATCTGTATTCGCTCCTATGGAAAAAGCAACAGACTTTCAAATGTCCGATATCTATCAATCTATCTCAGAGAGCAAAGCTATCCATAAATTGAGTAAAGATATTACTATCGTAAGCATTGATGGGCATAGCCGTGCCGATGTATTGGATGTCGTCAATCTCATTTCTGAATATTCACCTGCTGCAATGGGACTAGATGTTTTCTTCCCAATCCCAGAACAAGACAATGCCTTTTTACTTTCCACACTATCATCTGTTACCAACTTGGTTTGTGCTGGAATGTTTGAACGAGATAATGATGCTACATCATTTCATCATATCACACAATCGTTCTATGAAGACTCCATTGATGTTACATTTGGCTATGCAAACTTCAATGCCTCATCACAAAGGGATGTCATCCGTCAGTTCGTTCCATTTGTTTTAACAGCGAACAACGACACACTCCTCTCGATGCCCGCACAACTTGCTAAAATATGCCATCCGCTACGCTATAAAGCCATGCTCCTGCGGGATGGAAATGCCGAAACAATAGCATTTGATAATATTGAATTCCCCATTATTTCTGCCCAAGATGTATTATCTGGAGATGTGGATGAAACATTTTTGTCTAACCGAATAGTCTTGATTGGAGATATACACAATATCTACGATTCATATTTATCTCCTTTGCATAATACATTACCAGGTATCGTTCTGCACGCTTATGCTTTACAAACTATTATATCTGATAACTACATCAACACATCTCCCACTTGGCTTAATTGGTTAATCGCCTTAATCTTGTGTATACTATTTGCCATATGCAACCTCACTGCTAAATATCACATGAGTAATTTCGGTAATTTGTTTATTCGTCTCTTGCAATTTGCAATGATGTATATCCTCATTGTGATAGGTAGCATATATTTTGCTGCACATCATAATTATATTGATTTCTCGCCTGCTATTTTAATGATTGGATTCGGTTCCCTATCATTTGATTTGTGGTTTGGGTGTATAGCTATGTATAATCATCTCAAAAAACTTCTCAAGAAATGAAAAAAATACTATTATTCTACTTATGCGCTATTGGCGCTATCGTTTTTGCTCAAAAACCTTACAATGTTTACGATTGGTCTGGTGGCGTGCAAATCAAAGAATACAAGACATCGCAATGGTCGCCTGTACAAAAGAACCAAGCCATAAGTGGTTTGGATTCGGTTGATGTTGACAAAAAAGGATATTTGCGCATTATTGATACTCGTTCTAATTTGATATACAAATCCACAAGCACAGGAAAAATGCGTATACTTACAATCATCAATGATGCCAAGAAACAAAACTCTCATACTCTAGCTGCTGTTAATCAAGAGTTGATAAAAGGTGCTCGTTCATCATCAAACACACCTACTATGCAGATCGCCGGCGCCACCACTCGCTGTTCAGACGAAGATGTAAGTCACATTGATAGCATCACTTCTACTTTGGCTTGGCTGGCAAAAATGGCATATAGTAATCAACTGGCCAATCATAATTACGAGCTGATAATGAAGAGACATGATATACCTGAAGGAGCCTTCTTTGAAATAAAGAATACCTCTAAAAGAGGTTATTATGTAAATGTTTTGCATCTTGATAAACAAACACAAAAAGTTAATCTATGCTATATCATTGAGCAAGCCGAAGAGCCAGAAGCACCATTCCTATATATTCCACACGATCAAACAATGCGACTTCAAAGTCTAATGTTCAACATAGATGATACTAGAGATATTTTCATTCTTGTAGGAACAGAAGATCAATATATCCCAGAGCAAGTCCAGAGCACACTACAATATCTTGACTTAGATTCTGCACTACCTTTATATCAAAGATATAACTACTATATACTATAATGTAGATATACATACTACATGAGAGCAGGGAATAATCCCCTGCTCTTTTTTTGTGCAAATTTTAACTCCTCAGGTTACTTTTTACACTCCTTAAATCATATACCTACAAAGAACAAATTAATTAACCATTTAAAAGTTGCGCACGACACGAATTTAGTGTATATGGTATGTGTGCTTTCATTACTGGATTGATTTCATTCACATTATGGTATCTCATTTGGGGTAGAAAGGGGAAATAATATGTTAACATTCATCATCTTGGCCATCATTATTACGAAAGTCATTGATGCGCTATCATAATTACCCTAACAGAGCCCAGTTCTAACTTGTTGCTATTAAACCTACCACTACAAACCTATTAATATTTTATAAACTTAAAGTAATATGTCAAAGCATTTGAAATTTGCAGTTTTAATCCTTGTAACATCTGTATTTTGCTCATGTGCAAACACACTTGCAGCAGCTGGGTTTCTGTTAGGTGTTATAATTGAGTGGTCACTAATCTTGTTTGGTGCTGGTCTCGCAATCTTCTTAATTATCATGTTAATCGGATGGATAATATCTTGGTTCAAATAACAATCTAAAATAGTTGTATTATGATTATTCTCGGAGTAGTTTTAATGTTTATTGGTGGCTTCATCTTCATGCTTGGAGAACAAGGCAGTTGCTTAACAATGATTATAGGTGCCGCTATCAATTTCGGAGGTATCGCATGCATATTGTCTGCGTTTTAAAAAACAGTAATGATTACTAACAACTTACAATAACTTTATCACAATGAAACAAATTCTTTTCTTATGTGCACTATTTTGCACTACCGCGCTCTTTGCTAAAGAGCCACAACGCCCAACATCCTACAACTATCAACGAGGGGTGGAAGCCGTCAACAACCATAATGATGAAGAGGGAGAGCAATTTCTCCTACAAGAGCTCTCGGAGAACCCCAATAATGGTTATGCCTATGCATGGCTAGCTGGTATTGAACTGCGCAGAGATGAAACTGGTTCTGCCATTTCTATGATCAACAAAGCTATCAAATACATCCCAAAATCCGATAAGTACTACCATGCTTGGGCATACTCATCGTTATCTAAAATCTACTATGACCTCAACGATTCAACCAAATGTATTGAGTATGCCGACAAATCCATCAAGGCGGAACCCAAAAATGTAGAATGGTGGCGTTATAGGGGCATACTGCATTTAGAATGGAAGAACTACGCACTTGCTTCTGTAGATTTTGATGAGATGATCAAATTAGACCCAACTGCTGTTAGTGGATATATGTGGAAAGGAAAAACTTATTATGAGATGAAGCAATACGAACAAGCCCTCTCCCAATACCAATATGCAAGCAAATTAGCTACGCGTTCATTCATCTATAGTCATATGGCTGAATCAGAGATTGCATTACAGCGTTATAATGAAGCAGCGGAGCATATTATCTGTGCTCTAAAAGAGGAACATTTCGAAGATCTTGCCACTGACTTATTAGCAGATGCCAACGAAGAACTAACTACCGAGTTGATGCCTTATCTCAATATACAAATCAACAAAAATCCCAATTCCGTTGAATGGCATATGTATAAGTTATATCTATATCGCAATGCTAAGAACTACGAACAGGCTATTGAGTGTGCTGAAAAGATTAAGGAGTTAGATGCAAATCCATATTTCGATGCTATCATATCATCACTTTACGAACAAATGGGCGACTTCTCCTCTGCTCTTCACTATGCGCAATTAGCATACCAAGCTGATAGTACAGAAGCGGACTATATTACAACCTTGGCTAGTGCTTATGAAAATGTAGATAGTCTTCAACAATATCTTGATCTTATGGAATTGTATGTGGAGCAATTACCCGAGTCTGGCATGGCTTACCACATGCGTGCACAGTATTATTTCCATACTGGAAACTATCAATCAGCGATTGATGATTATACCACCGCAATTACATTAGACGCCCAAGATACTTTTGGTAGATATATGCGTGGACGAGCATATTATATCCTTGGTGATACATTAAAAGCGAATCGAGATTTACAACGCGTTTTAGATGATTCTGACAATGATGTGGAAACTATATTTGCACTCATATTCCTTAATCGACATCAAGAGGCACGCCATCTCGCAGATAGCATCTTGAATGCTGATTCTATAAAACATGAGAATAGATACAATATTGCATGCAGTTATAGTTTGTTGGGAGAAATAGAATTAGCATTTCATACGCTTGAACAGGAGTTAAAAGATGGTTATGTGGATTTTAATCACATTCGTAGAGATATAGACTTATCACCCATCCGTGGTGAGCGATTAGATAGTCTGCTTGCAAGTTATGAGACAAAGGTACAGGAGCGTATTAGTGCTTTCAAAGGTGAAGAAACTAACCTAAGTTGCAATGAGCGTGTGGTGGAGATCCCTTTCAGTAAAGCAGGTGGGGTAACAAAAGTAGATTGTACAATCAATGAATTGCCCTTAAGTTTTATCTTTGACACAGGAGCTAGTGATGTCACAATTTCTCAAGTAGAGGCAAACTTTATGTATAAAAACGGATATCTGTCTAATAAAGATGTGATTGGTAAGCAACGTTACCAAACGGCAGATGGTAGCATTTCTGTAGGAACCACAATTATCCTAAAAGAAGTTCAATTTGCAGGCCTTGTTCTTAAAAATGTCCGTGCCTCTGTGGTTAAAAGTCAAAATGCTCCTCTCTTGCTCGGTCAGAGTGTCCTCCAACGCCTCGGAAAAATAGAAATCGACAACTCGCAGCGCATTCTCAAAATCACAACTAAGCAATAAATTGCCCTAACTTGTACTTCGTTTGCATTTTTGCGGACACACTCCTCCCCCAGCAGCACCCTCACACGGTGCTGCTTTTTTTCATCTTTTGAAGACACCAAGTTTCTTTTCTCTCTTGACTTCATCTATAGCTTGCTCCTTTTTTATTTCAAAACCGTACGGCTGAGATAAAAAAGGAGCAAGCTGACAGTAATGAACCTTTTTTAATAAAAAAGTGCATTTTTTTGTAAAATTCTTTGACAAACTGACAAGTTTTAGCAGTTTGATGTAGTACCTTTGCAGCAGATTTCTTATTTCGTATTAAAAATACTCAAACGATAACTACAAAAAAACAAGTAAATGTTTAACTAATAAAGACTAGCAATTATGGCAAAGCAAGTACCTAATGAATTGATTACAACCAAAGAGCAAAGTACCGACAATCAATTTCTGCAAATCGAA
>JAGBVI010000043.1 GCA_017630395.1 Paludibacteraceae bacterium
AAATAATTAATATTGAATATACATGAAAAAAGTATTTCTTAGTTTGGCATCGTTTTTGATGCTGATGACGGGTTGTAAGGTAAAACAAACAACCCCCGCCGAAGAGATAATCGGCAAAACAGATGTAACCATCAATGATGGTCAATTCACTCCCGAAGTAATGTGGGGTATGGGCAAGATGGGAGAAGCCACAGTGTCGCCCGATGGTAGTAAAATAGCCTACACTGTTACCTACTATGATTTGGATAAAAACAAAGGTAATGCCGAACTTTATGTTATGAATGCTGATGGTACCGACTGCAAGCAAGTAACACAATCAGCAAAGAGTGAATTTAATCCAGTATGGTTGACTGATAGTCAATTGGCATTTGCTCGTGGAACAGACAATGGTGCTCAAATATTTGCTATAGGAATTGATGGTAAAAACGAAAAACAACTTTCCAATATCCCTGGAGGTATAGAAGGATTTAAACTTTCGCCCGACCAACAGAAAGTGATATATACAGCCACAATATCAAAAGAGAAAGACAGTGAAATAGCTAAGTTGTATGAAGGCTTGCCTAATGCTACAGGTCGTATAAATGAAGACCTTATGTATCGTCATTGGGACGAATGGGTAGATGCAATCCCTCATATATATATTGCAGACTTCAATGCCGGTGAAATAGTATCGGGAACCGACATATTGGAAGGTGAACCTTTTGAATGTCCAATGCGTCCGTGGGGAGGATTGGAACAAGTAGCTTTTTCGCCCGATGGAAAAACTATCGCATACACTTGCCGCAAAAAAGTGGGCAAAGAATATGCTCTTTCCACAAACTCTGACATATACCTATATAATATAGCCGACAAGAGCGTGCAAAACATTAGCGACGGTATAATGGGATATGATCAAAACCCTGTGTTCTCTAATAATGGTAAATACATTATATGGGAAAGTATGGAACACGATGGGTATGAATCGGACAAACAACGTATTATGCTATACGACATAGAAAGCAAGGAACGTAAAGATCTTACTGCCGATTTGGACCAAACATGCTACAGCTATGCATGGAGTAACGATGATAGCAAAATATATTTCATAAGTCCATTTATGGGAACAAGAGAAATATTTGTTTACAACTTTGCAGATGGAGCTTTTAAACAAGTAACCAAAGATATGCACGATATTAATGCTTTCGAACTAAAGGGTGATAAAATATATACCCAGGAAGTATCAATGTCGCATCCTGCCGAAATATTCGTTTACGATGCTAAAGGCGAAAAAGCTCAAGGAAAACAAATATCGGCAATAAATACTGAGGTGCTGAACAATGTGAAGATGGGTAAAGTGGAAGAACGTTGGATAAAAACCACCAATGGAGAAGATATGCTTGTATGGGTTGTTTATCCGTATAATTACGATAGTACTAAGACATATCCGGCATTACTTTTCTGCCAAGGTGGTCCACAAGATATGGTTAGTCAGTTCTGGTCTACTCGTTGGAACTTCCAACTTATGTCGGGAGCAGGTTACTTTGTGATAGCTCCTAATCGCCACGGTGTGCCAGGCTTTGGAACTAAGTGGAACGAACAAATAAGCGGAGACTATGGTGGACAAAATATGAAGGACTATATGCAAGCCTACGATGTTATTGCTAAGGAACACCCAAGTATAGATGAAAACCGAGTAGGAGCATGTGGTGCTAGCTATGGTGCTTTCTCTGTATACTGGTTGGCCGGTAATCATCAAAATCGCTTTAAAGCATTCTTGGCTCATAATGGTATGTTCAATCTAGAACAACAATATTGCGAAACCGAAGAAATGTGGTTTGTAAATTGGGATTTAGGTGGACCATATTGGGATAAAACAAATGCAACTGCACAACGCAGCTATGCAAACTCTCCACACAAGTTTATCCAAAACTGGAATACTCCTATATGTGTAATTCACGGAGAATTGGATTATCGCATAGTGGCATCGCAAGGTATGGCTGCTTATAATGCTGCCGTTCTTAGAGGTGTACCTGCTAGATACTTATACTTCCCCGATGAAAACCACTGGGTGTTACAACCTCAAAATAGTGTATTGTGGCACAGAAACTTTATTGATTGGTTTGATAAATGGTTGAAGAAATAAATAAGATAAGGAGTTGCAACGCATAGTGCAACTCCTTATTTTTTGTTGTTTATATTGGGTATGGTGGAAATAATGATAAATATAATATTATTAGTGTCCGCTAAAAGTTCGATTCTTGTTATATGAGAAGTTTATTTTGTCGGACAGCCGATGAGTTGGAGATACAAATAGCTATTTAGGGTTGATAATTCAAAAAAATAGCCGAAAAAGCGTAAATATCGTAAGACTTTACCCTACTTTATTACTCATTTGACTTATTATGCAAAATATATGGGTTAATTTGTCGGACAGCCGATAAGATACTCAAAATAGGGGGCTTGTCCACGGAAGAACAATTGTTGATTATTGAAATTCAGTATATTGAAAAAGCTATATTTTGTTTAGCGGACACTAATAAAAAACAAACAAGAATCATCGGGTGAAACCGGCCTTTATCAGTAGGAAATTGTACAGATAACAAAAAAAAATTATTACTGTCCGCTAAACATGACATATTGCTCCCAATCTTCTGAATTACAAAGATTGGGAGTTTATTTTTCTTAAGCAAGCCCCCCCTTTATTAATTTATACCTCATCAGGAGGTGATTCAGAGGCCTCCATAAGTATCAATCTAAGGTCTTCATCCGGCTTATTAAAGAACGTTTGAATGTTGAGATAATACATTAAGACAATTCTCACCATTGTTGCCAAACCAGAAAAGCTCCAACGACGTTCCAATTCACTTTGTAAAAGCGACAAGAGCAAATTTGCTATTAAAGTTACCCATATTTGGATTTTTATAGCATTGGCACTCTCTCCATAAAAGTATTTCAGCGGAAAATTCTGCTTTATCTGCTTAAAAAGTGATTCAATCTGCCAACGACGACGATAAATGTCCTCAATTGTATCTGGTCTCATGTCAAAATCATTGGTTAACAAGGAAATCAGTTTCGGCTGTTTTCCCTTTTTTATATCCACATAAGTTACAATTCTTGCGATATGTTTAATGTCTCCTTTGTGAAATTCAACAACTTGTAATCTATACTTCATTTTACCATCCGGTGTCATTTCCATTAAGTCGGAAAGAAGCTCATATTTAAGGTTTTTCTTCATTTTTGTAACATAAACTACACCTCGCTTGGTCAATTCCTCGAATTTCTCATAATTGATATAGGCTCTATCCATGGCAATTATCTCTGATTCTAAAAATTTTGAGGGAACAAGCATAAATGAATCATTAGTAGCTGCCGAAGTGAACTGTACATCGCATGGAACACCTTCATTGCCATGTATAATTGCATGAACTTTAATACCCCCTTTCTTTTTTCCGGTCTTCGGATGTCGTCCTACACCCTTAAATATCAAGTTGGAAAACAATGATATCGTTGTAGAATCAATGATTCTTAGATGTTTTAACCAATTTCCCGACCCATTACATCGGCTGTCCGAGGTAAGTTTGTTTTTGTTCATCTCATAAAGGTTTCGGTATACCTCTTCGAAGAACTTTTCTGAACGTCTACTATTAGCATCTGACAGTGTACTACGCTTGGGTACGGTCTCTATCCCTATGTGATGTAATTTGCGTACTTCTGCTATCATAGATATCTCTATTTCACGCAGTGAATCGAATCGCATTATCACCGCATAAAGCATCGTTAGTAAGTGTGTGAATCCATCGAAACTCTTCACATACCTTTCTCCTCCTAAACTGCGACTGATTTGAAGTATTTTTTCCTTATTAAGTCTTTTTATTAATTGTCCATATACCGGCTGTCCGAAAAAATGTGTACTTTTGCTCATAATTATATTTTAGTGTGG
>JAGBVI010000044.1 GCA_017630395.1 Paludibacteraceae bacterium
CGACCACGACAAGAAGACCGACTTGCGCAACAGGATAAGCAACACCATAGCCAAGCAGCTCAGCGTCCAGAACTTCGATGCCGACATACTCCGCGAGCTCCGCACCCTCGACCTCGCCGGCAACGACCAATTCTTCCTTTGGCACACCTGGTTCAGCGACGTCTTCAACAAAGGAGGCTTCGATATAGTGATAGGAAATCCGCCGTATGTGAAAGAATACACAAACCGTAAAGCGTTTGATGGCTTCCGTGAAGTAAGTCCATACTATATGGGAAAAATGGATTTATGGTATGGTTTTGCATGTCACGGAATAGATCTGTTAAAACAAGAAGGCACATTATGTTTTATTGCTCAAAACAATTGGACCACAAGTGCAGGTGCTAAAAAAATGCGCAATAAAGTAATCAGCGACAGTCAAATATTACAATTACTTGATTTTAATACCTATATGGTATTTGAAAATGCCGAAATTCAGACGATGGTAATGTTATTCAAACGAAATCAAGATATTGATGATTATGAGTTTGATTATCGTATAATTACACAATGTAATGAAAAAGAAGATATGCTTGCGCTATTAACAAAGCGTAAAAGAAATACAAAATATCTTTTACCAATAATCAATAGGTATGCATTAAAAGATAACTTGCTAACATTTTCAGAAAACAAATTGATATTTGATAAAATAACAAAAGATAAAACATATCTTCAAGACAATGAAATTGCGCAAGGAATAGTATTTCCACAAGATTTTTTAAACAAACAAGGAGCTAATAAATTAGGTAATAAATATCCAATAGGAATAGGTATTTTCGGACTAGACCAATCTGAAAAAGATTCTATGATATTAAATGAAAAGGAATTAGAACTCATACAACCATATTTTACAACAGAACAGATACATAGATATTACACAGATAGCAATAATACGCAATGGATGATTTATACCGATTCCTCTTTTAAGAATGCTGATAAAATGAAAGATTATCCGCATATAAAAGAACATTTGGATAAATTCATAGAAATATTTACGTCGGATAACAAACCATATGGATTACATAGATGTAGAAAACAAATATTTTTTCAAGGAGAGAAAATAATATCATTGCGTAAATGTGTAGGAAAACCTTGTTTTTCATATTCAAACTTTGATTGTTATGTAACGCAAACATTCTTTAGTATTAAATCATCTCGTTGGAATCTGAAGTTTTTAACAGGAATTCTTAATTCAAAACTTATAGCATTTTGGTTGAAAAATAGAGGAAAAATGCAAGGAAGTAATTATCAAATTGATAAAGAACCATTATTGGGAATACCATTACCTATTATAGATTTAGCAAGACAACAACCTATCATTAGTTTGGTGGAATCCATACTTGTTAAAATGGAACAATATATACAGACTGACATATCATCAGAAGAAAGAGAAATAGACAATATCGTTTATGATATATATGGATTAACAGAAGATGAGATAAAGATTATTGAGGGGAGTGTGAGTGCATGAGTCGTCTATATTATTTGATTCTATCTTAATATTTGTTAGATTGTTATTGTTTTTTTACTTATGGTATAAATTGTACAATTAAATGCTTTGCCTCTTTATGGCTTTGTTGTTGCTGCTGTTATGTACATAGTCTTAATTTCATACTTCGTCACAATAGTAGTTGTTCTTAATAAAATTCAGAATGTGTTAGGATAAATTTCGTATATTTGCACCTTAACTTGGGTTTGTTGTGTACATTCTAAGCATACTTTAACGTATAAAATCAAATGGTTAAATAAACAATTATGGCAAGAGCGGATTTGATACTTGAATTGATTAAAAACTCATTTGCAGGCAATAAATATCAATTCAAAAAAATTGTAGAAGCTTTGATTGCAGAAGAACGTTCAAAGCAACATCTACTATTAGCTGATAAGCTTCAATCGGAGCTTGATACAATGTTACGTTTTGCTGACAAGGATTTGCAAGGACGTAATGTTGCTGATACAACTATTGCACCTGTGGTCAATAATTTTCTTCAGGAAATAGTAGTGAAGAAATCTTTTGATGATATAATTCTCCCAGATAAAGTCAAAAAGATGGTTGGACTTTTTATAGAGGAGCAACATAGGGCAGATCTTTTGAGGTCGTATGCTCTGGAACCAAGGCACAAAATCATGTTGGTAGGTGAACCAGGAACAGGAAAAACAACTTTTGCAGAGGCATTGGCTGAAAGATTGATGGTTCCTTTGTATATGGTTAGATATGATACTTTGATTGGTTCTTATTTAGGGGAAACAGCTATGCGTTTACGACAATTATTTGATTTCGTGAGTACAAGAAAGTGTGTATTGTTCTTTGATGAATTCGATACAATTGGTAAAGAGCGTGGGGATTTTCATGAATTGGGAGAGATTAAGCGTGTTGTTAGTTCGCTTCTTTTGATGACTGATGCACTCCCAAGTTATACAATTGTGATAGGCGCATCAAATCATCCTGAGTTATTAGACAGGGCGGTATGGAGAAGATTTCAACTTAGAGTAGAGTTGCCTATGCCTGACAAAAATAGTATACAATGTTGGCTTGAAATGTTCCAAAAAAAGTATTCTGTTGATTTTCAGTATAACCTATCTAAACTTGCTGCAGAATTGATAGGTAATAATTTTGGAGATATTGAAACATTCGCTTTGACTATTATGAGAAGACATGTACTTTCTTTGCCAGATGGTAATGTCAAAAACTATGTGAAAGAAGAACTTGAAAATTTAAAATTAAATATGATTCAGAGCGAACAATAATCACTATTAAAGTACGGATAATGAAGAAAGATTTGATGGCTTTTAGTCCAAGTAGTCCAAGGATAATACCAACAGGTAGAAGAATGAGTATTACAAAACCTCATTTTCCATCGCAGTCTGCACAAACAAGAAGATTGGGACCGATATTTCAATCTTTACAAGATGTGATGAATAGAAAGTCTGCTATTTTGCAACAAGGTGTTCAAGGTATTGATCCTGAATTTGTTCTTGTTTTCGAAGTAGCAGATTCTGTAACAAATTTTGCTATTGCTGTAAAGAATGCAGGAATGGAATGGTTGCTAGATGGTGATACGCAATTTGATTCAGATGATGAATTTTTCCAAGTCAAGGAGGATGGTACTCCTAAAGGTTCAAAAATGCCTGCTAAACTATATTTGACGATGACGAATCAACGCGCAATGCAGCAAATGTTGTCGTTGTGGAAAATTTATTCTGAGGGTGGAACTCAATATCCGTCAGGTGTGACTGCTTTTCGTGATGTTTTTGCACAATTGAAAGATATTCGAAGATGGGATGTGCGTGACAGATTTGAGGAAACTGGAGTGATAGAAGTATGGAATGAAATCCTACAATCGTCCCCAGCTACTATAAAATTTGAAATAGAACTTTGGTATCGAGATTCACAACAAAAGAGGAATGCAGTTCAATCTGCCATATTAAATATTTTGAGTAGATATAATGGATATTTGGTTCGTTCTTCTATTTATGAAGAAATCGGTTTTCATGGTTTGATAGTTGAATGCCCAGCTCAGGAAATTCAACGGATGGTGGATAATCATGACCATGAATTAATTAATGCTGATCAAATTATGGCTATTCGTGCCACAGGTCAAGCATTGTCTATTATGAATATTGAAGAAACAACAGATAGTGATATTATAGAAGATATACCATTGCCAACGAATCCTCCAGTAATAGCTTTACTTGATGGTGTGCCATTGGCAAATCATACAATGTTGAGAGGACGAATAGGAATAAATGATCCTGAAGATTTTGAATCAGATTATCAGGCAACTCAGCGTGTGCATGGAACGACAATGGCATCTTTGATAATACATGGCGATTTGAACAATCGAATCAATCCATTAGATAGTGTCTTATATGTTCGTCCAATAATGAAACCAAACGCTCGAGGAGAAGAGTCCGTACCAGAAGATAGATTTTTTGTTGATATTCTACATGAGGCATTGCGTGAAATAGGTGAGTCATCATATCTTAATACAATTAGAATAGTAAATTTATCTATTGGCAATTATAGTAGACCATTTATTTATGCTTTAAGTCCAGAGGCAAAGATGATTGATTGGCTAAGTGAAAAATATAATCTTTTGGTGATTGTGAGTTCAGGAAATTGTCCGCAGGATATTTACCTACCCATTACATACGGAGAGTACAAAGTATTAACAGACGAAGCAAAACTAAAATGTCTGTACGATTATATTTGGCAAAATCAATCATTGACAAAAATTTTGTCTCCATCGGAATGTATAAATGGAGTATGTGTCGGAGCAACTCATTCGGATTTTTCCGATCCGATTAATTATTCTCATTTACATAATCCTATACCTGATGGTTATCCTGCCACTTATTCTTGTTTTGGTGGTGGGTATCAAGGTTCTATAAAACCAGATATGGTTATGAATGGTGGGAAACAAATGTTTAGTTTGATTGATGCAGATTCTATGCTTGCTAAACTGAGGGTTAGTCGCCAATCTACAAAAAAAAGTCCTGGGCATCTAACAGCATCTTGTGCAAATGGTATAAATAGTTATAACGCAACCCAAGGTACAAGTAACGCAACCGCTTTGGTAAGTAGACTTTGTAGCGAATACTTGAATGATTTGCATAGTAGCCATAATATAAATATTCCTTTAGATTATGAAGCTGTAGCTTTGAAAACAATGTTGCTTCATTCTTGCACTTGGGGAGATTTAGGTCAAAACCTTGTGACTAAATTTGTTCCTCAGTTTCCAAGACTAAAAAAGAAAGAAACCCTAAAATGGATAGGACATGGATTTCCAAATCCAGAAATTTCATCATTTTGTACGGAACAGCGTGCAACAATGATAGGATATGGAAAACTATCTGAAGGTACTCAATCTGAATTTAGGTTTCCTTTACCAGCTTGTTTGATTTCTAAAGCTGTGTTAAAGCGATTGACAATCACATTAACCTGGTTAAGTCCCATTGCACCTCGCAATAAGAATTATCGTTTGGCAAAATTAAGTTTTAGTTCAGATAATGCTTTAGTTGCAAAATATAATTTGGAGGGAGATGATAAGGTTTCAAGAAGGGGTACTGTACAACATGAAGTTTTTGTAGGAAATCAAGCATCAACCTATGTTGATGGTACCGATTTGAAAATTATAGTTTCTTGTAAAAAGGAACCAAATTTGACTTACCCTGTGAAATATGTTCTAATGGCAACTTTAGAAGTGGCTCCTGAAACTCAGCTTCCTATTTATCAGGAAATTGAGGCTAGAATACAAGGTCAGATTGGTGTTGAAGTATAACTAATTGTATTTGTATAAATATTAGTAATGAATTATTATCTTTTTTAAGTCAACAAGCTTTCTGTTAAGATACTCGCAATACGTGGAGACAATGAGTATTTTCTTTGTGTTCTTTGTGCCTTTGCGAGATACCTCTAATTGTTCATTGTAAATCTCCATCGTCAATTACAACAAAGCCTCAGCACCTTAATTTAAGTGCCGAGGCTTTGTAACTTCAAGGCAAGACCCTACGCCGTCTTTTTCTCTATCTTCTTCCCATACTCATTATGAATCTCAAACATCGTGTAATTATCCGCAAGCATATTCTGTATGTCCTGTCGTCGGTAGTAAATCTTGCGCCCAATCTTCGAGAACCGCACCTTGCTTTCAGACAATAATTCTCAAAATTGTTTCCACTCCATATCTGCTAAATATGTATAATTCTTTATATCAACAGAAACATCTTGCAACATCCCATGTTTTAATAACAATACACCCAGCATATTAAGTCTATATTTATTACCGTCCTCTGCATCTATAACAGTATTAGACAAAACTCCAGCACTCAATAACACATCTGTCGAACCATATTCGTAATAATCTTTTGTATACTTAGACAACTCATTCAAATCAGAAAACGGAATACGATCAATAACTACACATAATCTTATAAAATACTCAATATTTATAAGGTCATTTATTTTAGCTTTCATCAAATTTGCCAATATGTCAACTTTATTTATATTATCCAATTTATCTATAACTGCCAATAATGCTTCACACCCATTTTCTTTATTTTTCTCAGTGTATTCCGCCATAAACTTCATACGTTCATATAATGTGGTATCTTTTGTAGCAAATATAAATTTATGAACTTTTTTAATTAGGCGTCGTGTTTGAATGTTTTGCGTAGTCTTATAAATACCTTTTAACGTCCCTAATACAGGAACTCCGTCTAACACACCACCATCAATTATTGCATCAAGTGCAATATCACCAATTTGAGCAACCATCTCATATGCATCTTCACTATTATAGGTTACATTAAATGATTTTACAATATCTTCCATTTTTATTTGTTATCATTTATTTTTTTTATCGCTTTCCAAACATCCGTATATGAACTGCCATTTCTGCCAAATTTCTCTGCTCGCTGCATTGCCTTATTCATCTTGTTTTCTTTTATAAGATCTTCAACCCATTTCGCTTGCTCTAAGAAATGTATTTTCTTATCAAATTGAGGAATGTACTTTTTTAAAGCTTTAATGGCATCACCTGATGTTCTTAGATACTTATTTGTATTTTCATAATGTAATAAGAACCAATATTCTATGGAAGGCATACTACATGCCAACATCACATTTTCATTCTTATCATATTTATCATGCAAACATTTTATACGCTGCGCTTCAACATGATTCCACTGCTTCACATCTTCATCGTAAAAACATATTACCGGCGCACCATCGCCAAGAGATTCCTCTATGAGACTATTAATATTCGCAACAGATTCATCACCAAAAAATCTTGGTTTCAATTCAAAATCCAATTCAAGCAGTGGCTTAAGATGTTTTAAATACCAAAATTCCGTAATCCCTGCTCCAACCACACGTTTCTTCGGTCGCCTCGTCTCCCTCGTATTTGTCTTTCTCGCCATATATCAATCTTTTATATTAGGTAATGCTCCAAATTGTCCGTTACGATAAGCCCGTTCAAAACGAGTTATCTTATTCAATCCATTAAACTCCACAAGAGAATACAAATCTGTAGAACCATTCTTTCCCTTTTCAACAAACCAAATATTATCCTTACGCAAAAGGTCATTAATTGTATCCAACAATCCTGGATAATGCGTTGTTACAAGCAGTTGACTGTTACCATGATTCATCAAAAATTTTTGCAAAACATATTCCAACAAATCAGGATGCAATGATGACTCAATTTCATCAATAGTCAAAAAAGATTCAAATTCCACCGCTTCATATATAGCAGCTTCAATACCAATCATTCGTTTTGTACCTTCACTTTGTTGCCCAAAACTCATATTATATCTTTCAGAGCCTCTATCATTCTCTACAGTATGTTCAAATACAATTGCAGGATTATTTGCAGTTTCTTGCTCTTTAGAATAATTATTTTCAAGTCCGCTAATATTAAAATCAGCCAGGTGCATGAAGTCAACAAGATAATCCACGAATTTATTATCTTTCTTTATTTTGTTATATCCATATTTATTCATATTTGCGCCAATATCAACCAACGGCATAAACTTATTATGAATCCAATCACGAACTTTATCAACATGCTCCATCTTCATATTAACACGTCCACGTGTCGCAAAAAACGACATATTAGGCAAGCAATTCAAGTTCAATATTTTCTGTTCTTCCTGTCCTATTTTCTGCACCTTATTGTTAAAAGTCAATACAGATTGTCCGCCATCAAGAGTCCTTTCAAAAATTTTAATAGGTTGAGTAGTTTTATAAAACGATAACTTTTCATAAATAACTTTCTTGCCTGTTACATGTAATTGATACCAATATCTGACGCCATCAATCCAAAACCTAACACTATATTCAGACGGTAGGTTCGGTGTTTCTTTATCGAGCATAAAAGGTTCAAAACCAGTATGCACATCCATATTTTGAGGGTCAGAAATTAAAAAAAGACGCAAATCATCTATTGCGTACAAAAAATTACTCTTGCCACTTGCATTTGAACCATATATAACACCTAATCTGAGCAGACGAGTTCCATTAGGCATAACAACCACATGCGTAGAGTCAAAAGCTGTATCTGCCGTAGCTTCAAAACTAAACGTTACCTCATCCTTGAAAGAATAAATGTTTTTTAAAGTTATCTCTTCTATCATAAAATTCAATATTTGAAATGCAAATATAACATTTTTTCAAATTAAATGCTTATAAAATTAAATTTTATTTTAAAATTAAGGATATTTATATACAAAACAAGAAATAAAATATAAATAATCCTAAATTATATATTTCGTATCCCTTTTCTCTTCATACCTTCTTCGTACCCTCCTCGTACCAACTCCACTAATTCAATTAGGAAATAGGAGAGAACTTAGCCATTGAATAAGGCCATTGGCTGTTGAACTTTTCTTATAGCCGTGAGCTTTGAGCTATGAGCCATGAGCCTTCGGCTGTCAACGGACAACAGACTTTTGTTTTTAATCGAATCTTTGTTCTTGGCAGTAACTCCTGCCGCCTCGGAGAAATAGCGTTAAGAAATTATGAGTCTGAAGCGTTAAGAACAAAAAGCTGTCTGAGCGCAGCGAGTTCTTTTTGTTTAGCGAAAGAATCATAATTTTAGCGTATTTATCCGCAGCGGCGAGCTTTTTCTGTTTCTCCTTTTTGCGGTAAAAAAGAGAAAGGAA
>JAGBVI010000045.1 GCA_017630395.1 Paludibacteraceae bacterium
AAAGTTTATCAATCTGCGATTTACACTTTTTAAATTTTAAACGGTGAATTTATAGAACTCACCTTAAACCTATTTTTATTCTCCTTTTTTGATAATAGTCCACTATTTTCTGCAAAAGAAGACTAAAAATAGATTTAAAACTCTCTCTCAAATATGCTCGAAATACAATTTAAACAACTTCTTAATGCAAATGGAATCATATACACTCTTAGATATTGCATTATTTTGTTGTTAGACTAAGAAGTTATCGGGTTTATCTTGCGGTATATATGCTCTCAGTCATGATCTCTGCATTGCACCGTTCACTTGCGTGTTCCTTTTCACGCCATGGTAAAGCAGAAACAAGTTTCACTTTGCTCATTTGACTTAACGAATAGGTTCATGAATATAATCAATCTTAGTAAAATACACTTCAAAATCATCTCGATCTAATTTTGAGAACTTGCCTTTAAAAAACTCTCTTTCAAGTAGGCTCAAAATAAAATTTAATTACTTCTAATTCTTTATATTTTTGGGAATTCGGAAGGATAAAATAATTTCGTGTGTGTTAGGAGGCAATGTGTTGTTACTTCCTACGCCGAATTCGTAAACATATCCTAATCTGAATATTTTTAGTTCGGCTCCGGCCATTACAGAAAGATAGGAGGGGTTACACTTGTTTATGATATCCGGACGCCAAGAGAAACCACCCCAAATAAATCGTTGATAAAAGCCCATGATACCTAATTCTGGGAGGTGAACTTTGTTCCTATTCATGTAAGCTAAATTTATGAGCATATCCCATTGAGGATTAAACATTATTGCTCTTGAAGCGTATGCATATATATGTCTGTCCGAAGCGTAAGATGTAGATTCGCTATTGAGAAGGTGAGTGACAGAAAATCCCAATGTCCAATTTAGAGAGTTGGCTTCAATACCAATGTTAAAGTCGGGCGTCACCACAGTTTCTCGTTCTTTGTAGTTATCCATTTCATCTCTTTCCGTCTCATCAACGAGTGTGTTGGCCAAAGGATTATAACTACCAATAAATACGCCTCCGGATAACCCCATCGCCAAAACCCATTTATCATTTAAATCTAATTGAAAAGAGTAGGCTGCTTTTATATCTGTGCTACTATGTCCGATACCGAGTTTATCAAATGATATAGACAACCCAACTCCAGATTTTATCTTTTCAAAATAGTTGCTGGCATTCAATAAGGTTGATTTGGGAGCATCATCAACCCCCAACCACTGCAATCTGCCCAACAAGAATATATCGACATCAGCAGTATTACCTGTGGCAGCAGGATTAACATTCATACGCGAAAATATCTGTTGAGTAAGATGCAAATCTTGCTGTGCTAAAAGGGGATTGGTAGCTGCATTAAAAGTACAAATTATGCAGATTAGGAGAAGTTTTACTCCGATATCAAAGTTTCGGAAGGAAAGTAAATTTAAACTATTCCCAATATATATATTAAATTTTTTCATTCTACCTATTTTTCAATTTTTTCGATTATGACACGACGATTGAGTTGATGCTCTTTTTCATTGCGGGCATTAGGAATGGCCAATTCCAATTCGCTACGTCCTACCGTATTTAATCTATTTTCATCCACTCCTTTATTGATTAAGATACTTTTTAATTTTTGAGCACGGCGTTCAGATAATTTTTGGTTATACTCAATACTTCCTCGTGTGTCTGTATGTCCTGTTATTTTAAAGTTAGCTCCCTTATGATAGTCAATAAAATTCATTATCATTTCTATCTCTTTTTTGTAATCAGCTATAAAATTATCTTGGTCAAAGATAAAGTATAGAATACAAACGTTGATGTTCGGAAATTCAATATTTTTAGCATGATTTGAATCTATATTTGATTGATTATCACCATTATTATTAAGAGCATTATCATTATTGTTTGCTAGAAGATTATTGTTCTTTTCAGAATTATCGCCAAGGCTGTCCGCATCAATAGAATCTGCTGCAGCAATAATAATCTGTTCAGGATAGTAAATGTCTGGATTTCCATCTCTATTAGAAACCAAGAATAGGTACTTGCCATCTCCCACCATGTTGTAGTCGTCCCCATCAGAATTGAATGGTTCTGCTAATAGGCGAGATTGTTGGGAGGAAAAGTTATGTTTGTAGATATTACTTCCTTTGAGAGAATCTTTTTTGTCAGAAGAGTAGTAAAGAAATTCGTCATGTATAAATGGATAATTTTCGTTTGAAGCACTATTGATGGAGTCTCCTAAGTTGATAGGCTCATTCCATTCATTCTCATTATCTTCAATCATATCAGAGTACCAGATGTCTAAATTACCCTTAGTGCCATAATAATTAGAGGCATAGAAGAGTCGTTTCCCATTTTTACTTAAGTGCGGGTTGTACATTACGATGGCATCTTCTTCTGGATATCTCCAACTTCTATAGAATAGGGAACTACCTCTCATTGTTACACGACGTTTCCCCATTCCTTTTATTTTTAATTTTTCGGGTTTTCCCCATTGATTATTTTCTGTAATTTTTGCTATGTATAATTTCCCCTCGTGAGAAAAAATTATGGAGCCCTTAGAGGTTTGAGTAAATTGCCCTTCGATATTCCAAATGCTCCAATCTTTTTTTATTATTGTTGAATCAAAATCCAGCAATGTCTTAAATTGTCCGCAAAAAATCTTATCGGGAGTAGAGTAGGCGAAAGAGTCGGTAAGCAAACTTAGCCCATCTTCCTTCTTATTCGTATTTACTTGTGATTTTTCCATTGTATAACCACTCTCATACTTTGTTTCTATTCCGAAAGAAGGAGTGCTAAATCCAAGAGTCATGGCTATTAGTACAACGTAAAAAATATTTTTTTTTATCATAAATTGATAGTTCTTTATTTTCTAAACCAATAAAATTTGAATTTATTTTCAGTGAGGCTAACCCTTAGTTTAATTCAAATTTTTGCAAAGTTACTTCTTTTTTTTGATTGTTCAGAATGATACACAAAAAAATCCGGCTCAAATTATGGACCGGATTTTTTTTATAAACTAATGTAATGGTTACATACCAAAAGAGATAGCGATAATTTTATCGTAGATAGGACTAATAAATCCAAGAATAATCATAGCAACTGTACAAATGATTAGACCGATTTTTGTCATATTATCGCTATTAAATGTAGGGATAGGATTTTCAGACTTGTTAATAAACATAGCCTTAACCACCCATAAGTAGTAACACAAAGATATGATTGTATTTAACAATGCTATAAATACTAACAAATATTGACCTTGTTCAGCGGCGGCAGCAAATATAAAGAATTTACTGAAAAATCCGGCGAACGGAGGGATACCACCTAAAGAGAACATTGCCAACATCATAACAAAAGACAATTTAGGATTTGTGCTATACAAACCATTGTAATCATCCATTGTTAGTTTATCTGATTTATTTTCGATAGCCGAAATTACACCAAAAGCAGCCAAGTTGGTGAACAAGTAAATAAATACGTAGTAAACCATTGCAGCCATACCTTGAGGAGTACCTGCAATAACGCCCAACATGATGTAACCGGCTTGAGAAATAGAAGAGAAAGCTAAGAATCTCTTCATATTTTTCTGTCTCAAAGCGAACAAGTTACCGATTGTAATAGTGATTACAATAATCCACCATAAAAAAGTTTGCCAAGTTCCCGGATAGTTTGCGAAAGCTTTAATCATGATGCATAGTAGAGCAAAGGCAGCCGCACCTTTTGAAATTACAGACAAGTAGGCTGTAACGGAAGTAGGAGCTCCTTCGTAAGTATCAGCCGTCCACAAGTGGAAAGGAACCAAAGAAATCTTAAATCCAATACCGGCAAACATAAAGATAAGAGCCATAATATGCAGAGGTGTACTTTGGAATTTTATCAATATATCTCCGTAGTATAGAGAACCACAAGCTCCGTACATTAAGGAGATACCAAACAACATTACGGCAGAAGAGAAGGCTGCTGTTAGAATATATTTGGCAGCCGCTTCAGCAGACTCTTTTTTGTTCTTATTGAAGGCAACCAAGGTAGCCATTGGAATAGAAGCCGTTTCCAATCCGATGTAGAACAATAAGAAATGTTCTGCAGATACCATGAAGTACATACCAAGTAGGGTAGAGAGAGTCAAAAAGTAGAACTCACCTACTTGATTTTTATTTTTATTTTCGTTCCAATAAAAAGCAAAAATAAAGACGATTAAAGTACCAATATTAAGAATATTCTTCACTAAAACGTGAATTTCAGAAGTAACGTACATTCCGGAGAATGCAGAAGCTTCGCCAATATTCCAATGGGTAAACCCTAAAACGGTATGCACCAAAAACAGCCCCATGGCAAAGAATTGAAAAATTCTTTTGTTCTTTCCAAATAAATCTGCCAATAATAGAGCAACTAAAACCACCACCAATGATAGTTCGTGGTTCATTATAATAAAATTGCTATAATCCATACTTTCTATATTTATGTTCTAAGAACTTTTCAATTAGAATAATTTTACGATATTTTCAATTCCACCGGCAATCATATTTGACAACCAAAGAGGAGCCATACCGATAGCAGCTATTGCAAAGATCAAAGTAAATATTGCGATCTTTTCGTACCATATAGCATCTGTTAAGGCGGCATGATGCTCGTCTTGTATCGGACCAAACAATATTTTCCCCACCACTCGAAGGATATAGACAGCGGTGATTACGATGGAAGTACAACCAAGGATAACAAAGACGCGATGGAACATGTCTTCATGTTCAAATGCACCTACAAAAATTGTCATTTCCGCCACAAAACCACTTAATCCAGGTAATCCCAAAGAAGCCAAACCGGCAATTACGTAGCAAACACAAAGAACCGGCATTACTTTCATTAGACCGCCCATTTCACGAATATCTCTTGTGTGAGTTCTTCCGTAAATCATACCAATCAAAGCAAAAAATAGTGCAGTCATTAAACCATGAGAAACCATTTGAAGAATAGCACCTGTCATGGCAGTTTTATTCATCATTAGGAGAGCAAATAAAACCAAACCGCAGTGACTAACCGAAGAGTATGCATTGATGTATTTTAAGTCGGTCTGTACACACGCGCTATAAGCACCATACACGACGCTAATACCGGTCAAAACAATAAATATCCAAGCCAAATCATTTGCAGCATCAGGCATAAGGTACATAGCTACTCTAAAGCAACCATATCCTCCTAATTTCATCAATACTCCGGCATGCAACATTGAAACAGCCGTTGGAGCAGAAGCGTGACCATCCGGAGACCACGTATGGAAAGGGAACATTGCACCTAAAACTCCGAACCCTACGAATGTAAGAGGGAAGAAGATATATTGCCAACTGTTATCAGCCCCTTGTTCTGTTAAAGTAGTAACATTTGCCGCAATCTCTTGAATATTGAACGTTAGGGAGCCACCTTTAGGAACAGAAAGGTAGTAGATTCCAAAAATACCCACCATCAAGAAAGCAGAACCTCCCATCAACATAAGGGTAAGTTTCATTGCAGAATACTCTTTCTTGCCACTTCCCCAAAGTCCGATTAAAAGATACATAGGGATAAGCGCAACCTCATAGAATAAGAACATGGTGAACAAATCCAACGAGATAAAGAATCCATATACACCAATGGATAATAACAAGAACCATAAGAAGTATTCTTTAGTTTGTTCCTCGATACTATAAGAAACAAAAACTCCAGTAATTACAACGATAGACGATAGTAGCAGCATGGCAACTGAAACACCATCTACACCGACTGCGTAGTGAATGTTAAAAGTTTCATACCACAAGATAGAATCTGTAAACAAAAATTCTGCCATATCACCAGCTTCGCGCGCAGCCAAGTATTCCACTGTCAGGTAAGCCGAAGTAGCCAATAGAGCAAATCCACCTATTGACATTACCATACGAATCATACTCTTTTTTTCGCCATCAATGCAGAAAATGATGGCCATCATGATGAGTGGAATAATTACAAATAAAGATAATATATTCATTGTCGTACTCTTTTTCGATTATAAATAAATAGTCAATGCGACGATTGATAACACTCCCAATATAAATACCCATGCATATTGCTGAACATTACCACTTTGGAAGGATTTAATTTCAAGAGAAGTCTTGTTAGTAATCCAAGAAAGCAAATTCATGAATCCATCTATAATATGTCTGTCGAACCATGCGATAGGATCGCAGATACATTTATAAATGATTTTATGCGTAATGAATAGATATATTTCATCAATATAGAATTTGTTGTAAGCATAGTGGTAAGTATTTTTGATACAAGCAACCACTTTATCAGGATATTCGGTTTTCTTCTTGTACATAAATGTTGCGATACCGATACCGATAAGAGCCACAATAACGCTTGGAATAGCAATATTCCAATGAATGTGAGATTCAAATCCCATTAAGTCTGGTGAGATATATTCTGTGAAAGGGAAGAAACCACTTGTACAAGTATATACAGTAAGCACCATTAGAGGAATCCACATATTAGCAGGAGACTCATGTGGAGTGTGATGACCATAATCAGGCTCGTTGTACCAGAATATTCTGTAATACAATCTAAACATATAGAAGGCAGTCAAGCCAGCAACTAAAGTTTGGCACCAATAAATTACCGGAGAAGCCTCATGAGCAGCCACTAAAATCTCATCTTTAGAGAAGAATCCGGAGAAGATCGGAATACCTGCGATAGCCAAACAAGCAATTAAGAAAGCGATATGAGTAATTTTCAAATGTTTTCTCAAGTTACCCATTGCATCCATCTCGTTGCTATGAACAGCATGAATTACACAACCTGCAGCAAGGAACAAAGTAGCTTTGAACATCGCATGAGTGAACAAGTGCCACATAGAAGCGGTGAAACCTAATCCTTCGTTACCCTCGTAACCAGATACACCCAAAGCAACCATCATGTAGGCGATTTGAGAGATGGTAGAGAAAGCCAAGACCCTTTTGATATCCGTTTGTGTGCAAGCGATAACCGCAGCAAACAAACTTGTGAATGCTCCGATGTAGGCAATGATGGTCAGTACATCGTGTGCCTCAAAGAAGTAGATAGGGAACAGGCGAGCCACCAAATAAACACCGGCAACCACCATTGTAGCCGCGTGGATAAGAGCTGAAGCCGGAGTAGGACCTTCCATTGCGTCTGGCAACCAAATATGGAATGGGAACATAGCCGATTTACCTGCACCTCCTAAGAAAATCAAAAATACGGCTATCGAAATCACAGACAATCCGCAGAAAGTAACACCTCCCATTGTTTCGCTCACAATTGCTACATGATTATTTGTAACCTCTGTCAACGGACCAAAGTCGAATGTTTGCGTGTAGAACGATAGAATCAAAATACCCATTAAGAAGAACATATCTGCAAAACGAGTAACGATAAATGCTTTTTTAGCAGCTTTAACAGCGGAAGGTTTTGTATAGTAGAAGCTGATTAACAAGAAGGAAGAAACACCCACAAGCTCCCAAAAGATGTACATTTGGAAGATGTTTGTAGCAACAACCAGCCCCAACATAGCAAAAGAGAATAAGGAAAGCACCGCATAATATCTTTGGAAACCCTCTTCGCCATGCATATACCCCATACTATAGACATGTACCATTAGTGATACTGTTGAGATAACGATAAGCATCATAGCCGAAATTGGGTCCAAAAGGAATCCGATACTTATCACTAAATTTTCAGAAAATCTCAACCATTCAAAGTTAAAAATAACTTCCTTTGCCATTGAACCATCAGCCAATCTGCCCGAACCGAAAAAGTAAGTCAAAGCAATGTAGTAGCAAACGATAGTTACAATACTAAATGCAGTAGTACCCAAAATTCCGGAGAATTTTGGAGTCATCTTATAGCCAAACAATCCGATGATCATAAACATCAAGAGTGGTAGGGCTAATACGATAGGTGCTAAATTAGTCAATTCCATAACGTTTAATTCTTTAATTCGTTAATACTCTTGGTGTCGATGTTTTTCATCTTTCTATATACGTTGATGATGATTGAGATAGCAACAGCAGTTTCAGCGGCAGCTACAACAATCACGAACAAACTATACATATATCCTTCCAAATGTTCCGGATATACAAAACGATTAAAAGCGACAAAATTGATACTCACAGCGTTCAACATCAATTCGATAGACATTAATATGCTAATCAAATTTTTTCGAACGACAAACCCATAAACTCCGATAAAGAAGAGTAGGGTACTAACTATTAGATAATATTCTACGGGAATGCTCATTTTTTCTCCTCCTTATGATTTTGTGCGATAACAATGCTTCCTACAATGCATGCAAGTAATAAAACACTCGCAGCTTCGAACGGAAGAATGTATTGAAATTTTTCGGTACCCATTAAAGTTTGACCGATTTCATTCATATCGATTATTGCTGCAATATCATTACATCTATCAGAATCGGTATGGAATCCGTATTTGTAGATGGTAATTAAACTAATCACTAATCCCGTTAAAGCCGTTATTATTCCAAGAGCTCTTTTTGCTCCGCATAGTTGTTCTGTTTCTTCGCCTAAATTCTTAATTAAAAGAATGGCAAAAACAAACAATACAACAATACCTCCGGCATATACCGAAAGTTGAACTGCAGCCAAGAACTGGTAATTCATTTGCAGGTATAATCCTGCGATGCAGAATAAAACGAAAAACAACGAGGTTGCCGCGCGAAGCACTTTTTTAGAAGTAACCGTCAATATCCCGAATAGGATGATGGCTGCGGCAAGTATAAAAAATATAATGTTGCTTGCTGTTAATAATTCCATAACTCTTATTCTTTAGATGTTACTGCTTTCTTTTCCTCCACTTTTGAGCCCTCTTTATTTAGTTGAATGCGCATTGCTTCTCTTGTAAATACTGAGTGTTCAAAATTATTTGTCCATACTATTGCTTTTTGAGGGCAATTCATTGAACATAGTCCACAGAATGTACAACTTGCTAAATCGTAAAAATACTTATCCAAGACTTTCTTGCTCTTTCCATCTTCTGTTGTTATCTGTTTTGTCTCTATACGAATAGTTCCGTTAGGGCAATTCATTTGACAAATACCACAAGCTGTACATTTATGTTCATTCTTTTCGTTATGTGGCATTATCAATTCCCCTCTAAATCTCTCTGCGTAAACCTTTTTGCCTCTATTTTCCGGATATTGCTCCGTTACCTTTGGTCGGCAAAAATTAAGCATGGTAATGTACATACCCTTCAAAAGGTTTACTATACCATTAAATAAATCTTTAAAATATTGTATCATATAGCTCCCTTTTTTAGAAAATTAGTACCCAAACTGCCATTACGAGCATATTAATTAAACTTATTGGCATTAAAATTTTCCATTCTAATTTAAGTAGTTGATCGATTCTCAATCGTGGGAATGACCATCTAACCCATAAACTTAAGAAAACCAATGCAAATACTTTTGCGAAGAACCACAACCAAGAAGGAATATAATCCATGATTGAGTTAAATCCGCTTGCCCATTCTGCATTGATGTGGAATGGTTGCCATCCTCCTAAAAAGATAGTAGTAGCTATTCCTGCAATAATGAACATATTCAAGTACTCAGCTAAGTAGAAAAATCCAAATTGAATTCCAGAGTACTCTGTATGGTATCCGGCTGTCAATTCAGACTCAGCTTCCGGTAAATCGAACGGACCGCGGTTGGTTTCGGCATGTCCGGCTATTAAATAGATTACAAAAGCGATAAAAGCAGGGAGAGGAGCCTGGAAGATAAACCAAGCATCAGCTTGCTTTTCTACAATTGTAGATAATTGCATTGAACCTGCCAAGATCACCATTGTTAATATAGAGATACTTGCAGATAATTCATAACTTACTAATTGGGCTCCACTACGCATAGCACCAATCAAGGTATATTTGTTATTACTAGCCCATCCTGCCAATAAAATTCCAACTACACCCAACGAAGATATAGCCAATAAGTAGAAAACACCTACATTGAAGTCAATTCCTTGTAGTCCTTTTCCGAATGGCAATGCACCGAAAGTACACAGAGAGCCGGTCAATACGATGAATGGAGCCAATTTGAACAAAACATTATCCGTCTTTGTGATGGCAATAATCTCTTTCAATAAGATCTTTACCATATCGGCTATACTTTGGAAAATTCCAAAAGGTCCAACACGATTAGGTCCGATACGACATTGGAAGAAGGCACAGACTTTTCGTTCAACGTAGATTAAAACCAATGCCAATACGCAATAAACAGCCAAGAAGGCAACGCCTATCAGCACATACTCTATCAATGATACCAACCAAGCCATTTCCGGCATAGCCGAAGTCAATCCTTCGTGTATCAAATTTACTAATTTATCTAATTCTAACATGATCTTACTCTTTTGATATTATCTGTCTGCACAAGGTATTACATAATCGAGAGAAGCTCCAATCATAATCAAATCGGCAATTTTCTCGTTTTTACACAATGGATCCAATGCGGATATTAGAGTCATACAAGGTGAGCGGAATTTAACGCGATAAGGATTCTTTTCTCCTGTGCTATTGATGTACACTCCAAAGTCTCCACGTGCATTTTCAACTCTTTGATAATATTCTCCTGCAGGCAACTTGATGATAGCCGGAGTTTTAGCTTTGAAGTCTCCTTCCGGCAAGTTATTGATAAGTTGTTCGATGATGCGCAATGATTGCTCAATTTCATCCAAACGAATCAAATAACGATCCAAAGTTCCTCCTTCTGTACGTATAACCTCCTCAAAATCCAACTTGTCATAACCTGCGTATGGCTCGATTTTTCTAACATCACATGACCAGCCGGAAGCTCGACCAACCGGTCCGGTTGTACCTAATGCCACTGCCTGTTCTTTTGTAAGGAAACCAATATTTTCCATACGACCTCTTGCAATTGGATTGTAAGTAAACAGCGTATGATATTCCTTAATCATTTTACGCATATAAGGAATAAACTCTTTTACTTGGTCAACGAATTTTGGACTCACGTCGTTAGCAACGCCACCAATAACATTGTATCCTACCATCAAACGACCACCTCCTGTCTCTTCAAAGATATCCATGATTTTCTCACGATCTCTCATTCCGTAGATAAAGGCGGTGATTGAACCCATATCCATACAAGTACATCCCCAACCGAGTAGGTGAGAAGCAATTCTTGTCAACTCGTCAAATATAACACGTACAGCTTGAGCGCGGGCAGGAACTTCCAATCCCATAGCCTTCTCAACGCATAAGCAGAAGGCATGACGATTCATTGTTCCGGACAAATAGTCCAAACGTTCTGTCAACTGCAATATTTGAGGGTATGTTTTTGTTTCACACATCTTCTCGATTCCGCGGTGAATATATCCAAAGTTAGGGTCAACTTTGTTGATAATTTCTCCGTCTAAAGAGACTCTTAAATGCAACACTCCGTGAGTTGCAGGGTGCTGAGGTCCGATATTGATGACATATTCCTGTTTTCCAAACAAAGGTTTGCTATTGGCAACCAAATCCCCATCTTTATTGACAGTCAATGTTGGAACATCCTCCATTGCTTCAATCGTTTGATTTTCCAATGGAACAGGATTTAGTTCAGGGTTAGAGTCATAATCTTTTCTAAAAGGATAACCATTCCAATCTTGACGAAGGAAGATTCTTCTCATATCCGGATGATTGATAAATCGGATGCCGAAGAAGTCATACACTTCACGTTCATACAAGTTGGCTGATTCCCATATATCACTAACGGTCGGAATGACCGGATTTTCTCTATTATCCGTAGTCGTTTTTAGTACCACCATCGCATTTTTGTCCACTGACGATGAAATATGGTAGATAACTCCTAATGAGTCTTTATAATCCATACCTGTCAGATTGATCAAAAAATCGTAACCATTTTCAAATAATTTTTTGGCTACATTTTTCAATTGTTCTACCGGAACATTGATGGTAGGGTATTGGCAATCTTCCACTGTAAGTGCCGAATTAACGGATGAAATTATATCATTAATCTTTTTCATTTCTTACTTGCTTTGAGTTGTGGATGATTCGTCTGATGTCTCTTTCTCCCTATTCGGTTTGTTAGGAAGTTTGAAGAAATTTTCTACTTTGATTTTTCTTTGTAGTTGCATCATACCATACAGCATAGCATCAGGACGAGGAGGGCATCCCGGTACATAGACATCTACAGGGATAATTTGGTCCACACCTTTTACTACATGGTATGAATCAATAAACGGACCACCTGAAATGGCACAACCACCAACTGCAATCACGTACTTCGGTTCAGCCATTTGGTCATAAAGCCGTTTTAAAACCGGAGCCATTTTATGAACGATTGTTCCTGCTACGAAAATTACGTCGGCTTGACGAGGTGAATTTCGAGTTACCTCCCATCCAAAACGAGCAAAGTCTGTTCTGGCAGCACCTACACACATAAATTCAATACCGCAACAACTCGTTGCAAATGTTAGAGGCCAAACAGAATTGGAGCGTCCCCAATTGATTATATCGTCTAACACCCCAACAACAACGTTTACGCCACCCTGACGAAGTTCTTCAACGTATTTCTCCAAATAAGCATTGTCTTTGAAGTCCTCCGTTTTCATGTTTTTAATGCTGATATCTTTTACTTCCATTCCAACGCTCCTTTCTTCCATGCATAAACTAAACCAAGAATAAGAATGAATAAGAAGAACAACACGCTAATTAATCCCATTGTGCCTAAATTCCTCATGATGGTTGCCCACGGGAAGAGTAGTACTGTTTCCACGTCAAACATCAAAAACAAGATGGCAAATAGGTAATAGCCGATGCGAAACTGCATCCATGAAGTTCCCCTTGTAGGAATACCGCACTCATACGGCTCTCCTTTTTGGGCATTGTTTGACTTTGGAGCCAACAACATCCCAATAAGTATTGCTGCAACAACCATGATTATGGCCGTTAACAATACTACAATGAAAATTTCACTTGAACTCATTTTTTATGGTTATTATTTAATTATTATTTTTTTGTTTCTATTTTTATTCAACGATTTTATAAATAGCTAATTACAACCAATATTTTACTATTTAGTCGCCGAGAAAAATAAAAAAAAGTTGCACCGATTTTAATTTCGATACAACCTCTATTTAATTGATACCTCACCCATTAAACAAGCCAAAATGGATTGCTTTTTCTCTTGCTTATGGCGAATATCTATTAACATATTTTCTTTTCCTTTTTTCTATTTTTTACGCAAATTTGAAAAAGTTATTTGATTCTGCAAAATAAATTCAGCCAATTTTTATAACATATTTTGACATTTTGAAAGTTGTGTTGTGTGAATTTATCTGATTTTTTTTTAAATTATTTTCAAAATGTGTGAATATTAATTATTAGAGTGTTAAAATGATAGTAAAATTACTTGTTAACCTCTTTTTTTGATTATTTAAAGTTTTTTTCAACAACCAGATTTTAAAGTGTGAGTATAAGAAACTGTTTAAATTTTATTATTAAATTGTTTCTGAGTTTTATAAAGTACTATTTCAAACAATAAAAATATTGATTAAAATGTCTAAGAAGTTGTTTAAATTTTATTTCGAGCATATTTGAGAAAGATTTTTAAATCTATTTTTAATCTTCTTTTGCAGAAAATAGTGGACTATTATCAAAAAAGGAGAATAAAAATAGGTTTAAGGTGAGTACTATAAATTCACCGTTTAAAATTTAAAAAGTGTAAATCGCAGATTGATAAACTTTTCGGTAATTTTTGATTTCTTTTGGCAAATTGCTGCATGTCAGTCTGTCATAGTGCTTGCACTGCTTCCTTCTTTCGCACAGCAATTTACTCGAAATAAATTCAAAAATTCCACGAAATGAATTTATAGAACCCACCTAAAAGAATCTCAAAGATGCCGAAAATAAGAGAGTGAAACTCTAAAATAATTTTTTTAATAAAATTTAAACAACTTCTAAGTCTCTAATATCAAAACCTAGTATATCAACATCAATATAACGGATTACATTTTTATCATATAGATGTAGTAAAACCGAATAAAATAGCAGCTATGCAAAAGAATTGATGTATTTGGTGAAATTTAAACTCAATCAAATTTAGAGAAGTAGAGTTTTTATTGTATCTTTGTGTCGCAAATTGTAAATAATATAATAAGATGTTAACTGTTGAGAAAATTGGAGGAACCTCCATGTCGCAGTTCAAGGATGTCTTGAACAATATCATTATTGGTAATAGAAGTGGTGCAGATTTGTACAATCGCATTTTTGTTGTTTCTGCATATAATAACGTGACTAACTGGTTGCTTGAGCATAAAAAGACCGGTGCTCCCGGTATTTATGTTAAATTCTTAAACGATGAGAATTATGCAGAAGCATTGGATGAGTTGTGTTTGAAATTAATCGCTTTGAACCGCAATTATGAGGAGATCAAGTTAGATCAAAAAGTGGCGGATGAGTTTATTATTAATCGTATTGAAAAGGCTAAAAACTATCTTCGTGCTATGCATAGTGTTGTTGCATCAGGATATGTAGATCGTAACGACCTTTATTTAGCGGCTCGTGAAATTCTTTCTTCAATAGGTGAGGCTCATTCTGCATTTAATTCTGTAAATATCATCAAAAATAATGGTATAGATGCTACTTTTATAGATTTATGTGGATTTGATGATTCAGAAGCTCTTACTATTGATGAGCGAATTCACAAAGCTTTCCAAGGAGTTGACTTTTCTAAAACTTTGTGCGTCGCTACCGGTTATACTAAAGGTATAGAAGGCATTATGAGGGCTTTTGATAGAGGATATTCTGAGGTTACTTTTTCTAAAATTGCGGTTGATGTTAAGGCGAATGAAGCTGTAATTCATAAAGAGTTTCATCTCTCTTCTGCAGATCCTAATTTGGTGGGAGCAGCTAACTCTATTCCGGTTGGATTTACCAACTTTATGGTGGCAGACCAGTTAGCTGATGTGGGTATGGAGGCAATTCACCCCAAAGCTTCCAAGCCATTGGAATTAGCGGGCATTAATATTCGCATCAAAAATACTTTTGAACCTGAACATCCTGGTACTTTGATTTCTAAAGATTATGTGGCTAAAGAATCGAGAATTGAAATTGTTTCGGGTACAGATAAAGTTTTAGCGGTTGAAGTTCACGATCCTATGATGGTGGGTGAAGTTGGGTTTGACTTAAGAATCATGAAGGTGTTTGAAAAGCATGGTGTAAGTTATATTTTGAAATCTACTAATGCTAATAGTATTACCATGGTTATTTGGGATAAGCCTAAATCTGCTGGTTTAATTAAGGAGTTAAAGAATGTCTTCTATCAAGTGACTGTTAAAGAGGTTGCATTGGTTTGTTGTATGGGTACTAACATTGCTCATCCGGGATTCTTGTATAAGGCTGCAAAAGCTTTGTGTGATAATCATATCAATATTGAGTGTTTTGCTCAATCTTTACGTCAAGTTAATATGCAATTTGTAATTTGCAGAGAAGGGTATTCTGATGCTATTAAAGCTCTTAATAGTGCTCTTTGTATCGAATAGTCTTAGGCTTTGTAAAACTTAATTTTTGATGTTGAAAATTTTATAGAATTCATCTTTGGATTAAGTTGATTAATTATTTTTCTATTGTTGGAAAACCGTATATATTAGGCTACTTTTGAATTGTATTTTTTTAAGTACGAAATCAAAAGTAGCCTTTATATTTTATTCTACTTTTATCAATTGGTTATGTAGCGTTTTTCTACGATTCGCCAATCTACGATATTCCATAAACTGCTAAGATGTTTCTTGCGATCGTTTTGATAATCGAGATAATAGGCGTGCTCCCATACGTCAAATGTTAACAATGGTATTTTCCCATCTGTCAATGGTGAGTCTCCATTTTTTGTTTGCAGAATCTCAAGAAATCCATCTTTGTTTTGGCATAGCCATACCCATCCTGAACCAAACAGTGAGACCCCTTGAGCTACAAACGTTTCTTGGAAAGCTTCTATTGTTTCCCATTGGTCGCAAATTGCTTTGTAAAGTGCAGAATCAGGTGATGGCCCATTCCCTCCTTTCGGTGAAAAAGAGAAGAAGTAGAAGTTGTGATTCCATACTTGAGCTGCGTTGTTGTATAGAGCTCCTTCGGCATTCAGTAGGATGTCTGTCATTGTGTGATAATTGCTATACTTTTCGTCCTCCAACAATTTATTTGTATTGTTAATGTAGGTTTGAAGGTGTTTCCCGTGATGAAACTTTAATGTTTTTGCTGAGATATAAGGTTCCAGTGCATTGGGAGAGTAGGGTAGATCCGTTAATGTTATCTTCATATTTATATATTTATTATGGTTTCATTTAATATAACATCATTTCTTTCCAATTGTTTATTATAAAATTGTTTCTTCTACATAGGGTTATAAAGATTAGTAGATGAGGTGTTTTTTTTAGGGGGATATATAACCTATATGATTATCTATTAATGACTACACTAAAAAAAAATCGGGTGTACTACAATTAGTACACCCGATTTTTTTTATTTTGAGAGATTAACTCTTTCTTATTTAAATTTAAACATTACAGGAAGAGTAAATCTTGAACGTACAGTTTTACCACGTTGTTCTGCAGGAACCCATTTAGGCATCTTTTTTACAACGCGGATGGCCTCTTCGTCTAGGATAGGATCCACACCGCGAGTAACCTTAACGTCTTGGATTGAACCATCTCTATTTACAACGAATTGAACGAACACGCGCCCTTGTACATTGTTGTCAATTGCAATTTGAGGGTAAACCAACTCTTTTCTCAAGAACTCCATTAATTTTGCGTTACCGCCAGGGAAACTTGCCATTTTTTCAACCACTTGGAAGATTTCCTCTTCTGCTTCCTCTTCTTCTTGAACATCCATTGGAGTAAATTCAATAGCCTCTTCTGTTGATTGTTCTTGAATATCAACTGTAGTAGTTGTTTCAACCTCATCACTTACCACTTTCAACACTTGTTGTACCACCTCTTTAGGTTTTTCAATCTTTTCAGGAGGAGTCTCGATTTGAGTGGTTTGAGGAATAATCAAATCCTCACTTTGATTAATGAATGTGTCTTCAACTTCATGGACTGTTACCTCTGTGTTTGTCCATTCAAAACAAATGTAAGTGAATCCGAATGCAAGAACGAATCCAATCAAAATAAACATTGAACGTTTATTTTCTAAGTCTGCCTTAGGAGATTTTTTTATTTCCATCTCTTAATGATATTTTTGAATAATTATACTTTTACTTGTTTTCTGAACGCAAATGTAACATAAAATTTTTGAAGTTGCTTGTATTTTTCTCTTTTTTTTCTTTCTATAAACAATAATTTCTTATTTCAATTGTATCAATCAATTTGAAAATATTGTTTAAGAATCTGTTTTAGTTTTTATTTATGTTGTTTTAGACAATTTGGCAGGTATTGTAAATACTTAAATTAAAGCAATATAATAAGAAAACGTGTTCGCACCTTAGGTACGAACACGCACTTATACTATCTGTAATTACGCTTTTTTTATTTTAAACAGTGAATTTATAGAACTTACCTAAAATTAATATAAGCATAAATTGAGGTAATGATGAATATTTAGTATTTATTCATTCAAAAATGAATTTATAGAATCCTCTTTAATTCAAAGCGGGTAGGTGAGAGTGATTTTTACTATATCTTAGCATTTGTTCAACAAAGTTTTCATCGTAAGAAACCACCACATCAACCAATTTGTCTCCATCATAAATCGGTTTGTAAATTGGATTTACAAAACCTTTGTATGGAGCTAAATTTAAGCGGGCGTATCGATCTTTAATCTCCTTATGTAAATTTTGATCCACTTTTACCGCATACTTTTCAACTAACTCTTTTGCAGCTTCAAAATCTCCTTCTGATTTGATTCGTTGGATTTCTGCTAATAAATTTCCTATTAGTTCTCTCATCTTCTTGTAATCATTTATTACAACAAATGACTTTCCGTCTCTTTCTTTGATTTCTACAACCTTATCATTTTCACCTTTTTCAAAGACCCAGCGTGCAATCAATTGTCTGTTTCTCATGTGAGATTCTTCTATGTTGTTTCCCAATTCAATTCTTGTTAGTTGAGTCATCAAACCATTCATCATATATTTGTAATACTCAGCCTTATAAGCATCTTCATTGGGTAAGAGTCCTAATTCTACCATTTTTTTGTCTGCGGCATAGTAGAGTCCGAATAAATCAGCGCGAGCCTCTTCTATGGTTGCACCATATGCACGGAGTGCGTCTTGACTAACCCCGGGGAGTAATTTTCCGGAACCATGTCCTAAGCATTCATGTAAGTCGGTATGCAAATTATCAGCTTGAAAGCCATATTTTTCGATTAACTCTTTTTCTGTATCACTCCAAACAAACTCGTCAGAAAATCCATTGCCCAAACTTGCTTTGTCGTATGCATCTGTAATATTTTCAATTGTTACAGATTTTGAACCATGCATTTGGCGAATCCAGTTAGCGTTAGGAAGGTTGATGCCGATTGGGGTAGCAGGATGACAGTCTCCTCCCAACATAGCAGCTGTAATTACTTTGGCGGAAACACCTTGTACAGTCTCTTTTTTAAAGCGAGAATCTACCGGAGAGTTATCCTCGAACCATTGAGCGTTTTGACTGATGATTTCTGTTCTTTTTGTGGCTTCTAAATCTTTGAAATTTACTACGGATTCCCAACTCGCTTTCAGACCTAACGGATCTCCATAGGTTTCAATGAACCCATTTATGAAGTCGATTCTTGAGTCTAAATCCTTTACCCATAATATACTATATTCATCGAAGGTCAACAAGTCTCCGCTTTCGTAGTAGTCTATTAAAGAGTTGATAACACGTTGTTGTTCTTCATTTTCTGCCACTTTAGATGCTTTTTCCAACCAATATACTATCTTTTGGATTGCATCACTGTACATTCCTCCAATTTTCCATATTTTCTCAACCAGATTTCCATTCTCTTTCATCAATTTGCTATTCAGCCCCCAAGAGATTGGCATAGGGTCATTAGGGTCTTTTTTGCTATTATAGTATTGATCCACTTCTGCTTCACTGACACCTTCATAATAGTTGTTGGCTGAATTTTTTACCAAGTCGATATCCTCATTTTGATTTACTCGTTTTGCATAAAGAGTAGAGTCGAAAATTACAGGTTTTATAGCTGCAATCAATTTTTCCACACTATTATCGTATGCTTGAATGGGTAATGTGTTTGAAGGAAGTGAGCGAACCGTTGTTTCGAAGAAGTTTTCTGAAAATTCAGGTGTAAACTTATCGGTAGCATAATGATGGTGAATACCATTAGAAAACCAGACTCTTTTCAGATAACATTCCAATGCCAAAAACTCTTTATCATTCCTATCTCCTTTATAATTTTCATAAATGGCTTCTAATGTTTTTCGAATAGATAGGTTGTATTTGTTGTTTTGGTCATACAAAATATCTCGCCCTTCTAATGCAGCCTGAGAAAGATAGTAGATAAGTTCCTTTTGTTTTAGACTTAAATCTTCAAATCCGGGAACTTTATATCGTAATACTTCTACATCGGCAAAGCGATCTACTGAATAGACAAAATTGTCTGCTTTAGGAGTTGCAATCTCCTTTTCTGAGCAGCAGTTTAGTGTTAAGATTGACATAGTTGCTATAATTATTTTATGTTTCATGTTTTTATTATTTGTTTCGTGCATCAATATTTTCCTCAAATTTCCACCCCTCTTTTTTTTCGATTCGATAGGCATCGTAAGTAAAATCAGGTCCGTAATAAGCTTTTATTCCTTGATACATTGGCTCAATTGGAATTAAGTGATCGAATATTATTAAGGTGTTTGTGTCATTAATGTTTAGAGTTACTTTCCCCTCTGAGGTGTACTCTAATACAATTCGAGAGAACTTTTTGTTTCCTGTTTCAAACAAAGGTTTCCCCAAGTAAGAAACCCGTCCGTTTCTGTCAAAAAAGATGGGTTCGATAACTTTGAAGTCGGTAGAAGCATCATTTCCAGACCAACCTAAGGCTAAATAATATTCCTCTTTCCGTTGTTTAATTTTTACTACTTTATAGTAAAGAGCACCATACCAATTAGTAGGCGGAATGTTTTTGCTCTGCATTGGAACGTAGGGAGTTTCTCTTATTTTTAGTGGGGTAGTTATTACCTTTTTTTTCTCTTTTTTTTGAATAAATCCTGCGAAAGCAAAACTTTTATCTTGAAGAGGAAATCCCCAAGTGTAAATTTTTACTTTCCCATCATCGGAAATCACTTTTCCAATATTAGGTAGTTCGTTATACGGGTCGTCAAAAGATTCAGGGTGGGATAAAATTCCCGAAAATAGGGCAATACACTCTTTGTTAATTCTTAGTTTTATGCTATCCGGTTGATTTTGTTTAAGTGTATCAAACTTACAAGACAATTGAAAAAGAATCTCGTCTGAAGATTTTGCATTTATTTTCAAAGGGATAATCAACAATATAAAAAAAGAGCCTAACAATAGAAGTTGTCTCCCTTTTTTTTGATGTAAATTAGAACGAAAACTTACCATCAAGAGGTCGGAATATAACTTTGCGATCTTTTGAATTCGTACGAAATATATGTAACTCTTCGTGTTCATTAGTCCGTAAATTTACATTGAAACGATAATTTTTCTAATTTGTTGTGTTTCCAAATTGTTGTTCAAACTCTTTCCAAAGATTATCTTTATTCGGAACAGTTGCCACTAATTCAATATTTTCTTTTGAAACGGGGTGTGTAAATTGTAGGGATCTTGCATGCAGACTGATGCCACCATCCTTATTACTTCTTGGAAATCCATATTTTAAATCACCTTTTATTGGGCAACCGATATGAGCCAATTGAGCCCTTATTTGGTGATGTCTTCCGGTTTGTAAATCAATTTCCAATAGATAATAATTATCAGACCTACCGATTAATTTCAGAGATAAAGTTGATAATTTAGCCCCATTTTTAGGATTATTGTAAACGTATGTCTTATTTTGTTTTTCGTTTCTTAGAAGGTAGTGTGTTAATGTCATTTCCTCTTCAGGAGGTCTATTTTTTACGATAGCCCAATACTTTTTTGTTAGATTGTGACTTCTAAACATTTCGTTCAGTCTTTCTAATGCTTTAGATGTTTTGGCAAATAAAACCAATCCGCTTACCGGTCTGTCTAACCGATGAGTAACGCCCACGAAGACATTTCCGGGTTTTGCATATTTTACCTTGATAAATTCTTTTACCAATTCGGATAATGGTTTATCACCGGTTTTGTCACCCTGTACAATCTCCGAGCAAGTTTTATTTACTGCAATAAGATGATTATCTTCGTATATGACCTCCATATTTTACTCTTTATTCAATATTCATGTCATTACATTGAATGCTTATGAGACAGTAATCAAAATTAAACTTGTGACATTCGTTGTCTTACACCTTCGTAAATCATTATTCCTGCAGCTACAGAAACATTTAGGGAGGATATATTCCCTTTGATTGGGATGGACACCATTTCGTCGCATAAACGAAGAATTTCCGGTGAAACTCCTTTATCTTCAGCTCCCATAACGATTGCAACCGGGTCATAAAGGTTAGCTTCTGTATAGTTTTTGTTGCCTTTTTCACTTGCAACAACAATTCTTATTCCGCATTGTTTTAAGAATTTTATAGCAGAAACCAAATTGCTTTCTTTGCAGACCGGCAATGTATGTAATGCACCTGCAGAAGTTTTAACTGCATCAGCATTAACACTAGCCCCACCTTTAACAGGAATTACTATTGCATCAACACCACCACATTCGCAAGTACGTGCGATGGCTCCAAAGTTTCTTACATCAGTAACCCCATCTAAAACGACGAAAAAAGGAGTTTTTCCCTCTTCATATAACGTTGGAACTATATCTGAAACCAATTGATAGGTTGTTTGACTTACAAATGCAATGGCTCCTTGATGATTTTTATGGGTGTAGCGATTAAGGCGTTCTATGGGTACTCGTTGCACCTGGATGTGACTAAAACCTTTTATTGCATTAAATAATTCTTTGGCCAACTCACTTTGCATATCATTCTTCAGAATGATTTTGTCTATTTGTTTATCCGATTTTATGGCCTCAATGATGGCGCGAATGCCAAATATCATCTCATTTTCTTTCATGCCTTTTATGTTAAAGTAAAAGTAAGCCTTCCGGCAAACTCATTATTATTTTTTTTCTTTGTTCGTCAATATCAACAACAAAATCATCTGACGCAGGAATAATCAACTCGTTTTTATTCTTATCATGTAACAAGAATAGAACATTTTCTGTTGTATCATCAATGTCAACAACCTCGCCAATGAATTGCTCTTCTTCAGTAAAAATTGAAAAACCTATAAAGTAACTGTTACCTTCCAACTCTGATGCGTCTATTCCCCCCGTAAGGAATTTTTTATGGATGTAAATATCTCTTTTGATTAATTCTTTAGCATCCATTTCATTTTCTATCCCTTTTAAGGAAAATAGGTATGTGTTCTCATTTTTATATCGATACTCTTCAATAAAAAATGGAATGAATATACCATCCGTTTCGGCTACTATATAGGGAGTTTCACACTCTTCGAATAGCTCAGAATTTACGTTGATCTCTAATTCGCCATTCAATCCATGCGATTTAGTGATTTTACCAATATGTACTAATTCTTCCCTTGCTATCATAATTTATGATTGGTTTATTTTGCAAATTTAGTTTCTTTTAATCAAAATATGAAATTTTAGAGCTGAATAGATGGTTTATTCTTTAAATTTATAGGGTAAGTTTAAGCGAAATATTACCTAAATTATTTTCTTTCGTGAGGTTATAGGTCTATTTCAATTTCAATGTTTACAGAAAATGTTTTTTTTGATATTTTTTTATTTTTAAAGATATATTTTTGTGGTTTATTCTATTTTTAATATTATATTTGCAAAATCAATGATGAAGATTGTTGATTTAAAGTGTAATAATGGTTTTTTGGTAATGAACTTTAATTATGAAAATCTACTGTTTTGGGAAGAACTTAGGTTCTTCTCAAAATTTTTTTATAATCCCTAAATTTAATAACTTCAAAAGTTTTTGAAATAAATTTTAGCCCACACTTTTCTCAATAGTTTTTTCTATAATATTTGAGTTATGTCCTTTTTTTTGAGTTATATTCTAAATTTGAAATAATCATTTATCCTTACATTTGTTAGCACTTGGTCTGATACATCTTAGTAAATTATACAATATGAATTGAATAATAAATGAATAGTAGGGTATGGTTAATATTATTGAGAAGGTGTATTTAGGCAATTTTGTACTGTTGAATCTAACTTTGTTTGTCAAAGTTGGGATTGTTATTTTCTTTTGAAAAAATTATATAGAGTAGTTGCAAATGTTACGTTATTCGATGAAATGGGATGATTTTGAATTTAATTTCCATATGAATAGATTTTTATTCCATGCTTACAGTGAATTTTTAGTTTACTTTTGCTTTGCAATGATGGAAGAAATTGTTTTCTATTCTATCGTTCTTTAATTAGTGTAATAAAAAGAAGGATTATTTATTCTTTGTAAAGAAATAAAATAAAATCACATCAGAAGACTTTTAGAAAACCACAAAGGGGCATGATATCTGTGAAGCCATCTTGTTCCCAAAAAAAGGAAGCCTCAAAACTTCCTTTTTTTATTTCTCTATCATCTTCTTTTTTGGTGATACTGGTCATCTATAAAAGAATGTAGTGAAGATCTTTGAAGACTATTTTGTTAGGGTTATTTTTTTTAAATGAGAGGTTGAAAGTAACAATATTAAGAATTGCTCTAACAAAAATGTAATAATAGTAATAAAATATAGAATCACAGCAGAAGACTTAAATAATACACTAAGGTAAGATAGCTGTGAGTTTCTTTTGCTTTCATTTTTTTTATTAATATGGCTGTCTAACTTAAGCAAATAGCTCTTTAAAGGAACTTGACCATATCAGTTTAACTTCTATTAAATAGATATTCTTAGAAGTTGTTTAAATTTTATTTCGTGCATATTTGAGAGAGATTTTTAAATCTATTTTTAGTCTTCTTTTGCAGAAAATAGGGGACTATTATCAAAAAAGGAGAATAAAAATAGGTTTAAGGTGAGTACTATAAATTCACTGTTTAAAATTTAAAAAGTGTAAATCGCAGATTGATAAACTTTTCGGTAATTTTTGATTTCTTTCGGCAATTTGCTGCTTGTCAGTCGGTCACAGTGCTCGCACTGCTCCGTTCTTTCGCACGGCAATTTACTCGAAATAAATTCAAAAATTCCACGAAATGAATTTATAGAACCCACCTAAAAGAATCTCAAAGATGCCGAAAATAAGAGAGTGAAACTCTAATTTTTTTTTTTAATAAAATTTAAACAGCTTCTTATAGTTTGTTTGCTATTTTATTACATTATAATGGTAATTTTTTCCATGTTAAAAATGATTTGTATTCTTACTTTTGTTGTACTGATTCTTAAGGAGATGAGTCTTTATTCAGTTTTGATTTATAAATGATATAAAATAATGAAGAGTAAATTTTTATTCTTCGTAAAGAAATAAAATAAAATCACATCAGAAGACTTTTAGAAAACCACAAAACAGGACAGCTGTGAAGCCTTCCTGTTTTAACAACAAAAATGGAGGTGTTTTTGCCTCCTTTTTTTTTAGATCAAAGTGCAAGCGACCCCTATGGATGGATCGTCATCAGATTATAGACTCGACAACAATAACACTGTTCTCCAATCTTATTTTGAAAGGCACCGGGCGTCAGAGACAGACAAGAAAAAAGGCAGTATAAAGTTGCATACGGTCATACACGCCAATGAAGGTACCATCAAAATCCAAATTTGATTCACTCTGATTGCGAATCTGTTATTGATGGTTCAGCAAAAACGACTGACTCGCCCGTGGTGTTTCTCCGGATTGGCGAATACGGCGTGGATAACGCTGATGAATTATGTTGATTTCTACAGTCTGTTTAATAATTCGGAAAAGATTGGGAAATTACGGTGATTTTAGACAAAAGTACCTCCTCAACCAACTCTTTTCTAAAGGGGGGGCTTGGAATAAAAAAAAGAAATCTCATCCACTAAAAATAAGCGTTTGAGACCCCTTTTTAGGTTTTACCGTAACTAATAAAATAATTATGGTTCTATTGAAATAGAAAGGTTGGAAGGAGTATTGTAAAACCTTCCAACCTTTTTAAGATGGATTAATCATTTACCACAACCAATTGGTTCAAGCCATTTTCGCAACGAACCAAGTAGACTCCCTTCTTGAGGGATTCTTTCAACGCCGATATATTTCCATTATCAATGTACGCAGAAGTAATCAAAGACCCTTGTAGAGAGTAAACTTTGCAAATTCCGGAGAAGTTTGAAATAGCGTCAACCTCTTTCACACCAGTTTCTTCAGAGGTAGTGGTTGAAGTGAACACAAGTTTGTCGATGTTACAGTATGCGTTGGTGATAGTCAGGCGGAGGATATGTTCTCCCTCAGTCAAATTAAATTCTCCGAGTTCGATTTCCTCGAAAACGTCCCAAACATTGTCTCCTGTTTGAGGAACTGATACTTTTTCAACCAACGCTTTTCCATCCATGTCGAGTTTGAATCCTGAACCCTCCAATCCAGAGGCAGCGAATGCAGAAAGTTTATATTCACCGCTCTTTTTGACATTGACGGTATATTCAAGCCATTCGTCTGCCGCAGTATAACCGATTGCATAGTTATCGCCTCCGGTCACAATGTCGACACCACCATCTTGAATTTTAGCATCACCTTCATTTTCGCTGTCACTATCTTGGTAAACCTCGCCTTCGCAACCTTTGTCGAATGCTTCAACCTCGATTGTTCCAGGAATTGCTGCAGGCTCTCCGTTGAATGGAGCACGTGCTTCGCATACGAAGAATTCAGTTGAACATTCAACAGTGTTGCCGCTCTTGTCATAAGCAACGACCTTGATTGTATGGAAACCTGATTCTGTTGGAGTATACTCCCATACATAAGGTTCGACATACTTATTGACAAGCAAGCTGTCTCCGTCGAATATGTCAATATGGTCTATATCTCCTTCAAATTTTGCAGAAGCGGTGATTGTGACTGTTTCTCCAAATTTTATAGTTTTGGATGACAAGTTCACAGTTGCTGATGGCCCACCACAATATGGGCTTTTTGCATTTATAGCCGCATCAGTTGCCATATAGCTCTTAAGCCACTTCATACCGCTACGATCAGCTCCCGAGCTTGTTACCAAACCTGTGTTATCTCTCCAAGTTGCTCCATTCACAAATCCCCAGATTGTGATACCTGCTACGTAATCAGCCTCCCACATTGGCTTGAAGGTATTCTTCATGATTGTTTCATAAGTGTTATCATCACCCTGTGAAATATCATACTCAGTGATGTAGCATAGCAATTCTTTGCCCCCTTTCTGAGTGATGCTATTGTGAATCTCCTTCAAAGTGTTGCCAAAGTTTGTGATTTGATTGTTTTTGTAATAGTCATCCAAATCGTGACTCTGGTGTCCATAAGCATCAATTGGTGCGCCTTGCTGTACCAAAGAGGCTACAAGGTCAATAAAATCATTTTTTTGCCAAGTGAAAGTGTTGTAATCATTATAGATCAACACCGCATTAGGGAATCTCTTACGAGCCATTCTGAATGCCTCGGCAATCCACTTATAGTCATATGGATTGGTACTGTTGCCTAATGCCTGACTCAAAAGTTTCTTGAAATCAGCACATGAGTGACCATTTTCTGTCCCTTCAGCATGTCCTCTTATCGCCTCATTGACAACATCGATCATTGACAAATCAGGATATTTGATAGCGACAGCATCCATCCAATATTCCACCTGCTGCTTCAATTCAGAAGCAGAGCAATTTGCCAAACATGAAGGCCATTGACTAGTCCAAAGAAGACAGTGGAATTTGAACAATACACCGTTCTCCTTACACCATTTGTAATGAGCGTCCGAATTTTTCCAGTTCCATTTCTGGACACCCTCCTGAGCGCTGCTCACCTTACAATTAACGATAGATCCCCACTTGGATTCATTCTCACAAGTGAGCTGATCCCACAATGCCTCATACCTCAGACCTCCAACATTAGGTTGAATTTGTCCGCGTGTGGTGATATTACCCAAAAACTTACATGGGTTTTGATTTAGTTGTGCGAAACACGCAACACTGAAAGAAAATAGGAGAACTCCTATTGCCAGTAACCGTTTTTTCATGATCTTATTATTGATTTTAATTTATAATTATGGTTTCTCTTCAAATTGCAATGATACGATAATTTTTTTAAATTAAGGGGGATTTGAGAGAAAAAAATGCTAATAAATGGCAAGAAAACTTGTGAAGTGCTCAAAAACGTTAGAAAATTGATTGCGGAAGCCAACGGGATTCCGTTCACACTGCCTAATGCAGTTTTTAAGTAGAATGCGCAGGTACGTGTCTTAACTGCGAGCGTGAGCGTCAGAACATCGAGGCTCAATTGTGCAAAAAAGAAGAAGGCGGCTGGCAACGTGCTGAAAATTATTGGAGTGGCGGCTGGTGGGACTGCTATGGTAGCTTGTCAGGAGGCTAATGCGCAGGAAAATGTAGAAGATATTACTGCAGTGCAACAAAAGTTTGAATGGGACTATAGTTTTGGTTTTTTTGGCGTAGCTCCTCGACCTGAGGATATTGCTCAATGGGATGAGATGGCAGAATTTGTTTCTCTTTTCCCGAATGACACGTTTTTAGTTGTTGGTCATACTGATGGCCGAGGCAGTCTGAGTTACAATGAAAAACTATCTCAGAAAAGGGCGGAATATATTCGTAGTCTGTTAGTCGAAAGTGGTGCAGACCCTGATAAAGTAATTCCGGTTGGTGCGGCTTATACTGAGCCTCGAATTCCAGACGCACAAACAGAACTAGAACATGAGCAGAACCGCCGCGTTACCTTAGAATTCTATTCTAAAGAGAGGGAAAAGGAGTTGCGAGATAAAGTAAAAAAGGAATTTGAAAAGTAAGTTTAATCGCTGTTCGTATAGAGTTGGAATAATCGGTAAACCTTAAGTTTTAGAATTGTGAAGTTTTTAGATTGTTTGGAGTTTATATATTAATCGGCAACCTTTACAGTCTAAAAGAAAAAATCATTATATTTGCACCAGAATATATCAAAAACGAAAGTTTTTTATGATTTGATTTAAAGTAACATATTAGTAATTATAGCGTTTGCTATTTATTCGAGACATTCTGAAAGTTTGGCGATTTGAAGAAGCAAGTCATAGAATAAGTTCAGTGAACGTCTGCGCTTTGCGTGGACCGAACTTATTTGACTTGCAGGTTACGCCAAACACCTCAGAATGCGATAAGTGGAGTCCACGCTTGTCGTATATGGAGGAGTTTGACGTAATACTGCTGTCATCGGTAAGTTGCTGACGCTGCAAATAGCGTACGTGACGATGATAACGAAAGATAATTTTCAGAAAGTTCTTGAAATCTTAGGATTTGAAGAAAATAATGATGTCTATTCCAAGACATTTCCTCAAAAGGAAGGATGTACAATAGGCGTAGATTTTAAGAATAAACAATTGTTCTATCCCGAAGAATTAGGTTTCAAAATTAATGATCGAACAACTTGCAATTTTGAACATCCCGAAAATTTCGTGGTTTTTGAGTGCGTCTATCGCCTTTTTGAAAAGGGTTATCGTCCGGAACATATAGAACTTGAAAAACGTTGGAATCTTGGACATGACGCAAAAGGCGGCAAAGCCGACATTTGCGTTTATGACAAAGATGGCAAGAATATGTTGCTTATTATCGAATGTAAGACAGCAGGCAGCGAACATTTAAAAGCTTTGAAACAATTAAAAGAAGATGGAGGGCAATTGTTTTCTTACTGGCAACAAGAACGCTCTTCTAAATGGCTTTCGCTTTATGCTTCTGATTTCAAAGATGAAGTTTTATCATTTGAAAATTATATCATTGACTGTTCTGATGATGAGAATGTAAAGAAACAATTTGCAAATGATAAATCTATTCGTTTGTTTGAAAATGCACAGACGGTAAAAGATTTATTTGAAGTTTGGGACGAAACTTATGACAAACTTATTCATGAAAAGGGTGTAATCTTTGGCGAAGATTCGCAAGCGTACCAAATCGGAGTACCGCCGCTTAGAAAAAAACGTTTGGAAGATTTTAAGTCAGAGGATAAAATCGTAAATCGTTTTGAGGAAATTTTACGTCATAACAACGTTAGTGACAAAGAAAATGCGTTCAATCGTCTTGTTGCACTTTTTATCTGTAAATTGGTGGATGAAATGCAAAAGTCAGATGATGACATTGTTGAATTTCAATATAAAGTAGGCACAGATTCATACGAAAGTCTGCAAGACAGACTGCAACGTCTGCATAAAGAAGGAATGGAAAAATTCATGGGCGAAGAGATTTATTATGTGTCAGACGACTATGCCGAAAATCTTTTTGCACAAAAACTAAACGATAACAGGCGGAGAGCTGCAATTGAAGATTTAAGAAATACAATAAGGATTCTAAAATTCTATAGCAATAACGATTTTGCTTTTAAGGATGTGCATAATGAGGAACTGTTTTTTCAAAATGGAAAGATATTGGTAGAAGTTGTTCAACTATTCCAAAAATACAGAATTGTATATCCGTCAAAACATCAATTCCTTGGTGACTTGTTTGAGCAACTACTCAATAAAGGATTTAAGCAAAATGAAGGACAATTTTTCACTCCAATGCCTATTACACGCTTTATATGGGACTGTCTTCCATTGGATAAAATTGTGCGAAAGAAAGATAACTTTGTTTTTCCGAAAGTTATTGACTATGCTTGTGGAGCAGGTCACTTTCTCACTGAGGCTGTAGAAGCTATAAACAGCTATTTTATTGCTAATGGCAATATTGATGCAATTCGTGAAAATATGTGGTGTGAACATCATATTTTCGGAATAGAAAAAGATTATCGTCTTGCAAGAGTTGCAAAAGTTTCCCTCTATATGAATGGGGCTGGACAAGGGAAAATAAAATTTGGCGATGGTCTGGAACAGTATACCGATGAACAAATAACTAATTCGTCATTCGATATTCTTGTTGCAAATCCACCCTATTCGGTCAGCGGTTTTAAAGGACATCTAAAACTTAAAAACAACAGTTTTGAGCTTTTAGAGAGAAACCTGATAAGCAATGACGGAAGCGAAATAGAAACGCTTTTTGTTGAACGCATTGCACAACTATTAAAACCAAAAGGAATTGCGGCGGTGGTTTTGCCTTCGTCAATTTTAAGCAATGACAGTAACAGTTATATGTGCGCACGCGAAATCATTTTGCAATTTTTCCATCTTAGAGCTGTGGCACAATTCGGAAGCAAAACTTTTGGTGCAACAGGCACTAATACGGTTGTTCTCTACCTCGAAAAATTTAACGAACCACCGAAGCGAAGAGAAATTGTAAAAGATGTCGTCAATGCAATTCTTTCAGGAAAATTTTCTGAGGAGTGGGATGATAAGGAAGTCTTTCAGAAATACATTAAGAAAATCAATGTGACGGAAGATTTGTACAAGTCGTTTGCAACGGAAACCGCAACGAAAAAAGAACTTGAAGGGAACGAATATTTTGCACAATACATAGCATGGTTTGATAACCTCACAGAGGTTCAAAACAAACGTAAAAGCAACAAGTTCAAAAAAAGTTCTGAAGAAGAACAAAAGAAAGAAATTAAAGAGTTCTTTTTCAAGAAAGTTAAGGAAGTTGAGTCCGAAAAACTGATATATTTTACATTGGTGCATGACCAAATCACATTGACTATTACAGCACCAGCCGACAATGCAGAACAGAAAAAGTTCTTGGGATATGATTGGAGCAACAGAAAAGGCGCTGAGGGAATACAAATCAGTCATACGGGTGGATTGCTATATAATGATACAGACCGTTATGCGACTGACACCATTGCGGCGGCAGTTCGCTTTGCGTTCGATAATAAGCAGATAGAACTGCCAGAACCACAAAACAAATATTGCGCTTACATCAATACGCATGACATGATTGATTTCAGTCGTACAAGTTTCAACAAGGCAATAAAACTTACTGCGGATAAAAAGATTGAGATTAAGAGTAAGTGGCCGTTGGTGAAATTTGAATCAATTGTTTCCTTAATTGAAACAGGTTCAAGGCCAACAGGTGGAGTAGGATCTATTAGTGAGGGTGTTTTGTCTTTAGGAGGTGAACATATTGACAACACATCTGGATATATAAATCTAACTTCGCCCAAATTTGTTTCATTTGATTATTACAATAAATCAACACGGGGAAAACTAAAAAAATCTGATTTGCTGATATGTAAAGATGGAGCATTAACAGGTAAAGTTGCTATTGTAAGGGATGAACTTGATGGCAAAGAGGCAATGATAAATGAACATGTTTTCATTATTCGTTGTAAAGAAAAACTTACACAATTTTATTTGTTTGAGTTTTTATATTCTGTTATAGGACAAAATATTCTAAAAGCGAATATTACAGGTTCTGCTCAAGGAGGATTAAACAGCACAAATCTAAAAGCAATCAAAATCCCCCTTCCTCCTCTTGATATTCAGCAGCAAGTCGTTTCCGAGTGTGAAAAGGTTGATGAGGAATATAACAATAGTCGAATGACGATTGAGGAGTATAAGAGGAAGATTGCGGAGGTCTTTGAACGTTTGGAAGTTATAAGTAAATCGGGGGGGGTGAAAATCAATAAGTTAGCTCAGATAATTAAGCTTTCAAGTGGTAAGATGTTATCTAATAAAAATAGAATTAAAGGCACTATTCCTGTTTACGGTGGTAATGGAATAACTGGTTATCACAACGAAGGATTTATACATACACCGACAATAGTAATTGGAAGAGTGGGTGAATATTGTGGAAGTGTTCATCTTACAGAATCTGAAGCATGGATAACTGATAATGCACTATATGCGACAAATTATTTGTTAGATATAAATAAGAAATTTCTCTTTTATGTCCTCAAGCAATCTAATCTTAATCAGTATGCGAACAGAACAGGTCAGCCCAATATTTCTCAAGCTACTATTGCAAATGTTAAAATTCCTTATCCTAATATAGAAGAGCAAAACAATATCGTTTCCGAAATAGAATCTTACGAATCAAAAATAGCCGAAGCCAAAGCAGTAATGGCAGGATGTGCAGAACGTAAGAAAAAGATATTGGAGAAGTGGTTGAGATGAATTAATTTTGCTTTGACAGAAAAAATTAGGATATGAAAAAACGGATTGAGGATTTCACTTACACAGAAGAGGAGTTGCACAGGATAGCACTTGTAACCGACAGAGATTATATCGAAGGACTTGGTATGGCAAGCAACAATACCTATACTCACCAAGTGATACAAACCGATATAGTTCAAAATTATCTTGTGAAATTTGGGCGCAGGGACATCTTGACGGAGACAAAACTATCTGACGAGATAAAGATTACGCCAGATATTTCAATTTGGGAAAGAATTGAGCGAAAAGGAAAGGAGCTTACACCAATCAATGTCCTTTTGACCATTGAAATCACCCACAACATTCGCAACGACCGATATTCGGAAAGGAATGTCTATGCTTCGTTCAAATGCTTTCCATCGTTGCAAGAGTCCTTTATCTACAATTATGACAAGGACGTTTGGGTACGCTACCGTCGCGCAAACAAAGGAGTAGAAAAAGAGGCTGGAAAAGATTTTTCAAGACTGTTAGGATGTTATTTGCATACGTTGCAGAAATAGCGCTAATGTTTAAAATCGTCTCTTGTAAACAAGAAGAAAGGAGATCTTCTCTCTTTATGATGCATCTAAAACTTCAGTTTAGGAGGGCATAAAGACAACAAGAAAGGCTGTGTCAATCCGACACAGCCTTTCTATATATAACATCAGATGATAATTGATTAATACTCCATCTTAGTCATACGAACGTAGCTTTGGTAACGTTTCTTAGCCATCTCTTCAGAGGCATCAAACAACTCTTGAGCTTCGTTAGGATATTGTTTCATTACAGAAGCGTAACGAACTTCACCCTTCAAGAAGTCTTGGAATTTAGAGTAGTCAGGCTCTTTAGAGTCTAAGATAAACGGATTCTTGCCCTCTTCTTCCAAAGCAGGGTTGAATCTCCATAAGTGCCAGTAACCACATTCAACAGCCTTCGCCTCTTCAGCTTGAGCTTTACCCATACCGGCTTTCAAACCATGGTTAATACATGGAGCATAAGCGATAATCAAAGACGGACCTGGATAAGCTTCAGCCTCACGAATAGCTTTCAAGCATTGAGTTTGGTCTGCACCCATTGCGATTTGAGCTACATAAACATAACCGTATGTAGTTGCAATCATACCAAGGTCTTTTTTGCGAACTCTCTTACCTGATGCGGCAAATTTAGCGATAGCACCAAGTGGAGTAGCCTTAGAAGATTGACCACCTGTATTAGAATAAACCTCAGTATCAAGAACCAAGATGTTAACATCTTTACCGGACGCAATCACGTGATCCAAACCACCATATCCGATATCATAAGAAGCACCATCACCACCGATAATCCATTGAGAACGTTTGATTAGGTAACCTTCCAATTCAACCAATTGTTTGCAGTGGTTACATTTATCTTTACCGGCTTCGATAACAGGAATAATTTTCTCTGCCAATTCTTTTGTTTTGTCTGCATTATCTTTATTCTCAATCCAAGCTGCGAACAATTCTTTAGCCTCAGCAGGAGTGCAATCTGCTGCAATAGCCTCAGTCATTACGCGTTCGATACGTTCGCGCATCTTTTCGTTAGCCAATTGCATACCCAAACCAAACTCACAGAAATCTTCGAACAAAGAGTTAGCCCAAGCAGGACCTTGTCCTTTTTCGTTTGTTGTATAAGGAGTTGACGGAATTGAACCAGAATAGATAGAAGAACATCCTGTTGCATTAGCAACAATTTCGCGATCTCCATACAATTGAGTAATCAATTTAACGTAAGGAGTTTCACCACAACCAGAGCATGCGCCAGAGAACTCAAACAATGGAGTTGCAAATTGTGAATTTTTAGGGTTAGAAGTGATGTCCACCAAATTTTGTTTGCTAGATACCTTTTTAACAGCATATTCCCAATTGTTAGCTTCCAACTTAGCTGCATCAGATTCAGGATCGAAAGGAACCATCTTAAGAGCCAATTTGTAATCACCTTCAGCTTTAGGATTACCAGGACATACATCCACACAGTTACCACAACCCAAGCAGTCCATTACACCTACTTGCATACGGAACTTCATACCCTTCATAGCTGCAGGAGCTTTCATCTCTATCATCTCTCCATTCATACCCTTAGCCTCTTCGTCGGTCATAACGATAGGACGGATACAAGCGTGAGGACAAACAAAAGCACACTTGTTACATTGGATACAGTTGTCTGCATTCCAAACAGGAACAAATGCAGATACACCACGTTTTTCGTAAGCAGCAGTACCGGCATACCATGTACCATCTTCAATATCTTTAAATGCAGATACTGGAAGCAAGTCTCCATCTTGAGCGTTGATAGGACGAACAACCTTATTGATGAATTCAGGGTCGTTGTTAGCCGGAGCAGCATCAGCAGCCAAGTTAGCCCATGCAGCATCGATTGCCAATTCTTTGTATTCGCCACCACGGTCAACAGCAGAGTAGTTCTTGTTTACCACATCTTCACCTTTCTTACCATATGACTTAACGATGAATTTCTTCATTTGCTCGATAGCCAAATCAACAGGAATTACGCCTGTGATACGGAAGAATGCTGATTGAAGGATAGTGTTTGTACGATTTCCTAAACCAATCTCTTGAGCAATCTTAGTAGCGTTGATATAATAAACTTTGATGTTGTTTTTAGCAAAGTAAGCTTTTACCTTGTTAGGCAAGTTTTTAGCCAACTCTTCACCTTCCCAAATAGTATTTAACAAGAAAGTACCATTCTTTTGAAGACCGCGAGTTACATCGTACATATTCAAGTAAGCTTGAACGTGACAAGCAACAAAGTTAGGAGTATTCACCAAGTAAGTAGAGCGAATTGGGTTATCACCAAAACGTAAGTGAGAACAAGTGAAACCTCCGGACTTTTTAGAGTCGTATGAGAAGTAAGCCTGACAATGTTTGTTTGTGTTGTCACCGATGATTTTAACAGAGTTTTTGTTAGCTCCCACAGTACCATCAGCACCCAAACCATAGAATTTTGCTTCAAACATACCTTCGCCACCAACAGCAACTTCTTCTTTTTGAGGAAGAGAAGTGAAAGTAACATCATCAACGATACCAATAGTAAAGTGATTTTTAGGAGTATTCAAAGACATGTTTTCGTAAACAGAAAGGATTTGAGCCGGGGTAGTATCTTTAGAACCCAAACCATAACGACCTCCAACGATAACAGGGGCATTTTTCTCTTCGAAATAAGCGTCGCGAACATCCAAATACAAAGGCTCTCCGGTTGCTCCTGGTTCTTTAGTTCTATCAAGAACAGTAACAACTTTTGCGCTCTTTGGAACAGCAGCCAACAAGTGTTTTGCAGAGAATGGACGATACAAGTGTACAGCCACCATACCCACTTTTTCACCTTTTGCAGCTAAGAAGTCGATTACTTCGCGAATACACTCAGTTACAGAACCCATTGCGATGATTACGCGGTCTGCGTCCGGTGCTCCATAATAATCAAACAAACCATATTTACGACCGGTGATTTTAGAAATCTCGTTCATATATTCTTCAACGATTTCCGGAACAGCATCGTACATAGCGTTGCAAGATTCACGATGAGTGAAGAATGTATCTGGATTTTCAGCCATACCTCGCATTACAGGCTTGTTTGGATTTAAAGCTCTGTTACGGAATTCAGCCAACATTTTTTGGTCGATAAGTGGAGCCAAATCTTCGTTCTCCAACTTTTCGATTTTTTGAATCTCGTGAGAAGTACGGAATCCGTCAAAGAAGTTCAAGAATGGAACTTGAGATTTGATTGTTGCCAAGTGAGCTACACCGGCCAAATCCATAACCTCTTGTACAGAACCCTCTGCCAACATAGCAAAACCGGTTTGACGGCATGCGTAAACGTCTTGGTGATCTCCAAAAATACATAGTGCATGAGATGCCAATGTACGTGCAGATACGTGGAATACTGCCGGCATTTTTTCTGCTGCAATCTTGTACATGTTAGGGATCATCAATAGTAATCCTTGAGATGCAGTGTAAGTAGAAGTCAAGGCTCCTGCTTGAATTGCTCCGTGTACAGCTCCTGCAGCTCCTGCTTCAGATTGCATTTCTGTTACAGATACAGTTTCGCCGAAGATGTTTTTACGACCTTGGGCTGCCCATTCATCTACGTGTTCTGCCATTGTTGATGATGGCGTAATAGGGTAGATGCAAGCACATTCGCTGAACATATAGGAAATATGTGCAGCTGCTTCATTTCCATCACAAGTGATGAATTTTTTTTCTTTAGCCATAATTTAATATAATTAAACAATAAAATTTTACTCTCTATTGAGGTTTATCTATTTGATTATTAGTTATTTTTAATGCTTATTACCAAATTTAACCTCGTGTTTTTTGTTTAAACTCTTATATTCAATCAGCAAAGTTAAAATTTTTTTGGTAATTTCCCAATCCTTTTTTTTAGAAGTTGTTTAAATTTTATTTCGAGCCTATTTGAGAGAGATTTTTAAATTTATTTTTATTATTTTTTGCCGTTAATAGTGCACTATTATTAAATAAAGAATAATAAAAATAGTTTAAAGGTGAGGTCTATAAATTTACCGTTTTAAGTAGAGTAATTATTGAGAAACCGGAACTTACTGAACGTTATATGCAAAGAAGTATATTTGATAGGTTAAAAAATGGTATAAATATCAATGAAATTTGGTTGTTGAATAAGAATGGTGATATTTCTCTTTTATATAAAAAAACGGACGGTTAGGGAAACTCCTAACCCCCGCTATCAACGAATCGGTAGTCATTAGCTACGGAATCGTTAATGCAAAAATACAAATATTTTTGGATGTTGCAAGGATTTTTATTTATTTACCAAACAATCCTTTTAGGCCGATATAGGCAAGACTCAAGACGTTTGCGGTTGTAGTGGCAAGTAAGACGTTTAAAACGGACGGAGAAAGGTATAAAACAGTAGCACCAACAAGAATGAGGATAATAAGAACCATACCTAACCAAATAGAGGAAGTCCAAACCATCTTTATCCAAAATTCTAACAGACAAATTTTTGGAACTATTTTTGATTATTCCATCCTTTTTATATATTTTTGTCTGAATATACTTTTTGAACATTTTTGAAGAGTAGGTTGAGGTAATTTAGAAGTTGTTTAAATTTTATTTCGAGCATATTTGAGAGAGATTTTTAAATCTATTTTTAGTCTTCTTTTGCAGAAAATAGTGGACTATTATCAAAAAAGGAGAATAAAAATAGGTTAAAAAGAATCTCAAAGATGC